>SAAJ01000093.1 GCA_009929485.1 Negativicutes bacterium
TCATTGGTACGTAAAATTTTACCACAAAAAGAGGTCCGTCAGCTCTTCCGAGCTAACGGACCTCTTTTTATTTGTCAGGGAGTTATTTCACAGCCCCTTTACTAGTCAGGCTGGAAGATAAAGAAAAATTTTTAGATGGCGGCTTCGGGCTTGAGCGTTACAAAAAGCTGCTTGCGCAGTTGGCAGCGCTTCCAATTATCGCTGAACCCATTGTCATATACTACCCGCACATCCCAATAAGCAGCGGGTTCATTACGGTGAAACGGAAGAGTCGCCTGATCCGTGATTCCTAATATAGTTTGTTCAAGCAAGTTGTCTTGCCAGTCGTTTGTATTGGATGGAGCAATGTATAATGCGCAAATAGTGTGGCCTGTATTGTTGATGATAATGAATTCTTGAGGGCTGGCTAAGGCGTTTTCCGGATTATAGAGGATTGCAACAAGAGACAGGACACAGATGAAAAGAAGATGCTTCATGAAAGAGCCTCCTTGTCTAAAACGCTATGAACATAGCATACCATGTTTTAACTTAGCTGGATAGAAAAGAAAGAGAAAGTTGTTAATTTTCAAGCTAGTTCAAAAAAATATCGCAAAAAAAATGAAAAACATGTAAAAAGTTTCACAATGCGTACGATATTATAAATAAGGAGCTTTACAAGTTATGTGAAGCAAAAAAATATAGGAGCTGAGGTTGGTGAGAATTGATTCTAGTACCGTAGAGTTTAGCAGCAGTCATTTTTTAGGCACGAAAGAAAGAGAAAGCCTATACGCTTCCAGTACCGCAGCAGCTACAACCTTGGAGCAAGAGAGCAGTCACACGGAAATTCAGACGGATCGGGCTTACGAGGTGCAATTGAGCGAAGAAGCTTTGCAAACAGCTGCAGCGGCTGGCAAAGATGCGGCGGTGGTGAACAAAGGAGTTGATTTTTCTAAGCTTTCCCAAGAAGAGCGGAATGAGCTGAAAAATGTAACTGCTTTTATGGGCGTGGACAGCGATGTAATTTCGGAAGAAGTTGCGGCTGAAAGTCACACCAGGCTTGTGATTGATCAAAACAGCAGCAGCGCTACGATCGGAAAACCGCCGCAAAGCGGCGGCAACTGGCGGCCAGTCGGCGTTATTACAGAAGCGTCGCAGCAGATGACGGTGGGACAAGGCGCGGTTGTTGCGAGGCAAAGCCAAGGTGGTGAGACGGTGACGCGTCAGGAGAACGCCCAACTACAAGGAACCAGTACGGCAGTAGGAGAATCAACAGTGTTTGTGGCGACGACTAATGCCAACGGAGCGGCAACAGGGCTGCGGATTGGAGAGGTGGAAACTAGGACGCGTACCGTGAGTGAAGCGGAATATACAGCGTGGTCAGCGCAGGGGCTGGTTACTACAGAAGACGGCAGGACGCTGCAAATCGATCAGACCTCGTTGATGCTGCGCACGGCGGAAATGGTTCAGACGCAAAGTACGGCCACCTTGGAGGACCCCTTGGTCATTCAGTATGGTAAAGGTTCTGCGGGAGTAGGACTGACCGAAGAAAAATACGTCTTTGATTTGGATGCGGACGGCCAAAAAGACAGCATGTCCTTTGTCAAACCCGGCGCCGGCTTTTTGGCGCTAGATCAGAATGGAGACGGTAAAATCAATGACGGCAGCGAGCTTTTTGGCGCTAAAAGCGGCGACGCTTTTGGGGATTTGGCTAAATTCGATGCGGACGGCAATGGCTGGCTTGATGAAAATGACGATGTTTACGGCAAACTGCGTATTTGGGCTAAAGACGATCAAGGAAAGGATCAATTACTGTCTTTGAAGGAAGCGGATGTAGGCGCTATTTATTTGGGCAGCGTCGCTACGGAATTTTCCCTAAAGGATAGCCGCAATGAGCTGCAGGGACAGGTGCGGCAGAGTGGTTTATTCTTGCGAGATTCAGGCGAAGTCGGTACCGTACAGCGTCTTGATTTGGCGACTAGCGAGATAAAAGAGCAGGCAGCTTTGCCTGCTTCGACAGGGCAGGACGGCATTTATACAAGCAAGCAGTCCCAAGTGAATTATGAAGGGGAAACGGCGCGCATCAGCGTGCAGCAAACAGAGAATGGCCTTGCAATTACGAATAACAATGCGCCTCGTCTTGTGCCGGTAACGATGCAGTCTTTGGCGGAGGTTAAACTGGATGTAGACAGGACGGCTGTCAGCAGCTCGTTTTCAGTAGCTAATGGGTCTGCAGCGGCGGCTGGCGTGCAAGAAGCGGCGGTTGCCTTCGCGTCGCAGGATAGCAGCTTGCAGGTGACAACGGCCGAGTCGATTGTGTCCAAAGACGCGTCCAAGGTGTATGTAGTCTCTGCCGCCGAAACCGATACGAAAAGCGTTTCCGTATGGTTGGAAGGCAAAGAAGTAGGGCGAATATCACCTTTAATGGATATTTTGAAACAGCTTATCGAGAAGGAAGAACAAGAACGGGCCAAAGAAAAGGAGACTGCTAACGATGGAAAAGCAGCTCCCGTAGGAAAACGCTACTATCTTTCCGGACGGCATCTGCAGGTGGCCTGGGAACATCGGACGCTATCCCTGCTGGATTACAAATTTTAACTAAACATGTCACAAAGAACCAGTGTTTTTAATTGAGTGATTTTCATATTCCAGAACCCTAGAAAAATCAACGGGTTTTTAGGCAATAAAAAGGACTTCACCCCCACAAATGCGAATCAGTAAGTGCAACCC
>SAAJ01000058.1 GCA_009929485.1 Negativicutes bacterium
GACGACCTTTTCGAAGACTTTCTTGACTCTATTTATGCTGCTTAATTTAAACTACTGTTCTACTTTACCAAAGTGTTCAACTTGCACTTGCAATTTGCGAATATTTTTAAGTCTACTAAAAACAGAAAAACATTACTCAAAAAATAAGAAAAAAACAAACGCTCAGCGCCCTTTAATTTCAAGGGTTCTAAGCGTTTTTTTCGTTCACAAGTGTCAAACTCGGGAGTATAATTTCAATATACTGAAAATATAAGACTTATTTAATCTGCTTTTAAAATTTTTTCATCTCATTTTAGATCACGAATATCAATAAATACTTAAATCCAGTTCTCTGGATAGATCCAACAACAGCTTCATTCCAGCAACACTGTTTCCCTTATCATTTAATGCTGGGCTAAACACACCAATACCCATGCCATTGGGGACAACAGCCAATATTCCTCCACCTACGCCACTTTTTACTGGAATACCAACAGTAGCGGCAAATGTGCCTGATTCATTATATAAACCACAGGTAGACATTACTGCCTTGACGATATGACATATTTCTTTACTAATAATACGTGTATTATTTTTAACTTCTATACCATTATTAGCTAAGACAGCCCCCATTGTTGCAATATCTTTACAAGTAACATCGACGGAACAAAGTCGGAAATATATATCAAGCAACTCTTCTATATTTCCATTAATAACGCCTGTGCTTTTCATATAGTAAGCCAAAGACCTGTTGCGATAACCAGTGAGGGACTCCGACGTATAAATTGAGTGATTAATCGAAAGATCAGGATTGCCTGTCATAACTTTCATAAAGTCAAAAATTCTAATAAATTTTTCATTGTAGGTCGTCCCACGAATAAAAGGAATCGTAGCAATAGCTCCGGCATTAATCATCGGATTCAGTGGTTTGTGCATGTTTTTTATTTCTAAGCTGGAAATTGAATTGAACCCATCGGCAGTAGGCTCCACACTAATAGTTTGGGATATTTTTTCAAAGTCGCAATCAATGAGCGCACAAATAAACGTAACGACTTTAGAAATACTCTGAATAGTAAAGGGAATTTCATAGTCGCCGGCTGCGTATTCCTTGTTATTAATATCCATTACATAAATCCCAAATAGTTTCGGATCTACTTTTGCTAGATCTGGGATGTAGTCTGCTACCTTTCCACTCGTATATAATGATTTGTTAGCGATAAGAAGTTTTTTCAAAAGTTCTTGCATATACTGACCTCCTTAAATAATAATACTGTAAGCCAAGGCTAACTTGCCCTATCAGTTGCGAAATCCGTCTTGGCCAGCAAACTGATAAAACGAAGTCTCTTTCACATTAAGAAACATAAACAAAACTGTTGCTAAATCTAGTATAACACTCTATTAGGAAAAACAGCAAGAAGGATTTGTTATGATAACATCTCTGTGACAATTTTTTTAACCCTTTTACTAAAAAATGCATTCTTCAAAATAATAAATAATCATTAGTACACAAAAAAACAAAACTGACGCCACTTGAAAAATGACGTCAGCCGTGTAAAGTTTAGCACTTCTACAAATAGCCTATTTATCTCTGTCCAACAACAGCTTCCTGTTCAAATAATGGTCTGTTTTTATTACTGTTTGGGATACAATCGGTACATTTTCCCCGGTCTGCCATTCGTAACAAAAGACTCTTCTCCAGCATATTCAGCCAACCCCGCAGCACACAGACCCGTAAGAATTCGTCGAATATGCTGAGCACTGACCGATAATTGCTCTGCTAACTGAGCAACGGTAAAAACATCCCGTCCCATTCTCCCTACAGCAGTGATAATTTTCTGGTATGTTTTAACCCCTACTTCTGCCTGGTGAAGCTTTTCCAGCAAATCAGCGTCACTGGAATAGTAGGTATATCTTAGCTCCTTCAACTGATTGACTGCTTCTACAATCACCCCGTCGTCCTGAACAATGACAATTCCTCCCCCCGCTTTGCCGTGAGCATGGCGAAGTGCGTGGCGAGCATTAATTTCGGCAGCAAATACAGTTACCCCGAATCCGATACCTGCTGAAACCGGGACGTCACTATTTACAGCGATAGAAAGCTGGTCCAATGCATCTTGCAGCAGGACTATTTCCTGTTCAGCAACACCACGAGAACTGAAAAATTCGTATACACCACCACCTTTTTCTAATAAATAGCCATCCAATTTTTTGCACAAAGGTAATACAATTCCTTTTAGCCTCCACTCCAACTCTTGCAATTGATAGGATGACTTTGCTTTTTCGATGATTTCATTGTACTGACCCATCTCAATAATGACAGTGCATACTTGGGTGTTTTTAAAATACGATGCCTTTACTTTTTCAACAAGCATTTTCAGTGACTGGTAAATTTCCTGCTTGGTTAAGGTAAGCTGATAAACAGGAACACCTAACTTTTTTAATTCATTATAAACATTACGTAGCACAGTGACTGCTCCATCTATCTTTCCCTCTTGCCACAACTGCAGATGAAACTGAATTATTTCTTGGAACTCACGCCAGTTGCTATAATTTCGAATATAGATATCCTGCCATGGAAGACCAGTCTCTTGGAGCGCTTTTTCAATATCCATTACCCCTTCAAGCATATCGACCGACATGCGTCGCAATGTCATCTGCCGCTCAAAGGCAATTTGCAGACATACATTGTAAAACCCAGCTCCCATGGATTGACAATACATCATATTATCATCCATTGCAATGTGTTCTTGGGCGATGGCATACGTAGCGGGCCCGGTAAAAAGCCACCCCTTCACTTTTCCCATGTTTTCATGCAAAATAGGTATGATTTCGTTTTCATATTCAAATGGGAAAGCGAAGAAGTCAATACATTGTTCAAATCCTTGGGCCACTTCCAGAATGCGTTTTACCGACTGGGTCGGTCCGATTATCCCAATACTATGTAACATATTACTACACCTCAGTCTATAGTTGTTTGTCTATTCAAGCGGCCACTAACATTATAAGATGTTAATTGTTCTCCGCAACCGATACGATCATTATATATGAACTAAAGCAACTATACCACAAATTAAAGAATGCATAAACAGCTAAATTTTTAAGAGCAAACAATTATTTAACAATCATGACCAGACAGTTGATATGTTTGAGAAAGCCTACAGGTACGATGCCTATTTTTCCTTTCTTGTCTATATCTATGTTGATGGTAATGGCAGGACAATGCGTCTGCTGATGAATCTACGATTGATGCATTATGGCTATGGTATTGTATCTATTCCGCCTGTATTGAGGGTGGAATACATTGAGGCGCTTCGTGTATCACAACGTGCTAATCAACCGGATGCGGAGCCATTTATCACGTTGATTGCAGAATATACCATAGAAACGCAAAAAGATTATTGTAGGCTTTTACGCATTAAAGCAAATTAAAAAACCTCTGCTTGCTATTTCAAGCTTTCTACCCATATTCTAACTATTCTAACCAACCAAATTGGTTGGTTAGAATAGTTAGATTTCTTAATAAGAGATTAGAAATTAAACCATTTATTGCTGTTGACCTTGTTTTTCATTTATTAGCAAACAAATTCACCCAGGTACTTTTTAAAATTTGAATAGTATCATTTTCCCATTTGTTAACCGTGTATGCATGAAATCCATATAGCTCGCCAAATTCTTTTTTCGTCAGACCCAAACTTTGACGCAAATCCCGTATTTGTCGCCCTTGTCCATTGTATAAAAAAAGATTATACTCATCAAGCAGTGCTGTAATTTCAACGCCAAAAAGTTCGGCAATTTTACTTAGCTTGTCCAACGGATAAGGCATTTTTCTCTCTTCCTGTTCATAAGCACAATAAGTAGCACGGTGAATTCCAGTTTTTTCAGCTACCTCTTTTTGTTGCAACCCATTTTTATGTCTGTAATAACGGAGCTTGTCTGGCACTGTAGCAATTTCAGAAGGACTGATATATTTAATATTAAACCTTTCCGCTTCAAGCAAATTACGTGGTTGCAATAGTTGAAAGCTGTGAATATATAATGGCGCATACTTAACACCGCTGAGACAATGGCAGGTCATTATATGCATATGGTTACCAAGGCGTATAAACGGATGCCATTTTTCATGAAAACCAATCCGGTTAGTATAATCCAGATTATTGTTAGCCACTATGTCAGAATAGCATTCCCATTCCTGACCGTCGTCGTTGCACACAAGGCAGCGGCGGCGGTCATATTCATTGCGAACATCATCCGGCCCAAAATACTCTTCCAGCGCATCCAACGCCTGAAGTGCCTTCTCTGGTTGTTTAAGCTGCAAGCATTCTCCCCAGACCACTCCCTCTTCTTCAAGAAGCACTGCCGGATAGCCTCGGTCTGTAAGATGATACAGCCGCCCTTTAATACGTCCTCGCCACCGTTTTTGCACATACGAAGCCGCCACCTTCTCATTTGCTTGCCCCTCCTGCAACGTTCCGTAAACAAAAACCAAACATTCTGCAGACCCTACTATTGTTTTCATTCCCCTTCCTCCTCAGATAAGAAAAGAACTGTGAAACCTCCCTCGAGAATTTCACAGTTCTTTTATTGCTTCTTACGGTTGAAAATGATCCTTCATTGCCATCACCGCCGCAAAGGCATGCTCCGCTGCATTCAGCGTCCGCTCCAGGTCGCTTTCGCTGTGAGCCGCTGAAACGAAAGCTGCCTCAAACTGCGACGGCGCCACATAAATACCTTGCGCCAGCAGCGTATGGAAGTAGGTGCAGAAAGCATCTAAATCAGCCTGCTGGGCAGTCCGATAGTCCAAAACCGGTCCTGCATGGAAAAAGAGGCCGAACATCCCGCCCAAGTGGCAAGTACTTACAGGCAGCGCGTATTTAGCCGCCCGACCATAGAGGCCTTGCGCCAAGGTCGCTGTCTTTTGAGACAATTCGTCATAAAACCCTTTGGTCTCCATCAGCAAATGCAGCGTAGCAATGCCGGCGGTCATCGCCAAAGGATTGCCGCTCAGCGTTCCCGCCTGATAGACGGGGCCTGCTGGAGCAATGCAGGCCATGATATCCTTGCGGCCGCCGTAGGCGCCGACAGGCAAGCCGCCGCCAATAATTTTCCCTAAACAAGTCAAGTCCGGCTTGATGCCGTATACGCTTTGCGCTCCGCCCAGAGCCACCCGGAAACCAGTCATAACTTCATCAAAAATCAGCAAGGCACCGTATTTACTGGTCAAGTCCCGCACACCCTGCAAATAGCCGTCGCGCGGCAGGACCATGCCCATATTCCCCGCCACCGGTTCAATAATGACGGCGGCAATTTCCTGCGGATTGGCTTCAAAGGCGGCAGTCAGAGCCTGCAGATCATTATATTCCACAGTCAGCGTGTTACCTGCCACTTCGCTAGTCACGCCAGGACTGTCTGGAATGCCTAAAGTGGCCGCACCGGAGCCGGCTTTGACCAGCAGACTGTCATGGTGTCCATGATAGCAACCGGCAAATTTGACAATTTTGCTGCGTCCGGTAAAAGCCCTAGCCAAACGCAGCACGCTCATCGTCGCCTCTGTGCCGGAATTGACCATGCGCACCAGCTCCATCGACGGTACGCAGTGCCGCACCATCTCCGTCAGCTCTGTTTCCAACAGCGTCGGCGCGCCATAGCTGGTGCCTTTCCGAATCGCCTTCTCCAGCGCTTCAGTGACTTGCGGGTGGGCGTGACCCAAAATCATCGGCCCCCAGGAGCCAATGTAGTCAATATAACGATTGCCGTCAATGTCTTCTATATAGGCGCCCTGCGCTTGCGCAATAAAAGGAGGCGTCCCGCCAACGCTGCGAAACGAACGCACCGGGCTGTTTACCCCTCCGGGAATGCAGGCTTTAGCGGCAACAAAGGCTTCTTGGGATCGCTGCAAAGAAAAGCTCATAGTACTTACCTCTCTTTTGTTTACTGATTCTCTAGCAGCCACTTGGCTGCGTCCATGGCATGGTAGGTAATAATAATATCCGCTCCGGCTCGTTTCATCGAAACCAACGTTTCTAGAACAATTTTCTTCTCGTCAATCCAGCCCTGCTGCGCTGCAGCTTTGACCATGGCGTATTCACCGCTGACATTATACGTTGCCAACGGCAGCAAATACGTATCCTTGATCTGACGCACAATATCCAGATACGCCAACGCCGGCTTGACCATTAGAAAATCTGCTCCTTCTTCCAC
Source organism: Negativicutes bacterium (assembly GCA_009929485.1). Classification (GTDB taxonomy): domain Bacteria; phylum Bacillota; class Negativicutes; order Anaeromusales; family Anaeromusaceae; genus Anaeromusa. The sequence continues at coordinate 6,178 of SAAJ01000058.1, forward strand.
ATCCAGGGCCGCTTCCCGCAAAGCCTCTCTGGCATTGGCCGGGTCCATTTGATAGCTGCGGCGGTCCCCAAATTGCGGCGCTGAATCCGCGGCGTCCCGGAAAGGACCATAGTACGCGGACGCGTATTTGACGGCATAACTCATGATAGACACCTGCGCAAAGCCAGCATCGTCTAAGGCTTCGCGAATAACTTGCACCCGACCGTCCATCATATCCGAAGGGGCGACAATGTCTGCGCCGGCTTTAGCCTGGCTAACCGCCACCTTGGCCAACAGTTCCAGCGTCGGATCATTATCCACGGTCTCGCCTGCCAGCAGACCGCAATGCCCATGACTGGTGTATTCACAAAGACAGACATCCCCAATAACCACCATCTCCGGCAAGGCTTTTTTAATCGCCGTCATAGCCAGTTGCACCGGTTGCTGCAAGTCCCAGGCGCTGCTTCCCTGCTCATCCTTATATGAAGGAAGTCCAAAAAGAAGCACTGAGCGAATTCCCAGCCCCCACGCCTCTTGCGCCAAAAGAACCGCTTGATCCACTGATAAGTGGTACTGCCCCGGCAAAGAAGAAATTTCCTTTTTAATCTTCTCGCCCGGCACTAAAAACAACGGATATACCAAATCCTCTACCTGCAGCACCGTCTCCCGCACCATAGCACGCAAGCCTTCACTCACGCGCAACCGCCGGGGACGCAAATACGGATGGTACATAAACTACATCTCCTCGCCGTAAAATGTAAGGATGGCTTCAGCCAATCCCTTAATTGTATACTCGCCGGCCATAACGTCCGGTTCTATGCCGTGCTCCAGGCAGGTCTCCGCCGTAATCGGGCCGATGCAGGCCACCTTGGCTTTTTTCAGCAAGGCTGCGCCATCTTCGCCCAAAAGCTTCAACAAATTAGTTACTGTTGAAGAGCTGGTGAACGTTACCCATTGAAACTCTCCAGCTTCCAGGGAAGCTTTTAGGCCCTCACCGTCCGCCTGCGCCGTAACCGTACGGTACGCAGGCACTACATCCACCGACAAGCCCTGAGCGCGCAGCTGCTCTGGCAGCAACTCCCTGGCTACAGTGGCCCTGGGAATCAGAACGCGCATACCTGGCTTCACTTTTCCCTCTAGGGCTTCAATAATACCTTCCGCCCGAAACTCCACCGGCACCAAATCCGCTTGAATGCCGTAAGCCGCCAGCTTGCTCGCTGTTGCTACGCCAATAGCCGCTACTTTGGCGGCTGCCAGCGCCCGAGCGTCTTTGCCCTGCTCCGCCAAGCGATTGAAGAAATACTCTACACCGTTGACGCTGGTAAAAATGAGCCAGTCATAACCTTGCAACTCCTGAATAGCCGCATCCATTGGCTCATAGCTTGCAGGCGGTTGAATCTGAATGGCCGGCGCTTCCACACATTGAGCGCCTAATTCTTCCAACCGCGCCGTAAGCAAGCTGGCTTGCTCTCGCGCCCGCGTCACCAACACCTTCTGTCCGAACAAAGGCCGCTGATCAAACCACGCCAATTCATCCCGCAGAGAAACAACATCCCCTACCAGAAAAATCGCCGGCGGCGTCAACCCTTTTGCCGCCACGTCGGCTGCCGCCGTCGCTACGGTCGTCACCAATACTTCCTGCTCCGCTTTGGTACCCCAGCGGATTACCGCGGCCGGCGTTTCACCGCTGCGGCCATGTTCCATCAGCTTGGCCGTAATATGGGGCAAGTTTTCCACGCCCATCAAAAAGACCAGCGTATCTGTGCCTGTAGCCAATTTATCCCAACGCATAGAGGATTCCCCTTTAGTAGGATCCTCATGACCGGTCACTACAGCAAAAGAAGTGGCAATGCCGCGATGGGTAACCGGAATACCCGCATAAGCCGGAACCGAAATAGCAGAAGTAATGCCAGGCACGATTTCAAATGGAATGCCAGCAGCGCGCAAGGTCAGCGCTTCTTCGCCACCGCGGCCGAAAACAAAGGGATCGCCCCCTTTAAGGCGGACTACCACCTTGCCTTCCTTCGCCTTGTCCACTAAAAGCTGGTTGATATCCTCTTGGCGCATGGCATGATTGCTGGAGGCTTTACCCACGTAAATAAACTCCGCGTCTTTTCTAGCATGACCAAGCAGACGCTCATCAGCCAGACGATCATATACCAAGACTTCCGCCCGCTGAATAAGTTCCAAGCCGCGCACACTAATCAGTTTATAATCTCCAGGGCCAGCTCCGACCAAATACACTGTTGGCTGTGTCATCTATACTCCCTCGCTTTGCATCAATTCCGCTAAAATCTCTTTGCCCCCTGCGGCCAATAATTGCTTGGCCAAGGCAACTCCTAGTTCTGCCGCATCCTCGTTACAGCCTGATTTCTGGGCTTTTAAGCATTCTTTGCCATCCAAAGTCAGTATAACCGCTGTAACCGTCAGCTGACCTTGCTCTTCTTGAGCATATACGCCTACAGGCACCTGGCAGCCGCCTTCCACTTCGCGTAAAAAAGCCCGTTCCGCTTCTGCAGCCACTCTTGAAGGCTTATGATTTAAAAACGCCAGCAACGACAAAACCTCAGCATCATCAGCTCGCGCTTCCACTGCCAGACAGCCTTGTCCCACTGCAGGCAAGCAGATTTCCGTTTTTAAGATTTCCGCGATTTCCTGCTCCCAGCCTAAACGCTTCAGCCCCGCTGCCGCCAGCACAATGGCATCCAGCTCTCCTGTTTGCACTTTCTTCAGGCGCGTATCCAAATTGCCCCTCAGGTCAACCATCTTCAAATCCGGCCGCAACCGCAAAAGCTGCGCTTTGCGCCGCAGACTGCTCGTTCCCAGCGTGGCGCCCAATGGCAATGCTTCTAAGGAAGCATACTCACGGCTGACCAAGGCATCGCCAGCGTCAGCCCGTTCGGTAATGGCCGCTAGGCATAAGCCTTCCGGCAGCTCTGTCGGCATATCTTTCAAGCTATGTACCGCCAAGTCAATCTGCCCGCTTAGCATTTCCACTTCCAACTCTTTGGTAAACAAGCCCTTGCCGCCAATCTTGGCCAAAGGCACATCCAATACTTTATCGCCGGTCGTAACAATTCGTTTCAACTCTACTTCCAGCCCGGCATGCTCCTGCCGCAGGCGTTCTGCAATGTGTTCCGCCTGCCAAAGAGCTAGCTTACTGCCGCGCGTACCGATAACAAGCCTTTGCCTCACAATGTTTCCCCTCTCCTATTGCATCCAATTTGAATAATTCCCGAATGGCTTCCAGATAGTATTCTTCCTGTTCACTGCCAGCAGCCTGATTGAGGCGCACCATGGGATCGCGCAGCATCTTGCGAATAATCATGCGCGACATGCTCTCCATGATTTTCATCTCTTCCGGCGGTAAATCCGGCAGCTTCGTCAAGGCGCGCTTCATCTCCCGCTGGCGAATATGCTCCGCCTTGTCCGCTAAACGCGCCATAACAGGCTGAAAGGACAGGTAGCGAAACTTCGACACAAGCTCAGTCAGCTCTTTTTCAATAATTTCCTCAGCGGCTTTCGCTTCCTGCTCTCTTAGGCGCAAGTTGGATTCAACAACCGCTTCCAAATCATCAATATTATACAAGGTCACGCCTTGAATGGCCGCTGTCTCTGGCTCTACGTCCCGCGGCACGGCAATATCGATCAATACAATCGGCCGCCCTTGGCGTTTCGGCATAATGTGCGCCATATCCCAGGCGCGAATCATGTAATGCGGCGCCCCTGTAGAGGTAATGATAATATCCGCATCAACGGCGCGCTGCAAAAAGGATTCAAAGGGGACGGCCTCGCCATGAAAACGTTTCGCCAAATCCACCGCCCGCTCATAACGGCGATTCGATACAAATACAGTTTGCACGCCGCTGGCCACTAAGTGCTTCGCGGTCAGTTCTCCCATTTCCCCCGCGCCCAACAGCAAGACTTTCACTTTCTCCATCTCGCCGCAAACGCTTTTAGCCATTTCTACAGCAGCATAACTCACCGATACGGCATTATAAGCAATGCGAGTCACGGTTCGCACTTTTTTACCTACCGTAATCGCCCGGTGAAACAGCGTATTCAACACCGTGCTAGTGGTACCTGCATCTCGTGCCATGGAATACGCTTTTTTTACTTGACTCAAAATTTGCCCTTCGCCAATTACCAGCGAATCCAAACTCGAGGACACTCGGAAGAGATGCATAATGCAGTCTTGATCGCAATGATAAAAGACATAATCATCCGGGCGCTGCTGCCCTGTAGCCATGCGCGTCATCACCTCTTTCAGAGGCTCATAGGCTTCTTCCGCATCCTCAACAATGGCATATAGCTCCGTCCGGTTGCAAGTAGACAGCCACACACATTCCTCGACGATTTCCTGATCCCTAAGGCGCCTTAAAGCCAGACGCAATTGCTCCTCAGAAAAAGAAAAGCATTCCCGTACCTCAACAGGCGCGGTTTTATGGTTGAGTCCCAATACCACTAGCTGCATGTCGAATCTGTTCCTCCGCCTCTTTCAAATTTCCAGACCTTAACTCGTCCAGTACCTCGTCAGTCAACGCCGAGCGCCAAAAAAGCTCACGCTCACGAGACGTGGCAAAATGCTCTTTCATTTCCTCTCTAATGCGTCCTAACAACAAAAGCAACGCCCCATATTCAGGCCCATAGCGTTCCGCCAGCTCCCGACGCAGCTTGCGCACCAGCGCCGGGCTCTGCCCGCCGGTTGAAACAGTCAGCAGCAAATCTCCGCGGCGCACCTGTGCTGGAAGGCTGAAATTTCCTTCCTCCGGTCCATCTGCTACATTGACCAATTTGCCCCGTTCGCGAGCCTCCCGGGCCACGTTTTGGTTTACCTCTCGCCGATTTGTCGCGCAAAACACAAGAAAAAAAGGCTCTATATCGCCAGTCTCATACGTACGCGGCCAACATCGAATAGCCCCATTTTTCACCAACACCTGCAGCCCGGGCGTAAGCTCCGGGCTGATAACGGTAATAGCAGCTTTGGCAGCTACCAAGGTATTTATTTTTCGTTCCGCCACCTGACCTCCGCCAACTACCAAAACCGGACACTCGGCCAAATGCAGATTAATTGGGTATAAAACCATGGTCCTACACCTCCCCGAAGCCATCAGCGTTCGGCAAAATCCTTACCGACAATCACTGTCGCTTGGGTACTGCCGCCTTCATTGCGGCTGATTTGCAAGGCATAATCAAAAGGCAAGCTATTTAACCTATTTATAACGCTGTTGTCATTGGAATTACTGATAACAACGGTGTTACTGCGCGCTGAACCAAAGGAAACGCCAACCACGTCAAACCCTTGGCGACGCAAGGTAGCCGCCATTCTATCTCCAGCAGCGGCGCTGCCGCTGCCATTGACTATACTAACACGAATTCGTCCGGTCGCCGTCGGGGTCTTCGGACTCACAGGCTCGGTCGCCCTTGTTGTGTCATTCGGTTTTGTCGGGCTTTTAGGTGCATCCACTACTTTGATATTTTTCGGTAGGGTTCCTGCGTATTCATCAGCTTCCTGCCGCGTAGTTGCTTGATACCGTTCACTGGCTGAAGCGCCCAAGACCTGCGCCATATGCTGCCGCAAAGCGACAATATCAGGCAGCCAATAGCTAATATCTTCAATATAAGCTGGTTTGCCGGGGACCATATAAGATTGCAGCCCTTGCGTCTTGGCATCTTTAATAATTTTGGCCAAATTCAGCATCTCTGCTGTCGACAAATCACTCTTCACCGCATTGCTGACGCTTTGAATAATCCCTGGAATCCGAGGAATCACCCCAGGACTTGCCAACTGATCCAATAACGCCCGCAGAAAATGCTGCTGCCGCTCCACCCGGCCGATATCGCCTTCTTCATCACGATAACGTACATACTGAATGGCTGTTTTGCCATCCAAATGCTGCATCCCCGGCTGCAAATCAATGAACAAACCACCGTCATCATCCCAGGGATCGCTGTAATACATACGTTTTTCCACATCAATATCCAAGCCGCCTACAGCGTCTACAATCCGCTTAAAGCCAGCTATGTTGACGATAATATAATGATCAATCGGGACTCCCAGCAGCAGTTCTACCGCCTGCTTTGACAAAGAATGGCCCCCCAAAGCATAAGCATGATTAATCTTATCATAGCCATGGCCCGGTATTTTTACACGTGAATCCCTGGGAATGGCTACAATCGAAACGCCCTTGGTTTTCGTATCAATCGTCAAAACCATCAGAGTATCGGAACGCCCCACATCATCAGCCCGCTCGTCAACCCCCATTACCATAATATTAATCTTATCCTGAAATGCCAAAAATTTGTCATCCGCTTTTTTCTGTTTGTTTCCGTTTAACGCACCGGAAGAAAACCAGAGAAAGGCAACTCCTAACGTAAGAAAAAAGACCGCTAAAAAAAGCGCCGCCCATTTAATCAAACTCTTTTTTTGCTCTCTATTTTTCGATACACGCCGCTGCTCCAACCGTTGCTCCAGATTAGGCACGAAGCAAATCCTCCTTTCGGCGCTGTCTGCAAATTCCATTACAAAAGAAGCCCCCTCGTCTGGGGGCTTCCCTTACTATATCAAAAAAGACTCATCACCGTCAAGATTGTCCCATTTCAAATCCCGCATCTTCAATAGCCGCAACAAGTTCCACCACTTGAAAGTTGCTTTCGTCATAGGTCACTGTCAACGTTTTATCCCCCAACTGCACTGTCGCTTTCTGGACTCCAGTAACAGCTAAGGCCGCTGCTTCCACGGCTTGCTGGCAATGCCCGCAGCTCATGCCTTCTACGCCAAACACCTTTGTCTGCATTTTCAGTACCTCCTTAGGTTCTGCTATTTTTACACTTAGCACTAATTTAGCCCTAAAATCTATTTTATCTGAAAATTACACAGCGCCTCTCTAGCTATGCTATTCTCAATCAACAGCCTTGCTCTTTCATTTCGCGACGTTTTTCTCAAATGAAAGAAATGCGCTGCTATGGTATAATACTGCCAAGCCTTAAGGAACCGCCATAGGGTTCCCAATATGAAATAAGGAAGTGCATGCGTCATGAAAGAAACTACAGCCCGCGTGCTCCCGCCTCTCGACGGACCTGCCGTCCGTAAGTTGGAAGACGCTCTCTTGCAGTCTCCCAGCAAAAGTATTTTATTGCGCATCAACCAAACCTTGGTGCAGTTATCCCGCGAAGGAAATTGGTTCAAATTCGCAGTCCTCACAAGAAAACGAACTATCAAACGCGCCTCTGTTTTTGAAAGCCTTACGGAAATCTACAACGATTTCATTCACGGCCAAGACTGGCAAATTGCAACTTTACCTTCACATGCCTAAGAAACTTAGGTTCTATGTCAATGGTTGGGGTAAAAGCATAAAGTAATGTTGGCAGCGAGGATGCAAATTCTCGCTGCTATCTATTTTTAGTAACCGCAAGATAGA
>SAAJ01000059.1 GCA_009929485.1 Negativicutes bacterium
CGACCTTTTCGAAGACTTTCTTGACTCTATTTATGCTGCTTAATTTAAACTACTGTTCTACTTTACCAAAGTGTTCAACTTGCACTTGCAATTTGCGTATTTTTAATATTCACCATAACAAAAGAAAACTCCTTTTAAATTCCTCAACCAATACTTCTTCCATGCCCTTGAGGGGCAAAAAAGAGGCTATGATCCTATCTACAAGGATCACAGCCTCTTTTGTTTTCCTGACTATATGGTTATAAAATCAAACTATTTCTTTCGGTTTGGCGTTCCACACCAGCAAAGCCAACAGCGCCGAAAGCACTGCCGCACCTACCCAGAAATAAGCGGCATAAGTAAAGTCATAGATTTTTTGGCCTTCGACAATGGTCATATGCGCATTGATAAAGTAACCGCTGACGGCTTCCTGGAGCGCTGCACCAGCATAGCTCAGAAGACCGATCATACCCATGGCTGCGCCTGTTGCACGTTTTGGCACAATGTCAACCGCCATCAGGCCGCCCAAGTAGCAAACCAAGGCACCCATCACCCAGCCATAAACCGACAAGCTAATCATATCCATGGTAAAGCTCTGCGGCGCCCACAAGAATGCAGCAACCGAGCCAGCATACAGCACTCCGTAAATCAAGCAAGGCATGTTACGTTTATGGTTGAAGAATTTATCCGAGAAAAGACCGCAAGTCATGGCGCCAAGAATACCGGCAATCTGCATGCCGCCAAGTACGCCTGCAGCCCCAACCGTCGAATAGCCTTTAGCTGCGGTCAAATACACCACGCCCCAGCTCTCAATAGCGTAGCGGGTAATGTAGCAGCAGAGGCTGGACAAACCAAGAATCCAAACTGCCGGATTTTTAACAACTTCCCATTGCAGCTGCGCAATGGTCTTATCCGTTTTAATAGCCGTCGGCTGCACTTCGCCCTTGTACACTTCCGCATTCGGCAAACCATTGGTTTCCGGACGGTCATGCATGAAGAAGAAGATCGCCAGCGAACCCAAAGCGCAAACAACGCCAGGAACGATGAAGCCCATCTGCCAGCTGTAGGAAGTAACCAACACAGCGGTTACCAAGTACGTAAAGGCCGCGCCCAGATTATGGCTGGTAAACCAAATGCCATAGTACGTACCGCGTTCTTTGTTGGTAAACCATTGGTTCAGGGCCACGATGCAAGGGCCAGCGCCAAAGGACTGGAACCAACCATTAATACCCCATAAAACTACTAAAGGCATAAACTCATTACAGAAACCCATCAGCGTACTGGCAACTGAAGATATAAAAAGTCCGAAAGCAAAAAAGCGTTTATTATTAACCCTATCTGCCAAAAAGCTGTTGGTGAATTTTCCGATACCATACGTAATAAAGAATACCGAACCCATAAGTCCTAATTGCTGTGCATTCAAAATCCCCATAGACATTAGGGGTTTTTTGATAACCGAGAAATTAAGACGCAGTACATAGAACAAAGCGTAACCAATAGTAATAGAACCAAATACTTGCCAACGGAATAAATTAAACTTGGATTTGATCTCTTTATCATCTGTCAGCGGAGTTGCATTCGCCCCAGATTTAAAGAAGTTCCAAAGAGCTCCCATAATCAAATCTACCTCACTTCTCTAAATTTTGATTGTCTCAAAAAAGCCGCACACATCAAAAATGATAACCGCGTCGATCCTCCTTTCTTTTTTTATTCCTGCTTATCTCCTTCTGAATTGTCACACAATATCACTTCTTTGACTATCAGAAAAGAAATGAAAAATACGTAGGAAAAAATCCTATATGCTATTTTCCGGGTTAGCAAAAATAAAAAAGGCCTTGCGGCAAAATCCGCAAAGCCTTGTTTTTATTGAGTTAATGACGAAGAGAGCGAAATTTCAAACATAAAAACTTGCGCATCTCCTCAAAAGAAATGATAACAACCGGACAAAGCGCTATATAAATAAAATCAGACAACGCCAACGGATGCGTCATAAAAACAGCCGCCAAAAAGGGTACATACAGCAATGCAATGGTGATGATTAGCTCCGATACAAGGCCGACTTGAATCAGAACGTTGCTTTTCAATGAAAATGTCCAAAATGGTAATTTTTCCGAGCGACAAACAAATATATTCCCCATTTGGCAAGCAATTATGGCGACCATCGCCATAGTCGTAGCGTGCCAATAAATATCTCGCACAAATGGAGCGGCGCTGTCGGCAAAAATTTGCGGCGCAATTTGCTGGATATCAGCCAAGGAATATCCGTAATTAGACCAAATCAGAAAAAATCCGCCCATTGACATCACAGCCTCTAGCATACCCAAAAAGCCATAGGAACGAAGCAATAGTGATTGATCAAGCAAATTCCCGGAATAGTCCGCTGGTTTTCGATTTAGAACTCCTTTCTCCGGGTGTTCCGCGCCCAAAGCCAAGGCGGGCGCCATATCCGTACCAATATCAATCGCCAATATTTGCAAGATATTTAGAGCAGGCGGGATGCGCAAAAAAACCATCGCCATAAACGGCACTATTTCAGGAATGTTCGATGCTAAAATATAGGTCATGAATTTACGAATGTTGTCATATATGGCCCGCCCCTGTTCAATCGCTTTGACAATCGTAGCAAAATTATCATCAAGCAATACTATGTCTGCGACCTCTCGGGCTACGTCGGTTCCGCCACGGCCCATGGCAATTCCGATATCGGCAGCTTTTAAGGCCGGGGCGTCATTCACCCCGTCACCCGTAACTGCCACAATATGGCCGCTGGCTTTGTACGCCTCAACTATTTTCAATTTATGCGCCGGAGTCGCTCGTGCAAAAATAATAGGTTGTTCTTGTTCCAATACCTTTTGCAGCGTCTCCGCGTCCATATTCTCAACTTCTACACCATTAATAACGGTAGCTTGGTCTTTTACCAGCCCAATCTGCCTTCCTACGGCCTCGCCGGTCAAGCCATAATCACCAGTAATCATGGTCACGCAGATGCCTGCCTGTTGGCACAACTTAACCGCCTCGAACACTTCGGGCCGCGGCGGATCAATCATCGCAGCCAAGCCCACAAAAATTAAATCATGCTCTTTCTCCTCTGAAGCGATACCCCCTTCGACATAGGCCAACGCCAGTACCCGATGTCCTTCGCTGGCCAAGCGGTCATTAGCAGCAATAATCCTTTGCCGATCTGCGTTAGAAATTTCAACAATATCTTTTCGCGTTCGAATGTAGCGGCAGCAACGCAAGGTCTCAAGGGGCGCTCCTTTGACGAGCTTCACACTTATTCCTTGTTTGAACAATAGGCTTCCATCGTTGACGCCAAAAGTGCTCATCATTTTTTGTACAGAATCGAACTGTTTTGTTACTTGCCCGGAAAAGTTAGCCCGTACAACAGCCATATCCAGCCCAAACTTGGCTGCTGCCACTAAGAGCGCGCCTTCTGTCGGATCTCCCAAAATCCGCCAAAGCTTGTCATTGCCAGGCTCCGTTTCAATATTGGCTTCAGAGCAAACGACGCCTATCGTCAAGAATAACTCGATCTGTTTGTTCATCTCTACATCAGCAATAGCCACTTCGCCTTGTTTTTCATAACCGCTGCCGGAGACCTCTATCTCCTGTTCCGGCAGCCAAATTTTCTTAACCGTCACCTCATTCATCGTAATGGTTCCCGTTTTATCCGTACAGATCACACTGGTCGCACACAAGGCTTCTACTGCCGACAGCTTGCGAACTAATGCGTTTTGCATGGCCATTCTTCTAACGCCAACCGCCAAGGACAAACTTACCGCCGGCAATAATCCTTCCGGGACATTAGCAACAATAATCCCTATACAAAACACAAAGCACGCGCGCAAGTCCATGCCAAGCCACCAAAATGCCAAAACAAAAACAAAGGCTTCCATCGATAACGCCAGAAACGTAATAAGCCTGACAATCCGTTGCACCTGCAGCTCTAACGAACTTTTTTCACGAACTACTTCCGTCGTTAGTTTGGTAACCTTTCCCAATTCGGTGTTCTTGCCGGAAGCGTATACAACAGCGATTCCCCGCCCCGCGGTCGCCATCGTTCCCGCGAATAAAAGGTTCGCGTTGCGACTAGCTGGCTGCCCCGCGTCAGCAATAGAAACGGCATTACAGGCTATAGGCAGCGACTCGCCTGTCAGCAACGACAAATCAACCATTAGATTTTCAGCCTCAATCAACCGCGCATCAGCTGAAATATGGTCACCCGCTTCAACAACCAGGACATCGCCAACAACAATGTCTTCCGAATCAACTTGCTCAAGAACGCCATTACGAAATACTTTTACCTTACGAGGCAGCATGGCCGCCAAGGCCGCCAAGGCCTTATCCGCTCGATATTCCTGCCAAAAACTAAACAGCGCATTAATAAAGACAACTGACCATGTCGCCCAGCCTAGTTCCGGCATATTTACCACAAAGGCCAAACTTCCGGCAACCCACAATAAAAGAGCCATAAAATGAGTAAACTGTTGGTACAACAACCGCCACAATGAAATCGTTACGGTTTTAGGAAGTTGATTTTTCCCGTACAACAACTGTCTTTTTTCTACTTCTGGACTTGTGAGGCCTTCAGGACGCGTCTCCAGCAAGGAGAACACCGCATCAATCTCAAGAGCGGCAATTGGGCCAATCTCACTCTTTAAGCTCATAATCAAAGCCCCCTCTACTGTGTAAAAAATAGTCCTCCAGACTATCCTAGCCGCCGCTTCTCGCCTGCAGATATGGCAAGAGGACAACGACAAAATCGCAGTCCTCTTTTAGGCGGGGCCTCTATTATCGCTTTTTTATCTCCCTTTTTATCTCATCTATAGAATTATCTTGGGGAGCAGCTTTCTTTAACACCACTTCCACTTCTGACTCTGCAAGGTCTAGTGCTAATTCACGAATCCGTTGGGCCGTCTTCTGCAGCTCAGGCCTGTCAACTAGCGCGTCGTTTAATGCGGTCGCACAATCTATCATTTCTTCAAATTTAGACTTTAGCCAAAAAGGCCTTGTGTCTGTTTTCATGAAGTCCCTCCCTTTACTACGAATCCGACTTACTCAACACCCCGCAAGGTCAATACGTAGCATAGCGCACCCCATCCCCGCCTTCATTTTTCACCGCATACATTAGCCGATCAGCATGCCCAAGCATTTCGTCTAAATTGAGCGGATGCGTACTAAAGGTCGCCACACCCATACTAAAGGTCACAGACCACTGGTTTGCTTCCATCGCCTCCGATAAGTGTTCTCTTATTTTTTCCGCAGTGTACGCCGCCCCTTCTTGTGCCGTATTGGGCAACAATACTACAAACTCATCGCCGCCCCATCTAAAGCTGTAATCAGCTTCTCGCAATTCCGCCTTCAATACGCCGCCAACAGTTTGCAGCAACTCATCCCCTACCGAATGACCAAAGGTATCGTTTATTCGCTTAAACTTATCACAATCAAAGTATATGAGGCTAAAGGTTCGATTATATCGCTTACTCTGCACTAATTCCCAACCTGCTATTTCGTTAAAACCCGCTAAGTTATACAGCCCTGTCAACGTATCTGTAATAGCAATTTTCTGTTCGCGATCCGTCTTGTCGCGAAAACGGATCAGCAACGTCACCAATATACTATAGGTAAAAAGAGTAAGCATACTATTCCATACAGCAATTCCTATAGTGCCTTCCAGCTTTAAATCAGATACCCCTTTGATCAAAGTTGCTATCGCCACAGAGAAAATCGCATTAGGCCAATCAGCAGCTATGGCTATTAAGATTATGGGGAAAATATATAAGCCGCTTATTCGCGTCACATAACCAGTCGAATAATCAATTAAACAAATTAACGCCATGAGAGAATAGCCGCCGAAAACTATTAACGGCCGCCATTTTTCTCTACGAAGAACTTTATTTAGCATATAAATCATTTTTTCCGTCATATGCTCACCTATTCTCATAAAGCTCTTTTTTAACCATGCGACTATAAAAAAGTCTAAGTCAAGATGTAGTAAATTTCGAATATTCTATTTTTATTATAATCCATTACCGCTTTGATTGCTACTTCTTAAAGGTAACATGCACTTACGCTCGCAAAAAAGAAAGCCATCCCTCTTCGAATAAGCAGACATACCTGCACCTACTAGTACATACGATTTACAAGCCGCCGCTTTTTAACTATTTTTGCGTTTTTGCTGCAAAGATTTTCGCGACGGTGCAAGGCATCCTTGCCCTTCGCTTTGGTGACGTTCAAGCGCTTTCAGATCCTCTTGGCAACTGCTTTCCTGCGCAAGCCTTTCCTGCAAATAAGAAACCAAAAGCGCTTCCTCATTTAAAAATACTGGAGCAATCTTATAATTGATCCATTGGGCTTGTTTAAAGCTTTGGACAATGCCGGCGTTCTTTAATTTTGCTAAGTGCCGGGACACATTGGTCTGGCTCATCTGCAAAACATATTCAAGCTCACATACACAAAGCTGCCCTTGCAGCAAAAGATGCACGATCCTTAGGCGGCTTTCGTCAGCCAAGGCTTTCATGATTTCAATCATTTTGATCTCCTTGCAATTCATATCGTAATACAATCTAATTACATGATATTCCGTTCCAATTCTTTTTTCAATCTTTCTTCCAATCCTCCTATGGACATACGATGAGCTTTCTTGCCCACAAGCAGTCGCCGCAAGAAGGTTCATTCCCCCAGCAATCGCCTTGGTTATCCTGTAAGTAAACGCATCCATCCGCTTGAAGACAGTCTACGCAAGAAGGAAAAAAAGAATTTCGCACCGCCCATCGGAACCGTACATACTCTTCTTTCTGCCAAATATCTAGCAGCGTATTTACGCGAATATCGCCAACGTGATATGGCTTCATTCTCTTTTTTCGTCCAAGTACATAGCAATCATACTCATGCATAAAAGCATAACAAGGAGCCACTTTTCCTGCTGCAGTAATTACGAAGGATTTTCCTTCAACAAAACGGCAATTTCTCTCGGTACGTAATTCTAAAGGCAATCCTGTTTTAACCGACAATTGAGGAGCTCCGGAACCAAATTCCTCCCACCTGCGGTGTTGATCATAGAGGATTTCATCTTTCATGCTTTCGTGATATGGCAAGGCAAGGAGGTTTCCTCATCACTCCAAGAATGGCGGATACAGGTAATGCAATTAAAATTACATCGAGTTGTCACTTCAAGATAAGCCCTCTTAGCATCTGGCCGCAAGGGCAAAAGAATCGTCTCTTCTCCCGTGTTTATCTGAACCTGCTTCTTTTCGCTCATGACAGAAGACCTCCTTACGTTAGCCTGCAGTAGCTCTAGTATAACAACGTTTCTACTTTTCCAAACCTCTTGGCTTTTAAATTTTTCATTGCAATAATTTCAAAAAGAAACTGTTGCGTCGGGAATCTATTTCTTGTATTATCTTATGTAGGGAGGTGCTTATATGTCTCAACAATTACACAATGTATTACGCGAAAACGCTCGTCTTCTTGTCCGACGCTTAGGACTTCTAGAAAAGGACAGCGTTGGCTGCTGCTGTATCCCAATGCCCCAATGTCACGTGCTCGTTGAAATAGGACGTCACAACTCGCTATCGGTTAATGATTTGGCACAGTTGTTGAACTTGGACAAAAGTTCGGTTAGTAAGACCGTGGACAAATTAGTAAACAATGGCCTTTTAAACCGCGTTCCCAGCCCGGAAGACCGACGCTATGTCGTACTAACTCTCAATCAGGAAGGTCAAGCTGCTTATGAAGACATTGAAACTCGCATGGATATCCATTTCGAGAAAATTCTCCAAGCAATCCCTGCCGAAAAGCGTGAACAAGTCATAGAAAGTCTTGATTTATTTACTACAGCACTCAAGAACGTGCAGCAGGATACACCATCCGAAAAGAGGTGCTGATGTATGTTTGAAGCCATGGCTAATTACCTTGTCTATCAAACGTTTGCCTTTTCTCCCCAAGATCCCTGGGGAGCCGCGCTTCAATTTTTTCTGGCGGATATGCCTAAGCTAATTCTCCTTCTGACGTGTTCTATTTTCATCATTTCTGTTATCCGTTCTTATGTGCCGCCAGCTAAGACAAAAGAATTTTTAACCCGTCGCGGCAAGGGAGCCGGGCATGTACTAGCCGCTCTCATCGGCATTATTACTCCGTTTTGCTCCTGCTCGGCAGTACCGCTCTTTATCGGCTTCATTGAAGGGGGCGTTCCCTTAGGTGTTACCTTTTCGTTTCTGATATCTTCTCCCATGGTCAACGAAGTAGCTTTAGTCCTTTTATTTGGTCTATTCGGTTGGAAGGTCGCTTTGCTCTATATGGCAAGCGGTGTAACTATCGCCATTTTAGGCGGCTACATTATTGGCCGTTTGCAACTAGAACACTTACTGGAATCCTACGCTCCCGAGAATACTGTCGTTAACACGGTTGAATTCCACAACTTTTCTCAGCGCTGCCAAAGCGCCGCCCGTTTTACCGTTGAGCTGCTCCGCTACATCCTGCCTTATCTTACGGTAGCTATTGCAATTGGCGGTTTTATCCACGGCTTTGTTCCGGAAGATTTCCTAACGAATTATGCTGGCCCGGATACTATTTTTGCCGTCCCTCTTGCCGTCATTGTTGGTGTTCCCCTCTACAACAGCGCCGGAGGTATGGTGCCTATCGTGTATTCTTTGATTGAAAAAGGACTGCCACTTGGAACTGCTTTGGCTTTTATGATGGCTGTTTCGGCTATCAGTTTCCCCGAAATGGTTATTTTACGCAAGGTTCTCAAGACAAAACTGATCGGCATTTTTGCCGGCATTCTTGCTATATCCATCATTTGCACAGGGTATTTATTCAATCTGGTTGTTTAAAGAGGAGGCGTATTTCATGGAAGGCTACAGCATACGCTGGGCTAAGAAAACGGATTTAAAAACCATCGAACACCTACTGCAAAACAGCAGCTTGCCTACCGTAGGCCTCTCGCTAGCATCTGCACAATTTTTGCTTGCCGAAACAAAAGCGAACGAAGTAATCGGCGTTCTCGGAGCGCAGCACAACGAAGCAGCCACTTTGCTCCGCTCCTTTGCCGTGATCTCCCCCTGGCGAGGCAAGGGTGTAGGGATGGCTCTGGTAAAGACCATGCTCAACCGCTTGCAGGAACAAAATCGAACAGTCTTATATCTTCTCACGGAAACAGCTGCTTCTTATTTTGAAGGATTAGGCTTTCAATTCATCTCCCGCGAGGAAATCCCTCAAATTTTGCTGGTCCAATCTGGCTTAGACCAAGCATGCCCTTGCTCTAGCCAGTGTATGAAATTAGAAGTCAGGAGTTCCTCCAAAGAGAAAATCCGCACTTACGCTCTGTCTCAAGGAGCGCATATAGCAGGGTTCGCTTCTGCCGCTGACTTTGCAGAAGCTCCAGCCGGCTTTCGCCCTACCGATATTATGCCCAAAGCTAAAACGGTTATGGTACTGGGCAAAGCGTTGTCGAAAGGAACGGTTTTATCCGCCAACAAAGCAGTCTATACCATGCAGGGCGCCACGATCATCCAAGAGCTTGATGCGCTGGCGCAAAAAGTAGTTTTTCATTTGGAAGAACAAGGTGCGCTGTCTTTAGCTATTCCCGCTGACGCTCCCTATTTTCACTGGGAAGAAGAACGACAACACGGCATGGGTATCCTGTCACACCGCCATGCTGCTGTAAAAGCGGGCCTGGGGAGCCTAGGAAAAAACAGTATGCTTTTAACGCCAAAATATGGTAACCGCATTACCTTGGTTACCATCCTGACAGAACTGGAACTGCTTAGCGATCCTCCCTATACAGAAACGCTCTGTCCCGACGAATGCCGCCGCTGCGTGGATGCTTGTCCCACAACGGCCTTAAACGGTCAAGCCGTCGTAGAACAAAAGCGGTGTCGCAGCCACGTAGGCACCGTATCGGATCGCGGCCACGAGCTAACTAACTGCTGGAACTGCCGCCTAGCTTGCGCTGCCAGATTTTAGAGCTAATTATTTTTTCTGCTCTTCGCGTTGACTGAGGTGCTGCTGTACTTTTTGATACTGCTTATGGCCGCCGGACAGATTATACACCTGTTCAAAGCCTCGGTTCCGCAGTATATTTTGTGCCGCATTGCCTGTTACGCCTTTATTGCAATACGTCACAATCAGCTTTGTTTTGTCTAATGCTTCTGCCGCTTCCCTTAGCTTTTCTTGGGGAATATTCAGAGCCTCTTGCACATGGTCTTTTTCATATTGTCCTGCTGCTCTGGCATCAATCACGATGACTTCCGCGCCGCACTGCTGTTTGCGCATCAATTCTTCACTGGTTATCAGCTTTCGTCCCCTGGAAATGGCGTTATCCAAAATCATGCCGGTATATAAAACCGGATCTTTCGTCGTAGAAAAAGGCGGCGCATAGGCTAAATCCAGATGAAACAAGTCTTCTACATGCGCTCCAAAGCTCATGGCGGTCACAAATACATCCATACGTTTATCAACACCGTTTTTCCCCACAATCTGAGCCCCTAAGAGGCGGCCTGTCTTTTCATCAGCGATCCCTTTAATGACCATTTCCTGCCCGTGAAAGTACTCCGGTTTATCCGGCTTTATATTATGGCAAACAACAACCGCATAGCCTTCCTTGCGAGCTTGCTGCTCACTCATGCCGGTATGGGCCACCGTCAAGTCAAATACTTTTACAATGCCAGTTCCCAAGACACCGCGGAATTCCAGCGTCCCGCCAGTTGCCTGATCACCAGCAATCCGCCCCATTTTATTGGCAGTCGATCCCATGGGACGATATAAGGGAGCATGAGTCAATAAAGAAAACCCTTCCGCACAATCACCGCAGGCATACACATTCGGCACGCTTGTTTGCATTTTTGTATTCACCTTAATCGCGCCCGTAACGCCAAGCGCAATCCCGGCTTGCTGCGCCAAAGAAACCTTCGGCTGCACGCCTGCCGCTACGATCACCATGTCTGCTGCTACTTTTTTGCCGCTCTTTAATAATACTTGCTCTACTCGATCCTTGCCTTCAAAACAAACCGCCGAATCGTCGGTAATGACCGACACGCCTTGCTTTCGCAGCTCTGCTTCTACATACATAGCCATATCCGCATCTAGCGCCGGCATGACTTGCGAGGCCATTTCCACGACGGTTACTTCTAGGCCCCTGGCCTTTAGGTTTTCGGCAACTTCTAAGCCGATAAATCCAGAGCCAATAACCACAGCTCTTTGAGGCTGCTGTTCTAGTACATACGCTCTAATTCGGTCAGCACTGCGTACATTACGAAGAGAAAATACATTTTCCTTTTCGATTCCAGGAATTGAGGGGATTCGCACGCTAGCTCCTGTTGCCAAAATCAATCGCTCATAGGCTTCTTCGAATTTCTCTTGCGAGCGAAGGTTCTTCACGGTAATCACTTTGCGAGCTATATCAATGGCTACTGCCTGATGCCCCATATATACGTCAACATTGTATTTTTTCTTAAAAAAAGCAGCGTCTCTAGGAACAAGTTCTTCTCTTGTTTTTACTTCCGTTCCGATATAGTACGGTAAACCGCATACTGAGTAAGACATATCTTCATCTTGATCAAAAATCTTGATTTCCGCCGTCTCATTGTTTCTTCTGGCTTTCGCTGCAGCCGAAGTCCCTGCAGCAACACCGCCAATAATAATAATCTTCATTAAAGAGCACCTCCCATTATCGTCGTAATCATAATTCAGCATAGCGCATATGAAACCAATTGGCTATGACTGCATTGTTAAAGGAAGATTAAGCTTCTTTGGAAAAAGAGCGGTATGTTCGCAACTACGACATACCGCTCTTTTGATTATTGGAGCAACTCCAACAGCACTTCATCTTTTAGTTCTCGTTTTTCCCAAGGTATCACCGCATAATGTCCCTTCGAGCGCGCCGCGACACGCTCGATCCAGTTGGCTTCCGCCAACGCCCGAGCCCGCAGCAACGGATGCGTAGTATTGGTTGCCCTGAAACTGGCATTCACAATCCACCAATTGTTATGGATACCGGCGCGCGCCAAATCATCGGACAAACGCTCCGCTTCAAAAACCGGCGTCGCTTCGGGAAGCGTCACGATAACCACTTCGGTTTCCGCTTCGTTGCGCAGCCGCGGCAGCAACTGCTGCACCGACAGCGGCGTTTCTTGCCCTTGCGTCCGCTCGACTTCATGGTGATAGCTTTGCGTCGCATCCAAGAGCAACAGCGTATGGCCGGTGGGCGCCGTATCAATAACAACCACTTCGTCGCCTGCTTTCGCCACAATTTCGGCAAAAGCGCGGAAAACGGCAATTTCCTGTGTACAAGGAGAACGAAGGTCTTCCTCGATATACGCCAGATCGTCGCCCCCCATGGTCTCCGCCGCCCGCGCCAACACTTCCCGGCGATATGCTTCCAGCTCTTTTTCTTCATCAATACGGCTGAGGGTAATACCGTTCGCTTTGCTTAAAACAAACTCCAAATGCGCTGCCGGATCGGTTGTCGTCAGCTGCACTTTGACTCCTTTTTGCGCTAACCCTAGGGCGATAGCCGCGGCCAGCGTCGTTTTGCCGACGCCGCCTTTGCCCATGGTAAAAATGACTTTTTTGCCGGTTTTATGCAGTTCGTCCACCAAAGTACGCAAAGCCGGCAAGTTATGCAGACTTTCTACCGCCGCTTCGCTCACTGCCAGCGGCTGCTCTGGTTTGAGCATCGCGCGAATGTTCTCCAGACCGGTTACATTATACGCACGCAGGGGAATGCTATACGGTGGAATGCCTGCCAATTCTTCAGGTATAGACGCCAAGGCCTCTTGTTGCTTGCTTTGCATCGCTTGCGCCAGCTCATCTGCCGCCATCTCATCAGCCACTAAGCCGTTTACCACCAGCAATTGGTTTTTAATACCCAAGTCACGCAGTTCCATAGAAGAACGCGCCGCCTCTTTAAGGGGCGACTCTTCCGGCCTGGTGACCAAGATAAGGGCGGTCAATTTGCCGTCCGCCAACGTAGCAACCGCCTGCTTATACATATCTTTTTGCTCTTCCAAGCCGGCCAACTGACCCAAACAGGAGGCTCCGTGCGTGCTCTCGCTGATAAAGGAGCTCCAGGCCGAAGGAAGCTGCAGCATCCGCAGCGTATGTCCCGTAGGTGCCGTGTCAAACAAGATATGGTCGTACTTTTGCTGCAACTCATCATCAGTAGAGTGTTCTCACAAACTCAAAACCCTTGAATTTACAGGCCTCGTAATGAGGTCTTTTTATTTTACCTCCCAACATAGAGCGGAAAATTAGTGAAGAAAA
>SAAJ01000094.1 GCA_009929485.1 Negativicutes bacterium
ATGCAGGACTTCACCTGAGCGGAAAATGACCTCGCCCTCACGAATGGCAATCAAGCCTTCTTTGAGGCGTGCCGTATCTTCTTCCAATTCTTTGATTTCGCTGTTAAGCTTCTCCCTGGAGGCTTCAAGCTCCGTTACCTCGGCCCGTGTTGCCGCGAGGTCTGTTCCCGCTTGTTCATAGCGTGCCTGCAAGTCGACAAGCTGGGCATTGATTTGGTCACGTTCTATCTTCATCTCGGCCAGACTGGACGTCGTTTCCTTGATCTGACCATCCAGCTCGGCAATCAATTTATTCTTGTCTGCCAATTCCTGTTGGACGGCTAGCTTGTCTTTGTTCAGAGCAACCAGTTCCGCCTGGAGTTTTTCCATACCGAAGAGAGCGGTTTTGACGTCACTGGAAGACACGGCCAGCACGCCTAATGTTACGGCGGCAATCAGAACGCCGGTGATTACGGTCATCAGGACGGACGTATGGTAAGGACGCAGGCCAAAGACAGAAAGCCGCTTTTTGCCAATCTTGCTGCCTAATTTGTCCCCGATAAAGGCTATCGCGCCGCCCATAATCGCCAGTACTAATATCAACGTTAACCCGAACATTCGCTCACCGTCTTCCGTATTAAAAACCTCAAAGTATTTTTACTCGTTTTTCTTGCGCATCAGCCAAACACCGGCTATCAGGCACAAAAGATTCGGTATGGTTGCCGCCAATAAAGGAGGCAATACGCCACCCTTGCCTAAACCCGACATTAAGGTCATGACTGAATAATAAATAAAGATAAGGATAATACTGATGCCGAGGCCTATAGAGGAACTGGCTCTCTGCGGCTGCATGCCCAGCGGCACACCAATCAGTACGAAAAAGAAGCTTGCCATCGGTATCGTGAAACGCATATATATTTCCATCCAGTATTTACTTGTCGGCAGATATTGTTTTTCGAGTATCTTGATATATTGTTTCAACTCACCCAGTGTCATTTCATCAGGACCTTTCTGGTCAAGTGAAATCTCTTTTGGTGATGCCGCTACCGGCAGTATCTGCTCGGCAAAGGTCATCGTCTGCTGCACACCTTCTTCAGAAACAGAAAGGATGGTACCGTCCTGCATATACCAGGCACCATTGCGCCAATCAGCGGTTTTTGCCTTCTGAATGCGTTTCAGGTCGCCGTTTTCGAATTCCTCAATGGTGATATCCTTCATAAGGCCAGTTTTCTCATCGAAACTTCTTGCATAGGTCAGGCGTTCCAGATTCGCCCCGCTGAGGCTTTTGATAACAACATGCTCCTGCGATTTTGGTTTGGTGTCTTTTTTAATTTCATAATTCAGAATACGGGTGTATTCAGCTTTCGAAGCCGGCACTACCTTTTCCGCCCAGATAACAGAAAAAAGGCTGACAAGAAAGCCCACGATCAAGACAGGTGCTGCCAAGCGATAAAAGCTGATACCGCCCGATTTCATCGCCGTTATTTCGCTGCTGCCGGATAAGCGGCCAAAAGACAAAAGCGCAGCCAAAAGCATCGACATCGGGAAAGTATAATTAATAATTTCCGGCAGACCGCACAGGAACAACCGGAAAAGCATCTCAGCAGAAGCACCATATTTCGTCATGTATTCCGTCAAACGAAAAAGCAGCGAACTGGCAATAAAGATGCTCGAAAAAGATGCCACGCCGAAGAAAAAAGGACCCATTAATTCTTTTAAGATATATTTATCAAGTATACGCATTTATTCATTCCTCACAGCGTGAATTTCTCACCCAAATAGAATTTACGGGCTTGTTCGTCGTTAGCAATCGCATTACTATCGCCGGAAATCAAAATCTCTCCGTTATTAAGTATATAAGCTTTGTCAACAATACTCAAGGTTTCACGAACATTATGGTCGGTAATCAGTACACCAATACCGCGCTGCGCCAAATGAGCGATCATGCCCTGGATATCGGCAACAGCTATTGGATCTATGCCAGCGAAAGGTTCATCAAGCAGGATAAAAGAAGGGTCTGTCGCCAGTGCCCGGGCAATCTCTACGCGTCGTCTCTCGCCGCCGGAAAGTTCTGAGCCTTTGCGTTTACGGATATGTTCAACGTGGAATTCGGCTATCAACAAATTCATCTTTTCCAGTCGTTTCTCTGCAGACCTTTCCGTTCCTTCCAAAATCGCCATAATGTTATCTTCAACGGACAATTTGCGGAAAATGGAAGCCTCCTGGGGCAGATAGCCTATCCCGATGCGGGCACGCTCATGCATCGGCATGTGGGTTATATCCCTGCCGTCAATCAGCACTTCGCCTTCGTCGGGCTTCTCTATACCGACAATCATATAGAAAGTCGTCGTCTTGCCTGCGCCGTTTGGCCCCAAGAGGCCAACAACAGTTCCCTGCTCTACATTGATGCTGACGTCGTTGACAACGCGCCGCTCACCAAAGGCTTTTACTAAATTATGCGTTTCTATATGCACAAATATTCCTCCAAAACTCAGCCGTTCTTTGCGGCAGGCTTATCTTCCGGGATGTAAACCATCTTCAC
>SAAJ01000020.1 GCA_009929485.1 Negativicutes bacterium
ATAATTGGACTTGCTTTGGATTAGATTTTCAAAATGCCCGTGCCAAGGTTTAGTTGTGGAATTTTATTCGATGGATTTAAGGACTTTATGAGAACACTCACTCTACTCCTGTTTTAATGTAGCTCTTCGGGGTTACTTCTTTACAGTCTCAAGCCTGGCGTGTACAATAAAGAATAGAATATTTTTGAGCGGGAGAATACATAATGAATAAATCGTATAAATGGCTGGCTGTCGCGTTGTCTTGTATGATTGGCGTGGCTGTGTGTGCAGAAACCGGCGAGGCCGCTAAAAAGAAAAAAGAAGAAAAGCCCAAAGAAACCTTGCCTGTTACGGTTGAAGGGGATGAACTGTATTTTCAAGAAAGCAGCGGCGACTTGTATGCAAAAGGAAATGCTTTGCTTGAACAAGGTTTGGAAAAAGTCACTTCAGAATTTATTCACGGCAATGCGAAAAGTGAAACCGTTTTTGCCGACGAGGAAGCTACTCTTTGGCAGCCGGGTACAAGGCTTGTCGGGCAAAAAATCGTATACAATTATGGCGACAAAACAGGGCAAATGGAAAACGTTCATGGGACGATGAACAAAGAGATTGTAAGCGGGCCGCGCGTGGAGATCTACCCGGATCACTATGTGATTTACAATGCCTCGACAACGCGCTGTAACGCCAAAATTCCGGATTATCGTCTGACTGCAGCTAAAGTCATCATTTGGCCGCAAAAACAGATGATTGCTTATGATGCTAAGGTTTGGATTAAAGATAAAGTGTTCTACGCAACACCACGGTATCGAAAATCCTTAGATCCTGATGAACAAGAAAGCGAAATGCCGAAAGTAGGCTATAACTCGGAGAACGGCTTATTTCTTGAGTATTATTATCAGTATCCGATTGATGAGCATTTTTCCATCGGCGCTAATATTTTAACGGGAACTAAAAAGTCGTGGCGATCTGGTGAGGATATCAGTTATCATGGCAATGGGTATAATGTAATTCTGCGGCAAGGGGATTACCAGGATACAGATAACAACTGGATTAAGAAAAAACCGGAAGTAGAAGTGAATTTTGGACAAAAACGTATTCAAGGAACCGCATGGTCCTATACGCCTAAATTGGTCGCCGGCATGTGGGAAGATAGTGTTAAACGGAGTTGGCATCAAGATTATACGTTGTATTTTGATCGTGATCCGATAAAGTTAGACAAGAAGAAAACACTAACTTTATTGTTGGGCGTCGGATACGAACGGATATATGAAAGCTATAACCACTCTCAACAAAATATTTTACGGCAAGATGTGACCTTGATTAAAGGTTGGAATTCTAAATTGAGTACATGGGTAGCTTTTCATAACCGGCAAAATCAGCAAAGGGTGTTTAATTATAACACCGATGATATGGCTCGCGAATTTGATGTTGGCTTTTCGTATCAATTGGATCGTAAGGATCGCTTAATTTATAGTGAAAGCCATGATATGATTAACCACAAACTATACGATCGAGATATCGGTATTGTCCGGGATTTACACTGTTGGCAAATGATGTTGATGTATCGCGCCGAACGCAAACAATGGAAAGTGGATTTAGCTCTGACTCGTTTTTAAGTAACCATCCTGGGAAGGAAATCAAGATGAAATTAGAAGAGTGGGTGCGTCAGCTCAAAGGAAAGAAACTCTTGCTTTTAGGCGACATGGTAGCTGATGTGTATGTAAAAGGGCATATTTCGCGTGTTTCCAGAGAAGCGCCAGTGTTGGTTCTGGAACACCGCGGTGAAACGATTGTGCCGGGAGGGGCTGCTAATGCAGTCCATAATGCAGCAGTTCTAGGAGGGGTAGTCCATGCTGTTGGCATATGTGGTGAAGATAGCGTGGGGGAGAAGCTGAAAGAACTGCTGCAAAGCAAAGGTGTCATGGTTGACGGGCTCTTTCAAGATGCGAAGCGCCCTACGATCACAAAAACGCGTATTTTAGCGGGCGGTCAAGCAACGGTGCGACAGCAGGTGGTGCGGATTGATCAGGAATCAAAAGAACCGTTGGCAAAGGAAACAGAAGAAGCCTTGCTGCATTATATAGAAAAAGTATTGCCGGAGATGGATGTGGCGGTGATCAGCGACTATGGCAGCCAGACTGTTTCGCCGAAGCTGCGGCAAAGGCTGATTGCGTTGTGCCGCGAGCAAGGCGTGCCATGCATGGTGGATTCTCGCTATGCTATCCAGCAATTTACTGGCGTGGAACTGATCAAACAGAATGAAGCGGAAGCGGCAGCTGCCTTGGGGCTGGAGAGCTTGGATGAAATTGGTGCGGCGAAAGCGGCAGAACAGATTGTGTATCTGCTTCAGGCGGATGGGATTCTTTTGACCCAGGGCGGCGACGGCATGACGCTGTATGTGCGCGGCCAAGGGGCCAAGCATATTCCTGTAAGCAATCGCAGCGAAGTCTATGACGTGACAGGCGCTGGTGATACGGCAGTGGTGACCATGATGCTGGCCTTGGCGGCTGGGGCGGATCACTACAGCGCGGCGAAGTTGGCCAATTACGCAGCTGGCGTTGTTGTGCGCAAGCATGGAACGGCGACGCTGACAGCGGATGAATTATTACAGGCAGTGAAACAAGGAGAACTGGCGGCAAAAAAGCAAAAGGAGGAAAGGAATAAGCTTGGAGTGGAGGAAGTTTAAGCAGACTTCCTCTGTTTTGCTTATTTTTATAAAGATATGGGAAATAAAGTGATGGAACGAAACGAATTAGTACAAGAAGTTGCGCATTTGCAAGCTGCAGGGCGCAGAGTGGTTTTTACCAACGGCTGTTTTGATATTCTTCATGCCGGACATGTTCGCTATCTGAATGCGGCCCGGGCGGTAGGGGATGTGCTCGTGCTTGGCCTGAATAGCGATGCTTCCGTGCGACGGCTTAAAGGCGAGTCTAGACCCATCAATAGTGAAGAGGATCGGGCAGAGGTGCTGGCTGGACTGGCGGCTGTCGATTATGTGGTTATCTTTGACGAACCAACCGCAGAACCGCTAGTAGAGCTTTTAAAACCGGATGTATACGTAAAAGGCGGCGATTATACGGTCGAACGCCTGCCAGAGTCTCGCATCGTGGCTTCTTATGGCGGCGAAACTGTACTCATTCCCGAAGTCCCGGGGCGCTCGTCAACAAACATGATTAAGAAGATACGTGAGACCGGGAAATAATGATTAACAGGGAGTAGAGGGAGGGCCACGGGAGGGATAATATTGAATAAGGATTTGGGAATAGAGTGAATTTAATTCATAATCTTATCGAACCCTCCCTCTACTCCCTTTACTCCTGTTCAAAAACCCGTAATGAAGTATATGAATATTTTAATTGTAAAGCTAAGCGCCATTGGAGATATTGTGCATGCGTTGCCGGTAGCGAAGGACTTAAAAGGCTGTTTTCCTGGCTGCCGTATAACTTGGGTAGCCGAAGCAGCAGGCGCCTCGCTTTTAAAGAACCATCCTTATATTGACGAAGTGCTGCTTTTTGACAAACCTCGCTTTAAATCCTTGAGCGGGCTTGTTAAGCATGCCCCTGGC
The DNA here is from genome assembly GCA_009929485.1 of Negativicutes bacterium. Lineage (GTDB taxonomy): Bacteria > Bacillota > Negativicutes > Anaeromusales > Anaeromusaceae > Anaeromusa. The sequence goes on from SAAJ01000020.1 coordinate 3,545, forward strand.
TTTATTTCGGAACTAAGGAAGCGCCGCTTTGATGTGGCGCTGGATCTGCAAGGGCTGATGAAAAGTGCCTTGATTGCTCGGCTGAGCGGTGCGTCGAAACGGCTGGTGTATGAAAATGCCCGAGAAGGAAGTCACTTGCTGGCGGAGAAAGTAGTCGGTCCAAATCATGGCGGACATGTAGTCGAACTATATCGGGATGTAGTGCGTCATTTGGGCTGTCAGTTGGGCTCCGCAGCTTTTGGCCTTGGAGAGGCAGTGACCGGTGAAGCAGACCGAGCTGCGGCTATTTTACGCCATGCCGGAGTAGGTGAGAATGTTCCTTATGCCGTGCTGGCCTTGGGGGCTAACTGGCCGAATAAGATCTGGCCGCCGCGTCATTTTGCGGCGCTGGCAGATAAATTGAGCGGCCAAGAAATTGTGCCGGTGGCGATTGGTGCGGCTGGAGATCATAAGTTGTATGAAGAAATGGCAGCGTTTACGGAAGTGCCGCCGGTAGACTTGACAGGTAAAACGAACCTCCAGCAATTAGCTGCTGTAATCAAAGGGGCAGTTGTTTTTATAGGCGGCGATACCGGCCCGATGCACATGGCGGCGGCGTTGGGTGTAAAAACCATCTGCCTAATGGGACCTACTGACGCGAATCGCAACGGCCCTTATGGCCAACCGCAGCATGCGCTGGAAGTACAGCGTGACTGTGCTGGCTGCTGGAAACGCGTTTGCCCCAAAGGCCTGGACTGCCTGGACGTACTTACGCCGGAGCAGGTTTGGGAGAAGATTTTTGAGCAGGAGTAGAAGGAGGGTACGAAGAGGATTGAACAAGAGTCACGGGAGAATCTGAGGGTTTGTAGGAGAGGTATAAAGTTGAATTCTGGGTAAATCCTTCCGCCGCTGTGGCGGCACCTCCCTTTGGCAAGGGAGGCAAGGTTTGAAGTCCCCCTTGTTGAAGGGGGATGGTCCGCAGGACAGGGGGATTGCGTCATTGCGAGGAGCGAAGCGACGCGGCAATCTCCTAAGGAACATTATATTTCTCTGGCCTTTCTCTGTTTCCTCTGTTACTCTGTGTGAACGTTCTTATCGTTTTTTGTATGAAACGAATTTTGATTATTAATTTAGCTTTTATTGGCGATGTACTTTTGTCGACGCCTGTTGCCAGGTCTTTGCGACACGCCTACCCGCAGGCGCGTATTGACATGATGACCGTGCCAGTGGCTGCGCCGCTGGCGCAGCGCAATCCCTACGTCGATGAAGTTATAGTATACGATAAAAAAGGACAACATAAGAAATGGAAAGCGTTGTGGCAGCTGCTGCGGCAGATTCGTTCGCGCAAGTACGATCTTGCAGTTTGCACTAATTTTGCGCTTCGAGGCGCCATGCTGGCCTTCTTTTGCGGCATTCCCCGGCGTCTGGGCTATGCAGCGCAGCATGGCGAGTGGTTTTTGACAGATGCGGTTTCGCCTGTACGGCCGCCTTTGCGCCATGAAGCGGAGAACTACTTGGATGTGCTGCAGCCCTTGGGCTTGGAGACGACAGATTTTTCTTTGGAGCTTGCTTTGCAGGCGGACGATGTTCTTCCAGCCTCCAAGGAAAAAGAAAAGGCGGACAAGCCGATTGTTGTCTTGTGTCCTGCAGGAAGCTATCGGCGCAAGAGCTGGACGTCTGACGGCTATGCTAAATTGATGCAAAAGCTATCGCCGCAGGTGTCGTGGTATCTGATTGGCGGCAAAGCAGAAGCGCCGTATTTGCAGCGAATCGCATCAAAAGCGGCAGTGCCTGTTACGGTTTGGAGCGGGACGCATACACTTCCAGAGGTAGCTGGTCTCATGCAGCAGGCGGCCTTAGTCATTAGCGTCGATACGGCGGCGTTGCATATGGCCCAAGCCGTTCATACGCCTGTTTTGGGCTTGTTTGGCCCTACGGATCCTCGGATCTGGGGGCCCCGCGGCGCTAAAGACCGAGTGGTATGGCTGCAAAACTGCCAGCCTTGCTGGGGGCGGGGCGAATGCGCTACTCAGCATTGCCTGCGCGAGTTGCCGGCGGACACCGTTATTCAAATTGCCCAAGAAATGTTGGCAGAGATGAGGAAACAGTGAAAAGCCGGAGAAATATTTTAACAGGAGTATAGGGAGTAGAGGGAGGGATACGAAGCACGGTTTATATTTGTGACTCCTAGTGTAGCTGGTTTTGATGTCGGAAAAAGTGCATAGGAACATTGAGGAGATTGCCGCGTCGCTACGCTCCTCGCAACGACTTAATTAAGACGTCATATACCACACAAAGTCATTACTATTTCAAGTGATTTCCGTCACTGCGAACGTAGTGAAGCAATCTCCTCGTGCTTTTTAAATTGAAATAGATCGTACTCCGTAACCCTCACTTTACTCACTCTACTCCTGTTAAAAACCGTTCCCCGCAGCCCTCCTGCGTACCCTCCCGAGACTCCGGTTCTCTTGTTCAATCCCCGTCTTCGTATTTTGTTACTTAGAAATGAGGTTCGTATATGCCGCGTTTAGCGATATTGATTCTGACGTACAACGAAGAAAAAAATATAGGTCCCTGCATGGACAGTGCCGCTTTTGCCGATGAAATCGTCGTTGTAGATTCCGGCAGTACGGATCAGACAGCGGCCATCGTGGCAGAAAAAGGCGGCAAAGTAGTTGTCCATCCGATGACGGAAGGCTTTGCGGGGCAGCGCAACTTTGCTTTGACGCAAACCCAAGCCGAGTGGGTGCTCTTTTTGGATGCGGACGAGCGGCTGGCACCGGATGTGGCGGCAGAAGTGCGGCGCATTATGGAGCGGGGCGATGCTTTCGCTTATGAAATTCTGCGCAAGAACATTGTCTTCGGCCAGCCTGTTTTTCACGGGGGACATGCGCCGGATTGGTCGCTGCGCTTTTATCCCCGAGCGGCCATTCGTTGGGAAGGCATTGTGCACGAAGCGGCAAAAGTGACGTTGCCTGTCAAACGGCTGCAAGCATGCATGTTTCACCATACATACCAGGAATGGGAACGGTATTTTTTCAAACTGAACCAGTACACGACTATGTTGGCGCAAAAAATGCGGGACGAACGCAAAAAAGTGCGTTTTTCCGACTTGTTATTGCGTCCGATGGCGGGCTTCTTTAAATTTTACATATTGAAAGCCGGTTGGCGAGATGGCCGTATGGGTCTGGTGCTGGCTTTGCTGCATTTTTTCTATACTATGACCAAATACTTGAAGGTATATTATGGCGCTCCTGTGGAAAGGAAGTAAGACGATGAAATTTGCCATTATGGAATCGGTTATGACCCCGGGCGGTCATGAGATTGATTATGACCGTATTCTAGTAGAAGAGCTGCAAGCATTAGGGCATGAAGTTGCTTTTTATGTGCCGGAAGGGCATGCTTTTTGTCATGAGTATGGCGTTCCAGTCCATACTCTTTCCGGAGCGGGTGTTAGCTACGGTTCAATCCGAGGAATTCGCAAATGGGGTTTGGCCATCAAGCGGGAGTGGCGGCGGCGCGGCTGGTACCATCAATTGTTGGAAGCCGCGAAGAGGCGTGAGTTTGATGCTGTGATTTTCCCTTCCGCAACCTATCGCTATTTACGCGGGCTGCGTAAAAGCCGCTTACTGCAAAGCCCTGTGCCCCTGCTGTTCTTGATTCACGGCCTGACGCCGGACGAGGCGGGCAGGCTGCAGGAGCAGGCGCAGCAAGTGGCGGCGTATCCCATGGTGCGTATTGGCGTGCAGACTTTTGCTCCCGAGGCTTTTGCCGGTAAAGGAGAAAGCAATATTTCGTACTTTCCGCCGCCTTCGTATTTACCCCGTGATATTCAACCGCAACCGCTGCGCTTAGCTCCGGCGGAACTAAAATTGGGCTTTTTTGGCCAGTACCGCCGGGAAAAAAAGCTGGATGAATTTTTAGAGCTTTACTTGTCCTGCAAGTTTTCCCGTCCGGTGAATTTGCTGGTGCAGGGGGCGACTGCCAACGACGTCGATGCGGCGGACTTTGAACGCTTGATTGCGCAGTACAAGGATCAGCCTGGTTTAGAGTTTTTACATCAGCCGCTGATCGGCAAAGACTGGCAAGCGGCTCTTGATAGTGTGGATGTTTTGATGATGCCCTACGGAGCTCCGCGGTATCGCTATCATACTTCCGCCATGCTATCTAATGCGATTGGCCATCAGCGGCCTGTTATTATTTCCGATATCGTCAATCCGGAAGTGCTGCGGCAATTTCCTATGGGCGAAGTGTTTCCGAACGGAGACTGGGGAGCGCTGCGTCAGGTTATGGAGCGCTTTGTGAATGAATATGATAGCAAAGCAGCCGGTTATGCGGCAGCCTTGGACGAGGCCTATGCTTGGTATGCGCCGCGACGCTTAGCGGCAGCGATTGCCGAAATGGCGCAGAAAGGAGCGGCCCTGCGTGCCTAAATCAATTTTAGTCATCAATCTAATGCATATTGGCGATCTCTTGTTGGTTACGCCTATTTTGCGTACGCTGCGCACGCAGTTTCCGCAGGCCCATATTGCGTTGCTGGCGGATAAAAAGCTGCAAGATTTAGTAAAAAACAATCAAAATATCAACGAGCTGATTACGATCGATAAAAAGGGGCAAGACGATGGACTCCTTCCGTATTTGCGTTTTGCCTGGAAACTTCGACAGCGCCGCTTTGAGTGGGTTATCAACCTGCATCAAAATGAGCGGGCGTCGTTTTTGGCTGCTTTCAGCGGCGCTAACATGATTGTCGGTTATGCTACGGCGGTGCTGCGGCATTGTTTTACCAAGTACATGCTGAATCGTAAAGCGGAAAAACATCAAATTGTGTCCCATTTTGATGTTCTGCGCGAGCACTTAGGCATTGCTGAACGCGATGATCAGGGCTTGGAAATTTGGCTTGATACAGGCGTCAAAGAAGAAGCGGCTGCCATTTGGCAGCGAGAAGTGCGTCATGAGCGTCCTGTAGTGGGGTTGAATATTGGCGCCAGTTGGCCGACGAAACGCTGGCGGCATGAGCATTTTGCCAAATTGGCGGATCGCCTTATAGAACGAGGTTATGGGATTGCCTTTTTTGGCGGTCCGATGGATGAAGAAATTGTGGCAGAGACGCGCGCGCTGATGAAGCCAACTGCATCGGAAGCGGTAAGTGTATTTACTGGTAAGCTGTCCTTGATGCAGCTTGCGGCGGTGCTGCCATTTTGCCGTGTGCTGGTAACCAATGACTCAGGGCCGATGCATGTGGCTGTCGCCATGGGGGTACCGCTGGTGACCATGTTCGGGGCTTCCCCGGTTCCCGGCTTTTATCCTTATAGCAATACAAGCGTATTGATTCAAAGCAGTGAACCTTGCCACCCTTGTGGCAGCCATCATTGTGAGCATCATTCCTGCATGTGGAAGATCTCCGTGGAGCAGGTAGAAAAAGAAACATTGCGGCTTCTAGAGGCGTCTCCGGAAGAACTCGCGTCCGACAGGGCGGGGCTGGGGCCGCATGAATGCCGCATTATACGGTAGGGAGGCCGACGATGTTCCGCGAAATTTGGGTGATTTACAACGAACAAGCCGGTTGGCATAAACGCAAAAAAGTAGAGGCTGTCATTGCCGCGCTGGGAAAAAAGAAAACACCCTTGCGGCTTTGCCGCACTACCTATGCCGGCCATGCGGAGCTATGGGCGGCGGAAGCTTGCCGTCAAGGCGTGGAGTTGCTGGTGGTAGCTGGCGGTGATGGTACGTTGAACGAAGCCGTAAACGGTCTTTATAAAGAGCCGTCCGATACGTGGCCCTTGTTAGCGGTATATCCGTCCGGTACCATTAATCTGATTGCCGAAGAATTGGTTGTACCCAAAGACGCAGAGGAATTTGTCGAGATGCTGTGGCAGCGCCAGACGGTTTCGGTCTGGCCGGGCATTGTTAATGAACGCTATTTTCTAGCCAATGTCGGCGCCGGCTTTGACGGCTGGGTGGTGCATCGCGTGAAAAAGGGCTTAAAACGGTGGATTTCTAAATGGGCTTATGCTTGGCAGTTGTTGCTGCTCTTGTTGCGGGCCCATTGGGGAAGGTCCTATCAGGTGACGGTCGACGGGAAAAAAGTTGCAGAAGATGCCAGCGCCGTCGTAGTGGCCAAGGGGCGTTATTATGCTGGTATACGCCATGCTTCCTATGAAGCGCGCCTGGAAAGAGCGGAGTTGCAGATCTGTATCTTTCAAAGAAGAAGTTTCAAAGATATTTTTGAATATATATATTGGCTGGCTCAAGATCGCTTGCCGCACCACAGCGGTGTGCAAATTAACGCCGCAAGAGAAGTGCTCATCCAAGGCGGGGGCAGAGGCGATCGGCAGATAGATGGAGATGTTTTTCCGGACGGGCCTCTGCGAGTAACGGTGGCTGAGCAGCCCGTTCGGATCATAGGCGGCGCTTTATGAAGCCAGGCGGCTATGATATAATTAAGCGCAAAACCGTGAAAAATTGGACGGGGATTGAACAAGAGAATCGGAGAATCTGAGGGTACGTAAGAGGGTTCGAAGCAATATGCTTTACTATGGGGTTGCCGCGTCGCTGCGCTCCGCGCAACGACACTAAGCTAGCTTCATATTTTCTCAATAGGCTTACTGCCGATTTAATGACCGTGTATTATTTTTAAAATTAAACCCGTTCGTGCTCCTCGGTCGTACCCTCTCATGACTCTGGTTCTCTGGTTCAATTCTGTTCTTCGTGCATTTTCAAATTATAACCGTAACCCTCATACGTACCCTCCATTTACTCCCTTTACTCCTGTTCAAATTTCGTATTCAAGGGGGATTTTTAGTGCAACAAATACTCGCCTGGGCCCGTTGGCCCATTTGGGCGTTGGCGCGATTGCTGCTGCTGACGGTCAGTCCGTTTCAGCTATTGGTAGACCGGGGCCCGGTAACGCATCAACTGATGATTGCCGAGGGCTTGCGGCGCATGGGCAAGACGCCGAATGCTTCGCTGCTTATTGCTAAGGAAAAGGAATTGTTGGCAGGCGTAGCCTGGGCGGATACCGGCTGGAAGAATATTACCCATTACTACCATCCGCAAAAGAAAAAAGGGTTGCTCTTGTTTCCCTCCGCCTTTTTGTACTATAAACAATATCTGGAGAAAGCGAAGCGCTTAGCCAAACGGGGCAAGTGGGGCAAGGCTGCTTTCTATTTGGGGGCGGCGGCTCATTTGCTGCAGGATATGTGCGTGCCGCATCATGCGACAGGCCATGTCTTTTTCGGGCATCGGGAATTTGAAACCTGGGCTGCTCCCAAAGCGGCCAAATTGGTGCGCCAAGCGACAGAAATCACCTTGCCTTCGGATGCGGAAGGCCTTTTTCAACGCGTCGTGGAAGAATCCGCAGCTTTCTTTGCCTTGGTTAAAGGAGAAACCGAAGCAGGCTATACCCAGGCCTCGCGAGTTCTTCTCCCCCTCGCGGCCGAAGCTACGGGCAAGCTTTTTGTCGCCTTCGCCGCCAGCCTGCAAACCGCGGAATCCAAGCAGCCCCTGCGCTTAGCTAAATAACGTGGTGCGGAGAGTGAACAAGAGTAAAGGGAGTAGAGTGAGGGCTACGGTTAAGATTGAACAGGAGAATCGGAGTCAAGTGAGGGTTCGCAAGAGGGTACGGAAATTTTTGAACAAGAGTAGAGAGAGTAGAGTGAGGGCACGAAGCACGGATTTTATTTGAGATTCCTGGTGCAGCTGGTTTTGAGGTTGGAAAATAAAGTTAGTAGGTGCTCTAACTTACTTTTGTCTTTGCGAGCGAAGTGAAGCAATCTCTTTGAAATTTTCATTCTGTTTCTCTATCGTACCCTCTGAGTACTCCCTCTACTCCTGTTAAAACATAATCCTCAGTCATGCCCTCCGATTCTCCCGTGACTCCTGTTTAATTTGCTTTCGTACCCTCCCTTTACTCCCTCTACTCATGTTAAAATACTGTACTCCCAAGGAGGTCAGCTATATGACACTGCACAAAACCATTCAAGAACATATTCAGGCTATACAGCAGCTTGAAACAGTCTGCGGCGATGACATCCGCCAAGCGGCTGACTTATGTCAGGATGCGCTTGAGGGCGGCAATAAACTATTTTTTTGCGGCAACGGCGGCTCGGCGGCTGATTGCCAACATTTAGCAGCAGAGTTGGTAGTTCGTTTCACGCGAGAACGTCAAGGTTTACCGGCTATTGCCTTGACCACAGATACATCGATTCTTACTGCCTGTGGCAATGATTACGGGTATGACCGCGTTTTTTCTAGACAAGTGGAAGCTCTAGGAAGAATAGGGGACGTTCTTTTAGCTTTTAGTACTTCTGGTAATAGTGCTAATGTGCTTGAAGCAGTTCGGCGGGCGCAGGAAGAGGGGATGTTTACCATTGGCTTTACCGGAGTCAATGGAGGGGAATTGGCCGAGCTCTGTGAAGTCTGCATAACCGTGCCATCAGACGTTACCGCTCGTATTCAAGAAGGCCATATCCTATTAGGGCATTGGCTGTGTGATGAACTGGAACGGAGATGCGGAAATGTTTCGGCATAAAAAGAAAGTCCGCGATTTTGTGGCGCAGCAGACAAGGAATGCTCCGGTATTAGTAGTGGGCGATGTCATGTTGGATCGATATTATTTTGGAGAAGTGAAACGCATTTCCCCCGAAGCGCCGGTTCCGGTTACGAGAGTGACTCGAAAAAAGGAAACCTTGGGCGGGGCGGCCAATGTGGCGCACAATCTGGCTCGCCTTGGCTGCCCTACCTTGCTTGTGGGCGCGGTCGGCGACGATGAAAACCGGCGTTGCCTAGAGAAGATGCTGGAAGAGTTAGGCGTTGACTGCAGTGGTTTGTTTGTTACGCCTGGGCCGACAACGGCAAAACTGCGCATTATCGGCGGCCACCAGCAAATGCTGCGTTTGGATTTTGAAGAAACAGCGCCTTGGCCGCTAGCGACGGAAAATCGCGTTTTGGAGTACATTACTGCTAAAGTCGTACAGCAGCAATGCAAAGCCATCATTGTGTCCGACTATGCCAAAGGTGTTTGTACGCCCAGGCTTTGTCAAAAACTGATGGAATTGCAAGAGCAGCATGGCGTACCCGTCATCGTTGATCCGAAGGGGACGGACTGGGAACGCTACCAGGGGGCCTTTGCGGTAACTCCCAACCTTAAAGAATTGGGAGAAGCGCTGGGGGCGGATTTGGTCAATGAAGACGAAGCCGTGCGTCTGGCGGCGGCGAAGCTGCGGCGGCGTTACCGCTTGCAGTCGCTTCTGGCGACGCGTTCGGAAAAAGGCTTGAGTTTTCTGGCGTCCCGTAAGGAAGTGCATGTTCCTACCTTGGCGCAGGAGGTCTTTGATGTATCCGGCGCCGGAGATACGGTGATTGCCGTTTTCGCTGCCGGTATTGCAGGCGGTCTGGAAGCGCCTGACGCGGCCAGACTGGCTAATGTAGCCGCGGGCTTTGTCGTGGGCAAAGTCGGGACTTATGCCATAAGTCGTGACGAACTACTCGCCACCTTAGACAATAAATGTTAAAATAAAGGGTAGCTATAAAATTAGCTATCCTTTTGTTTGTTGAAGAAGAGCGGTTTGAACAAGAACGGTTTGAACAGGAGAACCGGAGTCGCGGGAGGGCACGCAGGAGTGGCACGGTTTTTTGAACAGGAGCATAGGGAGTAGAGTGAGGGCTATGGGTTTAATATGAAAATGCACGGAGAGATTGCTTCACTGCGTTCGCAATGACATTAAAGCTGGGCTGGAAGCAGTAGATATGTTTGATGAAATTTACAGGCTTTGCGTCATTGAGATCGTAACGGAGCAAGTTCTTCTCTTGCTATCCATTAACGTTTCTCATGTATTTTCTATAAACCGTCACCTTCAGACGAGCCCTCCATTTACTCCCTCTACTCCTGTTGATGATCGTTCCCTGTACCCCCGCACCCTCATGCGTACCCTCTGGTTCTCCGATTCTCTTGTTCAATCTCCGTATTTGTTCATTCTTTTTCGAACCCTCCCTCTACTCACTCTACTCCTGTTCAATATCGCGTACCCCATAACTTCTAGGAGGTATTTATATGATTATTGTAACTGGCGGCGCTGGCTTTATCGGCAGCAATTTGGTTAAAGGCCTGAACGAACAAGGCATAGAAGATATTCTGGTTGTGGACAATCTGGGCAGCGGCCTGAAATTTCGCAACCTCAACGGCCTTAAATTCAAAGACTATCTGCATAAAGAAGATTTTCTAACGCGTCTGGAAACCGGGCGTTTCCACGGGCAAAATATCGAAGCCATTTTTCACAACGGCGCTTGCTCCAATACTATGGAGCCCGACGGTAACTACATGATGGCCAACAACTACGAATACAGCAAGCTGTTGCTGCATCATGCCCTGGAGCACCGCATTCCCTTTATGTATGCCTCCTCGGCGTCTGTCTACGGTGATGGAGCACAGGGTTTTCGTGAAGAACCGGCCTGTGAAGAAGCGCTCAACGTTTATGCGTATTCGAAGCTGCAGTTTGACCGCTATGTGCGCCAGGTGTTGCCGCAGGCAAGCAGCCAGGTAGTGGGCCTGCGCTATTTTAATGTCTTTGGGCCGCAGGAAAATCACAAAGGCCGCATGGCGTCGGTGGCGTTTCATTTTCATAATCAACTGCTGAAAAACGGCGTAATCAAGCTTTTCGCAGGCACGGACGGTTATGCCGACGGGGAACAGCGGCGGGACTTTATCTATGTCAAAGACGTAGTGAAGGTGAACCTGCATTTCTGGAAAAATCCGCAGCTCTCCGGCGTGTTCAACTGCGGCACCGGTACGGCGCATAGCTTCAACGACGTGGCGCGCGCCCTAATTGCTCACTATGAAAAAGGACATATTGAATACATTCCCTTCCCGGAAGCGCTGCAGGGCAAATACCAAAGCTTTACCGAAAGCGACGCTTCGCAGCTGCGGCAGGCGGGCTTCACGGCCGCCTTTACGCCCTTGGCGGAAGCCGTGGCTGATTATGCCGGCATTCTGGATACACAAGGCGGCTATGTCTGATGGAGCAGAAACCGCCTCAGAAAGTGCTTGTCCACTGTCTGGTCAACTTGGGGGATGTTGTGTTGGCCACCAGCGCCATCGCTTTATTGAAACAGCATGATCCCCAGATGCGCATTTCCATGCTGGTTAAGCCGTCGGTAGCAGAAGTGCTGCAGGGGCATCCGCTGCTGGAAGAGGTCATTCCTTTGGTGTACCAGCCGAAGGAACGTTCCTGGCGGCAAATGCTGCGTTTTGTCAAGGAACTACAGGGACGCAAATTTGATCTGAGCATTTCTTTGGATCGTAAGCTGCGTCCTTCCCTCTTGACGTTACTCGCGGGAATTCCCGTGCGCATAGGACCGGACCGGCTCTTCGACAATAAGCCCAGTCAGATTCGCAAACTATGGTCCCATGCCGTACATACGTCCGATGATTTTCTCAATACTCATCAAGCGGAGTTGTTTCAGGACGTCATTCGCGGCGCCTTCAAGGTGCAGGGCAGCGCCAAACCGGTGATTGGCGCTCTTACCCCCAAGCATCGGGAGGCGGCAAAAGCCCTGCTGGCTTCCTTGCCGCAGGGCCATAAACGGGTGGCTTTATGCGTAAAAGGGACTTATTATTTAAAAAACTGGCCGCAAGAGTCCTTTGTGGCCTTGCTTAATTGCCTGTCTTCACAAGGGGGGATCAGCTGCGTGCTGGTCGGCGCCCCGGAAGACAAGGAATACGCCCAGCAGATCGCGGACGCTGCGCAAGAACCGCCCTTGAACTTGTGCGGCGCCACAAGCCTTTTGGAATTTGCGGCCCTTTGCCGGCAGATTGACCTGCTAATTACCATTGACACCGGAGGCATGCATATTGCCGCAACAACCGGCGTGCCAATTGTTGGGATTTTTCGCTGCGTTTCGGCCAAGCGCTGGGCCCCCCTATGTAAGAAAAGCTATGTGGCTCAGCATAAGCTAGCGGAATGTCCGGAGGTGGACACCCCTGAAAAATGCCCGATGCAGTACTGTGTCAAGGACATTTCGGTGGCGGAAGTGGCGGAAGCAGCGCTGCGCTTTTTGAAATAAAAGCCATCCGGCCAAGAAGAACAGCGTGAGGAAAAGGCGGGGAAGCAAGTTGCGCTTATATCAACAGCATCGGACGTTAATTCTTGACGGCATTTCCTGTGAAAACGAATATGTGCGCCATTCTAAGCTGTACGTGCCTTGCCGGGGCTTGAAAAAAAGTCTGCGCACCCTTCATGAGCATACGAAAATTCCCGGAAAGCACATCTGGTATGAAGAATGGCAGCGGGGGCTTGGCGCATACGATACGGTTATCGTTTTTGACGGCCTTCGCGGCCGCGACGTAATTGAGTACATTCACGCCTGTAATCCCAAGGCGCGCCTGATCATCTACTATGTGAATAAGTTTCGCCGGGGCGCGAGAAACGACCCGCGAAACTTCAAGTCTCTGCCCTGCGAATTATGGTCCTTTGATCCGGGCGACTGTGAGCGGGAAGGCATGCAGCATAATGCCTTTAGCTATGATCATGTTTTTCTGGAGGCGGACAATCAAAAGGCCTTGGCGGCGAGCCGGTTAGGCGGGGAGACCGTATATGACGCTTTTTTTATTGGCGTCGATAAAAGCAGGCTGGACAGGCTGCTTGCGTTGCAGGAGCTGCTGCAAAAACTGGCTTATAAGACAAGATTCATCTTGCGCAAAGCGGCGCGGGGTTCCTACGCGAATCTTTCACCGCAGGCCCGGGAAATGCTGGTGGATCAGGATGTTTCATACAGCGAAATTATTAACTATATTTCCCAAAGCAAGTGTATTGTGGAGCTGCAGGACCCGGGGCAGGATGGCCTGACGCTGCGGGCGATGGAAGCGCTTTTCTTTCGCAAGAAGCTGCTTACCGATAATCCGGAAGTGCGAAAATGCGACTTTTACAGGCAGGAAAACATATTTATTTGGGGCCAGGACGAGGAGCGGCGGCTAGCTGATTTTTTAGAGGCGCCCTATGCGGCGGTGCCTGAAGAAATAGTTCGGCGCTATACTTGGGAAGCGTGGTTGGATCGCTTTTTTACAGCGACAGTATAAAAGCAATGGAGGGAAGGAGAGGGACGCGATCGGCAACATTCAAAAATATGCTTATGGAAGCATGGTGATTTTTGCACTTTTTTCCGCCGTTTCGATTGCTGGCGTTAATATTGCCCTGGGTTTGGCAAGTATATTTGTTCTCTGGGCTTTATTTCGGAAAGAACTATGCTGGAGGTCCCTGGACCTTGTTACAGCAGGAGCTTGCTTGTTGTTTTTAGGGACCGTGCTGCTCTCCGCTGTGGGCGCGCTGCAGCCCTGGGCTGCGGTAGAGCGGGCGGTGAACTATTTTTTTCGTATGCTGCCCTTCTTTTTTGTGCCTCTTTTGTGCAAAGAAGCAAAGCAGCTTTGGATCTTGTTGGGGGTAGCCGCCTTTTCCTTGCTGGTGGCAGATAGCTACGCCCTCTGGCAAGGTCTTCAAGGTAATTTGCGCGCTCCTGCGTTCCATTCCCATCCGATGATGCTGGCCGGTTTTTTGGTGCAATGGATTCCGGTTTTAGCGCTGGTGACGGCAGCGGACTGGGGCAAAGAGCTGTCCTTAAAGAATTACTGGCGCTGGAGCTTAGGCGGTCTTTGGCTGCTGTCCTTGGCGGCGTTGGTTGTGAACGGCACGCGGGGCGCCTGGCTGACGGTCTTGTTTTTACTGTTGGTGTTGGGAGCCACGCTGCTGCGCAAGCATAAAAAAGCGTTGGCTGTCGGTTTCGTAGTTCTTGTATTGCTTCTGGGCGTGGCCGGCCAGCACCGCGGCTTGCAGGAGCGGGTGCATACGCTGGGGGACGCCTCGTTTCAGTCGAACTCGGAGCGCGTGCTGATGTGGCAAAGCGCCTGGCAGATGTTTTTGGATCATCCCTTGTTAGGAGTCGGGGCGCAGAATTACGAGTATCAGTACCAAAACCATTATATTTCTCCCTTGGCTCAGGAACGGGGGCAGATGCATGCCCACAGCAATGTGTTTCAGATGCTGGCAGAGCAGGGCATTGTAGGTTTTGGCGCGTTTGCGCTGCTCTTTGGCGCGATTTTGCGGCGGGGCTGGCAAGGCATGCGGCGGGGGATGTTTTGGGGGTATTTGCTGGTGGTTGCCACTGTGGGAATTTTGCTGCAGGGATTGACGGAATTTAATTTTGGCAACGCCGCGGTCATCCGTCTTTATTGGCTGTTTGCCGGGATTGCGATGGCCGGGCTGAAGCTTTACGGGAAAGATCAGTTTTAAAGTCCCCAAGAGATAGACATACTGCAGCGCGGGGCGCATTGTTTTGCAGCCTGTTTTTTTTGTGGTATAATGAAAAAAACATAACAAAGGAGTCGATGTAATTGAAAAAAAAGGCGTTAATTACAGGCATTACCGGGCAGGACGGAGCGTACTTGGCCTCGTTTCTTTTGAAAAAAGGCTATGAAGTGCACGGCATTAAGCGGCGTTCGTCGCTGATCAATACGGACCGCATCAACCATTTGTACCTAGACCCTCATGAGCAGGAAGTGAACTTTTTTTTGCATTACGGCGACATGACGGATTCCACCAATCTGATCCGTATTATTCAACAGGTGCAGCCGGACGAAATTTATAATTTGGCGGCTCAAAGCCATGTTAAGGTTTCCTTCGAGACGCCGGAATATACCGCTAACGCAGATGGCTTGGGAACGCTGCGCATCTTGGAAGCCATTCGCATTTTAGGGCTGGAGAAAAAGGCCCGCTTTTATCAGGCCTCTACCAGTGAACTCTACGGCTTGGTGCAGGAAGTGCCTCAAAAAGAAACGACACCCTTTTACCCCCGCAGTCCCTATGCGGTGGCCAAGTTGTACGGCTATTGGATTACGGTGAACTACCGGGAAGCCTATGAAATGTTTGCCTGCAACGGCATTTTGTTTAACCATGAGTCGCCGCTGCGGGGGGAAACCTTCGTAACCCGGAAAATTACTAGAGCGGTGGCGAGAATACACTTGGGCCTGCAGAAAAAACTGTACTTAGGGAATTTGTCCTCCAAGCGCGATTGGGGCCATGCCCGGGAATACGTAAAAGCCATGTGGCTGATGCTGCAGCAGGAAAAACCGGAGGACTTTGTCATTGCCACAGGCCACACTTATACGGTGCGTGAATTTGTTGAACTGGCTTTTCGTCATGTGGGCATGGAGCTGGAATGGCGCGGCGAGGGCGTGCAGGAACAGGGCGTAAACAAAGCCGACGGCACCGTCGTGGTAGAGGTTGACCCCCGTTATTTCCGGCCCACCGAAGTGGATCTGCTCATTGGCGACGCCGGTAAGGCGCGAGAAAAGCTGGGCTGGCAGCCTAAGGTGGATTTAGGACAATTGGCGGCGGAAATGGTAACGGAAGATCTGTGTTTGGCCGAACGGGACCAGCTTTGCGCCTCCCACGGCTATAAGATTGTAGACGTCTGCGAATAAAGGAGCATCGGCAAACATGGAAAAATGTGCTAAAATATATGTGGCCGGCCATCGGGGGCTGGTGGGCTCGGCGATTGTCCGGGAATTGCAGAACCAAGGCTATGAAAATTTGCTTCTGCGCACAAGCAAAGAATTAGATTTGCGCTGTCAGCAAGCCGTCAGGGAGTTTTTTCAGCAGGAGCGGCCGGAGTATGTAGTGGATGCGGCAGCCAAGGTGGGCGGTATCGGCGCTAATTCCACCTATCCTGCGGAATTTATTTATGATAACTTAATGATCCAGACCCATTTGATTCACGCTGCGCACGAGACGAAGGTTAAGAAGCTGCTCTTTCTGGGCAGTTCCTGCATTTATCCTAAAATGGCGCCGCAGCCGCTGAAGGAAGAGTACTTGCTCACAGGCGCCTTGGAACCGACCAATGAGGCCTATGCCATTGCGAAAATTTCCGGCATGAAGATGTGTGAATTTTACGCCAGGCAATATGGCGATTGCTTTATTTCCGCCATGCCGACGAATCTGTACGGCATAAATGACAACTTTGATTTACAGAATTCCCATGTGCTGCCGGCGCTGCTGCGCAAATTTCATGAAGCCAAGGTGAACCAGGCGCCGCAGGTCGTTATCTGGGGTACCGGGACACCGCGGCGGGAGTTTCTTTTTGTGGATGATCTGGCCAACGCCTGCGTCTTCCTGTTGCAAAACTACGAGCGGCCGGAATTTGTCAATGTCGGTACGGGAACCGATCTGACTATTGCTGAGTTGGCCAAGCTGATGGCGGACATTGTGGGCTATCAGGGACAATTGGTTTTTGACGCTTCCAAGCCGGACGGTACGCCTGTGAAGCGCCTGGATGTCAGCGCGCTGAACTCCTTGGGCTGGAAAGCAACGACTTCGTTGGCAGAAGGCATCCGTAAAACCTATGCTTGGTATTTGGAAACAGGGCAAGGGTCGCTTGAAGCAAAATAACAAGCGCCATAAATGGGCAAAGGGGGATTTGCATGCAGCCAAGTAAGCAACAAGCCGCTTCCTGGAGGGCCATGAGCGCCGCGCGGCCTGCCTGGCGCTCCCAGACGCGTTTGCTTTTGGTATCGGTCTGCTTATTTGCCACCGATGTGCTGGCCGTGCTGGCAGCCATCGGTACGGCCTATGTCTTACGGGTCTGGCTGATGCCGCTGTTGATACCGTTGCCGGAACTGATTCCCTTGCCGAATATGTATACCTACTTAATTGTGCCGCTGACCTTTGTTGTATTTTTACAGTTTGACAGGCTCTATCAACGCAGGCTGCCTCTTTGGCAGCAGATGCAGCGGCTCTTTAAGGTCAGCATTTATTCCTTGGTGTTCATTCTGTGCGTGATGTATTTTACGGAAACGGTCAAGCACATCTCCCGGCCGTTCATGGCGTTTTTATGGCTCTTTTCGTTTTTGTTTCTGGCCAGCTCCCGCTATGTCATGAAGCAGGTCCTGCTGCGGGCGGGGCTGTGGCAGGTGCCGGTGATCCTGATCGGCGGCGGCCGCACAGCCGATGTGTTGCTGCGTTCGTTGGAGGCGGATGGCGGTCTTGGCTATAAGGTGGTAGGCGTTGTGGATGACCGGAAAACGGCGCTGCATCTGGGCGGTAAGGCGTCCATGCCCGTTTTGGGTGGTTTTGCTCAAGTTGTGGACGTGGTGCGCGCCAGCGGCGTGCGTGATGTTTTAATCGCGGCGCCGGGGCTGCGCAGAGAAAAACTGGTGGAATTGGTGTCCAAACTGCAGCCTTTGGTGTGCAACGTTACCTTTGTGCCGGATTTGCGGGGCATTCCCTTGGGGGATATTGAACTGGATACGCTGCTGAATGAGAAAATTGCCTTGCTGAAGGTGCGCAACAATTTGGCTGTGGAGTTCAATCGGTATCTCAAGCGTGCCCTTGAATTGACGCTGGTTCTTGTGGGGCTTGTTTTCGTTTGGCCGCTGCTGCTGGGGATTGCCGCCGCGGTCCGCCTGGACTCTCCGGGGCCGGTTGTCTTTTCCCACAATCGGGTTGGCGCCAACGGCAAGGTCTTTCCCTGCTTTAAGTTTCGCACCATGGTTATGAACGCGCAGCAGGTGCTGCGGGAGCATTTGCAGCAGCACCCGGAAGCCAAAGCCGAGTGGGAAAAGGATTTCAAGCTGAAGCAGGATCCCCGGATTACGAGGGTGGGGGTTTTTTTGCGGGCTACCAGTCTGGACGAGCTGCCGCAGCTTTTGAATGTCCTGCGCGGCGAGATGAGCCTGGTGGGTCCCCGGCCGATTGTGCGCATGGAAGTCAGCCGTTACGGGGAGTACATCCGCGATTACTATTTGGTTCGCCCGGGCATGACCGGGTATTGGCAGGTTCACGGACGCAATGACGTTACCTATGAAGAACGGGTGCAGATGGATTCCTGGTATGTGCGCAACTGGTCTTTATGGCTGGATATGGTGCTGTTGCTAAAAACCGTCAAAGTCGTCTGCGGCAAGCGGGGGGCCTACTGATGGCAGAACTGAAGTATATCTGCATTATTCCGACGCGCAACGCAGGGGCGGGGCTGGCAACGCTGCTGACCGAACTGAAGAGTCAAAGTTTGCCGCCGCAGAAAATCATTGTCATTGATTCGGCCTCAACAGACGGTACGGCGGAATTGGCCAGGCTGCATGGAGCGCAGACGCTCTCCGTGCAGCCTGCTTCCTTTCGCCATGGCGGTACAAGGCAGCAGGCGCTGGACTGGGCGCTTGCGCAAGGGGATTTTAAAGCGGCGCTTTTTTGCACTCAGGATATTCAGTGGGCGGGAGAAGAGGCGTGTGAAAAGTTATTAGCCGCCTTTTCGTGCCAGGAGGTTGGCGCCGCTTACGGCAGACAGCTGCCAAGAGGCGGGGCGGGCTTTTTGGAGCGGCGCGGCCGTGAGTTTAACTATCCTGACGTAAGCCGCCTGAAAAGTTATGCGGACCGGAAAGAGCTGGGCATAAAAGCCGCTTTTTGCTCCAATTCCTTTGCGGCGTATCGGCTGACGGCGCTGCGGCAAATAGGGGGCTTCCCGAAAGAAGTGATTTTGGGAGAGGATATGGCCGCTGCCGCCAGAATGCTGCGCAGCGGCTGGTTGGTAGCCTACCAGGCGGCGGCGGCGGTGTATCACTCCCATGGCTATTCCTTACGGGAAGAAGCGCAGCGCGCCTTTGACACAGGCGTTTTTCATGCGCGCGAAGCCTGGCTGCTGCAGGAATTTGGCAAGGCGGAACGAGAGGGGCTGCGCCTGGTGCAAGCTGACGTGCGGGCGTTATGGCAGCGGCAGGAACGTTGGCGACTTTTGGGCGTCTTGTTTCTTCGCTATGCGGTGCGCTGGCTGGCATATCGCCTGGGGCGTTGGGAGCGATTTTGGCCTAAAAGCTGGAAACGGCGCTGGAGCATGCATGCGGCGTACTGGCAGTAAGGGCGAGTTTTTGCTATAATTATAACATTGGGTAAAATTAGGTAAGTAAGTGCGCAAAAGGAGTGTAGGGGATTTGGTAAAGAAAGGGATTATTCTGGCAGGCGGTTCCGGTACGCGGCTGCATCCGCTGACCCGGGTGGTCAGCAAGCAGCTTATGCCTATCTACGACAAGCCGATGATTTATTATCCGTTAAGCACGCTGATGCTGGGCGGCATCCAGGATGTGCTGGTTATTACCACGCCCCAGGATGCGGAGCAGTTTCAAAATTTGCTGCAGGACGGCTCGCAGTGGGGTCTGAATATTTCTTATGCCCAGCAGCCCAGCCCGGACGGATTGGCCCAGGCATTTGTCATCGGCCGGGATTTTATCGGCAACGACGGCTGCAGCTTGGTGCTGGGAGATAATATTTTTTACGGCAGCAAGTTGTCGGCATACATGCGCCGCGCCCTCTCGCAGGAAGACGGCGCTACGGTCTTTGCTTACCGGGTAAAGGACCCCGAACGTTACGGCGTGGTGGAGTTTGACGCCGAAGGACAGGCGCTGAGCATTGAGGAAAAGCCGGCGAAACCCAAGTCGTTTTTTGCGGTTACAGGTCTGTATTGCTATGACAATCAGGTGGTAAATATGGCCAGGGAGCTGAAACCATCGACGCGGGGGGAGCTGGAGATTACCGACATCAACCGTATGTACCTGGAAGCCAAGCAGCTGCGGGTGGAACGGCTGGAGCGGGGCTACGCCTGGCTGGACACGGGAACCCATGAGTCGCTTTTGCAAGCGTCCCATTTTGTGTATACCGTGGAGCAGCGCCAAGGCCTCAAGGTGTCCTGCCCGGAGGAAATCGCCTATCGCATGGGCTTCATTGACGCCGAGCAGCTGCGCCGTTTGGCCGATCCGCTGACGAAAAACGGCTACGGGCAATACTTGCTGAATTTGCTGGAAGGAGAACAAGTGTGATGATTCAAGGAGTAGAGGTTAAAAAACTGGTTCGCCATCCTGACGACCGGGGCTTTTTTATGGAAATTCTGCGGGATGACGATGAACTGCTGAAGCGCTTTGGGCAGGCGTCGTTGTCTAAAAGCTATCCGGGCGTGATCAAGGCCTTTCATTACCATAAGCGCCAGGATGATATTTGGTTTTTCCCGGTCGGCAACGCCCAGGTGGTGCTGCACGACATGCGGGAAGACTCGCCGACCAAGGGGGAGACCAACGTGTTCTACTTGGGCGAGGACAATCCCCAGATTGTCGTCATTCCCACCGGCGTAGCCCATGGCTACCGCGTGCTGGGCAATACGCCGGCGGTGATTGTCTACTTTACGACGGAATCCTATGACCCGAAGAACCCGGACGAATACCGTCTGGATTGGGATGATCCGTCCATCGGCTTTGACTGGAATACCCAAGCCAGATAGAAAAGGAGTTTGTCATGACGACTGTACTTATCACCGGCGGCGCCGGCTTTATCGGCAGCAATTTTGTCCATCACATGCGCAAGGCCCATCCGGAATACCGCCTGCTCAACGTGGACTGCCTGACCTATGCGGGCAATCTGAAAAACCTCCAGGACTTGGAAGGAGATGCGCAGCATGTATTCTGTAAGGCAGACATTGCCGACGCGCAAGCCATGGCGGAGATTTTTGCCAAACATAGTGTAGACTATGTAGTGAATTTTGCCGCTGAATCCCATGTGGACCGCAGTATTGAAAATCCCTTGATTTTTCTGCAGACCAACGTCATGGGCACGCAGGTGCTGCTGGATTTGGCGCGCAAACATAATGTGAAAAAATACCTGCAGGTTTCGACCGATGAGGTATACGGCACCTTGGGCGCAACCGGTTATTTCACGGAAGAGACGCCGCTGGCGCCCAACAGCCCCTATTCGGCCAGCAAGGCAGGGGCGGACTGCATGGTGCGGGCCTATTTCGAGACCTTTGGCCTGCCGGTAAATATTACGCGCTGCTCTAACAACTACGGTCCCTATCATTTTCCGGAAAAACTCATTCCCCTGATGATTACTAACGCCTTAGAGGATAAGGAGCTGCCTGTGTACGGCGACGGCCTGAACGTGCGCGACTGGCTGCACGTGGCCGATCACTGCCGCGGCATTGACGCGGTGCTCCACCAGGCCAAAGCGGGGGAAGTCTACAATATTGGCGGGCATAACGAGAAAACCAACCTGGAGATCGTCAAAACGGTGCTGCGCCTGTTGGGCAAGCCCGAAGAGCGTATTCGCTTTGTGAAGGACCGCTTGGGCCATGACCGGCGCTACGCCATTGATGCCTCCAAGATTGAACGCGATCTAGGCTGGCGGCCGCTCTATACCTTTGAACAAGGCATTGAGGAAACCGTTGCCTGGTATTTGGCGCACCGCTTTTGGTGGGAGGAGATTAAAAGCGGCGCCTATCAGGATTATTACCGGGTGATGTACCAGGAACGAGGCCAGGCATGAAGATTCTTGTAACCGGAGGCAACGGCCAGCTGGGCCGGGCCTTTCAGCAGCTGCAGGCGCAGACGGAGCATGAAATCATCGCCATGGACGTGGATTGTTTGGACATTACCAACCAGAAGCAGGTGTTTGCGGTCATGGAAGAGCTGCGCCCGGACGCGGTGGTTCATGGGGCGGCCTACACCCAGGTGGATTTGGCTGAAAGTCGTGAAGACGACGCTTTTCGCGTCAATGCCGTGGGTACGCAGAACATCGCCGCCGCCTGTCTGGCGCATAATGCCAAGCTGGTCTATGTCAGCACCGACTATGTTTTTGACGGCGAAAAAGAGACGCCCTATGTGGAAACCGACGCCGTTTGTCCGCAAAGCGCCTATGGCCGGACTAAGCTGGCCGGCGAGGAACTGGCGGCACGCATTTGCCCGCGCCTTTTTATTGCCCGTACGGCTTGGCTTTACGGGGACGGCAACAATTTTGTCCGCACTATGCGCAAGCTGGCGGCGGAAAAGAACGAGCTCAGCGTAGTGCATGATCAGACAGGGACGCCGACGTACGCGGTGGATTTGGCGCAGGCCATTTTGCAGCTGCTCCCTACCGCTCACTATGGTACTTACCATATGACCAATAACGGTCAATGCACCTGGTACGAATTTGCCTGCGAAATTTTGCGGCAAAGCGGCAGCGCTACGCCGGTGCGTTCGGTAACGACCGCCGAATTTGTGCGTCCCGCCAAGCGGCCGCGCCATTCGGTGCTGCGCAACTACATGCTGGAGCAAACCATCGGCGATCCCTTCCGTCCCTGGCAGGAGGCGCTGGCTGAGTATTTGAAGCGAGAGGATAGTTTGTGAATTCGTTTCGGAAATTTATAGAATTTTTGTTAGAACTTTTTCGCAGCCGCGAAATGATTTGGGCGCTGACTAAACAAGATCTTGCGAATCGCTACTTGGGATCGGTTTTTGGATTTTTATGGGTATTTATCCAGCCAGCAGTGACCATCTTGGTTTTTTGGTTTGTATTTGAAGTAGGTTTTAAGTCCATGCCTGTAGATAATGTACCGTTTATATTATGGCTTATGTGCGGCATGATTCCTTGGTTTTTTTTGTCAGACAGCATTGCGGCTGCGACTCCGGCAGTCATTGAAAACGCATATCTCGTGAAGAAAGTTGTTTTTCGTGTGAGCATATTGCCCTTGATTAAAATTTTTTCGGCAGTGGTAGTACAATTTTTTTTCATAGTCGTTCTTTTAGGAATGTTTTCATTTTATTCTATTCCTTTGACGACGTATGCATTGCAATTACTTTATTATTTGTTCTACGCCTTAATTTTAGTGGCGGGCCTTTCTTGGCTGACGTCTTCATTGATTATCTTTTTAAAAGACGTAGGGCAGTTTGTTGCAATTATGCTGCAGTTTGGTTTTTGGATGACGCCGATTTTTTGGTTTTTGAAGATGGTACCAGAGCCATACCAGGAGTTGTTGCAGTTAAATCCGGCGTTTTATTTGGTAGAAGGATATCGCAATAGCTTGATTTATCAGCATTGGTTTTGGGAAGACGGTGGTATGGCGTTGTATTATTGGATGGTTGCAGGAAGTGTTTTTTGTCTGGGTGCGCTGGTATTTCGTCGTTTGCGGCCCCATTTCGCCGATGTAATTTAAGTAAGAATGGCAGAAGGAAGTAGAGTCATGGCGGATAACGCAATTCAGATCGAGCATGTTTCCAAAATATATCAAGTATATGACAGTCTGAAAGATCGTCTAAAGCAGAGTCTATGGTGGGGAAATCACAAATTTTATCGCGAATTTTGGGCCGTACGGGATGTTTCTTTAACCATTCCCAAAGGAGAAACAGTCGGGTTAATTGGACGTAATGGTTCTGGCAAGAGCACGTTGCTGCAAATGATTGTAGGAACCTTGACTCCCAGCAGTGGTTCAATACATACTCAAGGGAGAATTGCGGCGCTCTTGGAGCTTGGCAGTGGTTTTAACCCCGAACTGACAGGCCGTGAAAATGTTCGCTTGCAAGGACTGATTATGGGGCTTTCAGCGCATGAAATCCAGAAAAAGCTTCCAGAAATTGAAAGATTTGCGGAAATTGGAGATTTTATTGATCAACCAGTGAAGATGTATTCTTCTGGTATGTTTGTCCGCTTGGCTTTCGCTTGTGCTGTCAATGTGGATCCGGATATCCTGGTTGTTGATGAGGCATTGGCAGTGGGTGATATGCATTTTCAGTTAAAATGTATCGATAAGATGAAGGCATTTAAAAAGCGCGGTAAAACGATTTTATTTGTCAGTCATGATATTTACGCGGTTAAAAATTTTTGCAATCAAGCTATTTGGATGATGGATGGTAAAATTCACTTGCGCGGGGATGTCAACCGGGTGGCAGATGAATACCAAACGTATATGCGTTATATTGAAGAGCCGGCAGAGGTTAACGAGGTAGGTGAAACGCCTGCATTGGCTGGTTTGACTGAAGAGTGTTCTTCGCAAGTTGTGACGATTCATGATGCGTTTTTTTATGATAAATGCGGTAAAATTGTGCAAAATGTTGCTTATGGAGAACCCTGGAGCGTGATGGTTGATTATACCCTGCATAAGCCGCTGCAAGGGCTTGTAGGCGGGATTGCTGTATATGACTCGAAAAATACATATGTTTGCGGTTTGAATACCAAGCTGGATCAGTACGCCTTGCCGGAGCAGCCTGGGAAGTATCAATTATGGCTGGAGTACAAGAACATACAGCTTCTGCCAGGAACTTATTTTATTGATATTGGCTTTTTTGAAAGCTCCGGTGTTGTAAGTCTGGATTACAAAAGCCGCAGCCACTATATTCGCATAGAGCCGAATGGAGAATATTTTGCAGAAGGTTTGACTTTTTTAAATCACAAATGGTCTCATCGACCTTAAAAGAATGCGCAGAAAGGTAGGAGTCGCTGTGAAATATGATTTTGAAATTGATATGGAAAGCCAGAATGCTATGTCCTTAGTATTACAACGAGTCAAGCCGCAAACGCGCATTCTTGAATTTGGCCCGGCAACCGGTTATATGACGCGCTATATGAAAGAGATACTTGGCTGCCGCATTTGGGGAGTCGAGATCGATCCGGAAGCGGCAGCGCAGACTGCAGCCTATACGGAGGACATCGTTATTGGGGATGCAGATGCCTTGGCTTGGTTGGTGACCTATAAGGGGAAAAAGTTTGACCATATTTTATTTGTAGACGTTTTGGAGCATCTACGAAACCCGTTGCTTGTGCTGCAAACAGCGAAAGAGCTGCTTGCTCCAGATGGAACGATACTTATTTCAGTTCCCAATATAGCACATAATGCGGTCATTCTCGAACTATTGCAGGGACGCTTTAATTATCAGAAAACCGGCTTGCTGGATGACACGCATATTCATTTTTTTACGCGTGATAGTTTGGCGACTATGGTGCGGCAAAGCGGTCTAAGCGTGACAGCTTGGGAGACGACTGAGGCCTGCCCGGAGGATACGGAATTTGGGTGTTCTTATGACCAGGTGCCTGAAAATATTGAGTCCCTACTGCGTCAGCGGATGGAAGGGCATATCTATCAATGGATTATTGAAGTAAAAGAAACCCCTCGGGAAGAACAACCTAAATTGCTTAATGGGCTGGTGGATGACGAACTGCAGCTCTTTTATGGACCAAGCGATACATGGAATGAAGAGGCGAGTTTGCGCAGACCATTAAGTCTGGCGGCAGAAGGAACAGAATATGCCTTTTCGTTTACATGGACAGGGCATGGCGAGCTGCGCTTGGACCCCGGCAATAAACCGGCTTTTTGTGAACTTTCACAGGCGCGTCTTGTTTGTGAAGATGGCTCGGTGATTTTTCCTGACATAGCAGCAGCAGGGGATTTAGTAGTATTACAGGCGACGGAAGAGAAGTGGACTTTGTTATCGTTTGGCATAGATCCCCAAATTCGGATTTCTACGGAAAAACTTGCTGGGCAACAACAGCAAGTGGAGCTGCGCTTTTCATTGAAAGTGAAACGGAGCGTTAATAAGGGGATGTCGCCGCTGCTGGCGGATTTTGTCAGCCAATATAAGCCGGATTTGGGGAATATTGGCGTGCTTTTAGCAGCGCTGCGCAAGGATACGGATAAATGGCAAGAAGAGGCACATATTTGGCGACACGAAACAGAGCGATTGCAAAAGGACATACAGCGCAAAGATAATGAAATTCAGCGCAAAGACAATGAAATGGATAAGGCGCAAGAAATGTTGCAAGATGCACATAGTCAAATGGCGAAGCTTCATGAAAAAATTTACTTGCAGAATGTAGAACTTGCAAAGTTGCAAAACTGGCAAAATAATTTATTGTTATCCAAAGGTTGGCGTTGGGGCAGCACTCTGCCTTTTTTAGGAAAACGGCTGTTTCCGCAGCCAAAATGAATGAGATATTGAGGGATGCAGCATGGGGGGAAAAATGCGAAACAAGCTATGTAAATATCTTGCCAGGGGAGGAAGCCGCTCTTGGCGGATTCGTAAAGCGGCAGATGTATTGGAGCGTGATGGTTGGGCGAGGTTGTGTGAAAAAACATGGCAATATTTGCGGATTCGCTGGAATCGCAAGACCTATGAATGGCAGCATGCCGCAGACATTCAGGCGGCTAGGGAGAGGTTGTTAAAACAAAGCTTTCAAGACGAAGGAGCCGTAAAGGAGGGGATGGTCGGATTTACGATCGTCTCGAAAAACTATACACATTACGCCTTGACGTTGCGCGAGTCTTTTTTACGTCATCATCCAGAGGCGCAGTTTATTATTTTCTTAATGGATATGTATTTGACCCCCGAAGAAATAGAATTGTTTTCTTCAGTAACGGAGAAAGGAGTGCGTATTGTTTGTTTCCATGAAGTAAAAAATGCTATTCCCTGGAAGCGCATCGAGGACATGCTTTTTAAGTATGATATCTTAGAAATGAATACGGCTATTAAACCCTTTGTATTGGAATATCTGTGCAATGTGGGTTATGACAAAGTGTTGTATATCGATCCGGATATTTATTTTACAGGGACGGCGCAGTCCTTGTTGGATGCCTTGGAGGAAGTTGATATTATTTTGACGCCTCATGCATTGGCTCCTTTTAACGATGAAAAAATGCCCGACGATTTGACCATCTTGAACGCGGGTACATACAATTTGGGCTTTTTAGCGTTGCGTAATACGCCTAATACTATTAATTTATGTAAATGGTGGCAGCAAAAGCTCTTTGACGGCTGCTTTATGGATTTGCCTAAAGGCATGCATGTCGACCAAAAATGGATGGACTTAGCGCCTTCTTATTTTGACAAAGTAGTAGTGTGGAAACATCCCGGTTATAATGCGGCGTATTGGAACTTGCATGAGCGGGTCATTAAAAATGAAGACGAAAAATGGCTGGCTAATGGCTTGCCTTTAGTTTTCTTTCATTTTAGCGGGTTGCCTTTAGAAGATATAGGGGTTGTATCAAAACACCAAACACGGCATCGGATTCAAAAAGAAAGCGAAGTGTGGCCACTTTTCGCCGAATATCGGGAAGCGGTATTGAATAATGGCTATCACGTTTTCCGCAAATCCTGCGAATATTACTTTGATTATCTTCCAGGTACGACTCTGCGTATTCCTCAACCAGCACGACGTTTATACAAGGAGATCTTGCCGAAAATAGCTAATCCTTTTGTTCCTTCACGTACTCATCGGCAAAAGACAGTGGAAGCCTTGAGCCAAGGACAAGAGGGATCATCGCAGCTTCCACTGCTGGCACAGGCAATTTGGGAGTGTCGCAAGGATTTGCAAAAAGCGTTTCCTGATCCCGAAGCTAAGCATAAAGAGGAGTTTTTGGGCTGGTATGCATCGGCTGCGCAGAGAGAGTATGGCATCAACGAGGCGCTGCGTACAGGCCATGCGGATGAGCAAGCGCTGCAACAGGCTATACGACAACAGGCAGTAGGCTTAAATTTGATAGGCTATTTTGGTAATTTAATTGGCACAGCGGAAGTTAGCCGTTCTTTTGTCAAGCAGACTTATGGCAGTGGCGTGCCATTTTCCTTATTTCCCTTAGTTTCGGAAGCGCATGAAAAAATTTCAGTACTGGAATGTGATGAATTTTATCAGTATTATACTGAACAGCCTATTTTTGGTGCGAATGTATTTTTTGTTAACGCAGGTGAAATGGAAAGTGTGCAGCGGCATTATCCGGATTTGTTTAAAAATCGATGGAATATTGCGGTTTGGTGGTGGGAGTTTGACGATCATTTCCATTTTGACGAAGCCTTTCAGTATGTAGATGAAGTATTTGTGTTGACTGATTTTGTAAAGCGAGGAATTGAGAAAGCGGCGCCTGCTGGAAAAAAGGTGACTAAAATCACATATCCTTTTGTGAAAAATTGGGTAATTTCTCAGAGTCCGTCTTTGGTAAAAAAACAGTATGGTGTAGCGGAAGATGAGTACTTGTTTTTCTTTAATTTCGATTTTTTAAGTAGTTATGAGCGTAAAAATCCGGAAGCTATATTGCGCGCTTTTGCGCAAGCCTTTGATTCCGCCACTAAAGTAAAATTACTTTTGAAAACGGTTCATTATCATGGCTTTAACGAGCAAGTAAAAAAGCTGGAGAGCTTGCTGGATGCTTTGCATATTCGTGAACAAGTTATTTTTGTTAATGAGGCTCTTAGTCGAAACGAATTTATGACTTTACTAAATGCTTGCGACAGTTATATTTCGCTTCATCGTTCCGAAGGATTAGGTTTGGGGCTATTGGAAGCTATGTATTTGGGAAAACCTGTTATTGGTACGGCGTTTGGCGGCAATATGGATTTTATGACTAAGGAAAATTCTTTTTTAGTTAGCTATAGAATGGTTCCTTTGCAAGAAGACTTTGGGCCGTATCGTAAAGGCTGGCTGTGGGCTGAAGCGGACATAGAGGAAGCGGCGGCCAAGATGAAAGCTGTATATGAAAATCCAGAGCAGGCGCAACAAAAAGCAAAGCAGGCTCAATGCGACGTGCGTAGTCGATATAGTCCAGCTGCATTTCAGGCCGATTTATTTCGCCTGTGGAAAAAAAATAGCAGCATAAAGACGCACAAAAAATGAATCAAATCCTGAATAATTAAACGGAGAGCCACAGATTTGTTGTGCGCTTGTCTAAGAGTGGTCGCTTTTTAAATCGTCGCTTCTTGACAGCGTCCTGATTAATCAGTGGTTTTTCGACTTTTTAAGAGGTGGAAAGAAAGTCGTGATGAAAAAAGGCAAACTATGTTGGCTGTTGCTGTGTGTTTGGCTTGGGAGCGGAGCGGCATTGTGGTTGCAAGAAAAAAATGCAGGGACAATATGGTTGGAGATGGAAACTAGTCCAACTGCTA
Source organism: Negativicutes bacterium (assembly GCA_009929485.1). Classification (GTDB taxonomy): domain Bacteria; phylum Bacillota; class Negativicutes; order Anaeromusales; family Anaeromusaceae; genus Anaeromusa. Next base: position 32,220 of record SAAJ01000020.1, read on the forward strand.
ATGTACAGGTGTTTTTTTGGACACAGGAAGGATACCAAGAAAGCAATAGTGTTTTTTTTGCAACGAAGGAAGGTGATGTACAACGATACGCTGTTCCCGTGCCGAAGGGAACTGAGTCGTCGATTAGAGTAGATCCGTTGTCTGCTCCTGGTTATTTCGCTATCCGTTCTATTTCTTATCAAGGTTGCCATAATTCATGGAATTTGTCTGGTGAAGAGTTGACTTCGCATTTGCGCATGGGGTCTCAAATGGAACTAATTGGTATGAAAAGAGGAGCTTGGCAAGGAAAGTCTCTTGGCAATGATCCTTCTTTTGAAGTGCTTAATTTGCATTTTGACAAAGAATTGGAGCTTGAAGAAAGAATAAAAGTAGCAGCTTGGGGCGGGATAACGGCCGGTTTGATTTGGATAATTATGGCTTTTGCTTGGAGCGCTTCTCGGTTGTGGAAGCGCGTGTTTTTCTATATGGCGGCCGGAAAACTTATTTCTTGGAAGAAATGGAGCGGTGTGTATGGCGGCCTTACTCTAGTTGCTTTACTACTAGTAGGATGCGTTAATTTGATTTTAGATCCGTTTGGAGTGTTCAAAAGTTCTGTTTTTTCGCAACCATTTCAATTAAATGAGCGGTTTCGTAAAGTGGATTTTTTACTGCACAATGTAAAGCCTTTTGATACGTATTTGTTTGGGTCTTCGCGTATAGGCGTTGTTGACCCGTGCGTGTATGAGAAACTTTTGCCTGGAGCGCACGTTTATAACTTTAGTGTGTCATCTGCTTCTGTAGCGGATATTAGAAATCAATTGGTGTTTCTTAGCCAACAGTCGTGGCCATTGCGCTTAGTAGTAGTCCAAATTGATTTGGAAAATATGATGGTTTCTAAAAACGAAGAATCTGATTATTTGCGCAAGGAGCATCCGTTGCTGAGGCAAGAAGCAGCGTGGAAGTATTATCTTGGATATGCACTAATACAGCCGAAAGAAAATTGGCAGGGAAAATGGGAAAATAATTATAAACCCATAGAAGATAGAAAATATGACTGGGTTTATGATGTGGAAAAAAGTGGACGTACTTGGCCGCAGGGAAAACAGCAGCGAATTGAAAAAGAAGGGGAACAATATTGGAATAAGGAAGTAACGTTGCAAAGAGATGTGCGTACGCGAGCCGTGCGAATTCGCGAAAAGCAATGGAAGGAAAATCTACAAGCGTTACAGGAGATTCGGGATCTATGCCGCGACAGAGGAATACGGCTTCTAGTTGCGGTGACTCCGCAGTCGCCGCAATTGACAAATTTAGTAGTGACGGAAGACTATTTGCGATTTTTAGAAGACTTGGCAAAAATAACATCTTATTGGAACTTTAGCGGTTATAATTCAGTTACGTTAGAGCGTCAAAATTATTATGAGTTTAGTCATTATCGCCCGCATGTTGGTGAATGGATGGCTTTGCGCATGCTCGGCGGCAGTCAGGATAAAATACCTGCCGATTTTGGAACATGGGTTTCACAAGAAACCTGGCCGCAGCATACCTTGGAAATGCGCCAGCAATTTGAAAGGATGGACCGCCAGCTGTGGGAGAGGTGAAAAACGATGTTGTTTAATTCTTATGAATTTTTGTTCTTATTTTTACCGGTTGTTTTAATTGGCTTTTTTGCATTAGCCAGGTTTCGCTTATTGCAGGGGGCGTTGTGGTGGCTGGCGTTAGCTTCTTTGACATTTTACGCATGGTGGGATGTTCGTTATGTTGTATTGTTGTTACTATCCATTGCCGGAAATTATCTGTTGGGGAGCCGTTTAGAGCAGTTGTCTTCGCAGGAACGACGTCGTCCATGGCTTGGTGCAGGAATTTTTTTAAATTTGTCGTTGCTAGGCTACTATAAGTATGCTGGCTTTTTTTGGGAAAACTGGAACGCCTGGACGGGGCAAGCATGTGAAGTACCTCAAATTGTACTGCCTCTGGGAATTTCTTTTTTTACATTTACTCAACTAGCATATCTTATAGATGCATACCGAGGTGAAACAAAAGGGTATTCGGTAGTGCAGTATGTTCTGTTTGTTACTTTTTTCCCACACTTAATTGCAGGGCCCATTTTATATCATCGACATATTATCCCGCAATTTACAAGGTTGCGCTTATTTGTCTTTTCTTGGCGTAATTGGTCTCGGGGAATGGTACTGTTCAGTATAGGCCTGTTTAAGAAAGTTGTAATTGCAGATGCGATGATTCCTTGGGTTGCGCCTGTCTTTGCCTCCCCCCAGCAGGCGACGATGGGGGAAGCATGGGCAGGGGTATTGGCGTACACCTTTCAGCTTTATTTTGATTTTTCAGGATATTCGGACATGGCCGTAGGCTTGGGATGGCTTATGAATATCCGGTTGCCGATGAATTTTAACTCTCCTTATACGTCAACATCTATGGTTCAACTTTGGAATCGCTGGCATATGACGCTGGTAACGTTCTTGAATCAATATGTTTTTTTACCAATCGGAGGTTTTCGTAAGGGCATGATACGAGGCCTTGGCGGAGTGCTGCTGACCATGCTGGTGGCTGGCTTATGGCATGGGGCAGGTTGGACCTATGTTGTCTGGGGAATATTGAATGGCTGCTTCTTAATGGTAAACTATCTTTGGCGTCGCTATGGGAGAGAGTTACCGGCGCTTCTTGGCTGGATGGTTACGTTCGGCTGTATAATGATATCACTTGTCTTCTTTCGGGCGACCTCGCTGGATATTGCCTGGCAAGTACTGAAATCTATGGCCGCTGTGGATACGCTCTGTTATCCAAGCGCGTGGGCGCTGTGGTTGCCGCAAGCGCTGCCATATGCCATCCCTTTTGGCGAATGGACAGTAATAAATCATGACACCGAAGCCATGAGCCTGTGGCTGATTATGTTGCTTGTTTCTATTCCCTTGCTTCCCAATGTGCATCAAGTGATGCGCGAAGTAAAGCCTAATTATGCTTGGGCTTTGATAATGGCTGTACTTTTTGTGTATAGCGTATTACAATTAAATCATGTGACTGAATTTCTTTACTTTCAGTTTTGAATCACATTATTTTGTAGGAATGGAAGTGTGACGATGGAACGCGCAGAATTGGAAAAAAAAATTATTGAGTTTGCCAAAGAAACGTTTAAAGAGCCGGAAATGACGCTGCAAGCAGTTCTGAATGAAGCCGAAGGGTATGATTCAATGGCGCATGTGCAATTTTTAGTAGATATTGAAGATTGGTGCGGAGTACAATTGGAGGATAGTGAGGTGCGGCGGGACCACACGGTAGGGGATGTAGTGGAAATTGTGGAGAAAAAACTTCGGGAGAAAAAATGATGATAGCGGGAATTGCTGGTACGGCAATGTATCTACCAGAGCAGGTAGTGCGAAATGAAGATATGGTACAGTTCCCAGCTCGCTTTCGCAATGCTATTGCCGATAAGGCGGGAATCTTTGCAAGAAGGCATATTGCTCCAGGACAAGTGACATCCGATCTGGGAGTGGAAGCGGTGGAGCGCTTGCTGCAAGCGACAGGAGTCCTGCCGCAACAGGTGGAGGCGTTAATTTGTGCTACATCATCCCCAGATCGCCTGATTCCGGCGACGGCGACGAGAATCCAAGAAAAGACAAGCTTGGTCAATGCGTTTGCCTTTGATGTCAACTCGGCTTGCAGCGGGGGTGTTTATGCGCTTCGTTTGGCTGCCGCTTTGGTCGCAGATGGAGTGAAGCACGTGGTGGTGGTGGCGGCGGAAGCATATAGCCAGTTGATGAATCCAAAAGATATTACCACCTATACGTATTTTGGGGATGGCGCTGCAGCAGCGCTAGTGACGCCGGACGGCCCATGGAAGCTCAAGGGGTTTCATTTGGGATCAGACGGATCTAAAGCGGACAGCGCGCAAGCTCCGGCTGGCGGAACGCGTTTACCGGGAGCTTGCGTGACGCGCGTAGAAGATTTTTATCTAACAATGAAGGGTAAGGATATTTTTGATTTTGCTGTCAAGCGAGGGCCGGAAACCATTGAAGCATTGAAAAGCCGTTTTGGGCGGCCAGACCGCTTTATTTGCCACCAGGCGAATCGCAGTATCATTGCAGAAATTTCCAAACGCACAGGGGAGCCAATGGAACGGTTTTTTCTCAATTTGAGTGAATATGGTAATACGGCTGGCGCGTCTACTCTGATTGCATTTCATGAAAACTTGCTGCGGCATCCTGAAGACCAAAGCGTGGTAATGGTCGCTTTTGGTGCCGGTTTGTCCTGGGGCGGAAGCTGGCTGGAAAAAGTATGATAAAAGATATAAATTTTTCAGGGGAAAAGCAGGATTTCTTTGGTGGGCGAAGAATAATAAAAATATCGTCTATTTCTATGTAAATTTCCTAAAAATAGGCGAGATGGCGGCTCTAAAGAAGAGCCCTGCCAAATCGATTTGGCAGAGGGAAAACATCCGGCGAAAATACTCTATCGCCGGATAGGGAATGGAAAACGGCTGAACTGGCCTTATAAGGAGGTGAAGGTGTAAAGGATAGTTAGAAACCGAGGCCTTACGGTTACGCCGCAACACCGAACCCTGCCGGTGGTATGAAAAAATTTATAAAGAAACCTTGTAAGTCGATTTTTAAATGTAGTACAATAGAGCGGTAGGACTCTCTTGGAAGGTTTGCTGGTAGCAAAGCCAAGAGGGGTTTTCGGCATTTTATTGAACTACATAAAAACAAAAGGGGGATTTTACTTATGGCAATTCAATGGGCATATGGGAATTCTGCAGTAGAAGCTACAGGTAATACAGCGCCTACCGGCCAGAATTGGGTCATTTACCAGAACGGTGCTAGTGTTGCACTTTACGGTAATAGCGGACAGGACGCGCTGGTTGGCAATGGTGCCAGTGAAACACTGTACGGTATGGGCGGAGCTGACTTTTTGGCTTTTGGCAATGACTATAATCGCGTGACTCACAGCAATGATTATATTATTGTGAACGACGTTGCGCCCTCTTCTCGCACAGATATTTATGGTACTCTTCTGGGCGGTACGGGCGCTGATACCTTGGTTGGCGCTGGTAGTACGGATGTTTTGTACGGCAATGAAGGCGCGGACATCCTGTATGGCGGAGCTGGTACTGATTGGCTTTACGGCGGCGCCGACAATGACCAACTGTGGGGCGGCGATGACAATGATGTCTTGGTTGGTGAAGCTGGCGCCGATACGCTGGTAGGCGGAGCTGGTACTGATTACTTGTATGGCAATGACGGCACCGATATTCTTACAGGCAATGAGGGCGCTGATTATCTGGACGGCGGCGCAGGCGCAGACTCGCTCTTTGGTGGCGCTGGTGATGACAGCTTGGTTTATGATTCTGCGGATAACATTATCGATGGCGGCGAAGGTACGGATACATTGTATGTTCTAGGAAACACGGCAGCGCTGATTGACCTGAACAACACCAAGTTTGCCGGCATTGAAGTGGTGAGCGGCGGTAATGGCGGCGATACCATTTTTGGGGCTTCTATAAATGAAGTGATATCTGGCGGCAACGGCGCTGATATTCTTTGGGGCCGTGGCGGCGACGATTCATTGTTGGGCGGCGCTGGCAACGATAGCTTTGTTTATGCCTATGGCTCGGACAACGATATTGTGGCGGATGCTAACGGCGGCGACGTGATTTACTTGAGCGGTATTAACCTGGCAGATCTGCATCTGGGAAGCACGGTTCAAGATGCTATAAATGGAGATGTATTTGCTCTAGCCGGTAATAACGTTAATCGCGTTGATGGGAACCTGGATCTGACCTTTGCGCCTGAGGGGGTACAGCAGACGTTGACTCTGCAGAACTGGTTTGCAGCAGGCAATGCGGATCCGGCTAATACTTCTACGATCGCACATACCTTTGTAACTGGCGACAGTGTTCGTTTCGATCTGTATATGGCTAATGGCTCCTTTAATTTCGGCGGTACTTCGGTTACCGATTTGATTTATGGCAGTGATGCAGCGGATACGCTGAATGGCGGATCTGATACGCTGAAAGACACCATTTTCGCTGGCGCTGGCGCTGATGTGATTGGTTATCATGCGCAAGACGTTATTTATGGCGGAACAGGCAGTGATACGGTGACGGCAGCAGCGTTGACAAATGCCGTTCATATTGATCTCAGTGGCGCGACTGCTGCGACGTTAATCACCGGCGTAGAAAACCTGTATGGTTCTTCTTTGGCGGATACCTTGGTAGGCACTTCTGCCACCAACGTAATTGAAGGCGGCGCAGGAATCGATAAGATCTTTGGCGGCTTTGGCGGAAATGACTCCTTAATTGGCGGCGCTGGCGCTGATGCGTTCTACTGGGGCACCGTTGATAATGGCCTGGGAGAATTCGTCACCATTGCCAACGAAGGTACAAACTCGCAAGGTGATGTTGTTAATCTCACGAACCTCAGCTACGCTGGCGTGACTTTTGGCGTAAGCAATGCAACTGATCTTGTGTTGATGGCGGATGATACGTCTGGCGCTAATGATTCGCTGGTTCTCAGCAACTGGATCGCCGGTGTTAATGATGCTAACGCCAATCTCTATCGCGCTAATAAATTCGTAGATAAAGACGGCGTAGCCTTTGGTTTGGCAGTTGCTAACGATATGAGTTCCACTCTTTACGGTACTAGCCTGAACGATATCATGATTGGCGGCGCAGGCAGTGACGTATTCAAAGCATCTGGCATGGGTGACAGTGTGCTGGGTGGCGCAGGTAACGATACAATCTTCTACGATGCGCTGGATACGATTGACGGCGGCGCTGGCGATTATGATCTTGTAGATGCTAGCGCAAGAACGTCGGCAGTGTTCTTTGATCAGGCAGGAACATTTACAGCGGCTACGTTTAAGAACATCGAAGTTTTCAAAGGTACTAGCTTGAATGATTCGTTGGCTGGCTCTAGTGTAGCGGAAACGCTGATCGGCGGCGCAGGCGCAGACTTCCTCTTTGGCGCTGGCGGCAATGATTCCTTGATCGGCGGCGCAGGGGCGGATACCTACTTCTGGGGTTCCGGTCAAGGCATGGATGTGATCGCGAACGAAGGCTTTAACAACCGTAGTGATGTGGTGAACTTTGCCGCTGCTGGCGTCCGCTTTGCGGATCTCGAGTTTGTGGCAGGGACAACTGATTTGTCTATCACTTTCGCAGCGGATTCCGGTTTGACGGACACCTTGACCTTAGAAGGCTGGATGACGCAGCAAACCGTAAGCGGCGCGGATGCCAATGCAACACGTATTAACACTTTCCAAACTACAGACTTGACGTTTGGGTTGGGCATTGGTTCGGCAGGCGATGATACCATTAAGGGTTCAACCTTGGCTGACTATATGAGTGGCGGCGCAGGGGCGGATAGCCTGAATGGTGTAAGCGGCGCTGATACCATTAGAGGCGGCGCAGGCGAAGATACGGTGATTTACTCGGCTGCTGCTAAAGTGCTTGATGGCGGCGAGGATACGGATGTTCTCAAGGGAAGCGGATTGATTGATGCTAGCGGCTACTTGACACCTGGTATGACTGTCAGCAACTTTGAGGTGCTGTATGGCGGTTCTACTAACGATAGCCTGGTGGGTTCGAGCATCAGCGAAAGCCTCTTAGGCGGTTCCGGCGCGGATATGCTGTGGGGCGGCGATCAAAACGAAGCTGATACCCTTATTGGCGGTGTAGGTTCCGACACCTACTTCTTCGGCTCTAATGCTGGCAGTGATGTAATCGGTGAGGCTAGCGATAATAGTGCTGACTATGTGGCAATGTATGATCTGACCACTGCAGGCGTTGCCGCTGTATCTGATGGCAGTAATTTGACCTTGACTGCAACAAATACTGGCAATACGCTGACTGTACAAAACTGGACCGGTGGATCTGGTTACAAACTGAATCGTTTTATCTTCAGTGATGGAACCTATCAGTTGACTGGCAGCGATTCCTTGACTTGGACTCGCCTCTAATTCCATAGCTTTCTTAACAGGAGCTGGATTTTCCAGCTCCTGTCTTTTTTTTATCCCAATCCCCTCCCGCGGAGGGGTGCCGCGGTAGCGGCGGGGTGGGTAATCCTCTTAAGATGACGAACACACCCCGGTTCCTAACGGAACCACCCCTCCTAAGAGGCCCAACACACCCCGCTGCTTCGCAGCACCCCTCTCAAGAGGGGAATCGAGAAAAAATCTCTTAATTTGACCAAATAAATCAACTTGATGTATAATAAATATGGTTATGGAGAAATAATCTCGAAAGGGGCAATTTATGCTGCTTTCATTCAGTGTAGAAAATTGGCGATCATTTAAAGAAAAAGCAAAGTTTTCCCTTTTGGCCGGTCGGGAGCGACAGCACAGCGAGCGATTATTAGAGGTTCCGGGAAGCAAGGAGAAAGCGTTGCCGGTGGCGTTACTATATGGCGGCAATGGTTCCGGCAAAAGCAATTTTTTTAAAGCCCTTGTTTTTTTGAAAAACTTAGTTGTAAAAGGAACTGGGCCTGGGCGGCCGATTCTTGTAGAACCGTTTCGGCTGGCGCAAGAAAGTTTATCTAAGCCATCCTGCTTTTCTTTAGTCATTCAAATAGAAGAGAAACGTTATTTTTTTTATGTAGCCCTTAATCGCAGCGGGATTTGTGAAGAACGTTTAGAGCGCAGCAGCACAGGAAAAAAAGAAGTCGTATATATACGAACTGGCCAGAAGTTTCAGCTAGGAAAAGTATTTCAAAAGAACTCATTTGTTAAATATGTATGTCAGGGAACAAGAGCCAATCAATTGTTTTTAACAAATGCCTTAGTGCAAAACGTGGAGGAACTAAAACCTTTTTATGAGTGGTTCTTACATCAGTTGGTGTTGATTGCGCCGGAGACGCGCTTTGATTTTCCGCAGTCTTTAACCCAGTTAACGCCATTACTGGAGCAGATAAACCGAATTTTACCGTTATTAGATACGGGAATCAGCCGCATTGCCATCCGTGAAATGCCTCCGGGAGCGGTAATGGTGCCAGAAGAGGTGCGCCTGCGTGTGCTGGACGAGCTGGAGGACAACGGCTATATTCGCGTCTTTGACACGTTACAGCGGCAGCAGTGGTTTTTTTCGCAACGTCAAGGTGAATTGGTTGCCTATAAATTGGTATCATATCATAGTTGCAGCGATGGCAGGGAAATCGAGTTTGATTTAAAAGACGAATCAGACGGAACCAATCGTATTTTAGACTTGCTGCCGGCGTTCTTGGCCATGTCTAAATCCTCGTTGCAGAGAGTGTATTTTATTGACGAGTTGGATCGCAGTCTCCATTCACAGTTGACTCGATATCTGCTGGAAGTATATTTACAGAGCATTCGGGAAGGCGGAGAAAACCAACTGATTGTGGTTACCCATGATACCTTGCTAATGGACCAGAACTTGTTTCGCAGAGATGAAATTTGGTTATCCGATCGGAATCAACAAGGAGAGACGCAGTTAGCTTCACTGCAAGAACAAAAAAGCATTCGTTATGATAAAGATGTAAGAAGAAGTTATCTGCAGGGCTGCCTAGGGGGAACGCCTCGCTTGTCAGGATGAAATGGTTATGCAGATATGCTATAATCGTATACTAGATTGAGTGGAACGGAGGCTTTATGGTGGACGAAGAAAAAGTAGCAAGCGCACTGGCTTGTGTATGTGCGGTAGCAGCCTCGTTAGGAACGCCTGCTAAAGCGGAGGAATTGCGTCAGGCCGTAGAACCTGACGAGGGGAGCCTGGCTTGGTTAGAAAAAGCGGTAGAACAGGTGAAATTAAAGAGCCGGGTTTTGCGGGCGACGGCAGATGAGCTGCCTCATTTGCCGATTCCGATGGTGGCATTATTAAAAAATGGTCGCTGTCTTGTAGTGGGAAAGCATTATGGAAATCGTCTAATTGTATTAGATCCGGCGCAAGGCAGACCGGCTACTATTCTGGAAGAAGCGTTTTTGGAGGCATGGACAGGAGATTTGCTGTTAATTTCTCGTCCGTTTACCTGGAAGGCCTTTAAAACCAAGTATCATTTGGACTGGTTCTTGCCGATTATCATAAAATTCAAGCGGCTATTTTATGAAGTAACGACGGCTTCCTTTTTCTTGCAGTTTTTTGGCTTAATGACACCTCTGTTTACGCAGGTCATTATCGATAAGGTAGTCGTGAACCGGGGAGAAGCTACGCTGGACGTATTGGCAGTTTTACTGTTAATCCTGGGACTTTTCCAATCAGGTATGACCATTTTGCGGACCTATGTGTTAACACATACAACGATGAAACTGGATGCCTATCTTGGTACAAGAATGTTCCGGCATTTGGTGGCGCTGCCGATTCCTTTTTTTGAAAATAGCCGTGTTGGTAATATTGTAATGATAGTGAACTGTCTAAACGGCGTGCGGGATTTTTTGACAGGCACGACTTTGACTGCGCTTTTAGATGTGTTTTTCACGTTTGTCTTTGTCGGTGTGATGTTCTATTACAGCGTACCGCTGACGTTGATTGCCTTGGCGGTTATACCGGTCTATTTTTTGCAGGCATTTATTACGACGCCGATTTTTCGGCGGCGTATTGAGCAGAATATGGCGGCACTGTGTGAAAATAACGCTTTTCTTGTAGAATCGGTAAGCGGCATGGCTACAATCAAAGCGTTAGCGGTGGAGCCGCAATTTAATGCAAAATGGGAAAAGCTATTGGCAAAAGCGGTACATACGGCCTTTAATACGGCAACCTTTCAGTTGATATTTGGGCAGATTGGCGATCTCTTTAAGAGACTGGCGACCTTAGTAATCCTTTGGTATGGCGGTTGGATGGTTATTTCCGGGCAGGACGGTTTTACGTTGGGCAAACTGATTGCCTTTCAGATGCTTGCCAGTCAGGCAAATGAGACCATGCTGCGCTTGGCATCACTGTGGCCCATGGTGCAGCAGACTGCCTTCAACATGGAAATGATGGGACGGATGTTGGATGCGCGTCCGGAGATGATTGGGCAGCCGGTGCCGTCAGGGCAGGCGCCGTTGCAGGGCGGGTTGGTCTTGACGGAAGTAACGTATCGCTATACTAATCAGCCGGAACCGGTGCTGAAAAATGTATCGTTGCAGATTATTCCAGGGCAGCGTATTGGCATTGTGGGACGGTCTGGTTCAGGCAAGAGCACCATGACGAAACTGCTCCAAGGTTTGTATGTGCCGGAAGCAGGCAAAGTGCTTCTGGACGGTAAAGATGTGCGGGAATACGAGCCATTGTGGCTGCGACAGCAAATCGGCGTAGTGCTGCAGGAAAACTATCTTTTTAGCGGCAGTGTGCGTGACAACATTGCCATGACGCGGCCTAGCGCCAATATGGAAGAAGTAATTTCCGTGGCCAAGCAGGCGGGGGCGCATGAATTTATTTTGGAGCTGCCGGATGGCTATGATACGCAAGTGGGAGAAGGAGGAGCTTCTTTGTCAGGCGGACAGCGGCAACGCTTGGCTATTGCCCGGGCATTATTGCCCAATCCACGCATTCTAATTTTTGACGAAGCGACAAGCGCATTGGATTATGAATCAGAACGCATTATTATGCAGAGTTTGGAGGAAATCGGCACGGATCGTACCGTCATTCAAGTGGCGCATCGCTTGACGACGGTGCGGCGGGCGGATTTGATTTTGGTGGTAGAGCAAGGAGAGATTGTCGAGCAGGGAACACATGAGGAACTACTGGAGCAGCGAGGCATTTACCATCATTTGTATATGCTTCAGGAAGGCGGTAATGTAGCATGATTAAGAAGCTGCAGAAATGGATACAAGACAAGTACTTTGGCGAGACAAAAGATAAAATTCGCATGGAAAAAGAAGAGGCGGAGTTTTTGCCGGCGGTGTTGGAAGTAATGGAAACGCCGCCGTCTCCTGTGGGGAGAGCCATTCAGTGGGCATTGTTTGCCTTGGTTGTTTCTGGCTTAATTTGGATGCTTGTAGGCGAAGTGGATGAAGTGGCGGTAGCTCCTGGAAAGTTAGTTCCTAACGGTTACGTAAAGACGGTACAGACAGAAGACAAGGGCGTCGTTAGGGCCATTCATGTGAAAGACGGAGACTTTGTAAAACAGGGGCAGCCGTTGATCGAATTGAGTCCGACCGCATCTAAAGCAGACCTGGAGAGACTGCGTAAGGAAGCGGCTTATTATCAATTAGATATCGAACGGTTACAGTCGGAACTGACAGGCTCTCTATTTCAGCCCAGCCGCCAGCCGGGGCTGGATCCTAAAGACATGGATTCACAAATGGCGCTATATAGTTCGCGTATGGCCGAGTATCGCAGCCGCATGGCGATGGCTGCGGCTGATATTGCCCAGCAGCAATCGGCTGTGCAGATTGCTCGGACGAATTTGGTGAAGTTTCAACAGCAGTATGATATTGCCCGCGATAAAGAAGACCGTATTCGCTCGCTGCTGGCGGATAATGCGGTAGCGTATTTCACGCTTTTGGATCACCAGTCCAAGCGTATGGAATTGGAACAGTCGCTGATTTCACAGCAATCGGAAATTGCTAAAACCGAATCCGCATTGGCCCAAAGCCTGCAAAATCGCGATACAACCCAGTCTTCCTGGTTGAAGGATATTAATACGAAATTGGTAGAGAACCGCAAGCAGCTGGCTTCCTATCAAGAGGAATTAAAAAAGGCGGAAGAGAAAAACGCCTATGCGACGATTTTGGCGCCGATCGATGGGCGGGTTAACCAATTATCAGTGCATACGGTAGGGGGGGTTGTTACCGAGGCCCAGCCTCTGATGACCATCGTACCGGAAGGAACGGAAGTGGAAGTAGAAGTGAAGGTGGCTAATAAGGATATCGGCTTTATTTATGAAGGACAGCAGGCCGCGGTTAAAGTAGATTCCTTTAGTTTTCAAAAATTTGGTACATTAGAAGGGGTTATCAAAAGTATCAGCCCGGATGCGATTGAAGGCCAGCAAGGGAAAAATTCCCAAGCCGCGGCGCAGAGCGGACAAAGTGCGGCTGCGGAACCGTATTATCTCGTATTAGTATCCTTGCCTAAACAAACGGTAAATGTTTTTGGAAGAGATCAATATTTGCTGCCAGGCATGACGGCGCAGGCGGAGATTAAGATCCGGGAAAAACGCATTATTGAGTTCTTCTTGGATCCGTTCCGCAAATATACGGGCGAAGCCTTGAGGGAGAGGTAAGACATGGCACAGCAACGATTGGATAGCGCGCTGCATTCTTTGGTTACGGTTGTGCGTATGTTGGGGCTTCCTGCCGATCCGGAACAGCTTAAACGTGCTTATGTGGTACGGGATGAAGGCATGGATACGCTGACGCTTTTAAGAGCAGCCCGGGATTTGGGATTAAAGGCGAAAGCCTTTTTCCCCAATGCGGAGCGCATTAGTCGGCTCCCCTTTCCTGCCATTGCGCGGTTGAAGAATAATGACTATGTGGTAGTTGTGAAAATGCTAGGGGAAGACAGGGCAGTAATTGTAGATCCGCATCGCCAGCAGGCTTTTTCCGTGCCCTTGGAAAAGTTTCTCGAACTTTGGGGCGGAGAAATGATTTTCTTAACCCGGCGCTCTTTGCTCCGGTTGCGCAACGTAACGCAAAAATTTGGGCTGTCTTGGTTTGCTCCCATTTTATGGCGTTATAAGAAACTGGTTCTTCATGTCATGGGGCTTTCTTTGGTTTTGCAGCTGTTGGGTATGGCTAGTCCTCTTTTTACGCAAACCATTATTGACAAGGTATTGGTTCATCACAGCTTGACGACGTTGGATATTTTGGTTCTCGGCGTGGCGGTAGTAACGGTATTTCAGGTAACCATGATGGTCTTGCGATCATACTTATTTAACCATACGACAAATCGTATGGATGTAACTTTGAGCTCGCGTCTCTTTAAGCATATTACTTCACTACCGTTGCGATTTTTTGAACAATGGCAGGCTGGAGATATAGTGTCTAGGGTACGTGAAGTCGATACGGTTCGAGGATTTATTACCGGGACGGCTATGACTGCTGTCTTGGACAGTGTTTTTGCCGTGGTCTATATTGGCGTTATGATTTACTATAGTCCTCTCTTGAGCGTCGTGGCATTGGCAGCTGTTCCGCTGCTGTTTATATTGATCATTTCGATTACGCCGCTTTTTCGCCGCCGTATGAATGAAAGTTTTGCGGCTCGCGCGGAAAGCCAGTCGTTTCTTATTGAATCGCTAAATGGCGTGCAAACGCTAAAGTCCTTGGCAGTCGAACCTATATTTACACAAAAATGGGAACAGATATTGGCCAAAAACGTAAAAACGACCTTTGCAGCTACGCACTTGGGGAACCTTGCCGGGAATACAGCCGGCTTTGTTCAGCAGACGTCTACGTTGGCGATACTTTGGGTTGGTACGAAACTGGTCATGGCTGGAAGCATATCGGTAGGCGAATTGATTGCCTTTCAGATGTACTCTTCCCAAGTCATCGGTCCGCTGGTTCGACTCCTTAACATCTGGCAGTCCTTCCAGCAGTCCAGGGTTTCTTTGGATCGCTTGGGTGATATTATGGATGAGGTAGGAGAGCCGTCCTTTAATCCCAACCGGACAACACTGCCTAGTATTGCCGGGGAAATTATTTTGGATCGTGTTACTTTTCGCTATCGGGTTGACGGAGCGGAAGTTTTAAAACAGGTAAGTCTTCAAGTGGATCCGGGGCAGCGTATTGCCTTGGTGGGAAAATCCGGTTCAGGGAAAAGCACGTTGACGAAGCTGCTGCAGCGGTTGTATGTGCCGGAGAGCGGCCGGGTGCTCATTGACGGCGTTGATTTATCACAAGTGGAGCCTGCCTGGTTGCGGCGGCAAATCGGCGTGGTTCTCCAGGAAAATGTTCTTTTTAGCGGTACCGTGCGGGAAAATATTGCTATGGCTAAAACCGGTGCGACTGACGAAGAAGTGCAACGGGCGGCGGAGCTGTCAGGGGCGCATGAGTTTATCAGCCGTATGCCGGACGGCTATGATACGTATTTGGCAGAGAGGGGGAAATCATTGTCAGGCGGGCAGCGGCAGCGCTTGGCGATTGCACGGGCCTTGATTACGGATCCGCGTATTTTGATTTTTGACGAAGCGACGAGTGCTCTTGATTATGAATCAGAAAAAGTGATCATGGACAATCTGGATAAAATAGCTGCCGGGCGGACTATGGTTATTATTGCCCATCGCTTGTCGACCGTTCGCGGCTGCGATAGAATATACATGATGGAAAAAGGACGGATTGTCGAGCAAGGGTCTCATGATGCGTTGTTGGAGCAGGATGGCATGTATGCTGCCATGGTGCGGCAGCAATATGATCTATAAACTGTTAGAAGGGAAGAGCGGTACGTGAAGATATTGCATATTGCCCGCGCCAACGGAGGCGACGCCCCGGGACGTTTTGTGATGGCTTTAATGGAACAACAACGAAAAGCAGGGCACGAAGCCAAACTTATGGTTCAACAGGCATACGGAGAAGCCGAAAATGTCTTGCCTTTATCGACGCCTATTCTATCATGGCAAGTTAACTTGCTGAAACAGCAAAATCAGCGTGGATTATTCGATTTATATGCACCTCAGCTGTTAGAGGTCTTGGAAAAAGAGGAATTTACACAGGCTGACATTGTACATTTGCACGATATCAGCGGCGGCTATTTTTCTTATTTGGTATTTCCTTTTTTAGCAGCGAAACCATTAATTTGGACATTGTACAATGAACGTATGTTTATGGAAGAACCTCCTGCTGAAGGAGGACAAGCTGCTGCATTTCGCAAAATTGTGAGAGCGGTGCAGGAGTTAAGCGAGTATACTATTGTTAATACATTGCCGTGGTTGGCGGAACGCATACGTAGAAGTTCGTTAGGGCAACATCAGCAAGCAAATATTCCAATGGGGGTAGATTGTTCTTTTTGGAGTCCTGGCGATAAAATAGAAGCTAGGAAAATGTTGGGCCTTCCTGCTGAGGGACATATTCTCTTAGTGGATGCTACTGGATGCCAATTAGCTAATTCTTTACGAGAACAAGGATGGTTGGTTCTGTCGTTGGATCAAGAGCATGAACAGGTGCATACCTTATATCGCGCAGATCTGGGCGAAGCGGGTTTGCGTAATGTGTATCGCTCAGTGGATTTGGCGCTCTTATTAGGTCAACAAAGTGAATTGAATAGTTCTTTGGAAATTTCTGCGTGCGGGGTTCCGCTGGCGGTTCCACAAAATTTATTCTGGAAATACCCTTGGCTACAAGAGCAAAAAAATGGTTTGGCTCTTTCGTTGCGTTCCAATTTGGCTATGGAACAGTTGAAATCGCTGCTCACGCGGAAAGAGCAGCTGGCTCAGTGGAGTAATGGGAGCGTCTACTCTATTTTGCAAGGGCCTTGGAATCTAATTCAAGTAATGGAGAAATATGAAAAATTGTATCGAATGATACAGGGAGGAAAGAAGCAGGATCTTACGAAGGCAGAAAGAAAAGTTGAGTTAAGTGACCCGAATGATATAGTGAAGCAAGTATGTGAAAAACATTTAAATATTGAGAGAATGCAGGCTTTGCGAAAATTAGGAAGGCAGGCATTGTGGGATGAGCTAAAAGAAAAAGCAGAAGCATATAAAACAGAAGACCCTCAACGAGGAACCTATGTGGATGCATTTTTACTATATTGTATTTGGAGCGAAGGGGAATCTTTCCTGTGGGATGTTGTGGAACAATGGCTTCGCCATAGGCAGATGCCGCCGCGTTCCGGCCATTTAAAAAATGATGAACGGTTGGTGGCGTTACTGTTTGCGCGGGAAATACGTGAGCTTTGGAAAAACTACTTAATTCGTACTCCGCAGCAAAAATTAGCAAAAGTGGATGTGGTGCGCCAATCAAGAATGGTTACTTTTTGGCGGTTGGTCTTTTTGAATGATGCTTCTATTTTATATTTGGAGACAGGGAGGAATGAAAATATTCTTTCTGCACGGTATCGGAGCATTCCTAGAGAGGCTTATACAGGAAAAGCATATCCTGATTTGCTCTTGCGTAGTATGTACCAGCCATATGGCGAAGTAGATATTACGATGGATATGGATGCTCTTTTGCGTTCGGCGACGCCTTTGGCTCTTAAAGTAATTGTTCCGTTTTGGTTAAGTTGTGCTCCTTATTTCAATAGCGATATAAAAGTTCAGAAAGCTGCGTTGACGCATATTAAAAATTATTGCGATGCCGCTATTAAGTATCAACGTTTAATTCCTAAAGGGTTGTTCGAGGCATGTGCTGAACATTTTACTCTTCATTTATGGAGGCTGTCATATTGCGGCGGAGATATGTCAGAAGAAATAAACGCATTTGGTCGTTTTTTACAGTCTTTCATGAAGCATTTTTATCCCCGGTGGAGTCATGTGAAGAAAAAAAGTGGAAAGCAAAGAAAGAAAGTACGCATAGGGTATATTTCTAGCAATTTTCGCAACCAAGCTGTCAGTTTTTACATGGTTAACCGTATATTGCACGCTAACAAGGACGAATTTGAAGTTGTCACCTTCTCTTTAGAAAGAAGGCGTGATGAAATGACAGAGCGAATTGTTGAGAAGAGTGATGAATATATCGCCATAACAGAACTGCAAGATTTGGATGTTATTGCCCAAACCATCGTGGATGCCGATGTAGATATATTGATTTACACAGACATTGGTATGGATCCGCAAACATATAAGCTGGCGGCGATGCAGTTAGCGCCGGTTCAAGCGGTATTGGTAGGTCATGGGGTAACGACCGGATTGCCTACAGTCCAATATTACTTGAGTGGAGACTTTGAAGGTCCGAAAGCAGAACGGCATTATTGTGAAAAATTGATTCGCCTTCCTCGTTTAGGAGCGGCTCAATATGCGCCTTTTGAGGCGGATGAAACGCGCACAAGAAAAGACTTTGGTCTGCCGGAAGATAAAGTATTGTTTGTTTCTTGCGCAAATGGAATTAAGCATGGACCTGCAAGAGATGATGTTTTGGTTCGTATCTTGCAGCAGGCGTCTAATGCAGTTATTGTACTGAAACCATTTATGTTGCAAAATTTAGTAGACATGCATTTTGTGGATCGCTTATCGAAAAAGGTGCGGGCCGCCGGCGTAGCAGATCGACTGCGCATTTTGCCTCCATTGCCGAAAAACACCGATTTGCTAGCATTACTGCGCGTATGCGACGTGAACTTAGATACCTATCCTTATGGCGGTTGGACGACCAATATGGACGCCTTGTATGTAGGATTGCCGGTAGTGACACAGGAAGGTGAATTGGCTCGCACCCGCTGGGGGGCGGGTATGTTGCGTGCCATGGGAATTGAAGAGGGTATTGCCCAAAATGAAGATGAATATGTGGCTTGGGCGGTACGCTATGCACGTGATGCGGAACTTCGCAGCCGCATTCGGGCGCAAGTAGAGGTGAAAGCAAAAGAAGTGTTATTCGATGGTAGCGGCACGCAAAACGCCTATGAGGAAGTTTTGATGCAGATGTACACAGAGCATGCATCGCGCAAGCACTAATCCCAATCCCCTCTAGAGAGGGGGGCGCCGTCAGGTTTACCCACCCCGCTGCTTCGCATCACCCCTCCGCGGGAGGGGATCGAGGTGTGGATAATCCCCTCTTGAGAGGGGTGGTTCCGCAAGGAACCGGGGTGTGTTTATGGAGGGGTGTCACCTTCGGCGACGGGGTGTGGCCCCCTAAAAACTGCCCCCAGGAATTGCAATCTGCAGTCCTGGGGGCAGTTTTATTTGGAATGTAAAGGTCGAGTTGGTTCTTTCATAGCACAGAAGTAAATGTAGTCCACTCTGGCTCTCGCAAAAAGACGTTTACTATTTCTATTTCTCTAGGAATCAATACGTTTAAAAGACGTATTTCATCACTTAGCATGCAGTAGTAGTAACTTTCAGCATACCACCATTTTTCTTCAATTCTTGTCCATTTTGTATCTACCAAAGTAAAGCCTGAAATTTTTCCATAGTATAGGAATTTGATTTGCTGCGGATCGATAGCGTTGCTATCAAAAGAAAATTGCGCAGACTGTTTATAAATGAGCCCCCGTGTACACTTTTGAAAAAAATTCGAAGTAATTTCTAATGCCACACCACTTTCCTGATTAGCAACGGAAAATCTTGCAACCCCGTTCTGAACATACGCATCATTAGTCCAACTTGTCTCGCCCTGTGTACCTATTAGTTTAGTTTCCGGCAAAACAGTCCCTAGCTTGTTTTTATTAATAATCTTTAAATCTAAAGGGTTAATGTCTTGAAACATAATCTCTTGCATAACCCTATTTAATTCAGCTATTTCTTGCTTTGTCTTCTGCAAATACCGCAAAATACTAGGATCTTCTTCTTCGTTTAAATCATAATCTTCAAACTCGGAATCCAATCTATATTTTTCTTTGCTTCCTTCCCAAAAATCAGCCTTCCCGCGTCGGCGCTTTATTTCCCATTCTGCACGAGACTTTGTGAGGTAGTGATTTATTTGAAATTTTTCATGGGTTATATGCGAATGAATAGGGGATTTGACAATTCCATGCTGTACATCCACTAAATTTCCTGAAAGAAAAGTACTAGTATGAATATCAGGAGTCTTAATCTTGTCGGTTTTTGCTAGCGTTTTAACATGCCGATTAATCGCAGCTTTTCGACTGCATTTTGTAAATCGCTCCATAACGAGACCGATTGTCTTTATCTGACGCCCAGAAGAGCCAAATACATTCCAATTAATCGCCAAACCAGCTTCATTTTCAAATTCTTTTAGGCCCTCAACAATTGAATTTGCAGACAAAGGAACTATCATTTCATCACAATCAATAATAGCTAACCATTGGCAGCATTTCCTAAAGTGGAGCAATGCATGCTCATAGGCACATTTTTGCGAATTAACATTTGGACGGCTTGGCCAGTTAATTAACGTAACAATCCCAGCTCTAGCAAAACATTTCAGTATTCCATCGCTTTCATCTGTGGAATCATTCGTGTATAAGTAAAAGTGCTCTACGCCAACAACTCGATGATAAGCAATCCATTCGATGACGTAGGGGGCTTCATTCTTCAAAATCGCAACAACTGCTAATTTAAAACTCAACTTTCGCAGCAGGAAATTGGGAAATAAGCCTTGATGTAATTGGGCAAGGCCGCCATCCAGTTGTATAGTTGCTTTTCGATGAAAGCAGAAA
>SAAJ01000021.1 GCA_009929485.1 Negativicutes bacterium
TTTCTTCACTAATTTTCCGCTCTATGTTGGGAGGTAAAATAAAAAGACCTCATTACGAGGCCTGTAAATTCAAGGGTTTTGAGTTTGTGAGAACACTCAGAGTGAGTAAAGGGAGGGTTCGGAGTACGGACCTAATTTGAAAAACAGACGAAGAGATTGCTTCACTGCGTTCGCAATGACAGCGGCTGGCCAGCTGATCCTGTCGTTGCGAGGAGCGCAGCGAAGCGGCAATCTCCCCGTATGGATAATCATTAACCCCTTTCGCGCTTTTCGCGTGGTTCGCGGTTCGTGATCAACATTCTCTGGCCTTTCTCAGTTACTCGGTGTGAAACGTTCTTTTCTATCAAAAAAGCAAGCACAAAGTGGCATGAAGCCTGCTTTGTGCTTGTTGATCACCATGCTATTGTGTTACAGCTCCCGGAGGAACCACTCCCACTAAAGAAGTTTCCGCTTTAGTCTGTACAAACATTTGCGCCCCTACGGGGATCTTCAGATCATCGCCATGAACAAAGGCGCCGCCGATCACACCAACCGGGCCTAAGATAATCATGCCTGCTACGGTAGCGCCAGCTGCTTTTGCATAGGACTTGGTTTCTTCTTTGGCCTTGTCGCCCAAGAAAATCGGCACTTTTATTACATCAATGGTCTCAATGTCTTCATAATTAATCTCAATTTTTCCATCTCGGCCAAAGTTACTGGCACGCTCTACTTTACTAATCTTACCCATGCCACGAGCTCCTTTGGCTACCGCCAAGATGCCATTAATATACACATCGTCTGCCGCTTCAAAATCCACCACGTCGCCTACGCGCGCCGTTTTACTATCCAGCGCCGTCAAAAAGCTGATTTTAATCAGAGAGTCTTTAGGCAAGATAAGCGGAGCTGTCTGGGCTTTGCCGTCAGCATAGGCCAGCGAAAGTAATTTGGCCACTCGGTCCTGGAATGCACCAGGAATTGCATTACCGGTTACCATCCGTTCCAGCCCTTCTATCCGACTTTTAACAGGAACGGTTCCATTCACTTGATGTTGCAGCGCCCACTCCACGGCATTGACTTTTAAAATCAAAGAAGGTGCGGCTTCCGTCGAATGAAAAACAGAATTGTACAAGGAATCTACGCGCGGAATAATCGCTTCTTTCGTCACCTGTCCATTTACATCTTTTTCTAGTTTTTGCACCCGCTCTAATAACGCACCAGTTTGCTCACTTCCATAAAGACCTTTATCAATCGAATTAAGTTTGTCTACTACTGTGGCTTCTTCCGCCAGCGCCACTCCACTGCTCATGGTTAAAACAAGCAAAGCCGCAAACATTATCATCCATCGTTTCATCTTCTATGTAGCCTCCTCATCCTTAAATACGTACATCAATAGTTGCCGAAACGCCTACGCCTTGTACACGAGTAAAGTTAACCGGATTTTTACTGTCAATAGGCACCAGGGCTTTTACGCGAAACTGTCCGCCATTGAAATCGCTCTCCAATTGTAATACAGCTTTTGTCCGGTCCACTAGTTCCTGCGAGCCAGTTACCTGTACCGCCCCCACATAGCCGCCGCTGCCAAAAGTCAGCACAGGCACGACTTTAGTCGCAAACTCATTGCCAGCCTTGCTTTTAAACGTCAACGTATTGATGAAGCTATTCAGCGGTCCTGCAAAGCGATCCACCAAAAAGCCAATACCGCCTACTTTCAACACATCGCCTAAGCTAAAAGCTTGCGTAGCCGGCATAGCAATCCCAGTTGCTAAAGCTCCTGCTAAAACAGCTGCTATTAGTTGTTTTTTCCCTGCCATAAATTTTCCTCCTTTTCCCTCTGCCTGCATCAATGTCCAGTGCACATAGGAATATAGGTTCGACAAAGGCCGGTTCTTTCCTGCTTGTTCACAAAACTGTCAAAAACGCGAAGAGAAGTACGGGTTTTGAACAGGAGTAAAGTGAGTAGAGGGAGGGCTCGAAGATATTGAACAAGAAAATCGGAGTCACGAGAGGGTACGCATGAGATGTACGGATTTTTTGAACAGGAGTAGAGTGAGTAAAGTGAGGATTCGAAAATATTGAACATGAAACTAATTATTAACCCCTTTCGCGTCTTTCGTGTGGTTCGCGGTTCGTTATTAACGTTCCCCAAAACTGCCATTCAACCGCGAAAAGCTCGAAAAATCGAACAGGAGTTGAGTGAGGGTTCGGAGAAAAAGAAAAGAGACCCTGCATTGCAGGGCCCCGCAGATATTGAAATAAACTAGAACTGATACGAAACGGTCGTACGGAACTGTTTAGACTTCACGGAGCTGTTGTCCACTTGTTCAATGTCTTTGAAGAAGAGCTTCAAGGTCGTTTTGTCGTCCAGCTTATGATTTAAGCCGTAATAGAAGCCTTTCATATTTGCATCGAAGTCAGTCCAGCCGCCCATATCTCCGTTATTCTCTACACGATAGTAGGTGGCAAACGCCGAGGTTTTTTTGTCAAACGCGTAGCTCACACCAAGATCGTAGGCTTTGTTGGCATCGCTAGCGCTGGACTTGGCATATTCTGCGGTAAAGTTAGCTTTACCCAGTTCATATCCAGTATTAACAGCCCAATAATTCAGGTCCTGAGCCGCATCATAGCGAGCTAAGGTTGCGCCCACAGTCCAGGCTTTAGCCGGCTTATAGGAAGCCGAAACTGCATAAGCCTTGTTGCTCGGGCCGTAGACTTCACGCAACGCCGTTACCGAAATATCCGTTACACCGGATTTAGTTTTGATGGATACGCCATCAGCCATGATATCGCGACCGACATAACCCTCTGTGCTGTACAACAACGCCGTCCCGCCAATAGTACCGCCTTGGCGGCCCACTTTATAACTAGTACCTGCATTATTATACAAGAAACCAAACTGATCCACTTCATTCATGTACTTAGTATCTGCACCGTAAGCGCCTGCACCAATGCGGAAATCATTACGGAAACCAGCAGTGGTAAGCGCTTGTGCCGCAAAGCGGCCATAAACATCCAGGTTTTTAGCTACATTGGTTTTTGCATTCAAAGTAAAGGTGATTTTGCTGCCATCCTGTTTGGTAGCATTATCATGGCTGTATTGCGCTTCGATTTGTCCATTAAATTCCACCGGCGCGGCCAAAGCAGCTGTAGCAGGCATGGCGATCATGGCAGCAATAGCAGCCATCAAGAGTTTCTTTTTCATCGTCATCTTCTCCTTCTATGTACCTTATTTCACGCTGCTCTGCACTCATTGCTCTAAAACCACTTGAATAAGTGTCCACGTTTCCTTATCCTTTAATTTTTCAGCACTTTATTACAAAACAGTCGCAAATGGAATTTTAACATGTTCTTAAAAAAAAGTAAATAAAAAAGAAGCCCTGCAAACGCAGGGCTTCTTTGCCGCAATTCTTCGATTTAGAAGAAGAATTCAACTTGGGCGCGATAGTATCTGTCTTTAACAGAAGTATCGATGCCTTTGAAATCACCATAGATGGTGCGGAATTTGATGTTTTTCGCAGGTACATAAGCACCGTCGAAGTACCAGCCTTTAGCGCCATCATAAGGAGCAGCGCCCAAAGCAACAGAATTGATTCTGCCAACCCAGTTGCCAGTATCATAGACAGAGTTTACGCCAGTTTTCATGTAACCAGCAGCAACCTGCCAGGTGCCAGCTTTGTTCAGGTCAATGGCTTTGTACTGAACTTCAGCTTTGTAACCATTGCTCTGGAAATCAGCATTGGATTTATTGAAGATACCGGTCAATTTCCAATCCTGGTTGAATTTGTAAGAAGCGCCAATTTCATAGAGATTGATGCTGTTTTTACCGGTGCTGCTTTTAGCACTGTTCATCAGAACAGCAGCGCCTTCGTCACGAGTTTTGATCTGATTGTAGCTGCCGAACATATTGAAGTTCTTGTTAGCAGCCCAAGTCAGTTCAGTACCAAACACGCGATCTTTGCTGTCGGTGTTTACTTCGTCAATGTGCAGGTTACCATAGTAGATGTTGGCTTTTAACTGATTACCAAAACCTACTTTGATGCCGTCGATGGAATCTTCATCAAAAATTACATCGCCAACGGAAGTCTGCATCCAACGGCCAAGAGTAACCGTAGCCTGGCCCATTGTACCTTTAGCATAAGCTTCGTTCAAGGTAACTTTGGTATCGTCCTTAGCAGTGCCGCCAACGGAAGAATCAGCAGTGCCTTGGAACTGTGCACGCACGATCCAGTTTTCGTTAACTTCGCCAGTAGCGCCTAAGCGATAGCGAGCCTGCTGTACTTTAGCGCTAGCATCGCCCAAAAAGCCATTAGAGAATTTTTCGTTGATGTAACGAACACGCAAGTTGCCATCAAACTTCAGGTTGTCGGATTTTTTCTCCAACTTAGCAACGCGAACGCCGAGGTTTTCGATCTCAGCGCTGAACTCGGTAGCCAGCTTGTCGATGGTAGCTTTGGTTTCAGCATCGGCTTTGTCGCTGCGAGCCATAGCTTTAGCAACGATCTGAGCCATTTCATAACGGGTCATGGTACGGTCGCCACGGAAGGTGCCGTCGCCGTAGCCGTCAACAATACCAGCTTTAGCCAGTTTGTTTACAGCATCATAGGCCCAGTGTTTCGCCGGAACATCGACGAAAGGATTGGCAGCTGCAAAGGCGGTAGCGCCGATGCCGAGGCCGAACATAAGAGCGAGAGCAGTTACAAGACGTTTTTTCATGTGTTCATTCCTCCTAAGAATTTTGTATTTGCGCACAGACAAATACATAAACTCAGGCGGAGAAAGCAGCTCATGAGTATCCACGTTTCCTCAATAGCCTTTTTCTACTTCCAAGTAAATATGTACTCATCCGGTCACGCCTAATTAATTTCGCTCTTGGATTCAAAACTCCTGCAAAGTCGAAAAACTTTTTTCAAATATTTTTCAGTCTTTGACTGGGTGGTCCAAGAACTAGATGCAGTATACCATAATAAAGAAGAAAAGTAAAGAACGAGTACGGAGTACGTTGTTTTAACAGGAGTAAAGGGAGTAGAGTGAGGGTACGTGAGAGAATAAAAATACCGTGTTTCGAGCCCTCCCTGTACTCCCTCTACTCTTGTTCAATTTTCGTTCTTCTGGTACTTCCAGGCCAGGAGGACGGCGACGTAGTCGTCGACTGGCACAGGGGGTGTCTGCATGGTGGTTGGCAGTAAACGCCGCCAGCCTTGGGGGGGCTGCTGCTGCCAATAAAGCTTGCGGGCTTCTTCTGTCGTGTACTTTTCATCTACGATGATGAATTGAGCCTGATGCTGCACTGCTAGTTCTTGCAGCATAGCTGCTTGCGCCGCCGAACCAGTGCCGTCGCCGCAAAGGAGAACTTGAATCCTGCCGCCAGCCAAAATTGAGGCTATTTCTTCTTGCAAAGTTGGGGTCGGCACAACGAGCCGCTTCTCGATAGAGCCATCTAAAGCCACTACGGCTACGCCGCATTTCTCCCGCCCCGGGTCCACTGCTGCAATCATCCTTACGCCTCCTGTAAAAGCTACAAACAAATATTAAACAGGAGTAGAGGGAGTAGAAGGAGGGTACGAAAAAGAAATTATAAAATAATATAACTCTCCCGCGAGCCTCACTCTACTCCCTCTACTCTTTGTTCATATATCTCGTCCTCTTCTTCTCTATCGTTTTACTTTATCGCCCGGACGCGGAGTTCAATGCGCACGGGGCCTGCGGTATGCACATCTTCTATAGTAACCGCCGAAAGCTCCACGCGTCCGCCGAGGCGGCTCATTTTAGCCGCCGTTTCGTAGAGCTGATTGGCTGGCAACGAGCCTACCATGCCTGAAATCGGGTCCGGCAGCACTCCTTGGCGCACGGAAAGAGCATTAACTTGTTTCAAAAAGAGAATAATGGCCCCTTCATTGGCCCCGGAGTCCTCTGCGATCGCCTGCATTTCTTCTTGCAAAAGAGTCGTACCTTTAGCGAAAGCAAGCTGATTTGAGTACAATTGCAACGCCCCGAATACCGGCTCTCCGTAAACCGTATTTCCTGCCGCCACTACGCGCAGAATGCGCGGCGAGTCGGCTTTTCGTATTTCATCAATAGTTATATCAAACTCACGCTGGCTTATCACGAGTAAGCCCAGGTCTTTATCAATATTCAAGCGCTGCAAAAGCTGCGCATTAGCTTCACGCAAAAAAGCTTCCAGCTCTTGACGCAGTTGTTCTTGCGATTCGAGAGGATCAACCGAACGCGAAGCCAGCACCTCTCCTGCCTGGAAGACAATAGCTCCTTCGCGAACTACGCGAATGCCAGTTTGCAATTTGGCGGCAATTTCCTGCAGCTCCTCCAAATTACCTTCCAATTTCTCTTTATTACGATTCAACTCTTGGATCTTTTCTTCCAAGTCTTGCTGCTGCGCCTGCAGACGATTCACTTCTCCCTGCGAGGCAGCTAGCGCTTCCACCGCCTGGTCTTTTTCGGCCACAGCCTGCTGCAGCTCTTGTCGTACCACCGCTAAGCGTTGGTTCATTTTTTCTACTTGCTCACTAACCGCAGCAAACTCGGTAGTTTTCTCGGCCAAACTGGCCTTTGCCTTGTCGGAAGCTTCCTGACTAAGCTTTGCTTCCTTCTGCAGCTCCGCCATTTGCGCTTTCAGTTTTTCCATGCCAAAAAGCGCCGTACGCACGTCCTGCGACACAGCCGTCAAAATGCCAAAGGTAGCGGTAACAATCAAAATCCCGGTGACAATCGTTACTACTGTCGAAGTATGCTTGGGACGCAAACCAAACAAGGTCAGCTTCTTCTTGCCGACCTTCGACCCTAGGCGATCTCCGATAAAAGCAATGGCTCCGCCCATTAAAATCAGCACTAAAATCAAAATAATACCGTCCACGAGCCAAGCCTCCTCTTCGGGGAAATAGATAACAAACAAGAGTAGAGGGAGTATAGGGAGGGAACGTATGAGGGTTACGGTTCATACAAGAAATAACGAACAGGAGTCGCGGGAGTGATCTGAGGGCACGACTGAGGGTGCCGAGTAATATTTAAAATAATAATAACAACTCTTCCGTAGCCCTCACTTTAAGCAGTAGACGTCGGTTGCTACGCCGTCCATGGCGCAACCGACCCTAGGTGCTTCCGGCACCGTCGTACTCCTGTTCAAAAACCGTTGCTCCGTACTCCTACCTGGATTTACGCCAGATGAGCCACGCACCAGCAAGGATGCCGACAAGATTGGGAATCCACGCCGCCAGTATAGCTGGAATAGCACCGCCTTGCCCCAAGGCGGTAGTAATGGTCATGATGGTATAGTAGATAAAAATGACGACAATGCTGATGCCCAAGCCGATGGAGGAACTGGAGCGATGCGGGGCCAAGCCCAATGGAGTGCCGATCAAAGCAAAGACAAAGGAAGCCAAGGGAATCGTAAAGCGTTGGTGCAGCTCCACCTCATAGGTCCCTGTCTTCACGTATTCTCTCTTTAAAGCATTAATATGCAGCTTTAGTTCGCGAATGGTCATTTCCGCTGGTTCTTTTTGCTCCCTTGAAATATCCTTGGGGGCTTTATCGATTGGTAAAAGTTGCTTATCAAAACGAATCGTTCGATTCAAACCGCCGTCCGGCGTTAAATCGTGAATAACGCCATGCTCCATTTCCCAACGGCCTTCATTCCAAACAGCTTTTTCAGCGTTTTGAATGCGAACCACTTGATCATTTTCAAATTCTTGTACGGTAACAGCATTCATACTGCTTGTTTCTTCATCAAATTTACGGGCATAGGTCAAGCGGGTAATTTTCCCCTGCTCGATATCTTTAATGATAACATGATCTTGCGCCTTGGGTTTGGTATTCTTTTCGATTTCATTCTGCACAGTATACCGATACGCTTCGTTGGCCGCCGGTACCACTTTTTCATTAAAAGCTACTGCAAAGACGCTGACAAAAAAAGCGACAATAAACACAGGCGCTGCCAATCTGGCAAAGCTAATGCCGCCAGATTTCATTGCCGTCAATTCGCTGGATGCCGACAGCCGTCCAAAAGCCAGCAACGCCGCTAACAGCATGGACATGGGAAAGGTCAAAACAATAATACTAGGCAAGCTATAAATAAACAGCTTTATTACACTCGGCAAGCTGGCGCCGTATTTAGTTACATATTGAGCAATACGAAACAGCGTGCTTGTGCCGATAAAAATACTGGAAAACGAGCAAACGCCGAATACAAAAGGGCCTAATAATTCCTTCAGAATGTATTTATCTAAAATGCGCATCCAGACAATCTCTCCTCATTCATGAGCCGTTGTTGAATGGGTAACGCATGCAAGGTTCGGCTCTTAGAAATATGCTTATAAAAGGACTCATTACAAGCTGAAATTTTCACCCAAATAAAATTTGCGGGCTATATCGCTATTGGCGATGGTTTCACGGTCACCGTCAATTAAAATTCGACCATTATTCAAAATATAAGCTCGATCGACAATGCTAAGGGTTTCCCGCACATTATGATCGGTAATTAAAATGCCAATGCCTCGTTCTTTAAGATAGCTGATAATTTCCTGAATATCCGCCACAGCAATAGGGTCAACACCAGCAAAAGGTTCATCCAAGAGAATAAACTTGGGCTCTGTCGCTAAGGCCCTGGCAATCTCCACCCGGCGTCGTTCGCCTCCAGAAAGCTGCGACCCTAGGCGATCACGCACATGCTCTACATGAAATTCCTTCAGCAAGCTTTCTAGTTTTTCTTTGCGTTCCGACGCAGTAAGAGGGGTAACTTCCAAAATAGCCATTAAATTGTCTTCTACCGAAAGCTTGCGAAAAATGGAAGCTTCTTGCGGCAAATATCCCAGACCATAGCTGGAACGAACATGCATAGGCAGTTTCGCCACATCTTCGCCGTCGATCACGACACTGCCCTGATCCGGTTTCTCCAAGCCAACAATCATATAAAACGTGGTGGTTTTCCCGGCGCCGTTGGGTCCCAGCAATCCCACTATCGATCCCTGGTCTACCCGAATGCTGACGCCATCCACCACAGCGCGTCCCTTATAGCTTTTTACCAAATTATTGGCTTGGATATACATGCAGAAGCCTCTCTTTCAATTATGGAGATACGAAATTTGAACAGGAGTAAAGGGAGTATATGGAGGGTACGCAGGAGGGTGACGAGGTACGGTTTATTTAATTATCTTTATTATCCTGCACTTCCTCAGCTGGTTTAGTTTGCGGAGCGCCGGTATTGGGGTTCGGGTTAGTAATGACGAGACGGGCGCGTCCAGTGCCTTCCATGGCTTTGTCGTCCAAGTACAGATTCAGTGTATTACCGACAAGTACATTGCCGTCCTGGATAGCTCTGGCGTTGCCGGTCATGATGATCTTGCTGCGATCTTGACCGCTTTTTTCGCCATAATACGTAGCCAAATCAGACGTAGCGTCCAACTTGCGCGCCTCGCTGACAATGTGTACATTACCCGTACCTATGGCCCGGTCTTCCTTAAGGAACGCTTGGATATGATCCGCCGTCATATTGCCATCCGTCATAAAAATGGTTCCACCCTGCGGCGTAATGGCGATTTCACTTTCCTGGAAATATTCCACACGCGGGCCGATTAGCCGCTTGTCCCCTTTTACAGCCACTACATTGCCCTGCGCAATGAGCTGCTTGCCGCCTACAGACCACAATTCCACGGATGTCATATTCAAATCCGGTCCGGTTACCTGCACACCATTGCCGCCGCTGACATGAGCGTCTTGGGTTTTGCTGTTGTATTCTACCGTCTGTCCGGTCATGGTTTGCTGGCCGCGTACAACCTTTACGCCCCCCTTGGCTAGTACCATGCCTGTTGCCGAATCGTAATCAAAGGTATCGGCCGTTACTTCAGTCTTTTCTCCCGGCGCCGCCAGCGCTAGAAGCGAACTGCTGCAGACTAGCGCTAACGCCAAGGCCATTGCCATTTTTTTGCTTTTCCAGAATTTCATACTCCAGCCTCTCCTTCCTATTGCTTCACATAACGGGCATTGCCAATAACCTTAGATTTTTGAAAATCCCGGTCGCTTTCAATGCGGTCGCCACTGACTTGTGATTCCTTGCGGTTAAGCTGCGCTTGCCCTTGCCCGTAAATACGCTCTTCTTTCGCAAGCCAGCCCATTTCTTTTGCTACAAAAGTGTCGCCATCACTGGATACCGCTTTGACATCTCCTGTAAAACGCAGAGTTTGTTCTTTAGGAACATACACGCCCACTGGCGCTGTCAAAATCACGGTTCCTCCTTGCGGTCGGTAGAAAACACCACGCACATTCTGCAGGGTAATCTCCTGGCTATTTTTGCTGCCCCGCATGCTCTGCGCCGTCACTTCCCAGACCAGCTTACCGTCCTTGCTTTCGGAAATGGTGTTTCCCTCCATGAAGATGGGTTCTTCTTCCGTTTGGACTACTTCCTTCGGCGGATCCGGGAACTCTTCACGCCATAAATAGTACGCGCCAAAAAGCACGCTAGCAGCCATAAAACTTATTAAAAGCCAGCGGCCCTTTTTCATGCTTCTTCACAGCTCCCATCCACCTTAGTATTCCAACGCTTTTGGAACCAAATCCATTCATCAGGATGTTCCCGAATAACTTCTTCCAATAACTGCGTCATTTTCAAAGTCAACCGCCGCAAGTCTTCTTTTTCTTCTCCCGTATTTTCGTATTCCAAGGGAGGATAAATCAGCACCCTATGGCCGCTATAATCTGGTTTATGCACGATAAATACAGGCATCACCGGCGCTTTAAACTTGCGTGCAAAAACAGCCGGCCCCAGAGGCGTCGAAGCCGGTTTTCCGAAAAAATCCAGGAAAAGGCCATCAACGCCAGCGTCTTGGTCTGCCAAAAATCCTAGAATTTTCCCCTTTTTCATCGCCTTAGCCGCCCCGATCAGTTCCGTCGTTCCCCGGGCAAAAATTTCGATGCCCACTCGCTCTCGATATTCATTGAGCAGCCGGGTATGCTGATCATTCGGCTGGCGCTTGATTACGCTTGTCATCGGAAACCCAGCCATAGACAAGGCCGCTCCCAGCCATTCCCAATTGCCGATATGAGCGGTTAAAAAGACTACTCCGTGCCCTCTGGCTACAGCGTCTTCTAAATACTGTCGGTTTTCAATCTCCACGAGCTGGGAAATTCGTTGCGCATCCAGTTTCGGTGTAAACATAATTTCCAAAAAGGTCTGTCCCAGGTTACCGCAAAGTCGTCTCATTACTGCAGCAGCAGCTTCTTGGGAGAGTCCGAGGCGTTCTTTCATTTGCCGAATACCACGACGTCGCTGCTTGGGGGCAATGTACCAATACAAAAAGCCTAAGGAGCGTCCCAACTTGACAACGCATGCATACGGCAGCAAACAAATCAGCCGACTCAGCGCTTTCAACAAATGATATTGCCATTCATTGCTCATGGTCATGCCCTCCTTTCACAGCAATTATATTACCACTGCTTCTAATCATAAAATGAAAAGTATCCACTACTGACGAGTATGCTGCTGGCCGCTGCCCTCCACATAGGATTGGACAATCCCATCCCAAAGGCCCTGGCTGCGCAAAATAAACTCCAAAATATCTCGCACGCCGCCGCCGCCGCCGCGATGTGCGGAAATGTAATGACAACGCTGCGCTACCTCAGGTACCGAGTTAGCCACGCCGCAGGCAAATCCCACCTGTACTAAGGCAGGAAGATCGTTTAAATCATCGCCCACATACGCAACCTCTTCTACGCCCAGACCATGCTTATCCATCAATTCCCGCAAAGCCGTCTGTTTGTCCAGCGTCCCTTGATAAACATCGCAAATTTTTAGTTCAGCGCTGCGCAAACGAACCATTTCACTTTCCCGCCCTGTAATGATGGCCGTTTTGATTCCTGCACGCTGCGTCACCGCAATGCCCAAGCCGTCTTGCACGAAAAATTCTTTCATTACTTCGCCATCTTTGCCGATGGCAATTTGGCCGCTTGTCAGCACGCCATCCACATCAAAAACCACCAGCCGCACCTTGGAAGCTCGGGCGTTTGCGTCATTCGTCTGCTTGATTGGTATATCCATGTTATTATACCACTCCTTGGCACGAATTTTTATTTATGTTTTCTAGCAATGCCGTCAATAGCCTGGATGTCAAGAAGCAGTTCTTCCAATTGATCCAGATACACCATGTTCGGCCCGTCGCATAACGCCTCTTCCGGATTGTCATGCACTTCTAAAAATAAAGCATCCACACCGACCGCAGCCGCAGCTCTGGCTAAATGTCCGACATATTCGCGCTGCCCCGCTGACGCCGTGCCCGCCCCGCCTGGTAATTGCACGCTATGGGTCGCGTCAAACACAACGGGATAGCCAAAGGAGCGCATAATCGGCAAGGCCCGCATATCAACAACTAAATTGTTATAACCTAAGCTAAAACCGCGTTCCGTAAGTAAAATATTTTCACAGCCTGCTTCTTCGAGCTTACGCACAACGTTTTTCATATCATTGGGTGCCAAGAACTGTCCTTTTTTCACATTGACGGCAACGCCGCTTTTCCCGGCTGCAAAGAGCAAATCCGTCTGCCGCGAGAGAAAAGCCGGAATCTGCAAGACGTCCAGCACTTTAGCAGCCGGCTCTACTTGGGTAATTTCATGAATATCACTCAAAACAGGCAAGCCTAATTCGGTTTTAATTTTTTGAAGCATGCCAAGTCCTTCTTCCAATCCCGGTCCGCGGAAGGAATTATAGGAAGAACGGTTGGCTTTATCAAAGGATGCTTTGAAAATATACGGCATGCCCAGGCGCTCTGTAATGGCCTTGATCCCGTGGCCAATACGAAGTGTCCGTTCGTAGTCTTCAATTACGCAAGGCCCTGCAATCAGAGCGATCGGGCGCTGTGCGCCAAGCTCCAAAGAGCCAATTTTCACAGTATGCATAGTCAACCTCCTTAGGGTATGAAAATATGGAGTACGAGTTTCGAACAGGAGTAGAGTGAGTAGAGGGAGGGTATGGGGTTGGGGAATATCTACTTTGAATATGAAAATATAGAGTATGAGTTCCGAAAAAATTTTAAGAAGTATATGTTTCGAACAAGAGCAGCGAAAATACAGCGAGGGTACAGGGTATGAAACGATCCAGTTCGTGCCCTCCCTTTACTCCCTCTACTCCTGTTCAAAATTCAATCATTTCCCTCTGCTCAGCAGGATTGCTTCCACACGTTTGAGGTCTTCCGGCGTATCGACGCCAACGGAGGCGTGTTCGGTAGGGAGAACCAGAATTTTATGACCATATTCCAGCGCCCGCAGCTGTTCGAGCGATTCCGTTTGCTCCAAGGGAGTCGGCTTCATCGCCGCGTATTCCAACAAAAAATCACGCCGATATCCGTAAAGGCCCAGGTGTTTATAGGTTTGAACCAAGCCTGGTTTACGGGGAAAGGGAATCAAAGAACGCGAGAAATACAGAGCATAGCCTTTCTGATCCATCACCACTTTGACCACGCTGTCCTGCGCCGCTTCTTCCGGCAGCAGGGGCGTGCACAAGGTAGCCATTTGCAAAGCAGGTCGCTCTACAAAAGCTGCTGCCAAGGCTTCAATAACTTGCGGTTCCACGAGGGGCTCATCACCTTGAACATTGATGATAATATCCGCATCCGTGTGTTTACGGGCCACTTCCGCCAACCGGTCCGTTCCAGTAGGATGAGTGCTAGAGGTCAGCAATGCCTGACCGCCGAAGGCTTCTACCGCTTTTACAATGCGTTCGTCATCCGTAGCTACCAAAACTTCTTGAACCCCCCGCGCTTGGACGGCTTGTTCGTATACATGCTGAATCATCGGCTTACCCGCCAACAACGCCAGCGGCTTTCCCGGCAGCCTTGTGGATGCATAACGCGCCGGAATCACACATACGGTTTTCATACTTCTCGTTTCTCCCCTTCCACCACTCGGCGAATGAGCTCCAAGAGTTGTTCGTAGCAACCGTCCATAAACCGCAATTCAATCCCTAAAATATAGACGGGCAAAGGACGATCCGAGTGAATAAATTCCGCCGGTATCTTTACGGCGTCTTTTTCGGTTGTAATAATGGCTTTTACACCGGCTTCCACCGCTTCTTGCATGACCTGCTGCATTTCCGCCATCGTATAGTCATGGTGGTCCTCATACCGAGCGGAAGCAACCACACAGGCGCCGATGTCGGAAATAGTTTGTTCAAAGGAAGAAGGATTGCCAATAGCGGAAAGCGCCATGACCTTGACTCCTGCGATTTCAGAAAGAGGCATTTTTTGCGGCGGATGACCTTGGTACCATTCTCGTATTTCAATACAATGCCTTGGTTGATGTACGCTTTCAATAATCGCCGCATCCTGATTGTATTGATGCACTGTACTGCGGATAATCTCCCTCGTATCCGGACTGGATTGGTCTACTTTGGTCAGCAAACAAGCATGGGCTCTATCCAGATGGGCCAAGGGTTCTCGCAAAGTGCCGCGCGGCAGCAAATAACGATTGCCAAATACATTCAACGTATCAATCAAAACAATATCCAAATCCCGCATAAGCTGCCAATGCTGGTAGCCATCATCCAAAATGACAACCTGCGCCTTCAACTCTCTAACGGCATATTCGCCGGTAATCGCTCGGTTCCGCCCGATTACGACCGGCACGCCCGGCAGATTTTTAGCTAATAAAAACGCTTCGTCGCCGGCTTCGCTGGCCGTCATAAAGGTTCGCTTTCCATCGGAAACAAGCCCTACGGTGCCCCGCCACTTCGCCCGGTAACCCCTATTCAAAAGCACGACCCGATAGCCCATATCGCGAATAATCGCCGCCAACCGTTGCGCCGTCGGCGTCTTGCCTGTGCCGCCTACGGTAACGTTGCCTAAGCTAATGACTTTACAGGGAAGCTTATACCGCTTTCGTAAGCCCCACCGATACAAGTTGAGCTTGAAAGTCAGACCGGCGCCGTAAAGCCAGGAAGAAACACGCAAGAATAGCAAGATAAGCTTTCCCAGTATTCCTGTTTCCTTCCCATGTACTAATTGATATAAATATGCCTGAATCGCTTCTCGTTGGCGCATACATGCCCCGCCTTCTCTCGTAGTTGGCTCCATTCGAAAGGCTTCGCTATTTTTGCAAAAGTTCCTGCAAATAGCAAATGCTTCGCCGAGAAGCCCCCTTATTTTCGCGGACAATATCCAGAGTCAACGCTTCCATGCGCTGGCGCTCCTTGCTGTCTTGCAGCAAATGCAACACGGTTTCTGTTAGCTCCTGCGCATCACAGACCGTACTACACGCCTGCCGTCCAGAAAATAAAGCATACGTTTCTTTAAAATTGAACATATGAGGACCGATCAAAATTGCCTTGCCATGCGCCGCCGGTTCTAAAATGTTATGGCCTCCATGAGCCACCAGGCTGCCGCCGACAAAGACAACGACACCAACACTATAAATGCGTCCTAATTCCCCAATAGTATCCAGAATAACCACGCTGCCTTGACCGCCTTGATTGGCTTGTTGCGTACGACGACGTACAGGCAAGCCCTTTGTCAAGCAGAGCTTCACTAACTCGTCTACGCGTAAAATTTCTCGGGGCGCTAAAATTAAGGCCGCTTGAGGATATTGTTGCCGCACCTTTAAAAAAGCCGTAAGCAATACTTCCTCTTCACCCTCATGCGTGCTGCCGGCAACCAAAATCGGCTCATGTCCTGTAAGAGTCAGTTCTTGTTTCAAACCTTCTCTTTCTTCAGGCGATACATGCGTGTAGGTCTGGTCAAACTTGGTGTTGCCTGTTACTACCACTCTATGCGGGTCAGCGCCTAGTTGAATAATATATTGCTCATCAATCGCAGATTGCATGCAAAAACGTTCCACTGTATCCAGCATATCCCGCAAAATACCTTTAAGATAATGATACCGTTTCACGCTGCGGTCACTAATTCGCCCGTTTACCATCATTACCGGAATCTTGTATTGTTTAGCCGCATACAAAAAGTTAGGCCATAGCTCGGTTTCTACCAGCAAAAAAGCTTGAGGCCGAACTTGGGCAAGCACTCTGCGCGGCAACCATGGTAAATCCAAGGGAAAAAAGATCAGTCCGTCCACATCCGTCAGAATGCGTTTGGCCATGGAATACCCGCTGGCTGTGACAACCGATACCAACACAGGCGTTCCCGGCATGGCTTTCTTCAGTTCTTTCACCAAAGGGCTGGTAGCAACAATCTCGCCTACTGACGCCGCATGCAGCCAAATGCAGTTTTTATGCGCCACTTTATCCAGCGCATGCGCCGGCAAACAACCAAAACTTTGGCGCAATCGTTCGACAAAGCCTTCTTGCCGGAGGCACCGATAGGCAAATACCGGCATGGCGGCTATCACTAGTATAACAGTCATGAGATTGTAAAAAAAGCGCATCTTCTAAACCCCGCTGCTTTCTGTCCCAGTATCGCGAAACTGAACCTGATACAACTTCTGATACAAACCGCCAGCCTGCAGCAATGCTTCATGAGAGCCCATCTCCACGATCCGTCCCTGATCCATAACCAAAATGCAATCCGCCCGGACAATCGTTGACAGTCTATGGGCGATAACCACGGAGGTACGCCCTACCATCAGTTTATCCAAAGCGTCCTGCACCAACTGTTCGCTTTCCACATCCAAAGCCGACGTAGCTTCGTCCAAAATCAGCAAGCGCGGATCCCGCAAGATAGCCCGGGCAATCGCAATACGTTGCCGCTGACCGCCGGAAAGCATGCAGCCCCGTTCGCCAATAGGAGTCTCATAGCCTTGAGGCATAGCTGTAATAAAGTCATGCGCATTAGCTGCTTTAGCAGCTGCTATGACCTCTGCCTGTGTTGCCTCCAAACGACCGTAGCGAATGTTTTCATACACGGAACGATTAAAAAGCACCGTTTCTTGCGGCACAATGGCCATTTGTTCCCGCAGCGACTTTTGCGTCACCGTGCGGATATCAACGCCATCCAGATAAATTGTCCCTTGCTGGGGATCATAAAACCGCGGAATCAGGGCGGCTATGGTTGTCTTACCCGCGCCTGAAGGACCGACAATGGCAATCATCTGCCCGGGATGGGCTTCAAAAAACACCTGACGCAAAGCCGGTTCTCCCGGATTATAGGAAAAGTCGACCCCTTCAAATACCAAATGTCCCTGGGATTTTTGCAACACTACCGCCCCCGGCGCGTCCTGCACATCCGGTTGGGTATCAATCACTTCAAAGACACGCTGGGCTGCCGCTAAAGCGCGCTGTACCACTCCGTAGGATTTGCTGATTCTTTTGACCGGATTCGATAAATTTACAGCATAAATCAAGAAAGCGATTAACGCGCCTGCCGTCAAGTCCCCATGAATAACTTCCCAGCCTCCATACCAGATAATCAGCGTCACGCCGATCGCCGCCAAAAATTCAATTAAAGGAGTCAGCGTAGCCATAAGCTGGGCGTTTTTCATTTGCGCCCGAAAGTTGGAAAAGTTCTCCTTTTGAAAGCGTTCAATTTCAAACTCTTCTCGGGCAAAGGACTTGATAACTCGAATAGAGGAAATGGCCTCTTGCAAAACCGACGTAATATCAGCCACCTTAACCTGCATTACATTGCCGGAAGCGCGCAGTTTTTTACCGAACACATTAATAGTTTGCCCAACCAAGGGCACCGTAATGAAGGTAAATAAAGCAAGCTTCCAGTGTAAAAAGAACATAGCGCCAATGGAGCCGATCAAGATAACGCTCTCCGTAATTAACTCAATCAGCGTATCCGCCAACGCTCCTTGCACAGCCGCTACGTCATTAGTAACATGGCTCATAATATTTCCGGTAGAGTTGCGCGAATAAAAAGAGAGCGACAATCTTTGCAAATGGCGATAGATGTCTTCGCGTATATCGATGACAATTCTTTGTCCCACATAGGCCATCAAATAACTTTGCCCGTAGAAAAAAATGCCTCGCAGCAAAAAAACCACGACGATGCCGCCTGCAATGAGATTGAGCATCATCATATCTTTCTCGGCTAAGACTCTATCGATCACGTCTTTAATAATCCAAGGAACGTATAAGTTTGCCGCCGAAGCCAGGACTATGCAAAAAATAGCCGTTCCCAAACGAGGCAAATAAGGCCGCAAATATTTTAGCAGCCGCATATAGCTATTCATGCACTTTCCTCCTGCTGCCGGATGCTTCCGCTAAAATTAAAGCCGCAACACGCTGAACGGCGCCGCTTTCCCCCAATTTATGACGGACTTCCCCCAAAGCGCGGTGCGTAGCAGCACAATGCTCAGCATCTTGAAGATACTTCAAGACCTCTGCCGCCAGTCGCTGCGGCTGCGCTTCGTTTTGGACGAGTTCCGGCACAACTTGCCGCCCCGCAATGATATTGGGCAAGCTGATATACGGTAATTTCACCAACAATTTTCCTAAACCATAGGTTAAGGGATTCACTTTATAAGTCACAACACAAGGCAAATCCATTAAGGCCGCTTCCAAGGTCACCGTACCGGAAGCCGCCATTGCGGTTTCCGCCGCTTGCATCCAGTCGTACAAA
Organism: Negativicutes bacterium; assembly: GCA_009929485.1. GTDB lineage: Bacteria > Bacillota > Negativicutes > Anaeromusales > Anaeromusaceae > Anaeromusa. The sequence continues at coordinate 18,480 of SAAJ01000021.1, forward strand.
TACTCCCGCACCAAACGAACAGGCACGCCAGCTGCTTCTATCGCTGGCTTCACCATATCCTCTGCTACCGTTGAAGCCAAGGGCAAGACAAATACCGCTTCCGGCACCGCTGCCGCCACCTGCCTGGCTGCTTCCAAAAACAAAGGCAGCAGGCTCTTAATCTCCTGTTTCCGGCTTCCAGGCAACAGCAAAACAATTCGCTTCTGCGGCTGCAGTTTTAAAAAGGCTCGCGCCTCTGCCGTATTGCGTTTCGTTCCCACTAAATCCAACAACGGATGGCCCACATAGGTCACGTTGCCGCCGTAGCGCCGGTACAGTTCCGCTTCAAAGGGAAAAATAGAAGCAATATGATCAACTGAGCGTACCACGCCCTTAGCCCGCCACTCGCCCCAAGCCCATACAGAAGGCGCTATATAGGAAACAACACGAATGCCTTTGGCTTTCGCGATTTTCGCCAAGCGCATATTAAAGCCGGGATAATCAATCGTAACTAAAATATCCGGCTTTTCCCGATCCATCGCCGCCGCTAACTCATCGCGCAACCGGAATAACCGCGGTAAATTTTTAATAACTTCCACTATGCCAATAACGCCCAAGTCGGCAATATCATAGAGAATGTCCACGCCTTCGCGGCGCATGGCTGCGCCGCCCATGCCGAACAAACGCACATCCGGCTTCATGGCGCGCAACGCCGCTGCAATGCCTGCGCCATGAAGGTCACCGGAGGCTTCGCCGGCGGAAAGCATGATTTTGCACATGAAACATCCTCCTAGGAATTAAAATATATTAACGAACAGGAGTAGAGTGAGTAAAGGGAGGGTTCGGGGGGAACCGAAGATTGAACAAGAGAATCGAAGTCACGAGAGGGTACGACAGAGGATATGGGACACGTTTTATTAACAAGAGTAAAGGGAGTAGATGGAGGGCACGATTGAGGGGACGAAGTACGGTTTATTAACAAGATTTTTTATTTTACCACAATGGTAATGTTGTGCGCATCGGCCAAGGCGATGGCTTCTGCACGGTCTACGAGCAAGGTTTTACCGGCTTCCAGCACAAGGGCGGACGCACCGGCTTCGATCATGGAGCGAATGGTGGCGGGACCCGCGCCAGGCATGTCAAAGCGCTGGTCTTGCTGGGGTTTAGCTGCTTTGGCCACTACGGCACCGCTGCCGCCGGCCAAGGCACCGCCGCGACGAATGCAGGCGTCTGTGCCTTCTATCGCCTCTACCGCCATAACGGCCCGATCTTTTACTACCACCGTCTGTCCAATATCCAAAGCGCCTATTTCTCTAGCCATGGACAAGCCGAAATCCATATCTGCCAATTCGCCTTCCGTAGGCTGACGCTTGGTCAAAATGCCCGGCTGCGGCAACAGCATTTTCAACAAAGCCGTTTGATCCGCTACTTGAATGCCTTCTTGGGCCAATTCTTTCACTAAAGCCAACAAAATGGTGTCATCCTTTTGATCCGGCAATGACGCCAGCAACTGTTGAAATCGGCCATCCAATTCCACTTTACCGGAAAAAAGCAGTTCCTTGGTTACTTTCCCTAGCATCGTAACCTGGGAAACCTCTTCCTGGCGAAGGGTATCAATTAAAAGCTGCAGCTGACCAACGCCAATCTGATGATATACAGAAGCCGCTTCCGCCAAGTCGCTCTCCACAGTAGGCAACACCGCTATCGCCACAACAGATAAACCTAAATTTCGCGCACAGAACGCAAAATCAACCGGCAGTCGTCCGACGCCGGCAAGCAAACCGATTTTCTGCATATTCACCGCTCCCATATCCAAATTAAAACGAAAAGCTAATTTAGTTTCTCCAAAACAACAGAAAGAGTTCGCTACAGAATACCCTGTACTCTGCAGCAACTCTTCCTCTGCTGCAACTTATTCACTACTGTCACGGCGCGTCCGGCAAATACCCCGCTCCGCATTGCGCAAAAAGCGCAAGAAGTGTTCCACTTCTTCGTAGGATTCCAGCTCCTGCTCCATCATCGCGATCGCTTGGTCTAGCGATAAACCGTTCTTGTATAAAATCCGATAGGCTTTTTTCAGTTCGCGCCGCGCTTCTTTCGGCACGCCCGCTCTAGACATGCCTACGCTGTTCAAGCCGGCTACCTTGGCCGGATGCCCGTCGGCAATCATAAAGGGAGGCACATCCTGAACCACTTTGGAAGCGCCGCCAATCATGGCATTGCGGCCAATTTTAACAAACTGGTGCACCCCGGACAAGCCACCGATTACAACGCGATCTTCCACAATAATATGTCCTGCCAACGTAGCGGCATTGGACATGATTACGTGATTTCCTACTATACAGTTATGCGCCACATGCGTATAGGCCATCATTAAGCAATCAGAGCCAATGCGTGTTTCTTCGCCTTCGCCAGTTGCCCTATTTACCGTGGTAAATTCGCGCAATGTCGTCCGGTCGCCGATAAACACATAGCTTTTCTCGCCCTTGAATTTCAAGTCCTGCGGTTCCGCTCCAATCGAAGCACTGGGGAAAATAACACAGTCCTTGCCAATGCTAGTCCAGCCGTCAATAACCACATGCGGGCCTATTTTCGTCCCATCGCCAATCACTACATGTTCACCAATGACTGCGTAGGGGCCTATCTGAACATCCTTGCCAAGACGCGCATTGGGATGAACCACCGCCATCTCGTGAATCATACGCAAAGGTACTACTTTATCCGTTTGCATAATATGACAACTCCTTCTGACTGAGTCTCTGTCAATACTGTTAGGTCATTACTCTCAGGCTGTTTTTCTGCTCTTATATTCCGACTACTCAGTCAAATAGAAACATCATCTTTTTTTGCAAAAAAAGCCTTTACGCTGAACTATACTGCTCTAGTTTTGTTTTCCTAGGCAACATCACTGTTTTTCTTGCTATTTATGTTTTTTATTCTTGCTTGTCCGACAGGGCAAACATAAACTCTGCTTCCGCTACCAATTGACCCTCTACAAAAGCCTCTGCACGCACTTTACCTACGGAACCGCGCAGACGGGTTACTTCCGCTTCCATACGCACCTGATCGCCAGGTACGACCGGTTTACGGAACTTAACGCCTTCCATACCGGCAAAATAAGCAATCTTGCCCCGGTTTTCATCCGGATACAATAAAGAAACCCCGCCAACCTGCGCCATAGCCTCCAGCAGCAATACTCCCGGCATAACCGGTTTATTCGGAAAATGCCCCTGAAAAAAAGGCTCGTTAGCAGTCACATTTTTTATGCCGACGCCACGCTTTAAGGGCTCCAACTCCAAAATGCGATCTACCAATAAAAACGGATACCGATGAGGAATAATTTCCTTGATTTCTTCAATAGTTAATACCACTATGCGCAACCTCCCTGCCTGGCCGCAGCAATTAACTGCGACAGTTTTGTATTCAATGCATGACCGGACGATACTGCCACTACATGGCCTTTAATCGGACCTGCCAACGCTAAATCGCCAACCACATCCAGCACCTTGTGCCGGACCAATTCATCCGAAAAACGTAGTACATTAACCGCGCCATTTTCATCATACACGGCTGCGTTTTCCATGCTGCCGCCCAAGGCCAAGCCTTGCGCCTGCAATACTTCTATTTCATGGACAAAGCCGATGGTCCGCGCCGGGGCAATCTCTCTCCAAAATAAATCCTTGGTAATTTCCACATCGGCAAATTGAATTCCAATCGCCTTGTGCGGATTAACCGACGTAAAAGTAATACGAAAGCCATCATACGGCAAAATAGAAATGAACCGATTTCCATCTCGCACTATAAACGCCTCTTCGATACAGTAAACCGATCGTAACGCTTGTTGCTCACAACGCCCCGCCTCTGCTAAGAGCTCCAAAAACGGCAAAGCGCTGCCATCCGCCACAGGCGGTTCCATCGAATCAATTTCAATGAGACAATTATCAAGGTTCAACGCGGAAAATGCCGCCAAGATATGTTCCACCGTAAAAACCTTGGCTTCACCCGCTTCCAACGTTGTCGCCCGCATGGTCTGCGTTACACAGGCCGCTTGCGCCGGAACGCGAGGTCTGCCGGGCAAGTCAATCCGTTCAAAAAGGATTCCCGTATCTGCAGGCGCCGGCAAAAAACGCACTTTCACTTCCCGTCCGGAATGCAGGCCAATCCCGCTATAGGCAACTTCCCTTGCCAGAGTACTTTGTCGTTCCATGATTCCTCCCAAAAGCATTAAGCCTTTGTTTATTCTAGCGGATTTACGTGTGCAACGCAAGTATTTCCCTATGAAAGCCACTAGAGAAATAGATATTGAACAGGAGAACCAGCGTCACGTGAGGGACCGTACGAGGGTTACGGGTACAGAATGGTTTAACGGGGCAATTTGTTCTCATTTATTCATTTCTAGATCGCTCCCGTGTTTCCAGCGATTATGCAGCCAAAACCATTCCTCAGGATACTGCCGAATGTGCTGCTCGACGCATTGGGTCAGCACTTGCGTTGTTTGCTGAATTTCTTCTTTTTTATTTCCCGTCTTCTCGACAAATACCGGCGGATAAAGCCAGGCATGATGCCGTCCATCCGCCTCTTGCGTAATAAAAGCCGGCACAATCGGAACCTGGCGCATACGCGCCAAATGCGCCGCACCTGGAGGACTGGAGGCTTCGCGCCCAAAAAACTGCGTTCTAACGCCTTCTGCTCCTGCATCCTGATCCACCAGCAAACCGATAATATGTCCTTCGCCTAAAAGCTGAATCATTTCCTTTACGCCTGATTTATAGGTCACATGCATGCCGCTTTGGCGACGATATTCGTTAATAAAACGGTCCATCGCATCATTTGTCTGCTTTTGCACTACTGCCACCAACGGAAAGCCTCGTTTCGCCAAGGCGGCGCCCAAGAGCTCCCAGTTGCCGCTATGGGCGGTCGCCAAAACAACGCCTCTCCCCAACGCCAAGGCTTGTTCCAGATGCTCCGCACCGGTAAAGGAAATCCAGCTATCGAGAGGCTGCTTTAATAAAAGCGGCACGCGCAGCACTTCCATAAACATAGGGCCAAAACGCACCGCGCTGGCGCGAGCTACACGCTCCGCTTCTGTTTGGTCAACAGCTAAACTCAGTCGAATGTTCTCAATGGCCATTTTTTTTCTTTTTTGCGGAGTCAACTTCCAGGCTATACACCCCAGGTAGCCGCCCCACCGCTTAGCCGTCGCTGAGGAGAGAGAGCAAGCCAGACGGCTGAGAAGCTTTACAATAAAGTACAGCATTTGACACTCCTCGATTACTATAGGATTGAGCAGGAGAACGATTTATTAACAGGAGTATAGGGAGTAGATGGAGGGTACGTATGAGGTTTCGGGGAACGTTTTTTTTGCGCAGGAATACGAAAGAGATTGCTTCACTGCGTTCGCAACGACGAAAGCTAGTTAGCATCAATAACTTTGCTTACTATATAATAGCCCTCTTTATCACGTCGTTGCGAGGAGCGCAGCGACGCGGCAATCTCACGGTATTCATATTATCACCTTCTCCATAACCCTCCCTTTACTCACTCTACTCCTGTTAATTTTCCATTCCCCGCCATGTCTTTTTAATATAAAACATGGCGGCCGAAGCCGCCATTCTTTTTAGTACGTATAGCTTCCGCCCACATAGGTCTTGCCTGCATAATGCCCGGCATCCAGACGAAAATCAGGTCCTACGGAAACGCGAACCCCAGCGCTCCACTGTCGTCCGTCTTGCTCCAAAAACAACTTAGTCTGCGGCAGCAAGGGCGCTTCTAAAGCGCCAAACAAACCATGGTACCGTCCATTGCCAACACCAGCATGCAGACGCAAACCGAAAGGCAAGCCTTTACTGGCAACAGCGTATGTCGTCCGTTGCGCTTGCGCACCAACATCTTCCACGCCGACAGCAATGCCTGGACGCAAAATCTGCTCTTGCGCCAAGGCCCATTTTACATTCCATCTCACTGCAGCGCCTTGTTCCCCCGCAGTGCGGTGCAAAGCGCCAACTTCCAAAGCCTGCCCCAAGCCGAAAACAACTACCTCGTTCTTTTCTCCTGGCCGATTGTACCGGCCAATACTAAAGCTGTGAGCCGGTAGTACATCTGCGCTAACTACATTAGCCAAGCCCGTGCTTCCCTGTAGTGTCGGCGCCGCCTCGGCTTTACTAAAAGCAAACACGGCTAATAAAGCTAGACAGGTCCATATTATGCGACTCTGGCTGCTCATACTTTGGACTCACCTAGCGCCAGCTGCTTTAGCTGCGTTTCCAGTTCCCGCACACGTTTCAACAGTTCAGGAACTTTAGTAACTGCCGCTTCATTTTTCAGCCAGTCTTTGTACGGACGCGCCGGAAAGCCGCCGCAAAAGGAATTGCTGGCAATATTGCCAATTGGCGCGGAACGCGCTGCAAAAACGCAATTATCACCAATAACAAGGTGACCTGCGCTGCCGGATTGGCCGGCGAAAGTAACCCGGTTGCCGATTTTCGTGCTGCCGGCGATACCAGTCTGAGCCACAAAAAAACAATGCTCTCCGACTTCCACGTTATGCCCTAAGTGCACTAAGTTATCAATTTTCGTACCGCGGCTCACAACGGTCCAACCTGTTGTCGCCCGATCCAGGCAGGTATTAGCGCCGATTTCCACATCGTCTTCAATACGTACGCCGCCTACTTGCGGCACTTTGCGATGACTGCCGTCTACGGTCACAAAGCCAAAGCCGTCACTGCCAATAACAGCGCCGCTATGCACAATAACCCGATCTCCCAACTCACAGCCTTCGCGAACTGTTACATTGGGGTAAAGAATGCAATCATTTCCCACTCGACTACCGACACCGACATAGCTATGAGGATACACGATCGTATTAGCACCTATAGAAACGCCGGAATCAATGACCGCGCAAGGCATGATGGCCACATTATCACCCAATACTACATCTTCCGCCACGATCGCCGCAGGGTGTACACCCCGCTCAACCACTGGCCTCGGCGAGAAAATCTCCAGCAGAATCGCAAAGGCAGCGCGCGGATTGTCCACCCGCACCGCAACTTTTGGAAAATCAGTAGCAACATCCTTCGCCACCAGGACAGCTCCTGCGCGGCTGGCTGCCGCCTTTTCCAAATGTGGCGCTACGGCAAAGGTAATATCCTCCGGCCCCGCCTCTTCAATATTCGTCACCGTGTTAATCGGCAACGCCGCATGGGACTCATCAATGACCCCAGATACCAATTTCGCAATTTCACCTAACGTTTTCATTCGTCCGCCGCCTCCTTTACTGGAGACGTTTGAGCACTTCGTCGGTAACGTCAACGCCGCCTTGGGCTACTTCCCGCTTGTACAAAATAACCGTCAATTTCTTTTCTTGAGCAATTTGCTCCAGCGTCTTTTTCAAATCGCTTTCAAACTGTTCGCCAACTTGTTTCTGCAATTGGCGATATTCTCCTGCTAAAGCCTGCTGCTTCTGCTGCGCTTCCGCTTGATCGCCGCTTTGCTCTTTCTGCATTTTTTCCATAATTTCTTTTTCCTTGGCGTCCAATTGATCTTGCAAGGTTTTGACTTTAGGACTTTCTTTAACTACTTTCTCCATATCCACAAAACCAACTGTCGGCTGGCTGCTGCAGCCGCCAACTAAAAGAACTGCAAAGCACAGCGCCAAAACCAGTGCAATCGTACGTTTTTTTTGCATCATGTCCATCATACTCCTCGTCACTCTAAAATAGACAGCATCCGTTCTCACGGATGCTGTAATGCTTGTGCTACCCATTCCGTAATATCTACCGCCTGCATGACTGCAATCGGTTTTCTTAAGACAATATCCACACCGCGCGCACTAGCGATGCGACCAGCCCGATCCTGCACTTCCTCTTCAATGAGGCGTTGCAGCTCTCGCCATTCCAGTTCTTGCTGCTGCAACTTTTCTTCCAATTCGCGGATTCGTTCTAGACTCAGATTTTCCGGCGTTATCTTTGATATGCTTGGGGACTCCACTTTCACCACGGGTGTTGGTCTAATAACAGTTTGCTCTTGCCGAATCGCTTCCCGCAATGGCGCCAGCGCAGCCGCAAAGCGTTGCGCTAGCTCCGCTTCTTTTTGAGCCAGCCGTCGCTGCTGCAATTGCTGCACCTGCGTCAGCTGCAAGCGAAGCGCTTCCGCCTCTTGCGGCTGCAACGATACAATACGCAGCTTTAACTGCAGTGAAACCACTTCCGGGTCCAGTTCACGATGTACGTCTTCCCCGTACGCCTTCATTTCTTGATCCAGTTCTTTCCGCAGGCTTTTGGCCCGTTCTTGAAGCTGTTGCTGCAAAGCCGCCTCTTGTAATGACTGTGTTGCCTGGGTTACAGCCGGCACGGTCGGCATAGCAAGAGACTGCACATCGTGCGCCGCTTGCAGCACCATCGACTGCTTAAGCCACTCCAGCTTCTGTTTCCCAACCAGCCACGCCGTCTTTTTACTTTGCCATTCCAGATACTTTGGGTGCGCCTTCATTACTTTTTCTTCGTCCAATACCGCCCAAACCGTCGCCTTTGCTTGTTCGGAAACCGGTTGGTTTCCGCAGGCGCTCACTGCCACCGCAAGCAGGATTAGAAATACCAATAGAATTCCTCGTTGCTGTCGGCTTTGTTTGGACATCATTCAGTTCCTCCAGTTGGACTTTTCGTAGTAAGGAAGGACCGAGTCGAACAAAGGATCGGCTCGGCCTGCAAGTCTTATTTGAATTTTTTGATAACCTCGTCGGTAATATCTTGTCCACCGTAAACGACATTGCCTTTGTCAATGACAATGGCCAGTCCTTTAGCATCGGCCACAGCCTTAACCGCTGCGGTCACTTTGTCGTTGACGCTTCCCAAAAGGGAGGCTTTTTTCAATTGCAGCCGTTCTTGGATCTGCATGTAGTAATCTTGCTTTTCTTTGTCGTTCATGGTAGCCGCTTTGGCGTCAAAATCTTTTTTAGCCAACGCCACTTCATCTTCAAAGGACTTTTGCGCTACCGTATAGTCCGGATGCTGCGATACGAGCATATCATAATTGACAACTCCTACGCTGCCGGAGCCAGCTGCTGCTGCATGGCTTACGCTGCCGGACTGCGACATCGCAATGCCCACCACGCTGAGTACAAAGAAGGCTACAATAGCCAGGGAAATCATGCGAATCTGACGTTTTTCTAATTTCATCATTTTTAAGTTTCTCCTCTCTTAGTTGGAACTCATTTTTCATTATACCAGGGCCTCTGCCGCCTTTCAAGAAAAGAAGATACGGTATACGGGGAAAACGCGGAAAACGTAACACAGAGTAACAGAGTAAGCAGAGGAAAGGCCAGAAGGGGTACGGGACAATTTAACAGGAGAATCGGCGACGGCGCTGGATGCGCCTGACGGCACGTGAAGTGCCTAATGCCGGCGATGCCAAGGATGGCATAATCGCCGGTCTCCTCTGAAAATCTATGGATGGCATGGCAACCGACATCCATAGAGGGTACGCATGAGGGTAGGGATATGGTTTTTGAACAAGTCGAATCCCTCCGCCGCTGTGCGGCACCTCCCTTTAACAAGGGAGGCAAGGCTTAAGTCCTCCTTGCTAAAGGGGGAAGGACCGGCAGGAGAGGGATTTGCGTCATTGCGAGCGTAGCGCGGCAACCTCCCTGTGGCTTTGAGATCAAGTAAAAAGAACCGATTTCCTGTGGGTAACAGCTCCTGTCTTAAAAAGTCGCGATTAAACGCAGCCAGCGTTCTTCGTTGGTGAGAACGTATTCGGCGCTTAAGAACTCATGCAGCCGATAGCGCACTCCCAGCTCGCTGGCGTGCTTATCTTCATACCGCTCCAGGCGCAAGCTCCATGGACCGCCCAATTGCTGACGCATCCAAAAAATCTTCTCGCCATCCTGAAACTTATATTTTACTCCTGCTTCCGTCTGCGAAGACACTTGCCAGCCCAAGCCAGAATACCAGCGATTCTTTACGTCATTGGGGAAAAAATCCCCTTCCACAAAAAGCTCGCCTTGCGGCATCGCTTTCCAGCCGGCATGAAGCCGCACGCGCGTCGCTTCGTTTTTCTTACCCATATCCAAATAGCCTTCGGCAAACATGCGATAATAACGACTTTCCGCATCCAATACTACTTCGGTTACCGGCCCGGCACGCACTTCTACCAAGCGCATTTGCAAGCCCATCTGCTTCACCCACGAATGGGTCGCCGCCTTCGCCAGCAGTTGATCCGCCAGTGTTTTCTCGTAACGAGCCACAAAGGAGACAGGCAGTTGCAGCCAGCCTTGCCCTTCCTGCTCCAAGTCTTTTTGCACGTTATAAAGTAATACGTTGGGCAAGCTGCGCGATCGCAAAGTAACCTTCAAGGCTTGCACCAGCGGGGCTTGCGGCGTCATTGTCAGCTTGATCTGTGTCTTTTTGCCAACTGACACTTCCACTTCCGGCCGAAACTCCGGCAATTGATCAACAAACCACTCTCTGACTACGGTCCGAGCCAGACCAGTCCCCCAGTCCGCCGCATCTACTGGCATACCCAGCAAAACTTCATCTAAGATATTTTTTAGCGTTTCCAGCTTAGTATCCAATTCTGCAAGTCCTTGTGGAGGAAAAGACTTCTTCTCCCAAACCAAGGTCGTCTGCTCCACCACATCTCCCCAGGGACTTAAACGTAAGGATATCTGCGTTTCTTCCCCTACAGAAATGGCCGCCGTTTCCACAGAATATCCTATTAAAATACGGTCAAACACCTCTCGCACCATACGCTCATACACTGCTTGCTTGGGTTCAATCACAGTTACCGGCCGCCCCAACAATACCTGCTCCGCCACCGCATTGACACTAGCTTGAATACGCAAGGCCAACTTTCGCGGCAACGGCTGCCCTTTATCATCGCTGATATTGACGGCTACTTTGGAAATGATCGGCTCCGCAGCCGACGCCGGGATAGTTCCCAAGCATTGTACCAGTAAGCACATTCCCAAACACAGGCCCAGCAGCCAGCGGTTCATTAGAACTGGCCGCCAAAGCTAAAGTGAGTTCTACCGCCTTCACTGCCTTTACCATAATCAAGGCGCACTGCGCCCAAGGGGGTATTTAAACGAACGCCAAAGCCAAAACTAGTTTTAAATGTATTGTTGCCATTAATACCTGACCAAGCCCGCCCATTGTCGCTAAAGATAACGCCATACACTTTTTTCGCCAATGGAAAGCGATATTCAACAGTAGCTGCCATCATACGTTTACCTTTAAACTGGTCGTCTTGATAGCCGCGCAGCGTATCTGCTCCGCCTAAAGCAAACCGTTGGCTATCCGGCAACTCCCCATTAGCCCAGCCAGCCATACCACGGAAAGCTACCACATGGTCACGTCCCACTTTTCGATAAGTGCGCAATTCACCACTGTACTTTTTAAAAGAGAAATCTCCCCCTAAGCCGGCCACTTCGCTTGTTACAGAAAGACGTTGCCCCTCTGTTGGCGTAAATACATTATCCCGATTATCAAAAACACGCTGCAAAGTAATACTGTTCGTCGTCCCGTAATTTCTTCCTAAATAATCGCTATTATATTCGGGATCATAATGCTGCGTTCCTGGAGACGCCTGATAGTCAACAGGCCCTTCTTCATACCCCATATACGTATCAGTCCGATGCTTCAGGGTGATATAATTCCGAACAAACTCACCCGCCGGGCGGCCCAACGTAATTTCTACTCCTTTGCGCCGCTTGTCATACGTAGAACGCTCCTTGTTGGTGTTGTCGTAATAATCTGTATACTCATTTGTCATATCATAAAGCGAAAAGCTTAGTGATGTTTCTTTTGCATCTACCCAAGGGCGTGTATAGCTAAATTCATAATTGCGATATTTTCTGCCTGTATTAGTCGCTCCCTTTCCTCCTAGTTCCCAATGTACTTTCATCTTGTCGCCAGTTCCACGGAAGTTATTATCTCCCACTTCTAAAATACCTATCATTCCATCTGAATGGCTATATCCTGCACCAATAGAAAATACACCGGTTCTTTGCTCTACTACATCAATTTCAATAATCACGGCATTAGGCTCGCGTCCAGGATTAAGTTTAAAGTTTACATCTTCAAAAAAGCCTAAATTATAAATACGTTGCAAACTTCTTTTAGCCAGCTTGCTGTTAAAAGGCTCATTCTTTTTCTGCTTCATTTCCCGGGTTACTACATAACTTTTAGTCTTTTCATTTCCTTTGACAATGATATCTTCTACATTGCCTTCATTGATTGCTACCTTCAACACTCCATCCTTGTCCAAAGAAAGATCACTGACTTTGGCAAGTATGTATCCTTCATTTTTGTACAGTTCTTCGATAGCCGCCGCATTATCTTGCAATTGTTTAGCATTGAGAACCTTGCCTTCCGGTACAGTCATCAATACCCGCAGCTTATCAGTAGTTATCTTAGTATTGCCTACAATGCTAATCTTATTTAATACCGGATTTTCCCGCAACACATAAACAACCTGCACGCCTTCCGGCGCTTCTACGAATGTCGCCGTCACATCAGCAAACCAGCCGCTTTCATACAATGCTTTCAGATCGGTTTGGATAGAAGACGCCTTCCAGGCATCACCCGGCTTTACCTGAATATAGGGCAATAGCTCACTATCTTTTACCACTTGATTGCCATGGATTTTTACAGCGCTAATCGTTCTCCCGGTATAATCCACTGGCCCTGCTGGCGCTGCTACAGTAGAAGCATCCGGCGCCTCCGGCGCCGCCAGCACTACATCGCTGCTCGTCATCCAGAATCCGCCTGACAGCCATGCCGCCAAAAGAATTTTACCGTATTTTTGCTTTTTATTCATGAATGTCCCCCTATCTATTGTCCTACTCCACGCAATGCTTTACCAGCTGCCCGCAAGGCTTTTTGCATCTCTTCGGGCGAAACAGTTTCCGCTTTGGCAGCTTGAGATGTTTCCTTATGTCCTTCTTGCTGATTCGTTTGCACTATAATCATGTTCTGGGAAGTCTTATCCTGAAACGAAGTGCCCTCCGTTTTTGGCTCTACCACCCCTGGTACTACTGCTGTCATTGGCATAGCCGACTTAGCCACAGCCGCCGGCGCCGCTATCTGACTATCTGCCGCAGGAGCGGAAATACCAGCCACGGGAACTACTAGCGTTGTTGTATTTTGTTTAGCCCAAAAGATACCCGCGCCAGCAGCTAAGGCCAATAGCACCGCAAACGCCATCGCCATCCTTTGCCAACCCCAGCGAGGCTGAAGCCAAAAAGGAAGCTTTCTGCCTTCGCGCACATGCTGCAATTCCGCTTGCGCTAAAAACAAATTCAATTCCCCTTGCACTTCTTGCTTTTTGCCAAAAGACTCCTCTGCTTGATGCAACCACTGCCTAGCGGTTGCCAAACGATGGCATAACTGAGTTTTTGATTGCATCTTCTTTCACCTGCCTTTAGATACGACTATACAGTCCAAAAAAAGCAACCTTCTTTCGATTCTCAAAACGAAGCAAAAAAACAGGTTAAACAAGCAAAAACAGTAGTTATCTTCAAATTAGTCCGATTATATACTTCTTTTCTTTCTCCTGCTTTTCTTTTTCCCATTACCAATGCTGCATAAACCGAGAAAGCATGCCACGAATTCTGCGTACTCCTTGTTTTTGGAGACGATATACATGAGAAAGAGTGACATTTAATTCTTCCGCTAATTCCTTCGCTTCACAATCTCGTAAAAAAATACCGCTGACAACTTGTTGTTCCTTGACCGGAAGCCGCTCTAACGCTTGCTGCACCTGCCCCACTAAAAAACGTTGTTCCACTTGGGTCGCTACTGTCGGACCAGCATCCAACAGGTGCTCCGCCAAGGTGGCGCCTTCCGCATCCAGCCAAGGTAAATCAATTGAGGCAACTGCCTGACGGCCTTCTTTTTCCAAATAATTGAGCATGCGGCCTCGAATACGATGCACGGCAAACAGGCTAAAAGCAACACCGCGTTTGGGTTCAAAACGCTCTGCCGCCTCCATTAAGCCTACCGTTCCTTCCTGAATCAGATCCATTTTTAATTCGGCAGAGACTTGAAATGACATGGCCGTCTTGAAAACCAAAGGCTGGTAGCTTTCAATCAATACTTTTCGGCTGGCATCGTCGCCTGCTTGCTGCCACTTTTCCCATAAAGCGGCTTCCTCGTCAAAGGATAGAATGTGAATTTGCTGCAATGCCTCCAGATACTCCTTCATGTCATACCTCCTCTCTTCCCTAACCCTTTAAAATTTTACCATATTTAATATAGTATATCATTTTTGCGTTTTTCTTAAAATCGGATTTTTGTCTCAATACCAACAATTTTACGTTTTTCTTCATTAGTAGCCGCAAAAAAACTCACATTGCGATTCAACTCGTATTTGGCTTCCAAAGTATACAACTTGCTGTCTTGATTTGTCGTATAGGTTACATACAGTTGCGGCGTCAAATATTTACCCAAGCGGACGTTATAGCTTTTCTCTACATCCTCTTCCGTAGTTTCTTTGCGTTTCAACCATAAATTTCCCAACGCATAGCCTCGCACCATACGAAATTCATCCAAACCAAGTAAATCACGCACGGAATCTTCCACATCGCTGACCAGCCGAACTTCTAAACCCGTGCTAAAAAGATCATAGACCTGCTCCGTCCCGAGAGAACTGTTAATGCGCCCAGCCCCAGCCACACCTGTGTTGCGACCACGCAAGGTCAGCATCTTGATAATTTCATCTTGCCCCATAGCCGGTTCCGAACGAAGCTGTAGTTCCATATTCTCCGCTGGTCCTGTAATTCCTAAAAATATAAGGTTTTGCTGGTAAATGGTTGCCGCCCTTAATTGCAACACCGGCAAAAAAGTCCCGCGGCGTCCAAATTCCGCTTTAGCCACATTCACCTTGAAGGGAGTCCGCAAGTATTTCACCGTTCCTCTTGTGGCATGCACTTCTCCCTGCAAATGCGGCTCCCTCAGCGTACCGCCTGCATGAACAGCTCCCTCCAATTCCATATCATACAACAGAGGATTATAGAGCCGTACGCCTCTCTCTACTTGAAAGTCTACATCTAATCCCAAATCCCAGTTCCATGAAGCGTTACTGTCCACTAGCGGAATGTTAACGCTATTCCCCTTGCCTATCATAATGGCGCCACTCAACTTAGGAGAGCCATGGTCCGGAGATAATTGCAGCTTTCCAGACAAAGGACCTTTAAAGTATTCACTGTCTATTTTAGCTTTATCCAAGTTCAATTGCAGCTGATAATCAACAAGGTCACGACCTTGTAAGCGAGCTTCTCCTGTTGCGCCAACCGTGCCGTTGCCCAAAAGGCCGTGCAAATCCGCCAAAGACAGTGTTGTGCCTTCAAAATTCAATTTAAGATGCACATCGGACAAAGGTTCTTTTAAGCCTTTCACTTTTATGATGCCTTTAGGCACTTCCACTTCACCGTACCATAATGGTTGCGACCAAGTTCCACCCAAACGCACTTCTCCGACCAAAGGCCCGTCCGCCCACGCTACTTGCGGTAGCATTAACGGCAGCATGCCCAAATTGGCTTCGTTCAAATTTAACCGCAAATCCATTGGACCGTCAACGCCATCTCCCCGTAGCGCCGCCACTGGCGCGGTCCCTCTGACCCGAGCCCGGTATGGTCCGCTAGCTAACGCCGCCTGTTCCACTTCGATCTTTTTTTGATCAATCAAGAGAAGCGCTGTCGCCGAATCAAAGGATACGCCGCCAAACATCCCCTTAGAGACTCCAATCGACAAGTTCACAAAAGGCTTATCTGCCGGCCCAGATAGCTGCGCAACAAAATCCAAGCTCCCTTTAGCAGGCAGTTTTGGGAAAAACCAGGTTGTCAAAAGGCCTGCATCCAGCCCAGTGCCGCCCACTTCCAGTTGGTAATCTCCTTTTAGGTCTGCACTTCCTTGAGCTACCAGCTTGCCGTTTACACCTTGTTTGGCCTCAAAGCGATGAATGGTGACCACACTGCCGATTTGGCTAACATGAACATCCGCTTCTTCCACCGGATACCCTCTAAGCAGCCCTTGCTGCAAATGCCCATGCAAATCCAAGCTAGGCACGCCAACCTCTCCGCCAATACGCACAACACCATCTAAACGTCCGTCCACCCCAGAGTCGGTAACATTTAACATAGGCAGCAAATGAGCCAATTGGCTGTGTTGAACTTCCAGCAAACCATCGACTACGCCATTTTCCAGATTAGCATCTCCACGGAAAGAAATAGTTCCTTGTCCCAACTGCGCGGAAAATTGAGGTATGCTTACATAAGAAGCAATGCTCTCCACATGACTTTTTACATTCTGAACTTTTTGGCCGTTTAAGGTTAATTCAGGAATAGACAGATCGCCGGAAAAAGTTGGTCTGCTTCTCGTTCCGCCAACCGTACCGCTAAAACTAACCAGCCCATGCACTGGATAGGGATAATGCACCTGAATTTGGGCCAATTCAAGATCGTTGGCTTCCACCCGAAATGCCAAGTTGCCTTGCGCATCCATAGAGCCCTTCGCTCTGAGGCGAGCTCGTAAAATATTCAGCAGCAATTCATCCAGGTCCAGGCTTCCATCTTCATGCAAAGCATATTTACCGCTCAAACGCGAAAAGAAATATGGCACAGCTTCAGGTTCCGTACGAAAAGACCCGTCACGCAAAATGAACTGCCCGCGTACAACAGGCGTTGTCATAGTGCCGCTAATCTGCATGGTGTTTTCCAATTTTCCCGTTACCAAAGCCGCCACGCCGGTTGCCGGCAGCAATTCCTCAAGACGAGCTTCCTTGCTTATCGCTTCCAAGGCCAGTCTGCGTTGGCCTCTCCATTCCAAATTTCCTCGCAGTACATGCTCTGCTTGGCCCCGTTGCAACATACCTTGCCGTAATTCCAGTCGGTCGCCGACAATATCAGCTTGTGCAAACAGCGAATCGTATGGCGCTCCGGCCAATTCGCCAGAGCTAGCTTTCAGTTCCAATACGCCCTGCGGCTGTTTCCAATTGCCAGCAAGCTGCAAGGCTATATCGGCTCGGCCTGAAAACGGTTTCCCTTGAAAAAGCGGTTGCAGTCGTTCCAGCGGCAACTGGCTGCCAAAGAACTGCAACTGCACTTCTTCCCCGCGAAGATTTCCAATGCCAGCCAGACTGCCTCCCCGGATTTCGCCCTGCAATTGCACATCTTGGCCGTCGTCGTGTTGAACCAGCACCGCGGTAAGACTTTCCGCCGCAACACCTTGCCAGCTTCCCGCACGCACCTCCAGCGTCCCCTGCAGTACTGACGGACGTGTCCCCCAGCCTTTTCCTTCCATATAGCCGTCTACGCTGAGCATGCCCTCTACGCCTTGTTTGGCCAGCTCTGGAACCAACGAAGCTAAAGAAGGCAAGGACAGATTTCTTCCTTGGCAGGCCAGTCTATAACGCTGGTCGTTCCATTGCAGCCAGCCGCTTCCTTTGAGCAAGCCCCCGGCTACATCTCCCTCAAAAGAAAGCACTGTTAATTGTTCCAAATCTGCTTGCAGCCTTGCTTCAGCCCGCTCCATAGATATTCCGCCAAGATCCGCCTTATGCAATTCCACTGTTCCCGCTACCTGCGGTTGCTTAAGCGAACCACTCAACTGCAAATCAAACCCAGCATCACCAGCCATGGCGATCGCGATATTGGGTACATATGATTTCAACTTTGCCAGATCCACATGATCCGCTTTACTTTGTAAATCAAAGGTCAACTGCTCCAGTTTTCCAAATTCCCCGGCCGCCCCCCGCGGTAAATGAAGATAGCCGCGCACCACCGCCGACTGCCCTGCCGCTTTGCCGCGTAAAGCCACATACGCCTTATGCTCATTTTCTTTATGCAAAGAAGCCAAGGTCACCATGCCATTTACATCTTCCACAGGCACACCGGCAATCTCGGCAGACACATGTTCCAGCTGCGCATCCAAATTGACAGCCGGCCGGCCGCTGCCTTCCTGTCGCAAAAAAATCCCAGCCTGCGAAATGCTGCCAGTAAGATTTTTTATCTGAGCCTCTGCAGGCAATAGCGGCGCCAACTGAGAAAGAGCCAGTTGCGGAACCTGAAGGTTTACCAGCCCCTGTCCTTCATCGTTCCAGCGGCCTTGGGCCGTCAGCTCCTGTCCGTCAAAAACGGTCTTCAAATCCAATACGGTTTTGGATTCTTCGCTGATATGCACCGAGCCGGCCAAGTTTTCCAATTTCCACGCCCCTCGCGGCAATGAAATATGTACAGTTCCTTCTACCAAGATAATATCTGCATCCAACCGGCTTTCCCCTTCCGGACGCTGGCGCAAAAACTCCTCCCAGGGCCATGTTCCCTGTGAGTCTTGCTCAATGAACACGCGAGGCTGCTCCACCTTTATCTCCGAAACCGCTTTAACCGGTTCCAACTGCCCCAAGGCCCGCAATGGATTTAGCTTCACCTCTATGCGCTGCGCGGTCAGTAAAGTCACTCCTCCCGGCGCCGCAGTTCGCAGCTCGGTATCGCGCAAAACCACCGACAGCGGCGTTTCCCAGGAAACAGAGCCTACCGACAGTTCTCCCCCTAAGGACGCACTGAGCTGCTGCACTACGCCAGGACGAGCCTCCTCCAGCCAGGTTGCACTCCACTGGTATATTCCCCAAAAAAGAAGGAGGGTCACTGCAGCTAAAACACTCGCCCCTTGTACCAAGCGACGTTTGTTCACACTCGTCCCCTCCTTTCTCTCCCTATCTATTTACGAGCAACAGGAATCCCCATCGCTTTTTCCAATTTCGCCTTGCTGGTGTTGTAGTCGTATAAGGCTTGAATATAGTTGGTTTTCGCCTGTGTTAACGCTACCTGCGAATCCATTACATCCAAATTGGTGCCTACGCCAGCGCTGTAGCGAACTTGAGCAATTTTATAATCTTCTTCAGCTTGTAAAACCGCCACTTTGGTCGTGTCAATGCGCTTTTCCGCTTCCTGCATGTTTAAATAAGCCTGACGCACTTCCAGATGAGCGGCATCACGCGTCTTGCGCAGCTGCTCCTGCGCTTTTTCCACCGACGCCTTAGCCTGGCTAATTTTTGCATCGGTTAAGCCGGAATCAAATACATTCCAATTAGTAGTAACATAAACGCGCCAGTTACTATTGTTGTCTCCGGGAAAAGCGTCATCATAAAAATCGTACAATGAAGACAAAGCAACAGTAGGCTTTTTACCGCTTTGCGCAATTTGCACGCCTTTCACAGTCGAAGTCAAAGAATCTTTGGCCTGCAGTACATCTGGACGATTCTTTAAAGCATAGTCGATACAGTCTATCATCGACTGCTCATATTTCTGATATGCCAGTTCCTCCTTCAATGTAATCTTCGTGTCCAAGGGCAGTCCAATTACATTATTGAGAGAAGAAACCGACACCTCATAAGTGTTGTCCGCTTTAATCAGCGTCTGCTTGGCATTGGCCAATTCTACTTCGGAACGCAGCACATCGGACTTGGCTACAGTACCAACATTAAATTGCGCCTGCACATTTTTCAAATGCGCTTCCAGGCGTTCCACCGACTCTTTATCCACTTGAACCATATTGCTGGCTTGCAGCACGTCATAATAGCCGGTTGTTGCATCAAGCTTCATCTGCTGCCAAGCCTGTTCCACGCTCAGGTTTGCCGAATGCACGCCTACCTTGGCTTGATCAATGGACCCTTCCAGCTGCCCGCCCGTATAAAGAGGCACCGTCATAGTCACTGTATTTTCGTACAAGTTTTCAGTATACGATGAACTATAGTTTCCGCCGCGACGATTGTCAGTATGTGTATAGTTCAACACTGGCATACGTCCGGCCCGCGCCTGCCGCAAAGCGCCTTCCGCCTTTTTCTGATCCGCCAATGCCATTTGGCCGGTCGGATTAGTAGCCAGGGCCTTTTCAATCGCTTCCTGCAACGTCAAATCAACGTCAGCCGCCCATGCAGTTTGCCCGCACAACAACCCGCTTACCAGCATTGCTGTCATCACTGTTTTCCAACCTTTACGTTTCTGCACCTTGCATCCTCCTTCATATTCCAAGCCGTGTTATAAACTCAATCTCATTTTTATTGCGCCACCGTCTGACCAAGCAGTCAGCACAGCATAGCTTCTCCATTATACGAGCGTTTTTTCTTGCTTGTCAATGCTCTCCTCCCACCCTCAACTTCCTTTTAAAAAGAAGTCCTAACACCAAAATAGGTGGTTTCGCGCGTATTCTTACCGGCGCTGTCCGTCTGGCCCACTAGCCAGGTCTGCGGCGCAATGCGCCACTGACTGCGCACTTTCCAGCGCAAATCATTAGGGTCATAGGCATCCACGGAAACAATCCAGTTTTTGCTCAAATGGTTATCCACACCCAGTCCCAGCTTACTATCCATCAAGCCCGCCCGAAAGTCAAGATCGCCATTGCTCCGTCCCATTTGCAAGGTAGTCTTAGTTCCTTCTCCCAAATTGGAAAAGCCCAGCAAGGCAAAGTCCTTTTCCGAGGTATCCAACCGCAAGTCGATATCCGTCCGATATTTCCGTTGCTCTGGATTATAGAAGAAATCAACATCGCCGCCGATCTTCATAGAGTCAAATTTGCCCAACATTCGATTGGCCTTTTCACTGGCTTCCCTGGCATTGCGCAAGGTTGCTTTGATATTACGGCTTGTTTCCGGATCGCTTGCAATCCCGTCCAACGAAGTAGCGATACTTTCAATTCGCGCGCTGGCATTTTTCATGTTGTGCAGCATTTCGCGCATATCCCGGGCGGTTTCGCCGTTATTATCCAGCGTAGCCACCATGGTATCCACCCGCGCAGACAAATTGCGAAGATTTTCTGACATCACTTGTAAGTTCCCCACCATGGTACGAATGTCGCTTTCGTTCTGCACCGCCATACGCGCCAGCGCAGCCGTAAGCTCTTCCATGTTTTGAGCAATCGCTTTCGAACGTAAAAGCGCTTGCTTTAAGGAATCTTTTACTGCCGGGTCCCCCACTAAATCATTAAAATGCGCCAACAGAGTCCTCATTTCCGCCATTGTTTTGTCGGCGGATGCCATGACGGAATCGATTCCCTGCGCCTCCGCGCCGACCACAACCTCTCCTGGATGCAGATTATGCTCGCTAGGTTTGTTCGGCGGTAAAATCGTTATGTACTTTTCTCCTAAAAGTCCTTCTGAAGCAATAGTAAAGACAGACCCGCGCGGAATTCGCACATGGTCAAAAATACGCAAGTTTACCGTCACGCCGGTAGTCGTCATTTCCACCGACTGCACACGCCCCACATCTACGCCCGCATAACGAACAATGGCCCCATCTTTAAGGCCGCCGACCTGACTGAATACAGCTTGAATCGGATAGCCTTTGGTCGTTAGGCTAAAGCCTCCCAAGTACATAATCATCAAGGCCAGCAGTACCGCTGCCGCTATGGTAGCCGCACCAACCTTCACTTCCGTGCTATTCGTGCTTGCCTTCACTCAACATCCTCCTCATGGCGGCCGTCCCCGGCCGTTTCATTCCATGAATAAACTGATAGACAACAGGATCTGCCGTCTCTTGCATCCGTTCTTTCGTATCAACGGCAATGACTTTTCCTTCATGTAACATGGCAATCCGATCTGCAATGCGCATGGCGCTGTTCATATAGTGCGTAACCACTACCGAAGTCACTCCAGTCATACGTCGGGCCCCTAAAATCAGCCTGTCTATTTTCTCTGTCATCACTGGGTCCAAGCCTGCTGCCGGTTCATCATACAAGACTACTTCCGGGTTATTGGCAATGGCTCTAGCCAAGCTAACCCTTTTCTTCATGCCCCCCGACAGTTGCCCTGGCAGCAGGTCTTCCCGCCCAACCAAGCCTACCATACGTAGTTTACGCCGAACGATCTTGGTTATTTCTTCTTCCCCCAGTTTCGTATGCTGTCGCAAGCCAAAGGCTACATTATCGCCTACCGTCATAGAGTCAAATAGAGCCGAATACTGAAAGACCATGCCCATGCGCAAACGAACTTGATTCATAGCCTCTTCGTCCAGCTGCGTTACATCCTCCCCCAGCACCCAAATGCGACCGCTCGTCGGCTTAGCTAAGCCGATGATCAAACGCAGCAGCGTACTCTTGCCGGAACCACTAGGGCCGATAATGACAAAAATCTCACCTTTATGAATTTCTAAGTTAACATCGCGCAAAATATGTCGGCCATCCCACTGGACATTGACATCTTCCAGGCGAATCACAGGTTCTCCTACACCCACAGGCCACCTCGTTTCAACGATACAAAAGCAACGAAAGAAAATAATTGCTCACAAATATTAAAATAATCGAATTGACAACCGAACCGGTCGTCGCCTTGCCGACGCCTTCGGCGCCAGCTTCTGCGTGCAAGCCTTTATAGCATCCCGTTAAAGCGATAATCACGCCGAAAAAAGCCGCTTTCACCAAGCCGCCAGTAACATCATTCACCACGGCAAACACTTTAATAGAATTCAAAAATGTCTGCGAACCAATGCCTGCGTAAAAAGTAGCCACCAAGTAGCCGCCAATGGTTCCGATCAAATCTGCAAACACCACAAGCATCGGCAACATGACGACCATCGCCAAAAGGCGGGGTACAACAAGATACGCCACCGGATTCGTCGCCATTACTCGTAATGCATCAATTTGCTCCGTTACCTTCATCGAGCCGATTTCAGCCGTAATGGCTGCGCCGACACGACCGGCAACCACCACGCCTGTCAAAACCGGCGATAGCTCGCGGCCCATCGCAATGGCAATAACACCGCCCACAGAGGACTGCGCTCCATACTTAATAAATTCGCTAGCCGTCTGAACCGTCATAACCATACCAGTAAACAGCATGGTCAGCATGACAATCGGCAAGGAGTTCACTCCCAAATGGGCCATTTGCTGCAGCGTATGACGCACGCTCGGCCGCTGTCGAAACAGCTGTCGAAACGTGTCCAGAGCCAAAAGGCTAAAACGGCCGCAACGCGCAGACGCGCCCAGCACAGACCGACCAATTGCTCCCAAAAATTCTTCGACCATGCGCAGCCTCCTTTTTGCCTACTTGCCAATTTTTTATAATTCCATACCGAGGGCGCACTTCCCTGCTAAGATGGTGAAATTTTTGGTGAAGAGGGGGCCAAAGTACGAATTTTTAACAGGAGTAGAGGGAGTAGATGGAGGGTACCAAAGAGCATAATCGGAAAAGCAAGAGAGATTGCCGCGTCGCTACGCTCCTCGCAACGACGTGCAAAGCCTGCTGACAATACGCTAAGAAAGCAATCGTCGCTCTAACTAACTATCTTCTTTACGAGCAACCTGAAGCAACCTCCTCGTGCATTTCTTATATTAAAATCAAACTTCGTAACCCTCACTTTACTCACTCTACTCTTGTTAAATCCATATTTTCCCGTATCTTTCTCCAGACAAGAAACTCCTGGCGCAAATTCGCACCAGGAGTTTCTGTCTTATTTTTTAACTTGCAGGGTCACCATGGTATCCCCGTCAATAATATAGTCTGTCATAGTCTTGGATTTGCCTTTGTCGTCTTTCTTATCTTTCGCACCAAGCAAGCCGTTTTTCCCCTGGGGTTTATTTTCTTTTTTCTCCACGATCGGTTCTTCCGCTTTGGCTGCCTTGTTTTGAATCTTTTTCGCCTGCATGGCCCCCGGTCCTTGTTTGGCCATTTCTTCTTCTACGGGAGCTGGCTCGACGACAATGTCGTTATTGCGATCACTTTCCGTAAAGCGTTTCACTTCTTCTTCCAACGTACGGGTACGCTTTTTCTGCAAAAGTTCCAGCAACAAATTCCCCTGGCCTTCCATAAGTTTAGCAATGGGAATCGAACCGCCGCCGCGCACCAGCAACGACAAATTGCCTTCCGGCTGTGTTTTGGGAACGTCATAGTTGACTGTTCGAATAATGTTTTCACCCCGATATGGTTTTAACGTAATCTGAATCTGCGCTTTTTCCCCGGGCTTTACACTAGCCTGCACTGCTTTGGCCTGCGTAATCACCGCTGTTTTCCGCTCTTCCTCCACTTCAATCTGCACGTTCACATCAAACAGCGTCAAGGCCTGAAAAGAGTTGCCAGCCAGCAAATTCAAGCCTTCAAAAAGTTCTCCCATGGCGGTTTCGCCAATATTGGCCGGACTATAAAACATATTCTCGCGCACTACTACGTCTCCCGGAACTCCAGGCGCGGAAATTTCGAATCTCACTTTAGCCGTCCCCGCCCCTTGACGATCCAAGGTTTTATCCACCACGTTATACACTGCCGCCGTAGCTAAAAGCGGTGTCAGTTTTTCATCTTGTACTACTTGCAACCCGGCATCCTGCTGGCGTTGCAAATCCTTGTCCATTACATGGACTCGCACAGGCACAATATTCGGATATGCGCCTACCTCGCCAGCAATGCCGGCGCCTCGATCTTGCGCAATTTTTCCAACCATAGGACCGGCGGAGCCTAGTTTAAATCCGCTTTCTAAGCTGGGAACGGTAGTAAAAATATAAGCCTGACTTAAAAAATAACTGCTGCCGCCGCGGCGCAAAAACGGATGTCCAAAGGCAAGTATTTTACCATCTTCCACATAGGTCACCGTACCAATAGCGCCCACGCTAACATCGCCGCGCACCAGTTCCGCAGCCAAGGCGCTGCCAGGCTGCAACGAGCCATAGACGGCACTTTCCGGCGACGCGCCGACAGCAAAAGGAATCAGGTTCAAAGGCTTCACCTTTTCGCCCAGCCACTTAAGCGCCTGTGGCGTAAAACCGGCAACCATCAGCGGCGTATCCAGCGGACGCAAAGAGCCGCTCATAGCTAAGGCTTGCTCTTCGCTTGCTTGGCCCGCTGCTCCCGCTAACTGCTTATTCTTTTTTTCTTCGGTAGTTGACGGATTCGTCTTTTTTTCCGGCGCCGGCTCCCACAATTTCAACATGTCTCCAATAGGGGTCAGCATGCCCACCCGATGATCCGTCAAGGACCACCCATAGGCAATAGCGCCGACCAGCTTGCCGTCAATATAAACAGGGCTGCCGCTCATCCCCTGCACAATGCCCCCAGTCCGATCAATAACGTCACCATAGGTGCGCACCAAGATTAAATCACCGGAAGGTCCCTTATCTTTCAGTACGCCGATAACTTCCACGCCAAACTCTTCAATGTCGGTTCCAGCCACTACCGTTTTGGCTATGCCTTGCATACCTGGGCGCACATCGCCTACAGGCATAATGTCCGCCGCTAACGCTAACGAAGAAAAGCTCCAGAAGAAAAAGGCGGCCGCCAGGGCCGCTCCCATTTTTTTAAAGGTAGTCAACATAGTTTGAGTCCTCTCACTCTCTTTATTTACCTGCGTTCCACTCGCACAACCACTTTGCCGGCCTGAATCGTATCGCCAGGACGCACCAATACGTCCCTGACAACTCCGTTCACAGCGGCCCGCACAGCAGGCTGCGCTCCCGCCACCGTTTCCACTCGCACCAAAACATCGCCCTCGCGAACATCTTGTCCTACGCTGGCCAAATCCTGTCCCGATACGCGTCCCGATAGTACAGCCTTATGATCTACCAAGCCAGCGGCAAACACTGTTCCCACCGCTAATAACAGCACCAACGCCAGCACCGTCCAGCGAAGCCACTTTCTATTTTTTTTCATACTTCACGCACCTCCTTGTGCCTTAAAAACCGTTTACTGTCACCTTATCTGTATTATACCTTATTTCCGCTTATCTGCAAACGTTCCTACAAAACAGTCACTTTTTAGGAAAAACAGCCAATACCGCGCCTACAGAACGTTCCCGGCCATCCGACGGGCGATTCATCACTTCATTTCCTACTACCATTTCGCTGGAGCCGCCGCCATCTAGATTCATGGCATCCTCCGCTCCCAATTCCTGCATTAATATCGCGATTTCGGTCAGCGTCATACCAATGCTTTTCTGCTGTCTGCCGTCAACGACCACCAAGAGTACGTTCCCTTGTTTGGTGCGTCCAATCGCCGTACGCGGCGCCCTGCCTCCCGCTACATCATTCCCAAATTTCTCTAGTTTTGTTGTAACGTACACTTGACCTCCTTGAACAAGCATCGGTCCTGCTCCCAACACATCATCCGCCCGATCCCACAGGTTTCCTAGGCTCTGCTTCAATTCCACCGCATCTCCTATTTTCAAGCCGTCAAAGGCCGCCCTGGCTTTGCCATGAACTGATAAAACCACTCCCTCATCAGGGATCGGCGTGTTCCCCTTGTCTTTGTTAATTTTTACAATCTTCCCTTTTACCAATACATATTCGGCGCCAAAATCATTGGTTCCTGTGGAATCGCCGTTAAAATGATTGTACAAAATCAAGCTGTCTTCCGTTCGCTCCTGATTAATGCCGCTAACCGCCACCAACATGCCATTTGGCAGTTTTACTGTGCCAACATAATCATCGGGCTTGCCAATACGCACCATGCCGTCATTATAAATGCCTACCGCGCTTCGTGGTATGTAAGAAAGACTGACCATTTCCTGATTCATTTTCATCAACCCAATAATTTCTCCGTCCGGTTCAAAGTAACCGCCATTCACAGCGGCCAACGCCCCGGTTCGTGCAGTCATCGAAGAAACTGTCTCCAAGCCGGGAATTTGATCTTGTGATAAAACAGCCTGCAGCCTCGCTTTCTTAGGATCCATCTCCAGTGTATAAATGCTCACTGGCCCCTTAGCTGTCGCCCTCTGCCAAAACCGATAGGTTACGCCTTCGTGCAAAGTCTGCTCAAGCTTTGTATCCTTAGCCTTAAGAATATCAATAACCAGACGATCCGGCCCCTGCAAAGAAAAGACCTTCCCGACGCTGGCCGCATTCAAAGGCAGCCTTAATTCAACCTTCCCCGCCAAAGCCGTCAGTTTCAAATCTCCCACGACATCATCTTTTAAATCTACATTGCCAGGTGCTCCCGCTCCCAAACGCCCGGGGAACGAGACGACCAGCATGCCGTTGGCTTCATCTACCTTCCAATCCGCCGCCATGGGACGATCTGCATCCACTACGACTCGCAACAGATCCGCCCCGGAGCTATAGCGAACTCCGCTCACAACAGGCGCTGGCTGCGCCGCTCCGGCCCAAACCGGCGCTATCGCCAACCACAATCCCATCCATAGCATAAACAAAACTCGAGCCATCTGTTTCATTACAATCCTCCCTAAACTACGAAAAAGTGGCAGCCAGCCCTCCCTAACGGGATGACTGGCTGCTTGCTTTCACACTGGCGCTATTGGTCATGCTCAATTGCCTATACATCATATCTGCTAAGCCAATGCCCCCCGCCTGGGACATATTCTTGCTCAATTCTTGGTCTAACATGGATTGCATAATCTCTTCTCCCTGAGAGTCCTCGCCAGTCAAGCCGGTTTTCGGCACGCTCGCCCTCATGGTTGTCAGCAGCATATTCAAAAACACAGATTCCATTTCCTGACATACACGTTTCAGCTTGGCTTCGTCGCCGGACTGTCCTTTGAGTTTCGCCGCGCTTTCCGCCTGCCGCAGCTGATCGGCAAACACCGCATCCCCCGCCACAGCCGCTGTCGTCTGGGCATTGGCGCCAAGTCCCGCCTGAACGCCGCTTTGCCCTATTGGTTCTATCCGCATTTGACCAGCCTCCTAGTGACAAGTAATAGGCTTCAAAAACAAGTTACGTAACACAGAGTAACTGAGGAAACAGAGGAAAGCAGAGAATAAACGTTTCCGATTATACGAAAACACCTTATTAATCGTGCCCTCACTCTAAACAGTAGACGTCGGTTGCCATGCCATCCGTGGCGCAACCGACCCTAGCCGCATCCAGCGCCGTCGTACTCCTCGTTCAAAAACCGAACCCCGCAGCCCTCATTCGTACCCTCAGATTCTCTCGATACTCCTGTTCAACACCATTAAATGATTTGTAAGTCGGCGTGTAACGCCCCCGCTGCCTTCATTGCCTGCAGGATCGAGATTACATCCCGTGGGGTTGCGCCTACGGAATTCAAAGCGTTCACCACATCGCCCACACTGGAAGCTGCCGGCAAAAGCAGCATATTGCGGTTTTCTTCTTTTACATCCACATTCGTATTAGGCACCACTACCGTGCTGCCGCCGGAAAATGGACCCGGCTGAGAAACGCCAGCGCTTTTAGTGATTTTTATGCTCAAACCGCCTTGCGCTACCGCTACTTCGTCAACAGTGATATTAGAACCCATAACAACCGTTCCCGTACGCTCGTTAATAACTACTTTAGCTATCGCATCGGGCACAATAGGCAATTCCTCTACAGCCGCAATGAAGCTGACTAAATCTTGTTCATAGTACGCTGGCACCTGAATTTGAATGCTTCCGGCGTCTCTAGCCCGGCTAATAGCGCCAAAACGTCCGTCCAAAGCCTCTACAATTCGACTTGCTGTTGTAAAGTCAGGCTGCGCCAACGAAAGAGTCAGCGTGCCATTACCGCCCAAGTTAAAAGCTACCTCTTTTTCGACAATGGCGCCATTGGGCGTCATGCCGACAGTGGGGAAGTTTTTCTGTTGGCTAGCGCCACCGCCTCCAGCCACAAAACCGCCTGTAGCAACAGGCCCCTGAGCCGCCGCATACACCTGACCGTTGGCCGCCTTCAAAGGCGTTTGCAAAAGAACTCCGCCTTGCAAGCTTTTGGCATCGCCCATCGAAGAGATGGTCGCGTCAATCGTATCACCAGGCTTGGAAAAAGCCGGCAAGGTTGCCGTCACCATAACGGCCGCCACATTTTTGGGTTTCATTTGCGTTGTAGAAGGCATAACGCCAAAACCCATCAACATATTCTTAATCGACTGGATGGTCTGACTAATTTTATCCGAATCGCCGGTACCAGCCAAACCCACAACCAAGCCGTACCCTACCAATTGATTATTACGCACGCCTTGGATCTTAGCAACATCCTTAATCCGCGTCGCCGCGCTGCCTCCCCAGGCCGCCTCGCTCACTGCCGGTACGAGAGAGCATAGAAAACAAAAGCAAAGCAGCAGAGCCGTTAATCGTCTCATTAAGGTTCCCCCTATATCGAACTCAAAACAGGAAATCAAATATGGAGCTCAAAATACCTTGTTTCTGCTTCTGCGCAAGCGGCCCTTTGCCGTTCACGAAAATCTGCGCATCCGCCATGGCCGACGAAGCAACAGTATTAGCTGTTGTAATATCATCAGGCCGAATGGTCCCTACCAAGCTGATGATCTGCTCATCATTATTTTGCTTAATCGACTGCGTTCCTTTGATGACCAAGTTGCCATTCGGCTGCACAGCGGTCACTGTGGCAGTCATCCTAGCACTCACTGCATTGGTATTTTTCACGTTGCCGGACGAAGAAAAACTGTCTTTCATATCATAACTATGCTCCGTAAGCCAGCCTAAAAAGCTGCCCACTCCCGCACTAGCTTCACCATTGCTCTTCTTGCCATTCGAAGTAGAGCCCGAACGCGTAGCGCTAAAGTTTTCGCTAATCACAATCGTCAAAATATCACCCACCGCTTGTGCTCTTCTATCGGCAAACATGGAGCGATCATTCCACAACGACTCCGCATGGACTGCGGGAACCAACAAAAAACTCAGTACTAATCCTGCGATCATCGGCATCCACTTCTTGTTCTTCAGCATTGCCTCACCTCCTGGATGCAGTTACTTCCACTGTAGCCTCGTCAATCACTTTGGCTGTCACAATTCGCTTCGACAACAAGTTTTTCACTCGTATCCGCTGCCCAACACTACCATCCTGCAGAGCCTCTCCAGCAACGCTGACAAGCATCTCTCCCTGCCTCACCTGAAGGGTTACAGCCGCCCCGCGCCGCATGATAATTGGCTGCAATAACATTGACTCCATAAGTATATCCCCGCTCCGCAAGGGCCGTTGCAACTGCATCCCTATGGCTTTAACCGGATCTACTAAAAAGCCGTCCGGCAAACGCCCCGTTTCCAGTCGCAACCGTTTCAAGTCACTTGGCTGCAACAGGGTTTTTCCCGGCAACATACGCGATGCCACTACAACCTCTTGATACCGCCGCACGTCCAAACGCAAAATAGCCTGCCCCACTTTTTGCGTATCCTGCATGGCCACCACCCGCGCCACAGTTGGCGCATTATAGCGCAGACCATAAAGCAAATCCACCTGCAATTTCACTTCGCCTTCAGGCACTTCCAAACGTTCCGGCAAAGAAATCACACGTACCTGTACGCGATCATCGCCCGGCTGTACATCCGCTTGGCGATACACTTCGGCCACAGCTACGTTGGCCACTTCACTCGCTTCAAGCATGCGAGCTTCTACGGTTGTCCAAAAAGGCAGGAGAAATAAAACTCCTGCCAAAAAACATCTTGCGAGGCGTTTCATAGCCTTGTTACCCTAACGCTTCAAGCCTGCAGCCACTTCCAGCATGGAGTCGGCAGTGGTCACGGCTTTGGAATTCATCTCATAAGCACGCTGCGCCACAATCATGTTCACCATTTCATCTACAACCTGAACATTGGACATCTCCACAAAGTTGGTAACAATCGTACCGGAATTATTGTCTCCTGGATTTCCTACCACAGGCGCACCAGAGGCAACGGTTTCCGTATAGAGATTTTTGCCGATGCTCTTCAAACCCGCATTATTGATAAAACGTGCAATGGTAATTTGACCAATCTCCTGCGGTGTTGTTTGACCAGCCGGCGTAATTGTTACAATGCCATCGCGAGACACGCCAAAATCAGTGGAGCCTTCAGGTACTTGAATGGCAGGCTCCAGCAAATATCCTTCGGAGGTCACCACATTGCCGTTGCCGTCCGGTTTAAACGCGCCATTACGGGTATACGCCAAAGTACCGTCCGGCATAGTGATCTGGAAAAAACCATCGCCCTCGATAACCATGTCCATGGCATTGCTTGTAGATTGAAAATTCCCCTGGGAGAAATCGCGCGCCGTCGCCGTTAAGCGCACGCCATGACCGAGTTGGACGCCCGTAGGCAGCATATTGTTGTTGCCACTGCTGGTCATGCCGGGCTGCCGCTCG
This sequence comes from Negativicutes bacterium, assembly GCA_009929485.1. Classification (GTDB taxonomy): domain Bacteria; phylum Bacillota; class Negativicutes; order Anaeromusales; family Anaeromusaceae; genus Anaeromusa. The sequence goes on from SAAJ01000021.1 coordinate 49,453, forward strand.
GTCTGATACATCAGGTCCTCAAACTCCGCCCGCTGTTTTTTAAAGCCAGTGGTGTTCACGTTTGCCAAGTTATTGGAGATTACATCCAAATTGCTTTGTTGGGCCCGCATGCCCGTACCTGCCGTCCAAAGTGCCCTCATCATACGCGTGTTCCTCCTTCTTTAGGACCGGCCAACTTCATTGACCGCTTTATCTAACAAAGAATCCTCCGCTTGTACGGCTTTGGAATCAATTTCATAAGCTCGATAGCCAGTAATCAAATTCACCATTTCCTGCACGGCATTGACGTTAGACATTTCCAAATAGCCCTGCTGCAAATTTGGCGTCGCAACCGGCTGCGGCCGGTCACCGCCGGGAGCCGCAAAAAGATTTTGTCCTTCTTTAGCCAACCGCTTCAAATCCGCAAAGGAAACCACCTGCAACCGCCCTGCTTCTGTCGGAACACCGCCAGCTTCGATAGGATTCAACTCCACTATGCCGTCACTGGTAATATTGATACGGCTGGCGCCTCCGGGGCCTTCAATGGTGATCGGCTGACCATTGGTTCCTAATACCGCCTGTCCTTCCTTCGTCACCAAGTGATTGTCCGATCCAATCTCAAAAGAGCCCGCTCGTGTGTACCGCTGCCCCTGCGGCGTCTGAACGACAAAAAAACCGTCCCCTGCGATAGCTACATCCAGCGACCCCTGGGTGCTGCGAGTGCTGCCTTGGCTATGATCCGTCACAATCTGATCTACTGCGGCTCCAGCGCCGACAGAGCCGATTTGCGGCGTCTCCAGGCCATCGTTAATGCGCCATAAGAGCATTTTTTCAAAATCCTTATTGACGGCAATTTCTTTTTTAAAGCCTGTCGTATTGACATTAGCCAAGTTATTCGCCGTAACATCTGTACGCAGCCCTTCCGCAATCATACCGGATGCTGCCGCATAGATCCCTCGAATCATACCGTCTCTCCTTTAATCATGAAACTTTACGTCTTCATGTATATCGTGAAACTTTTTTCTTTTCATCAGGGAGAATAGTGGCTTCTTCGGCAGACCATTAGTCCTGTTTTAGCTCATCGTTCCTGCAACACGCTGTTTTTATTTAACGTCAGCAGACTCTCTTCTAAGTTTTCCAAGGACTCCAGCGCTTTCCCGGTACCCAAAGCCACGCAAGACAGCGGATCTTCCGCCAGATACGTGGGGATGCCGGTTTCTTCTTGAATCAATCGGTCTAAGCCGTGTAAAAGCGAACCACCGCCAGTCATGACAATACCCCGATCCATAATATCCGAAGCCAACTCAGGCGGCGTATTCTCCAGCACCGACTTCACGCACTGTACGATCAACGCCACCGGCTCCGCCAGGGCTTCTCTCGTTTCCTCAGAGGTAATCCGAACCGTTTTCGGCAGGCCAGACAATAAATCCCGCCCGCGTACTTCCATAGTCTCGTTGCGGCTATTAGGAAATGCAGTGCCAATCTGCACTTTCATTTCTTCGGCAGTACGCTCGCCGATCATAATCTTATATTCTTTTTTCACGAAACTCACCAGCGACTCATCAAAACGGTCGCCGCCAATGCGCAACGATTCGCTTACAACAATACCGCCCAAGCTCAAAACCGCCACATCAGTGGTACCGCCGCCAATATCCACCACCATGGCGCCACAGGGTTCAGCAATATCAAGACCTGCTCCAAGAGCGGCCGCTAAGGGTTCTTCAATAAGATAGGTCTTTCTCGCCCCCGCCTGCATAGCCGCTTCCAATACCGCACGTTTTTCCACGGTTGTCACACCGGAAGGAATGCAAACCATAATGCGCGGTTTAAAAAAAAGGCTTTTGCCTGCTACTTTACGGATAAAATGACGCAGCATGCTCTCGGTCGTGTCATAATCGGCAATGACGCCTTCCCGCAAAGGACGGATAGCGACAATATTTCCAGGCGTACGGCCCAGCATGCGGCGCGCTTCTTCGCCGATCGCCAAAACCCGATTGCTGTCCTTATCAATAGCTACTACGGAAGGCTCCCGCAGCACAATTCCTTTTCCTTTTACATATACCAGCACATTGGCTGTTCCCAAATCAACACCGATATCGGTAGACATTCCAAAAAACATAGATATACTCCTTTCAATAGGCACACACTAAAATAAATTTGTTCCACAAAACTTGGAAAAATCCTGCTTTCAGGATAAGAAAACCGCTATAAGAGAACGCAACTCAGAGTAACAGAGAAAAGCCAGAGGAATAATATAAGGGAATGATTGAGGCTACGGTGGGTGACTGTATTTGAGACTTTTTTGGAGCAAGACGGTCCGCAGGACGCAAAAATAGGAGGCGACGGAGAAAAGTTCCGTATGTCTGAGCGCCAGCGAGTTCGCGGAACTGCCGTCGAATCCTATTTTTGCGAGTCGCGCGGAAATCTTGTCTC
>SAAJ01000095.1 GCA_009929485.1 Negativicutes bacterium
CCAGTTTTATAGCTTTCGTTATTTATTCAATATGACCGACAGAGCCATCCATCTCAGATGAACACAAAGGCTCTGTCAGTCAGAAATAGTTTTTAAACAGGATCTTCAGCCAGCCGCTGACGCATTGAGACATCGCCTTGAATTTCCATGATATTAGAGCCTGGGACAATGCGATCAAGAATAGCGTCGGCGATAGCACCGCCACCTAACTGTTCATGCCAACCTGTGATGGCGAATTGAGAACAGAAAATAGTTGATGCCTGGCCGCAACGGCGCTCTAACAGTTCCAGCAGGCTCCGCTGCTGATTCGCAGCAAGAGGAAGCAGCAGAAACTCATCCAAAATGAGCAGCCGCACCGTCTGGCATTTCTTCATGAACTCCATTTGCTGATACTTTACCTCGGCGCTGGCGTACTCAGCGAAGAAGTCTGGCAACCGTACGTACCGCACTTTGTAACCAGCATGACAAGCGTTGATGCCCAGCGCGTTAGCCAGGAACGTCTTGCCACTTCCAGTAGCACCGACAAAAATTACATTTCGTTTCTTGTCGATATAGCTATTGCTGCGTAGTGTCCGAATCAGTTCATGATTCAAGTGACGGTCTGATAGATACTGGATATCTTCCAGAGCAGCATGATCATTGGGAAATTGTGCCTGATGAACCAAGCGTTTGAGCTTGTTGTTTAAACGGACATCAGCCTCGCGGTCGACAATGAGGGAAAAACGCTCGTCAAAGGACATGTTGGCGTAATCCTCAAGACGGTCCATCTGGTCCAAGTATGTCTTGGCCATAACGGAAAGACGCATCTCTTGCAGTTTACGGATGGTTTCACTTGTCATGATGGCCACCTCCATAGTAAGCGGCTCCTCTGACAAACGCATTCGTATTACTTGGCGAAGGCGTTTCCTTTTTAATCTTCTGGTCCTGCTTTGTTGCCAAGATGGTATGGATGAGCTTATAGCGTGGGACTGGAACTTGTTGCAACGCTATGGTGCAGGCCGCTTCAAGCCTGTCCGCACCATAGGTGTCAGCCAGTTTTAAAAGCAGCAGACAGCCTTTATAGGCTTGCTCTTCCACTCGGTAACTGGCCAGCTGCTTTTCCACGACAGCAAGCGCTGCGATGCCGCACTTTTTGGCCCAACGCCGGAACCGGTTGCCATCCCATTGGCTGTACAGCTGATGGTTCATTGGCATATGTTCTGTGATGGTGGAATACTGGCCGCGATGGCCCAAGATTCGTTTGTGACTAGCAATTCGCCTCCCTTCATAGTAGATTTCAAGCAATTTATTATTAAAACGGACGTCGACTTGCTTACGTACAAACTCAAACGGAACCGAGTAATTCTGATAGTCCAAAGTAATGTGGTAATTCAGTTGAACTGTGGCTTTCCGCCACTCCGCATACTCATATGGGAACTTTGGCAAAGGTTGCAGGAACGGAAGTTCCTCCGTGTAAAATACAGATTTGCGTGAACCGTCCTTTTTCTGAAAAGGTGCTTCGTTAAAGCGGTCCAGCTCCTTATGGATGGACATATTCATTTCATATAGGTCAAAAAACTTGCGATTACGCAGCTTGGCAATAATATGAGTGGTAGCTTGGCCAACACTTCCTTCAACCGCTGCCTTATCCTTTGGAGCCAGCACTCTGGCAGGCAACAGCACCATGTTGTAATGGTTGGCCAGTTCCTGATAGGACTGATTAGCGATGGGATCCTCGTGCTTACGGTTTTGCAGGATGCCTGTTTTTAGATTGTCTGAAACAAGCAAACGTGGCGTACCACCCAGAAAATCAGCCAGATGGATATGTGCCTGAATCCAAGAGGCCTCTTTCATATCTCGGCAGGCCTCGGCATAGCAATACATGCTAAACGGCAAGGTAGCGACAAAAAGATAAGCCTTTGATACGCTACCTGTTTCTGGATTGTACAGCGGCAGCGTGGTGCCGGCCCAGTCGACCATGAGACGCTCGCCAGGCTTGTGATGAATATGCATGGTAAGGCGATGTAAGTCGACAAAGTCGCGATAACGCTTGCAGAACTGCGAGTACATGAAATACAGCTTTTTGGCTTGCTGACAGTCAGCCGCATATTCATCCCAAAGGAGTTTCAGTGTTACGCCGCTTTTTAACAGTTCCTTGTGAATGCATTCATAGTCTGGCTGAACCTGTACGGGCAGGCTCACATCTTCCGGAAAGAGGTGACGGTGCAATGTCTCGGAATCCATGCAGTCTACAGCAGCAGCCTCCAGCTGTTGCTCGTGGCAGGCCTTAACCAGTTTGGCCACCGTGTTACGGGATACCCGAAGCGCCGCGGCGATTGTGCGTTGGCTGTCTCCTTTGAAAAAGCAAGTCAGAATTTCCTTTTCATTTGCCATAGGTAACACATCCTTCCAATGAACTTGTGGACCATTCCACGTGTCCATTGTACAGCGACACCAAGTGGCTCTCTACAGCATATT
>SAAJ01000002.1 GCA_009929485.1 Negativicutes bacterium
CGCCAGCGTTCGTCCTGAGCCAGGATCAAACTCTCCGATAAAATCGAAGAACTGATGTCAGCTCTTAGTTTAAAAAAGAAATTTTTAATGACTTCCTTCGCCTTGCGGCTAAGGTTGCCTCGCACATCTGGCTTGTTTGCATCGTTCAGTTTTCAAGGAGCACTGCGCCCTTTCGAGTGCTTATATAGATTAACATGAATATTTCCACTTGTCAATCTATATTTGCTTATTCCGTTTCGCTCTTTCGCTTTCGCGCTTTGCGGCCCAGCCTCTCGCGGCGACAGGTGTTATAATACCACTTTGCTCTTACCGTGTCAACGCCTTTTTACAAGGAATTTTACGGTTCTCCAGAATCGCTATACAACCACCTCTGTTTCGATATCTGGAACAGCACGGCAGCTGTTCTAATTTACGCCTTTCCTTCAAGCAATAACGTTCTAAAAAGGAAAACCAGCAGACGTTTCCCCAAACGTCTGCTGCTCTCTAGGCATGCCGGGCGCTCAACTCTGCCAGTAAAAGCACTAATGCTGTCGTGCGCGGTACAAAGGCCTTTAGATCCACTTCTTCTTTACGCGTATGCTCTAAAAGCGGATCACAGTCAATCCCCAGCGCGTCAATGGTTGGTGTAAAGGAAGCCGTCACATTGCCAATGGTCATGCCTCCTGCAATCCATTCCACCACATCTGCGTCAAATTCGCGCTTCACAATCGCTTTATAAAGCTGCACCATTTCTTCCACTGCAGCTGTTTTCTCCATCGGCGGCTTCACAAAGCCTCCCTCAACAGTCACAGTCGTTCCCGCCACTTGCGGCTTAGCCGCCAAATCACGGATGGCCTGATCAAGGCGCTCCAGCTCGCTTTGCTCATAACAGCGCACTTCCACCTTCAACCAGGCTTCATCAGGAATGACATTAACCTTTTCATTCGGCGTCCCCACGACGGCTGCATTAATACTGTTTGGAGGAATAAACTGGCCGTGGTCAGCTACCTTGCGTTTCTTCAACGCCGCCGTACTGTAGTTTTCCGGATCTTGAGGCAGCGGACTGGCAAGCTCATAGAGGCCCTGCAGCAAATGCCCCAGCTCCATAACCGCGTTGCCAGCCGCCTGCGGCGAATTGCCAGCATGTCCGCCAATGCCTTTTACGCGGAAAGTATAGCGTGCGTTCCCTTTGCGCTTGGTTACAATCCCCCAATTAGGGCGACCCGTGTCAGCAATGATGGCAACATCTACCTGTTGCGCCAGTTCCTGCGCAAAGGCAAACTCATCAGGCGAACCGGTTTCCTCTTCCGCATCAAAATAGACAATCAGTTCGCCATATGGTTTTTCCTCAAGCGCCTGAAATGCTTCTACTGCATACAGCATCTGCAATGCCGACGCCTTACAGTCACCTGCTCCTGGCCCGTAAGCAATGCCGTCCTCTCCTAGCTGAAAAGGATACCGCCCCTCTTCCGTGTTGAGCACTGTATCGGTGTGCACTACAAGCAACGCTTTAAGAGTTCCCTTCCCAGGAAAGCGCGCAATAACATGTACCCCCCGTTCATTAGCCCGTTCTTCAACTGTCCCGCCCAAGTTGGCTACCCGCTGCGCCAAGAGCGCCGCAATTTGGCGGCTGCCCGCAAGATTTCCCGTATCCGAATCAATGTTAGTCCAAATTTCCAAGTCCCGAATGAAAGCTTCCCTGCGTTCCTGCAAAACTTCTTTAACGCGGCTCCCTACAATCATAAACCGGCCACCTTTCCCAGGCGCTTTACAGCCTTATTTCTTTTTTCTACACATTCGACGCCTTGCAAAAAAGTCCTCCTCAAAAGAACAAGCCCCTGCTTTCGTTCACGAAAGCAGGGGCTGCTATTAGTCTTGGGCCTGCCGCATATGCGGGAATAACAAAACATCGCGGATAGAGTGGCTGTTGGTCAGCAGCATTACCAGACGGTCAATGCCGATGCCCAGGCCGCCTGTAGGCGGCAAACCATATTCCAACGCGGTTACATAGTCACGGTCCATCATATGCGCCTCGTCATCACCGGATTCACGCTGCGCCACCTGGGCCATAAAGCGTCCTTCCTGGTCAATGGGATCGTTAAGTTCGGAAAAGCCATTGGCCATTTCACGCCCAAAGATAAACGCTTCAAAACGATCCGTAATTTCCGGATTGTTTTTATTACGCTTAGCCAGCGGCGAAATTTCCGTTGGGTGTCCTGTAATAAACGTAGGCTGAATTAAATGCTCTTCCACCAATTCCTCAAAGGCGTTATTTAAAATACCGCCAATACCATCCTTGGCTTCGTATGGTATGTTATGGGCATCTGCCAAACGGCGCGCTTCTTCTAAGGTCTTCACCTGGTTAAAATCAACGCCGCCAATTTTCAACACCGCTTCCGGCATCGTCATGCGATTCCACGGAGGAGTCAAGTCGATTTCTTGATCCTGGTACACGATTTTAGTCGTTCCCAATACCTGTTGCGCAATGCCGGCAATGACTTCTTCGGTCAGACGCATCACATCTTCATAATCGGCATACGCTTGATACAACTCCACCATGGTAAACTCCGGATTATGCTTAATAGAAATGCCTTCATTCCGAAACATCCGGCCCAATTCATAAACCTTGTCAAAGCCGCCGACAATCAATCGCTTTAAATACAATTCCGGCGCAATGCGCATATACAGCTTCATGTCTAGCGCATTGTGATGCGTCACGAACGGTTTGGCTGTAGCCCCGCCGGGAATGGGATGCATCATCGGGGTTTCCACTTCCAAAAAGCCTTTGTCGTCTAGTTGGCGTCGCAAGGACTGAATAATGCGGCTGCGCAACACAAAGGTCTTTTGCACATCCGGATTGACAACCAGATCCAAGTAACGCTGGCGATAGCGAGTTTCCACATCTTTTAGTCCATGCCATTTCTCAGGCAATGGCCGTAACGCCTTGGACAGCAAGGAAAAGCTTTTAGCCTTGATGCTAATTTCACCTTTGTTCGTACGAAAAATCTCGCCTTCCACGCCAATGATATCGCCCAAATCCAGCAGGCGGAATAGTTCGTAGGCCTCTTCCCCCACTGTATCTTGACGGAAGTAAATCTGAATGCGTCCGGACATATCCTGAATATGCACAAAGCTGGCCTTGCCATGGCCGCGCAGGCCCATGACCCGCCCGGCTACCCGCGCCGTTGTTCCTTGCAGTTCTTCAAAGCCTTCTACTATTTCCGTTGCCTGATGCGACCGGTCAAAACGACGTCCAAAGGGCTCTAGTCCCTTTGCAGCTACTTGCTTCATCTTTTCCCGACGCACCAGCATTTGCTCGTTTAGTTCTTCCCGTTGCTGTTGTTCTGTCTGTTGTTCTGACGTTCCTTCCGACATACCTCTGCCCCCACTTCTTTTCCTTACTTGCCGTTGAGCTGCATAATCTGATACTTCAGTACGCCTGCAGGCACATGCACTTCCACAACTCCCCCGACGCGCTGCCCTAAAATGGCTGCCCCCACAGGAGATTCGTTGGAAATTCGGAATTCCATGGGATCTGCTTCCGTCGAACCAACAATTGTATATTCGGCCACATCATCCATTTCTAGGTCCTTCAGTAATACCGTCGAACCAACAGTCACTACATCTGCATCATTTTTTTTAATGATTTCCACATTGCGCAGTTTCTTTTCCAAGTCGGCAATTTTGCCTTCAATGAAAGCCTGCTCATTTTTGGCATCTTCATACTCTGAGTTCTCGCTGATATCGCCGAAATCAATAGCCTGCTTAATGCGCTCCGCTACTTGCGAACGACGTTCGGTCTTCAAAAACTCCAGTTCTTCTTCTAATTTACGTAAGCCCTCTTCTGTAAGAATGGTCTGTTTTTCCGCCATGTTTCGCGCTCCTTCTGTTTTATACTTGCTTCAACCAACGGCATTACTACAAAACAATAGAAAGAGTGTCAAGTTTGCCTTGACACTTAAAACTTCTTCATGCTATTGGATAATATTATAGGCCCAAAGGTCGGTCGCGTCAATATGGCACGTCAACCCCAGGGAGAAAAAGGGAATTGCTGCAGCACTCGTTTGCACACAGCCACCGGTAGAGGCGTGTCGTCATGGCTCATGCCCTTCTTCAGTCCCTCTAGCGCCCTCAGCTGTGGATCTCCAGTCAAATCCAAGTCCTCCATCACCTGAGACATGGCGCTTTTGCGCGCTCTTGCCACAGCGTCAGCGGCATTTTCTCCCGCTTCCAGCTGCTCCAAAAAAGTTTCGCTAAAATAGGCCTGTGCCAAATAGGTCATGGGATTGCCGCAAGCTCCGCCTTGCGTCTGCCCCAAGATTTCCGGCATCGCAAAACGAATGCCGGCTTCTACGGACCACTTCAGCTCTTCCGTCTCATGAGCTATGGCGCTAAGCAACGTACGCACCGTACACAAGCCGGCCTGCTGCAAAGCGCGGATAATGCCATGTTCAATGGTATGCGCCTGTTCTGGCGTTACCAGCCCTCCCAAATTGGCCGTAATGGAGATCTCGCGTCCTGTTTCCACGTCCAGTCCATAAATGGTTACCGGCAAATCCTCGGGACCGCGAAATTCCGTATACCCCCCTGCAGGCTGCCAGCCCGCGCCGGAAATAGCCGGATACTTTTTGCGCATCTGCCGCAACGGCACAGTTTCCACGCCTTCAGCCAGCACCAATTCCTGACTGCCGCGAAAAGAATGCCAGCGCATGAATTCTTGTCCCTCTAAAGTCGCCAAAAAGACGGGCACAGCCTGACCGTCCTCGTCAAAAGCAGGCTGCGCTTCTACGTCCAACACGCGTGCAGACACCCCTACTGGATACAAGCGCTCCTCATCATTCAGCCAAGGACAAAGAAGTAGATTGTTACGCGTTCCCGCCAGCCTTGCCAGCCAACTACCGCCTTGATCCGGCAAAAAAATGCCCTTAGCCCGCCCGCCTCCCGGGCGCGGCAAAACACCGCTCATCAGCGGAAATAAAATCATGCTGTCACTCATCGTCAGCCCCCGTTTGCAGCAGCCAACTCCGCTGCCAGCATTTCCTCCAGCAAACGCTCAAAGTCATCCCGGCAGAGCGCCTGATTCAACATTTGCCGCCATCTAGCCGCGCCGCGCACGCCTTTCGTATACCAGGCAGCATGGCGACGCATCTCCCGAACGGCGACATATTCCCCTTTCAAGGACATAAGCATGTCCAAGTGGCGTAAAATAAACCGACGCCGTTCTTCTAAGGACGGCGCCGGCGGTACAACGCCGGTTTGCAAGTAAGCTAAAATATCGCGAAACAGCCATGGGTTTCCCTGACAGCCACGTCCTACCATAATACCGTCGCAGCCGGTTTGCTCCAACATGCGCGCAGCATCCGCAGGACTCCAGATGTCGCCATTACCGATTACCGGAATGGAAAGAGCCTCTTTGACTTCGCGAATAATCTGCCAGTCAGCTTTTCCTTCATAAAATTGTTCCCGCGTCCGCCCATGGACGGCTACCGCCGCTACGCCGGAATCTTCCGCCAGACGAGCCATTTCTACAGCGTTAGCTTCTTTGTCTGACCAGCCTTTGCGGATTTTCACGGTCACCGGGACTTTTACCGCCGCCACAACAGCGCGCAAAATACGCTGCGCCAGTTCAGGCTTGCGCATGAGCGCCGAGCCCTCGCCATTTTTGACAATTTTCGGCGCCGGACAGCCCATGTTAATGTCAATAATATCCGCTCCGGCGGCTTCCACCTTTTGCGCCGCCTGCGCCATCAACTCCGGGTTGGAGCCAAAAATCTGCATGGCCACCGGACGCTCCGCCGGTTCCATACGCAGCATTTCCAAGGTGCGGTCATTGTCAAAAAGCAAAGCATTGTCGCTGATCATTTCCGACACAACCAAGCCACAGCCTGATTCCTTGCATAAGAGGCGAAATGGTAAATCCGTTACACCGGCCATAGGGGCCAAAATAACAGGATTGGCGAGCACAAGCCCGCCAATCGTCAGTTTAGGAATTCCGTTCATAGAGTATGCGTAGTCCTTCCAGTGTCAAGAAATGTTCTACTACATTAATGGTGGTTGAGTTCTGCGCAATAAGATTCGCCAAGCCGCCAGTTCCTACTACATAGGCGTCGCTGCCGAGTTCTTCCTTCATACGCCGAACGATTTCATCAACTTGGCCCGTAAAACCGAAGATAATCCCCGATTGCATGCTGCTTACCGTATTGCGGCAGATCACTTGTTTCGGCTGCACCAACTCGATACGCGGCAGCTTGGCCGCCCGTTGGAACAGCGCTTCTGTGGAAATGCCAATGCCTGGAGAAATAGCGCCTCCTAAATAGTCGCCGTTGTCGGCGATGGCGCAGAAGGTTGTGGCCGTGCCAAAATCAATAATGATCAGCGGACCGCCAAACATTTCATAGGCGGCCACAGCGTTGACAATACGGTCAGCGCCGACTTCGCGAGGATTTTCGTATTTAATGCAAATGCCGGTTTTGATGCCAGGGCCCACAACAAGGGGATCTACGTTAAAGTAACGCCGGCACATCCGGACAAAAGGCACAATAATCGGCGGCACTACCGAGGAGATAATAACAGCAGTAATATCCTTCATCGTCAAGCCGGAATAATGAAATAAATTATTCAACAGCATGCCGTACTCATCACCGGTTTTCTGGCGGTCTGTCGAAACCCGCCAGTGATGTTGCATGGTTTTTCCTTCATAGGCTCCCAGAACGATATTGCTATTGCCAATGTCAATCACTAGTAGCATGTGATTTCTTCCTCCATTTTTAACGATCTACCCTTGCAGGCGCAGCGACACATCTCCCGCCAGTACGCGCCGCAAGCCATTTTCCGTGCGCACTAAGAGAGAACCGTCTTCTGCCAGTTCTTCCGCCACGCCATCATAGGTTTCCTCGCCAGCCAGCACGCGGACCGGCTGCCCCAGGGTAACCGACTCGCGCCGCCAAGCTTCCAAAACCGACTCAAAGCCTTCTTGTTTCACCACTTGGTACCAATACTCCAAACGTTCTAAAAGCTTTTGCAGCACCTCTACGCGGGAAACTTCGCGCTCGGCTCCCATGGACACGGAAGCGCCTATGTTCCGTAACTCTTCAGGAAAATCGCTTTCCTGCAAGCTCACGTTAATACCGATGCCCAGTACTACAAAATTAATGGCATCCATTTCTGCGCTCATTTCCGTAAGAATGCCCACCAGCTTCCGCCCCTGCCAGAGAATGTCGTTAGGCCATTTAATGCCGCAATTAAGACCGCTGGCCTCACGAATCGCCTCTACGGTCGCTACCGCCGCCATAAGCGTGCATTTCGGAGCTTCTTGCGGCGGGAACGGAGGCCGAAGAATGACAGATACCCAGACACCGCCTCCGGGAGGAGAAAACCAACCGCGATTCAAACGTCCCCGCCCCAATGTTTGCGCCTCTGATACGACAATCGTTCCTTCAACAGCGTCATCCGCCGCTAGACGCTTGGCTTCATTATTGGTAGAAGAAGTATCATAAAAATGCACAATATGCTTGCCCAAAAGCTGTGTAGCCAGGCCAGCTCTAATTTCTTCTGGCAATAATAAGTCCGGACGGCTTTTCAAGCGATACCCCTTGCGCGGATGCGCTTCAATTTCATAACCGTGATTTTTCAATTCCTGAATGTGTTTCCACACAGCAGTACGAGAGACCGCTAGTTGCCGGCTGATCTCTTCCCCGGATAGATAATCCTGGGATTGCTGCCGCAGCAGCTTTAGTATTCGCGCTCGCAAAACCTCGACCTCCCAGTTTCCGATGTATTCATTCTTACATCATAAACTACGGGTCTCTTCATTGTCAATCAACCGATTTCACCATGCTGCTCTGCGCCTTTGATGGATTCAATACGGTTTCCTTCGCCCAGAAAAACAACCTTGGGCACATGGGTCCGCGCCTCGGCCTCCTCCATCCAAGCGTAGGCCATAATAATCACGACATCCCCCGGCTGAGCCCAGCGGGCGGCGGCGCCATTCAAACAGACAACGCCGGAGCCGCGCGGTCCGGGAATAATATAGGTTTCCAAACGAGCGCCATTATTGTTGTTGACAATCTGCACCCGTTCATGAAGGTACATGCCCGCAGCATCTACAAGATCTTCGTCAATGGTAATACTCCCCATATAGTTTAAGTTGGCTTCGGTCACCGTCGCCCGGTGCAGTTTAGAAGTAAACATATGTCGCATCATCTTAGCATTCCTCCCACAGTAAATTATCAATCAGTCTTGTCTTGCCGATGCGCACAGCCAGAGCCAATACCACCGGCTGTTTGATCTCGGCCACCGGCTGCATGCTTGCCGCATCCACCAACATCACATACTCCACTGCTGCCAAAGCCTCCTGAGCCAGCTCCTCTTTTGCCGCAGCTTCCACGGAGGCGCTGCGCCGTTCCCCGGCTTGCAAAAGAGTTTGGGCCTTCTGCAGCGCCCGCGACAGCACTAACGCCGCTGTACGTTCCGCTTGCGAAAGATATACATTGCGCGAAGACAAAGCCAAACCGTCCGCTTCGCGCACAATCGGCACCGCCACAATGTCCACCGGCCAGTTCAAATCCATCACCATTTGTCGAATGACCGCCACTTGCTGCGCATCCTTCTGCCCAAAATACGCACGATCCGGCTGAACCAGATGAAAAAGCTTGGCCACTACTGTCGCCACACCTTGAAAATGGCCGGGGCGAGACGCGCCGCACAGCCCTTCGCTGACGCCGCTCACAGTTACTAAGGTTTTCATATTTTCGTACCCTTGGGGATACATTTCTTCTACCGAGGGAGTAAACAGCACATCCACCCCTGACGCTGCAGCGGCGGCCGCGTCACGCTCTAAATCGCGCGGATACACGGCAAAATCCTCGCCGGCGCCAAACTGCAAGGGATTCACGAAAATGCTGGCTACGACCAGGCCATTTTCTTTTTTAGCCTGCTGCATCAGCGTACAATGCCCTGCGTGCAAATAGCCCATCGTAGGAACTAACGCAACACTTTGCCCCGTTCGGCGCGCTCCGCCTACCAATTGACGCAGTTCTTCCACCGTTGTGACCTGTTTCATAAAAACCACTCTCCTCAAAAAAATAAGCCTCCCGGAAACCCGGAAGGCATAGTACGGCAGACAGAACGGCTTTGGCGTCTCAGTCCCGTAGGATCTAAGCGGCAAAAAAGCCTGATGAAATTGTCGGCAAAGCTGGCTGTCTGCGGTGCAGTTCCCCAAAAGGATACCGCCCTGGTTCTTTGGTCATTGTAGCATGGCTAGGGCCGGCCTACAAGCCAAAATTACAAGTCAGTCTCTACTTTTTTCACAAATAATTTTTTTACTGTTCGCTCTGGAAAAGAGGCGTTGAGAGATAGCGTTCCCCGGTGTCCGGCAACAGCGCTACAATGGTCTTACCGGCAAACTCCGGCCGCTTGGCCAGCTGCGCAGCCGCATAAACCGCAGCGCCGCAAGAAATCCCCACCAGCAAGCCTTCGGTTGTCGCCAGTTCACGAGAAGTAGCAAACGCGTCGGCTCCTGGCACTTGGAAAATCTCATCCACCACGCCGGTATTTAAGATGTCCGGCACAAAGCCGGCGCCAATGCCTTGAATCTTATGGGGTCCTGCTGCGCCGCCGGAAAGCACCGGAGACTCCGCCGGTTCTACCGCCACAATATGAATGTTGGGGTTTTTCGCCTTCAGGGCTTCCCCGACGCCGGTCACCGTACCGCCAGTGCCGACGCCAGCCACAAACACATCCACCTGACCGTCCGTGTCAGCCCAGATTTCCTCGGCCGTTGTCGTCCTGTGAATCGCAGGATTAGCAGGATTTTTGAACTGCTGCGGAATAAAGGCTTTGCCGTGTTCGGCGGCCAGTTCTTCCGCGCGGCGAATCGCGCCTTTCATGCCTTCCGCACCGGGAGTCAAGACGACCTTGGCGCCTAACGCTGAAAGAAGCAGACGCCGTTCAATACTCATGGTCTCCGGCATCGTTAAAATCAGCGTATAGCCGCGCGCCGCCGCCACAAATGCTAGGCCTACGCCGGTATTACCGCTGGTAGGTTCGATAATGACCGTATCCTTGTCCACAAGGCCTTTTGACTCTGCATCCGCAATCATGGCGTAAGCAGCTCGATCCTTCACGCTGCCCAGAGGATTGAAGTATTCCAGCTTGGTAACAATTTTCGCCGGCAGTTTGTGGTTTTTTTCGTAATTCGTCAGCTCCAACAGCGGGGTGTTCCCAATCAGGTCAATTAAGCTTTTTGCAATTTTCATTTTTCTTCCTCCTGTTCATACCTTCAGAATGACTCTTTTTACCTTGTTACTACAACAAAAAAGACCAAGGAAGACTCTCTCAGCATAATGCCGCGAAACCTCCTTGGCCTTCAGTCTTTCTGATCAGCCAAACTCGACTATTTAACTCTGAATTGATTAAAGAATACCATGCTCGCAGCGGCCTGTCAAGCTCCTTTTAGGCAATAACGATCCTAGATGCCGTCTCCATCCATGCCTTGCCAATCGCTGCCGCGCAGCTTGGCCGTAGTTTCCACTTGAGTCACCTTGCCGCCTTGCACCTTCAATTCCATTCGACCGTAAGCCAAGGTCCCTAAAGCCGCCAAAATGCGCTTGACCACCGGCTCCGTGTCCGTAGGTGCCGCCGCTGCAGATTTAGACGCCGCATAAGGCAACCGAAAGACCTCTCTTTTCTCCACCTGCAGCACCCGCCCGTCCTGAAGCGTAAGAATGACACTGCCAAAGCTCAGCTGTTGCAACACTTGCTGCAACAGTTCCTGCAACCCTTCTTCCGGTCTCATTGGCCCAGTCCCTCCGTCTGCTCCGATGACAGCATTTCATTCATACTGCCTAAGCGATATCCGGCTAAGTCGAGCACTATATACACGAAACCTATGCCCTGCAACGTTTTCGTCAGCTTCGCCGCGACCGCCGGCTCCGCCAGCTTAGCAAACCATTCCGGCGCCACTTCAATGCGCGCGGTTTCACCATGATGACGCACCCGCAAATTTACAGGCCCGGTTATTTCCTTGATGGCTCGCTCCGCCTGATCTACTTGTTTTAACCGTTCCGCTGTAATCGGCAAGCCATAGGCCAGCCGCGACACCAGGCAGGCCGCACTAGGTTTATTCCAAGTAGGCAGGCCCCATTCCTTTGAAAGCGCTCGCACATCTGCTTTAGTAAAGCCCGCATCCCAAAGCGGGCTTTTTACCGAAGCCGACAGCTCTTCAATGGCCTTCATGCCCGGACGAAAGTCGCTGGCATCATCTAAATTGCTGCCTTCCACAATCCAAGGTATACCTTGACTTTCGCACCAGCCCACAAGCGCTGTAAAGCGCTCTTTTTTGCAATGATAACAACGCAAAGACGTATTTTCCACAAAAGCGTCCTGCGAAAATTCCTGTGTTTCCAGCACCACGTGCCGCACACCGATCATTTCGGCAATGCGTTTGGCATCATGTAGCTCCCACTCCGGCAAAGACGGTGAAAACGCCGTAGCCGCCAAAGCCTGCATCCCCAGCGCTTTATGCGCCGCCGCCGCTAAAAGAGTACTGTCGACGCCGCCGGAAAAGGCAACGGCCACCTTGCCCATCTGCCGCAGCAGTTCTAAAAGCCGCGCCTCTTTTTCATTTAATCTCTGACTCACTCAGTACACCCCCTTTAGGAAACCGTTACCTCTAAACTACCGCATGAACTTTACGCCGTTTTTACCAAGCAGACAAAGCTGAACCCTTAAAATGCTCGGCTACAAATTTTTTCACTTCCGCAGACTGATAGGCTTTGAGCAATTTTTGCACAGCCGGGTTATCTTTGTCCTGAGTGCGAACGGCAATCACGTTGGCGTAGGGAGAATTTCCGTCTTCGATGAACAGCGAATCCTTAGTGGGAACTAAGCCTGCTACCAAGGCATAGTTGGTGTTGATAACCGCCAAATCCACATCTTCCATGGAGCGAGGCACCTGAGCGGCCTCCAGTTCTCGCAGCTGAATGTTCTTAGGATTCCCCACAACATCCGCTACCGTCGCTTTCAGGCCAGCGCCCTCTTTCAACTTCAACAGCCCCTGCTTTTCCAAAAGCAGCAGCGCTCGGCCCGCATTGGTAGGATCATTGGGAATAGCTACAATCGCGCCGTCTTTCAATTCCGCGGCGGATTTCACTTTCTTAGAATACGCAGCCATCGGGAAAATTACGGTTTTAGCCACGCTGGTCAAGGCATATTTTCTTTCTTGAATCTGATTGTCTAAAAACGGCTGATGCTGATAGCTGTTCGCTTCCAATTCCCCTTGATTCAAGGCAATATTCAGCTGAATATAATCGTTGAACTCCACAATCTGGATGTTCAAGCCATCTTTAGCCGCTACCTTTTTAACTTCTTCCATGATTTCCGCATGGGGGCCTGCGGTTACCCCTACCCGCAAGGGCTTATTAGCATCTGCGGCCGGCTTAGAAGCGCCGCCGCATCCTGCTAGTAGAGTTCCTGCCAAAACAACACCCAGAGCTGCACTAGTCCATTTTAACCATTTTTTATTCATTGTGATCTTCCTCTCTGTTCACGCATGATTTTGTCCTCTATCGGCAGCGAACTTCCGGCCGTTTCATTCCCCTCTCACGCCCGGGCCCTGGGTATGGTTCAGGAAGATGACACCTAAAATTCGTTGACTGCTATTTTTTGCGCCACTGACGCAGACGCTCCGCCGCTGCTTCTAAGGTCTCCATTTTTTTGCAGAAGCAGAAGCGAATGAAGGTATGGCTGTCCGGCTGCTCCGGACGATAGAAACTGGAACCAGGCACTACAGCTACGCCGATTTTTTCCGCCAAATGGAAGGCGCAGGCTACATCGTCATCCCAGCCCATCGGCCGGATATCCGCCATAATATAGTACGCCCCCTGGGGCCGCACACAACCCAAACCGACCTCCTGCAGCACCTTTAGCAAATAATCGCGGCGTTCCCGATAAAAAGACGCCAATTCTTCATAATATTGAGGCTCAAAGCGCACCGCTTCGGCTACTGCCATTTGCAGCGGCGCCGCAGCACCTACGGTTAGAAAATCGTGAACCTTGCGAATCGAGGCTGTCAGCTCCGCAGACGCCGCTACAAAGCCGATACGCCAGCCAGTAACACTGTAGGTTTTGGAAACGCTGTTAATGACAACGGTCCGCTCCTCCATGCCCGGCAAGGTCCAAATCGGTTCATGCTTCGCGTCGTCATACAAAATGTGCTCGTAAATTTCATCGGTGATCGCCAAGGCGTCATAGCGCTGACACAATTCAGCAATAAACTCCAGCTCTTTCTTATTGAACACTTTACCTGTAGGATTATTGGGAGTATTAATGATAATAGCGCGCGTCTTTTCATTAAAGGTAGCCGCCAATTCTTCAAAGTCGAAGGAAAAATCAGGCGCCTTCAACGTCACATAGCGGGGAGTGGCTCCGCACAAAACCACATCAGCGCCATAATTTTCATAGAACGGTTCAAAAACGATAACCTCTTCCCCGGGGTTAATCGTTGCCAGCAAGGTGGCAATCATGCCTTCGGTGGAACCGCAGACAACGGTCAATTGCGTCTCCGGATCCCATGTTACGCCATAGTCTCGCTGCGTTTTCCAGACGATGGCGTCCCGCAGCGGCTTAGAACCCCAGGTAATGGCGTACTGATTGTGATCGGCAAAAATGGCCCGCTGCGCCGCTTCCTTCAATTCTTGAGGCGCTGGAAAGTCCGGAAAGCCTTGGGCTAAGTTAATCGCGCCATGCGCCGCCGCCACGCGGGACATCTCCCGGATGACGGATTCCGTAAATTGTTTGGCTTTCAAAGATGCAAAATTTCTCATTGTAATAATCGTCTCCTTCAGTTGTTTTCAGCTAGTTAAATAAGAAAAGTCCTTAATAGGGAACGAACACAGAGTAAAGGAGTAACAGAGGGTACGCAGAGGGTTACGGCGGCATGGAACAACAAAAAAAGATCTCTTTGCGCAGCGAAGAGATCCCGGTTTCATAAAGTTGCCGTCTCTCTCTTCATCTGCCAGGATTTCCCCCTGCAGGAATTGGCACCGTTCATTTCCGCTCTAAAACGAAAATGTGGTTGCCGCGGCGTCATAGGGCCAGTCCCTCAGCCAACTCATGATGAAAAGAAGTTATATGGAGTTGTTGAAATCAATACTATCACGACTACCGATACGCTGTCAACCGCTTATCTGCAGTTTTCTTATCATTTTTGTCTGGATTAGAAAAGAATCTCAATGGTCCCGATGATATCGCCGCGGTGGTTTTTAAGCACCGGCGGATATTTAGCCCACAGCGCGGCCTCTTCTTCCTTGGTCAAAAGGCCTGCCCTCTTCAGTACGCCGATGACCATGGGGTTGATGCTGCGATAAGAGCCGTCCTCTACTTTGAAAGTAATCCCCAAGCCGCTTTTTGTATCCGCCAAGCAATAAACGGCTTCCGAGCCAATTTTGGCCACAAGACGGCCTTTCGTCAATTCCATAAGCACCGTATCAATACGACCGGTTCCTGCCACTGCATGAGGATACGCTACCATTGCATTGCGCACAGCTGTAATGGACGCTTCATCCGCGCTCCAGCCAGCTCCCTCCGGTTTAGCCAAACGAGCATAGCCGTAAGCCATGCGATCTAGCGGCAGCCAAAACACCGGCACGCCACAACCATCAATCCCTAGCTCCACCTCGTCCTGCTTCAACCCTACTGCCGCCGCTACCTCCTGGTGCATCACCTGCTGCACCGTATGCTCGGCTAACGTATACCCGTCGATGGACAATCCCCGCAGCATAGCTAAAGCAAGCATGCCGCTGTGCTTTCCGGAACACGCGTTATGGACGGCTTGAAATTTTTCACCAGCCAGCAGCACCGCCGTGGCCGCCTTGCCGCTCATGGGCTTGGCCGCGCCGCAAGCCAAAGCTTCCGGCGTCAAGCCCACCTTAGCCAAGACGCTTTGCGCCAAGGCTACATGTTCTTTTT
This sequence comes from Negativicutes bacterium, assembly GCA_009929485.1. GTDB lineage: Bacteria > Bacillota > Negativicutes > Anaeromusales > Anaeromusaceae > Anaeromusa. Next base: position 14,947 of record SAAJ01000002.1, read on the forward strand.
CGCCGCTGTGAGAAGACACCAAAAAAGCCAATTCTTCTTGGGTCAAGCCAAAATGCTCTACCCCGCCGTCCCGGACAAAGGGCAGCACCTGAAAGGGTTTAGCAGCGGACCGCCAAAACATGGGCCGTTTAGCGTCGCCTACAGCATCTACAATTTCACCCTTTAGGTTCACAAAGGCAATATCCGCGCGATGCAGGCTTTCCACCTTGCCAGCCCGGGTATAATGCAATACTACTTCACTCATTGTTTTTTCCTCCTGCCTCTAGGGAGCAACCCGCTCATTTCTTTCTGTTTAAAAGTATACATGCCTCCGGCGCTTCCGTAAAGACTCATTGCGCCTGTCTTTATTTCCCGCTACACTAGAAGAGATCACTTTATAGTATGAAGGGAGTTTTTTCATGCGCCACTATCTTTTGGTTGTATTGCTGCTTTGCAGCGCCTTTCTCGGACCGCAAAACGCGGCAGCGGAAACCCTGCATTTTATCAATGGCTATGCGGCTGATCCGGCAAGCCGCCAAGCAACGGACGACTACAAAACGCTGGGGGACGCCAGTGACGGCTGGCAGCGTTACCAAGATTACGCCAACGGCTATGCTGTAGCTGTTCCCGCTGGCATGAATCTTGATATCAGCCTTTCCGCGGTACGCACCGTTTTTCAGACTCCGGCTCATAAAATTGAAATTTACCGGGATGACTTACGCCATACCGGCAGCACGATCAGCGAGTACATGGAATACGGTAACCGCTTTTTGCAAAACACCAAAGACCACGAACTACTCCAGGACAGCTACACCACCGACGCCGCTGGCCGTCTCGTACATATTCTCCAATGGCAGCGCCGCTCCTTAAAAGCCGTGCCGCAAGACCGCAACCACTACTACTGCGCCGAAATCGCCACAGGCGGCAGCGAGGTGTACACCATCCTCATCAAATCCACCGAGCCCATTGACTGGGGCGACGCCGTACGCCGCAGCTTTCAGCGCATTTCCAGTGAAGGCAATGCCGGTATTTTCCGACGCGACAACTCTACGGCAAAAACCTTCAGCCATCAAGAACTCCAAGCCTTCTGGCAGCGTTACTTTTCCCCCTCCAGCACCTGGACTTGGGGCATTTTCGAACCTTCCGCGCCGGAAGTACTGCGCCCGTTAAACGCTATCGAAGAAAGCACCAAACACAAATTCCCCTTCTTGCTGCGCTATCAAACGCTGGAAGAACGCGCCCCCATCCGCGGCCTGCAGCAAGCTTACGAAGAAGGACGCTATGTAGAATTAACCTTAAGCACCATTCGCACCAGCGATGAAGCGAATGCGCTCTGGACCGGAGGCAGCAGTAACGCCAGCTTCGTCTACGAAGTGCTTGACGGGCAGCACGACGAGTACTTTCGCCTTCATGCCAGGCAGCTGAAATATTTCAACCACCCTGTGCTGCTGCGACTCAACAATGAAATGAACGGCGACTGGTGCTGGTACTCCGCTTATCATCTTTCCAAAGACGCCGACCTGTATATCGCCCTTTGGAACCATCTGCGCCGCTTGTACGCCGAAGAAGGCGCCGACAATGTTCTTTGGGTCTGGAATCCCCATGACGTGTCCCGCCCTGACTTTGGCTGGAATCACTCCTATGTCTACTACCCGGGAGATGACGCCGTCGATATTGTCGGCATGACCGGGTATAATAACGGCACCTATTTCCCTGCGGAAAAATGGCGGACCTTCCAGGAAATCTACCAGCCGCTATACCAAGGCTATAGCACCGCTTTCCCCGGCAAACCCTTTCTTATTGGCGAATTCTCCAGCAATTCCGTCGGCGGCGACAAGCCCGCCTGGATTCGCGACATGTTCTCGCATTTAAAGGAATATCCCAATATCAAAGTGGCTATCTGGTGGAGCGGCATCGATTACGATCAAAACGGCCAGCCTGGCCGCATCTACATTTTGGACGAAGACGAACCGACCTTGCAGGCCTTCCGCGAAGGCGCGGCCAAGCAAAATCCGCCTAAACCAGTTCCCGCTCCCGCCCAGCCGCCTGCTGCCACGCAGCCTGAGAAACAAAAAAACAAACGTTAACAACAAGTATTTAAACAGGAGTAGAGTGAGTAAAGGGAGGGAACGAACAAGGCTGCGGCGGCGACCATTGTATTTGAGACTTTTATTGGAGCAAGACGGTCCGCAGGACGAAAAAGCGGACTAAGGCGGATGACAGTTTCGCCTGTTTGAGCGCAGCGAGTTAAGAAACTGCCGACTTAGGCAGCTTTTTCGAGTCGCGCGCAAATCTTGTCTCAAATACAAGGTTGCTAAAACTTAGGTTTTTCATCAAAAAAAGCAGTGGCACAACCTAATTCAAGGCTGTGCCACTGCTTTTTATATCGCCTTACTGCCTGTTAATACACGGCGTTAGGCTGAGTTTCTCGTTTCGGCTCTTCTGTTACAGGAGCCTCTTCTACAGGTGTTTCTTCGACAATTTCCGTCGCAGCTTCTTCTGCCGGCGCTTCGCTTGCTTCTGCTGGTGCTGTAGTGTCTTCCATTTGCACCAAGCGCAGCAATTCTTCCGCTTCCAGCGTTTCTTTTTCGATCAGCGCAGCAGCAATGACATGCAGCTGTTCGATATTTTCGCGCAAAATGCTTTCTACGCCGTTATACGCTTCTTCCACCATCTTACGGACTTCTTTATCGATGGAATGAGCTACTTCCTCGCTATAGTTGCGGTCCCGGGAAATATCGCGGCCCAGGAACACTTGCTCCTGCTTTTTACCAAAAGCAATGGGGCCCATGGTTTCACTCATGCCGTATTCGCAAATCATCTTGCGAACCAGCTCAGTAGCCCGTTCGATATCGTTTTGCGCTCCAGTGCTAATTTCATTCAACACCACAGCTTCAGCCACACGACCGCCTAAGAAGACTTTCAACTGCGCCAATAGTTCCGAACGAGTGGCATAGTAACGGTCTTCCTTGGGCAGCATTAGCGTATAGCCGCCGGCGCGTCCCCGCGGGATAATCGAAACCTTGTGCACCGGATCTGTATGATCCAACAGCATGCCCACCAACGCATGGCCTGCTTCATGGTAAGCGGTGAGGCGTTTTTCCTTGTCGCTAATGACCCGGCTCTTGCGCTCCGGCCCAGCCACGACACGCTCTACTGCTTCTTCCATTTCTCCCATTTCCACGCGTTTCTTATTGCGCCGCGCCGCTAAGAGCGCCGCTTCATTCACTAGGTTGCTCAAATCCGCTCCGGTAAAGCCCGGCGTCCGGCGAGCCAGAACATCCAGATCCACTTCCTTAGCCAAAGGCTTGCCCTTAACGTGAACTTTAAGAATTTCTTCTCGGCCGCGGACGTCTGGACGGTCTACGACAATCTGCCGGTCAAAGCGACCCGGGCGCAACAGCGCTGGGTCCAGAATGTCCGGACGGTTGGTAGCGGCAATAATGATAATGCCTTCGTTGACGCCAAAGCCGTCCATCTCTACCAGCAATTGGTTCAGGGTTTGCTCCCGTTCGTCATGGCCCCCGCCCAAACCGGCGCCGCGCTGACGACCTACGGCGTCAATTTCGTCAATAAAGACAATGCAAGGCGCATTTTTCTTAGCTTGTTCAAAAAGGTCCCGCACTCGGGACGCACCCACACCGACAAACATTTCCACAAAGTCGGAGCCGCTGATGCTAAAGAACGGTACGCCTGCTTCGCCGGCTACCGCCCGCGCCAACAGCGTTTTACCAGTGCCAGGAGGTCCAAAAAGCAATACGCCTTTAGGAATCCGAGCGCCTAAGTCATTGAATTTTTTCGGATGCTTGAGAAATTCCACGACCTCTTCGAGTTCCTGCTTGGCCTCATCGGCGCCGGCTACATCCTTAAAGGTTACTTTGATCTTTTCATCGCCATGCAGCTTCGCCCGGCTTTTGCCGAACGACATCACCCGGTTGCCGCCTCCTTGGGTCTGCTGCATGATGAAGAACCAAACTCCGATCAGCAACAGCATAGGCAAAATGGATGAAAAAATAGTGGTCCACCACGGCGGCTGCGGCGGCTGTTCCGCCTTGATTTCAATATTCTTGGCACGCAGGGTGTTAATCAACGTCGGGTCGTCTGGAGTTACGGTTGTAAACTCCGTACCATCCTTAAGCTTACCACGAATCGTATTTTCCACTATCGTGACTTTTTCCACCTTCTGCTCGTCCACCTGGCGCAGGAACTGGGTATAAATGATTTCCTGCTTGTTCGTCGTCTTCGACGAATAGTAGTCAATGATGGAAATCGCGATAATGATGATGAGCAGGTAAAAGCTCACATTCCGGAAAAATTTATTCAATCGTAGCCCTCCTCTCATTGGAGCGCACACAGCTGTTCACTTTGGCCTCCATAGAAATTAATTATATCATTAACCGTTTCTGCGGACAACAAAAAGAGCCGCCTGCTTATGCATAAATCGCAGGCTTCAAAATGCCAATGAAAGGCACGTTGCGATATTTTTCCGCATAATCCAGTCCATAGCCGACAACAAATTCATCAGGAACCACAAAGCCGTTATAATTGACTTCCAAATCCACCTTACGCCGTTCCGGCTTGTTCAATAATGTGCAGATGCGCACACTGGCAGGCTGGCGGGATTTGATATTGTCTACCAAGTAGCTTAAAGTCAGGCCGGAATCAATAATATCCTCTACAATCAGCACATGCTTGCCGGCTACTTCCTCATCCAAATCTTTTAAAATGCGCACGATGCCGCTGGAAGAAGTAGACGTTCCATAGCTGGATACCGCCATAAAGTCGATCATCACCGGTACGGTTATCGCCCGGGCCAAATCGGCCATAAACATAACGGCGCCGCGCAGCACGCCAATCATCAAAATTTCCTTGCCTGCATATTCCTTGCTGATTTCTTCACCCAGTTCGCGGACGCGCTGCCGCAATTGCTCTTCACTCAGCAAAACGCGTTCAATGTCTTGCAACATAACCTTCCAATTCCTCCTACATCATTGAGTATCTCTTTGCAGCCGCACATACAGCTGCTTGCCCGCGCCGGACGCTCGTTCGTCCGCCCGCAGACCCGCCACCCAAAGAATCCCTTGGGCATCGCATAAAAGCGGCAGTTGGTCCCGCTCCGCCTGTGGCACTTTGGCGTCAATTAAATAGTCCTTTAGTTTTTTGCGTCCTCCCATTCCGACCGGGCGAAACACATCGCCAGGTTGACGAAAGCGCACCACCAAAGGCGGCTCCGCCGCAGCCCAGGCCATTGACAACACGTCTGACCCTGCAGCATCCTCAAACGCAAGCCAAGAAGTTTCCAAGCAGCTTCCGTCCGGCAACTCCGTCACACTTGGTACATCGACTTCCCGCTGCCACCTGGACTCTTGAAGCGGCGCTTTGGCAGCTGCAGCCAAAGGCTCCAGTACCAAACAGGCATAGTCTTTGCGGACTTGCCAGCCTCCTGGCAGCACCTGCACGGTGCCAGTTCGTCCGTCAGAGGCTAACTTTAAGAGATTTTCCACATGCACAAAGCAGATTCCTGTCAAGGCGCCTCGCTTTTTTTCTAAAACCTGCCGCCACAGCTCCCGTTGTACCGCCGGATGATATGCAGAGTAAGTGAGCAACTTTACTTGGCAGGAATTCTCTAGCCAAAGAACACAGTGCGCCTGCGCCTTTAGCGCTTCTTGGCGAACAAACTCATGTTCCTCTCGAATAATATCGGCTGTTCGCGTTAAGGCTGGTACAATTTCCGGATTATAGGCGCTCAAATCCGGCAACAGGTGATGCCGGATACGGTTGCGCAAATACTTGTCTTTTAAATTGCTTGCATCCAAGCGCGGCCTTAGCCCCTGTTCACTGCAGTACGTTTCAATCTCACGGCGGCGCACCTGCAAAAACGGCCGTACAAGGAGCGCTTCCTGTTCCGCCATGGCTGCCAAGCCTTCCGCGCCTGCGCCGCGGAGCAAATGCAACAGGAAGGTTTCCGCTTGGTCGTCCGCATGATGCCCAAGGGCAATATACGACGCCCCCAAGGAGCTCGCCGTCTCACGCAGCCACTGATAGCGCAAGCGCCGGGCCACATCCTGCGACGACCCGCCATGCTCTCGCAAATAGCCAGGCACATCAATCGCCACCGCCTGATAAGAAAGCTGACGTTCACGACAAAAGTCCGCCACAAACCGTTCGTCCGCCGCCGAAGCTTCGCCGCGAAAACAATGATCCACATGGGCCACGGCCAAGCGAAACCCTTGTTCTCCGGCTAAGCGCTGCAGCACATGCACCAACGCCAAAGAATCCGGGCCGCCAGAACAGGCGGCCAAAACCAGCGATTGCTCGGGGAACAATTGCCGCCGCTCGCACCAGGAGCGCACCTTAGACAGCAGCATGCTTGCCTGCCCCCTTTCCGCTGCGCCGCAGCATGCGAATCAACGCCGAACTTAAAAACAGGCCAAAAGCAATAGCGCCGGCGATCAACAGCATGCGCACCGCCATAGAGCCAGCTTCCGCGTAAGTACCCTCCACAAGAAGCCGCATCGTATGGTACGCTTCCGCCCCCGGCACCAAAGGAATAAATCCAGTAACAATATAGATGGTCGCCGGCTTATGCGTACGTCGAGCCAGCCATTCCGCAGCCAAGCCCAAAGCCAGGCTGCCGAAAAAGACCGCCGCCACCAGTTTGCCGCCCGCTTGGCTTACAGCATACATTACCGCCCAGCATAACGCCCCGCCCGCGCCGCTCCACAAGAGCGCCGACTGAGGAATGCGGCAGAGAATACCAAAGGCGGCGGACATCAAAAAGCAAGACAACAACCGCAATAAAAAGATCTCCATCTTTACCCTCCCATGCGCATCGGCAAGGCCAGTACAAGAATAACTCCCATGGCTACGGCCACCGCCGTAAGGGCCGCTTCCAGAATTCTAGCGGCGCCGCTCATTAAGTCTCCCGCCAGCAAGTCTCGTAAGGCGTTGGTAATCGCCACTCCCGGCACCAAGGGCATCAAACCGCCAACAATGATAAGGTCCCGGCTGAGCTCTTCCCAAGCACGCCCCAACCAAGCCCCTAAAAAAGCCACCACCATGGCGCCAACTAAATCAAGCGTAAAGGGCGCCGCATGATACTTGGTTAACCAGGACAACAGCCACCGCATGCCGGCAGCCACAAAAAAAGCAGCCGCGCCTTCTTCCAACGTTCCGCCCAAAAGCAGCACCGTCGGACCGCCCACCAAGCCGGCTGCACAAGCCAGCAACCAAACAGGCACAGCCCTGTGCTCCCGCGCAATACGCTGCAACAACGCCGCCGCCTGCGGGGGCGTTGTCCGGCCCTCTTCCAACCGGCGGGCCACGGCATTCACCTTATGAATCCGGTCTAAATGAATGCTTCGCGCCCCTACGCGGCAAATTCTGGTGACGCACTGTCCGTCGGCCGCCTCGACCTCCAGCACCAAGCCAGTATGAAGCACAAGGCTTTCCGCCCGTTTAGCGCCGCAGGCCAAAGCAATCCGTTCCATCGTTTCTTCCACGCGATAGGTTTCCGCACCGCTTTTGAGCAGCTCTTCTCCAGCTAATACAGCCAAAGAAGCAATATCCTTGCTTTCCATTTTTGCTCCTCTCAGAGCCGTCAAGCTCCTTGTTCGCCTGTAGCACAAACAGAAAAAGAGCATTTTTGCAAATGCTCTTTGCTCTTACGAATTACCTTATTCGCCGCGGCGCGCTCCACGACCGCCCCGCTTTGATTCTGTGCTGCGTTTAAGTTCCGACAGACGCTCGTCGCTGTCTTTGAGAAATTTGCTTAGTTTGTCTTCAAAAGTTACTGTAACCGGACGATGCGGACGCCGGTTATCGTGAAAACCGCTTGGACGACGCGGCGGCGGCGCGCTGGGCGCTACGCTGGGAGCCGCTGTTGGCGGATTCAAGCGTTTTACCGACAAGCCTATTTTCCCGCGTTCATCAATAGAAAGCACCTTAACTTTGATGCGATCCTGCTCTTTCAAAAAGTCACGCACATCGCGCACATATACATCCGCAACCTCAGAAATGTGGATGAGGCCCACTTTGCCTTCCGGCAACTCAACAAATGCGCCGAAGTTAGTGATACCTGTGACCACTCCTTCAACCACGCTGCCTACTTCGATGGCCATACTGTTATATGCTCCCCCTTAAATGATCGCTTGTTTTAGGCATGTCGCCAAATATTATGTTCTCATTATACCTGCCCGCTTTCCAGCATGTCAAGGGAACCGCCCAGGAAATAACCCTATAAAAAGCCTTCTGCTCTATAAATACGCTTCTACCGTTCAACGGCGAGGCGCTGCTAGATATAACGCTTCTTCCGGCTTCGCCAAGCCCAATTCTTCTCGTGCAAGTTTTTCTATGTACTCCGGCGTCTGTAGACGATTTTTTTCCTCTAACAGAGCCTGGCGCTGCTGCTGCAATTGCTCCAGTCTCACTTCCGCCGCCGCCCGCTCTTTGCGCACTTCGCAAAGCTGCTGATAATGTCCTCCAATCAGGTAAATACCATATAAAACCAAAGCGCCGGCAAGCAGACGAAACCCAGACAGTTTTCGGGTCCGGGTTTTCCCCATATGCTGCACCTCCATTTCCGCTTCTGCAAAATAAGCTTTTTCTTTTATTCGCCGCCGGCACGCATTTTCCTGTCATTTATCCATAAATTTGTTACACTTCTCAGACTTCAAACTTACGCACGCCTTCTTCCAGACCTTCCGCCAGCTGCCTTAGCCCCAGGGCCGTATCCGCCATTTCCTCTACAGCTGCGGCCTGCTGCTGGGCCGTCGCCGCTATTTCGCTTACATCGTTACTGCTTTCCTCTGCAAGCTCCTTTACTTCCTGCACTTGATTTTGCGTTTCTATGCACAGTTCGTTTTGACGGAATGCTTCGCTGCGGATGTTGCCTGCCGCTACATGAACCTGAGCCACGGCGTCAACAATGTTCAAAAACGCCTCCCGGCTTTGCAGCGCACCGGCAACCCCTTCTTCCATCAGCGCAAAGGTTCCCTCCATCGTTTCCAGCGTCTGCACCGTACTGGCTTCAATGGCAGTAATAATATGCATAATGTTGCCGCTCGCCTCATCGGATTGCACGGCTAACTTGCCGATTTCTCCCGCCACTACGGCAAAGCCGCGTCCCGCCTCGCCCGCTCTGGCCGCTTCGATCGCTGCATTCAATGCCAGCAGCTTAGTAGAACTGGCAATATTGCGAATCAACTGAGTAATTTGGCTGATGGACTGCGCATTATCGGACAATGTTGCTGCATACTGTCTGGTTTGCTGCACCGTTTTTTTGGTCTCTTCCAATTGAGACACCGTTTGAAACAACGCGCCCTGGCCCTCTCTGGCCAAATTGGAGCAATGCTGCCCTTTTTCCTCTGTAACATGGCCTAAGGCCACAATTTCTTGGGAACGACGCGTTATCTCCGCCAAGCGCTCCGCCGCATCCAACACCACGCTTTTTTGTCCTTCCAAACGGGCGGCAATTTCTTCTACAGACTGCGCCATTTGCTTACTTCCCTCTTGCCCCTGTTCCAGCGCCGTTTCTAAAAAGGAAGCGGACGTCAGTACGTCCCCTGAGGATTTTCTAGTTTCTCGCACAACTTGCTGTAAATTTTCCGTCATGCCATTGAACGCCGCCGCCAATTCTCCCAGTTCATTTCTGGATGCACAAACTGTACGCGCAGACAGCTTGCCCCGACCGACTTCTTGCACGCCTCGCATCAACGTTTGCAAGGGCTGCAGCGTCCGTCGCACCGCCCAAAATCCTCCCGCCAAAAAACAAACAACCAACACGCCTATACCCCAGACTGTGCGCCGCACCATCTCCTGGCTTTGCGCCAAGGCCATATCCTTGGGATAGAGAGAAACAACAACCCAGTCTGTATTGGCAACCGGACGGTAGGATAAAAAATAGTCCTGACCGCGCACCTGCGTTTCCAGATTCCCTGTTTTTTGTTCCAGCACCTGCGTGTAATATGCTTCTTCCAGCGGTCGGCGCTCTTTTACCGCTTCCGCATTGCCAGGATGGAAGAGCGGCACTTTTTGTTGGTTTAACACCACAATGCCATAGCCCGGATTTTCCGAGAGCACCCGCTCCAGCAAGACTTGCAGGTTTTGCAAGGGAAGCACAACGCCTAAGATACCGATAATATCTTTGTTCTCTCCCTGGATCGGCACAGCGCCGACTACGCCCAGCTGCCCGGCGCCTTTGCTGAGCACCGGTTCCGACATAACAACATGCCCTGCCATAACCTCTTGAAAATAACGACGTTCCGCCACATTTTGCAAGTTTAGCCCATCTGTACGCCATACTTGCCTGCCGCTGCGATCCGCTACAAACAACAATTCATTACCGCCATAATAAGGTTGCACTAATTTCAAATATCGTTCCAAACGTTTAGCATTTAAACTGCGTATTTCCTCGTCGCCACTTGTAACGAGCAAAAAATTCCGTTTGTTTTGTATGTAACCGGACACATCATTGGCAACGCGATCGGCAATCTTATCATTATTCTCTACTGCCGCTTTAGTCAGCGCATCGGTAGAGCTGACGGCAAAATAGCCGCCGGCGCCGACCAATGGCGCTAAGCACGTCAGCAGCAGCAACAAAACCGCCTGCGTCGACAGCGAATGCCATGACATGCTACGCAGCTTCAACCCCTGGCTGCTCGCCCGCCGATTCGCCAACCACTGTTTTCCGCATTGAACCCATTTTGTCAAGTGGCGCACCATGGAATCTCCTCCATTTAACTCTTTTTTAACAGTAGCCCCAAAGACTGCGGAAGCCGCCTTCTCAAAGGCGGCTTCCGCAGTCTATTTCATTGTGAGCATCCAACAGTTCTTAATGATTAGCTGCGCCGCGACGCCGGCGCAGGATCTCCACAGGCAGCGTAAAGAGCAAATTCATTACCAAAACCGAAAGTATCAACAACGCCCCGATACCATTGGCAATTTCCACGCGGTCCGGAACCAAGCCCACACCCATGACATACCACATATGCACCGCCAGTGTCTCTCCGGCTGCCAGCAAGTCCGGATCCATCATATGTCTGGACACGGTAGTGCCGGCGGTAAAAATCAAGATCGCCGTTTCCCCAATGGCCCTGCCGGCCGTCAAGGTAACGCCTGTTACAATACCAGGCAGCGCATTCGGCAAAACCACTTTCCAAATGGTCTGCCATTTCGTAGCGCCCAGAGCCAGCGACGCCTCTCGATAATATTGCGGCACCGTACGCAAAGACTCTTCCGTCACTCGTACCAATACCGGCAAATTCAACAGCATCAAAGCTAACGAGCCTCCAATAATGCTAAAACCAAGGCCCAGAATATTGACAAAAATTATCATGCCGAACAAGCCCAAAACAATAGACGGCACCGTGGCCAGGCTTTCCGTGCTCAAACGCACCAAATCGGTAATCCGGTTATTGCCGGCATACTCTGCCAGATAAATACCGGCGCCCACTGCCAAAGGCACTGAAAAGAGCATGGACAATCCTAAAATGTAAAAAGTGTTGAAAAACTGCGGACCTACGCCGCCCCCAGCGGTAATATCGCTGGGTTTGCCAAAAATGAAGTCGAAACTAAGCACAGGAAGTCCCTTATAAAGCATATACCCCAGAAAAGCGGCTAAAATACCGATAATCAAAAAGCCAGCCAACCAAAGGACCCCTGTCGCCAATTTATTCTGCCACTGTGCCGACATCAAGCCATCCTCCTCTGCGCCATACGGCGAATCAATAAAATCATCCCTAACGACATAAGCAAAAGCACCAACGCCATCAAAAACAAGGAGTTACCCCAGGCGGAACCAAAAGGAGTGTTCCCCATTTCTACAACAATCTCACTAGGCAAGGTAGAAGTTGGCATGAACAGCGATTTGGCAAGCTGCGGCGTATTGCCGATTACCATTTGCACAGCCATTGTTTCACCCACCGCCCGCGCCATGGCCAAAATAACCGAGGTCAAAATTCCCGGCAGTGCAGCCGGAACCAATACCCGCCAAATGGTTTGCCACCGCGTAGCGCCCAGCGCCAGCGAAGCCTCTTCCAACGAACGCGGCACCGCTTGCAAAGCGTCCTCGGAAATGCTAATAATTGTAGGCAAAATCATAATGGCCAAGATGGCTCCAGCCGTAAACAGGCCAAAGCCGGTACTGAGCTGGAAAAACTCTCTCACAAAAGGGACCACTACTGTCAAGCCGATAAAGCCGTAAACCACCGAGGGAATAGCCATATAGAGCCCTACCGCAGGCTTTAAGATATCCCGCAGCCACTTCGGAGCTACCTTGGCCATAAAAACAGCGCCGCCCAACCCCAGCGGAGCGCCCAAGGCTATAGCCAGCAGGGTCACATACACAGAGCCCAGAATAAAACTCAACGCGCCATAAGAACCTTCTACAGGGTCCCATTTAGACGAAAAGAAAAATTCCACAGGACTTACTTCTAAAAAAGTCTGCAGCCCTTGCTGTCCCACAAAAATAATAATCGAACTAATAATGACGGTCATCAGCAAGGCGCTGACGAAAAAGAAATAGCGAACATAGCGATCATATTTCAGGCGGCCTTCATGTCCTTGATTACTCATCGTCTCCAACTCCACAGCTTCCATTTTTCTCGCTCCTGTCATCTTCGTTACTAGTGGCTTATTACGTTTATTATAAGAAAAACGCGCCTTCGCTGTGTTAATCCATTGTTAAGATCTTGTTAAGAAAACAAACAAAAAAACCCCGCTCGTATTGAGCGGAGTTTTTCAGCTTGTCTTATTTCTTCATTTTGGTAACAGGCACAAACCCATTCTTTTCAGCATAGCTTTCTTGGAACTCTTTGCTGGTCACGAAATCAATAAAGGCTTTAATCGCCCCCGTAGGCTCGCCTTTGGTGAACATACGACCGAAGGTAAAGACCGGATACTGACCATTTACAACGCCGTCAATGGAGTACTTCACGCCGTTATACGCAAGAGCCTTGATGCTGTCATCCACATAGGCCGCATCCACATAGCCGATAGCGCCGGGAGTGCTGGCAATAGCCGCCCGTACAGCGCCGTTGGAATCCTGAATAACCGCATTATCCGTAAAGGCTGCATTTTTCAGCACCACTTCGGCAATAGTCGCCCGGGAACCGGAAGATTTAGAGCGATGAATCAGGGTAATTTTCTGATCCTTACCGCCAACTTCTTTCCAGTTCGTGATTTTGCCAGTCATGATATCTGTATACTGCTGTTGGGTCAAGTTATCAACCGCAACATCTTTGTTAACGATGAAAATAAAAGGAATGCCTACCAGTTTATGTTCCACAAGGCCTTTGTCTTTCAGGCTGTCTTGAATGGCTACGTCCGAGTTGCCGATATTGACCGCTCCGGAAGCCACTTGGTTCTGACCGGTAAAGGAACCGCCGCCGGCGATATTCACCGTAACCTTGGCGTATTTTTTCTGGAATTCTTCTTGACCGGATTTCAACAGCGGCAACAGCGCCGTCGAGCCAGCAGCCGTTACAGTACCCTGTACCTCTGCCGTTTTGCCTGCATCCTTGGAACCGCCGCAACCAGCCACCAAACCAACGCCCAACATCAGCGCTAAAGCTGCCGCCCACATTTTCGACTTACGAAATACGTTCATTTCATACCCTCCCGCTAAATTTTTAGGACAGTTTTATTCTAGCGCTGAGGAATCTCTTTTGTGTTACGTATATGTTAAGTCTGTGTTAAGGAACCACTTCGTTCTAAAATATCAGCGTTTACGCCGCAGCAACGCTAGCGCCGCCGTCGCCACTGCCGCAGCCGCAGCCGGGCGTCGCAGCGCTTCTGCTTCCTTGCGCAGCTTCTCCACCTGTTCCGGCCTGGTCAATAACGTCGTAACTCCGTCCTTTAATTCCTGACGGTTTTTCGCCCACAAAGCAACGCCTCGTTGCGTCAAAAATACGGCATTTTCCCATTCCTGTCCAGGAATAGGCTCATACAACAGAAGCGGCGTTTCACTCACCAAGGCTTCGCACACAGTCAAAGCTCCCGGCTTAGTCACTAGCATGGCGGCCGCCCGCATCAACTCTGGAATGCGGTCTGTATAGCCCAAAACACGCACGGCATGGCGCAAACTTTTCGTTTCTTCCTGCAATTTCTCCTGCAATTCTTTGTTTTTTCCAGCTAAAACAACAAACTGCAGCGGCAGTTTCAGTTCATCCATACTGGCCAGAGCCTGGCGAATACCTCCCATGCCCAAGCCGCCGCCCATCAAGAGCACCAGCGGCTGATCCGCCGCCAAAGACAACTCCCCTAGAATCCCTCTGCCGCCCGCATTGGCCGTAAACTGCGGATGGACCGGAATACCGCTGGCGTAAATGCGTCTGGCCGGCACTCCCAACGCAGACAATTCCCTCTTGATTTCCGGCGCAGCCACAAAATACGCGTCTACATGCTCATACACCCAGAGGCGATGTACGGCAAAATCGGTAATAACCCCTACCAAGGGCGCTCGCAGGCGTCGGCTGTCTCGCAAGTACGCCGCTGCACCGCAAGGAAAAGGATGCGTAGCAATAATCAAATCCGGCCTATGACGGCGCACCAGCTGCGCCATCCCTCCCTGTAATACCCGCGCCAACAGGCCCTGCGCCTTAAACCCGGGAAGAGGCGCCTGCGACACCCGATACACCAAATCATACATATTGGGAGACAGTTCGAGCATCTTCAAATAGGCTTCCTTCATAAAAGCCGCTAAATAGGAATCCGTATCTTCCATGAAATCGGCAATGGTTATCTGCAGATTATCCTGGCGTCGCGCCAGCTCCGCTGCAATAGCCCTGGCCGCTTGATGATGGCCAGAGCCAATGGATGCTGATACAATTAAAACCCGTTTCTTCGCTGCTGCCATTTTTCACACTCCGTCCGCTAGGGCCGCTCTCTCTTGAAAAAAAGCGCCTGCTTTGACTATACCTTGCTTCACAACAGGAAAAAACCTGCTTACTATTAATTCTTTGTAAATCTTCGCTCCTGCGCTCTTGCGCAGTCCGCTATAGAAGCTTATCATCTATGTAATGATGGTTCATTGCCAAATCTCTTATATTTTACTCCATCAGGGAGGTTAATGCCAGATTATGAGTATAAAAGGAATTAACACTCGTCTTAGCTTGGCCTTGTTGCTGCTGATTCTTGTCACAGTCGGCTCCTTAGGAGGCTACTTGTTATGGCGCACCCACGACCACACCGTACAGCTATTGACAAATTCATTGACCTTGCAAGCCCTCACTACCCGCCAATACATTGAAAAAGATTTGCCGTTTCCTGCACAATACCCCAAGCTGCAGGACGAAGCGCAGCGACTTGCGGCGGAAACCGGCTTGCGCATTACCGTAGTACTGGCTAACGGCACAGTGGTAGCCGATTCTTGGGAACGCCCGGAAACACTGGATAACCACGGCAATCGTCCGGAAGTCAGCGGCGCCCTCGAAGGACATCCGTCACAAACTTCCCGTTACAGCGACACGCTGCGCGAAAATCTTCTCTATGTGGCAGTACCTGTTTTGCAAGACGGCCGCACCATCGGCGTTGTACGCATCGCCGGAACCCTCGCCAGCATTGAAGCCACGTTCCAACAGCTGCAAACCGTCATGCTCTGGGCGCTGCTGCTTACTTCCATATTGGCCGTTTTGGTCGGCATGCGTCTAGCCAAGCAATTCACAGCTCCCATTGAGGAAATTACCGCTGTCGCCCGAGAAATCGCCGGAGGAAATTGGGAAAAGAGAGCCCATATCCGCACTGGCGACGAGGTGGAAGTGCTCGCCCATACGCTCAATCAACTAACTTCTCATTTAGATGACAAAGTGAAAGAAATGGCCGCGGAAAAGCACAAATTAGAGCTAATTCTAGAGCACATGGAGAACGCTGTACTGCTTCTTGATCGTTACGGACGCATTACCTCCATCAATCGTCAAGGCCGCGAGCTCTTCAACCTGCAACCCCATCTTCTGGGACAACATAACTTGCAAGTTATCGGCAACGGTTCCCTGGAGCAAGGCATCCAAAGCGTCTTGCACCTGCAAGAAACGCAAAGCATTGAACTGCAGCTCAACCTGCATGGCCGGCGCCATGTTTTCCAGGTTTTCCTCGCCCCCCTTCCGGAAAGCAGCGGCAGCAAAGAAGGCGTGCTCGCCGTCTTCCACGATATTACCGCTTTGCAGGAACTATATGAGCGGCAGACTGATTTCGTGGCTAACGCCTCCCATGAGCTGGCCACACCGCTGACCGCCATTAAAGGCTTTGCGGAAACCTTACTGGACGGAGCGCTGGAAAACCCCGAATTAAGTCAAAAGTTCATTTCCATCATCCATACTGAGTCAGCCCGCATGCATCGCCTGGTAACGGATTTGCTGCAGCTGGCCAAACTCAGTTCCAAAGAATATCTGCAAAAAGTCACGCTGCAGCCCACCTCTCTTGCGCCGCTTTTTGAAAGCGTCGTCAATGAAATGGGCGGCCTCGCCCAACACAAGGAGCAGCTGCTGCTTTGGGAAGGACCTAGCGAGCCGCTTTGGATACAAGCTCAAGCCGACTGGTTCAAGCAAGCCTTGGTTAACTTAGTCCATAATGCGATTAAGTATACTCCAAAAGGCGGCAAAATCCTGCTTAAAGCCTGGAAAGAAGCCAATGAGATTCACATTTTGATTAAAGACAGCGGCATCGGCATTCCCGCCTCAGAGCTTCCGTATATTTTCGACCGCTTTTTCCGAGTTGAAAAAGCGCGGACCCGCGAGGCCGGCGGCTCCGGCTTGGGCTTATCCATTGTAAAATTCATTGTGGACATGCATCATGGACGCATTGAAGTTCAAAGCCAGCCAGACGCAGGAACCTCCATGCTGCTGCATTTCCCGCTGTTGCGCCAGCCTGATTTCGCTCCTAAACGCAACGCACAAAACGGCGGCAAAATTTATAACATCGAATAACCAAGGCTACGAGAATTGAACAAGAGTAAAGGGAGAACCGGAGGGCACGCAAGAGGGTTACGGATACGATATTTAAAATCAATTTCGCGTCTTTCGTGTATTTCGCGGTTCATTCTACAAATTTTGGCACATCAAAAAAGCTCTTCTTGCAAGCAATCCCGCTTACAAGAAGAGCTTTTTAGCATACCAGAAAGCATACATTTTCGAAGCCACGAAGTCAAGTAATCCCTTGTGTATTTTCATATATTTTCCCTATTCCCACCTGCTCCTATTGAATTTCACCTTCTCCCGCAGCCCTCCTGCGTACCTCCCTCGACTCCGGTTCTCCTGTTCAAGCGCCTCCCTTGACGGCCTAGCGCCTCACTTGGCGAAAGATGCGCAAATACAGATATACCGAAGCGCTAATGGCGCCTAAAAGGAGCAAGTAGCCGGTCGTACGGATCAGGTCTTCAAAGGCCCCTTGGGCGCTCATCATGATGCCGGCGGTCACCACCAAGCTTGCAATTACCAGGCTGTACGCCACTGTATGCACCGCTCTTTGCAGGCTGTCGCCGATATGCTCCATGCCCCCGATTTCAATGGGAATGCGTTTTTCTCCCCGGGTCAGGGCCGATACATAGTATGGCAGCTCATGGCTGAAAATCTGCCACTTTTTCTTCAGTTCCAAGGCCTGTACGCTGAAATCCACTTCCAATTGTTGACGCACATAGGCTTCCAGCGCCTCTTCAACCGCCCGTTCCAGATTGATGTCCGGATCCAGCCGCCGCGCTACCCCTTCCGTCATTGCCAGCGCTTTGGCAAAAAAGAGCATCCGCTCCGGCATGCGCACCCCATACCGCTGGGCCACCTTAAACATACTCGTCATAATGCCGCCCAGACCGCCGCTGCTATGACCGGCATCCAAGGCCATAAAAAGCAGTTCCGCCGTATCCTCATAATAGTTCTGCCAAGAAATGTCTCCCATTGGTTTTCCCATGGCAATGGAAACATTCATCAAGCCTTCTACATCCAAATTACGGATAGCCAGGAAGTTTTCAAAAAGCAGCCGCTGCATCCGGCTTTCCATGCGCCCAACCAGGCCGAAATCAAAATAAATGACATCGCCCAGCAAGTCAAAACGCAGATTTCCCGGATGCGGGTCCGCATGAAAAAAGCCATATACAAACACTTGTCCTAAAAAGCTGTCTAGCAGGCTTCGCGCCCATTTTTTCCGCAGCGCCACCGGCTGCTTGAGAGCCTGTTCTAAAGACAACGCTTCAATGTATTCCATGGTCAGCACAGCCTGATTGCTCCATTCCGGCAAACAGGCTGGAATGCGGATGCGCCCGTCTTTAGGCAGCTTCCTGGCAAAGAGCGTCATATTCACCGCTTCTACGGCAAAATCCGTTTCCTTCTGCAGGCCATGAGCAAAAACAGACACCAGTTGTTCTAATGCGATAATACGCTTCACCTCAGGCTGCTCGCCGATGAAGGCCGCGGTACGCTTCAAAATCGCTAAATCCACTTCTATAGTATCTACCACGCCGGGTTTGCGTACTTTGACCACCACAACACGGCCATCCTGCAGCCGGGCGCGATGAATCTGCGCAATAGACCCCATGCCAAGCGGCTCTGGCTCCACCTGCAAAAAATCCTGCCGCCACGAAGGAAGATTACTATCTAGAGCCGCTTCCACCTCGGCAAAGGGAATAGGGGCCACCTGCTCATGCAAGCGTTCCAAGGCTTCCAGTAAGAAATCCGGCAGCAAATCCGGCCGGCTGCTGAGAAACTGACCAAACTTAATGAAAGTAGGCCCCAATTCCTCCAACATCAACGGCAGTCGCTGCGACATAGTCCTGATTTTCTCCTGCTGTGCATCCGTATAAAAATCTTTAGCTACCAGCAAGCCTTCGTCGCCTTTGCCCACCTGCCGCCAATCCAGATCACGCAAAAGAAAGCCAAAGCCATGACGAATGAAAACGCGGGCAATCTCTCGTGTCCGTTCACGCAGCGCCGCTTTTTGCACACTCATAGCTTCGCCCCCTTTTGACTTCGCTTCTTTAAGAGGAGAATTCGCCCTGCATCTATGTCATTCCTGCTCGTACCGCCAGTCTTCCAGACGATGCAAAAACCAAGTTACCGCCAGCATGTCCGCCGCCCCGCCAGGGCTGATATTCCGCGCAATAAACAGCGCATCCATCTTAGCTAAGCGCTGCTGCCCGTCGACAGCCAGCATGCCTCCGGAAGCTAAAACCGCCGTCGTCTGCTGGCGTACCCAGCCGCGCATCGTTTCTACATCATGGCGATTCATGACTGTAGTATCATCAACAGTCATAAATAGTTCCAGCAACGTCTGCACTAAAGCGTCGTTGACGCTCAGTCCAGCCGCCAACGCTTCTCGCAGTTTCGGCAGACCGCATAAGCGCACAGCCGGCAGAGCCGCCGCCACTTCGCCGCGAATACCCTGCACGCCATATTCCAGATACAAGCGTTCGCCAGCTGTCAGTTCTTCCGGCTTTTTACGAGCCAGAGACTTCAACTCCGCTTCCACAATACCTTGCACCATTTCTGCCGCCGCAGTTAAAACCGCCTCCGCATGCAGCGGCTCCCCTTTATGCAGCACCCAGGCTGCCGCCGCCACCGCCAGCCCCAAGGAAAAGAGCAAGCCTTTTTGCGTATTGACGCCTCGTGTAGCCGCCAGCATAGACCTTTCCCCTTCCAGGCCGAGCACGCGCAGCAAGGGCAACAGCTCCTCCAGCGTCCCTTTGTGGCGAAAAGCCGCTTCCGCACAGCGGCCCAGTGTATGAGACAACGCCGCAGAGCTAGACAAAAACGTGAAAATATCCATATCTTGATGAGCCCCGCTGTTAGCGCGGTCCACCAATCCCGGGGCCGGTGTGGCAGCCACTTCATACAGCATCGCCTCTACCGCCAAAACAGCCAACTTTTCCGCCGCCGGACGTACGCGCCTGGTTTGTTCCGCCTGAAAGGAAAGCAATTTTTGCTGCACCGCAATCGCCAGCTCCGCTGCCGAGTGTCGTCTCTCCCTCATACACAGCCGCGCGTCAGCCGCGCAGAGCAAGCACGAGCGGTGACGTCCCTGTTGCTGCCGCGACAAAAGCTCTCCATCCGCAGTAAATACGTCAATATCCCATAAACGCCCGTAACTGCGGCTTTCTTCCAATTCTACCGCCGCCGCCTTAATTTCCGCCGCCGCCGCGTCAAGGGCCAGCAAAATTTCCGGACCTGTAGTCGCATAGGTACGTTCTTCCGCAGCCACCGTAAAAAGCGCGCCTAAAGCATCCGCCGCCGCCCGACACAAGGAGCGGAGAACTTCACTATCCTTGATTGGCCCCGGAATATTCAAGGTAATGCTGACCAACGGCAAGGCAGTGCGCAAACGCAGCGCCTGCTGGCGCTCTTGCCTAGCCTCTTTAGCCGCCAGCACCTCTTCTAATGTAAGCTGTTCCACACGATGACCCCTTTACTCAACTGCTGTAAATTCCGTTTCAGCATACTACAACAAAGCTGCCTGCACAAGATGCACGCAGCTTCCTCTTCAAAACACAAATTGTAAATCAATGACGCGAATCGCTGGCGCGAATGGCCGCCAACACTTCCGCCGCTGCAGAAGAGCGCAAATAGCGCAGCGTGCTCTCCGGCACCAACGGCGCTACTTGTTCCCACCCAGCGCCTTGACGCAAGAGTTCCCTGACTCGAGAAGCGCTGATCGGCTCGCTTCCTTCCGCCAGACGCGGTATTTCCACTACCTTTACGCCATACGAAGGCAGTACTTCCTGCAACGCTTGATTATAAGCCCTAGTCACCTCGCAATAGGGCTCCTCGCCGACATAACGCACAGACACGCCCAAACCTGGCGCGATATAGCTGCCAAAAACATGAGCATCCAAACGAGTTTGGGCAATAACCGTATCTTCGCCGCGCGTAAAATAATCAGGAAAAGTCGCAGCGGAAATAATGTATTTACCGGCTTCCACCACTCGTACGTTGGGCAGATGGGATACCCCCTCCTGTACCAAGCGCAGGCGCACGGCAAAAGGAAAGAGCGAACGATCCTCGCTGACTACCAGCACCACTACACCGGCATGAGCCGCAGCCGCCCGGGCAATTACCGCCTGGTGCCCGCGGGTGAAAGGATTGCAATTAACCACAAGAGCCGCCCTGTCGCCTTCAGGCAAATCGCCTACTGCGGCAGACAAGCGTTTTACTTCATCCTGAACAGAACCCAGACCGCCTTCCAGCAGCACCGCCTGAGGCTCTACCCGCGCCAGCTCGCGAAAACCCAAGCCGGTAAACTGAGGCGCCGCCGTCGGCTTCGTGAAAATAAAAAAGTGCCGCACTCCCGCTTCGCCGCCTTGACGCATTAAGGCGGAAACGATGGTCGCCGTCAGCCCCTCGCCCTGCAAATCCGGATGCACGGCGATATTGCGCAGCACTTCGCCGCCCCGGGAGCCAGTGGCAATCATCTGTCCATCTTGATAAAGAGCGATAGTATGCTCCACTGTCGCCGGATCGTAAGCAAGGCCAAAAGCGGTGAGGAATTCCCTCACCGCTTGACTTTGCCTGGGGTTATTGCGATTGATGACCCGTTCTTCCCATTGTCCCCAGGCCATGGCTTACACCTCTTTCGCCTGGCGAACCACGTCGATGATCGTGCCGTCGCGGTATTCCACCACGGCGACGATTTTCTCGCCGGTTTGCACCGCCGCCGGAGCGCCGGCAATGGCTTCCGCCAGCTCTTTAAGCTGCGCGATGTCTTTTACCGGCAAGCCGGCTTCTGCCAGACGCTGGCGCAGTTCAGGCTGTCGCGGATTCACGGCAATGCCGCGCTCGGTTACCAAAACGTCAATGGATTCTCCCGGCGTTGTCGCCGTGAGCACCTTGTCAACAATAATCGGCAGGCGCCCGCGCAGCAAATTCGCGACAACAATAGTGACTTTGGCGCCTGCAGCCGCATCAGAGTGACCGCCGCTGCCGCCCATGATAACACCGTTAGAGCCGGTAACAACGTTGACGTTGAAGTCGGTATCGATTTCCGTAGCGCCTAAAATGACGACGTCCAGCTTGTTTACCAGACAGCCGCCGTTAAAGGGACTGGCGTACAGCCCAGCGCCTACTTCGATATGGTTGGGATTGTCCCGCAGCGAACGCTGCGCTTCCAAGTCAAAGCCCTGAACATCAAAAACGCGGCGGAAAAGCCCTTTTTCCAGCATGTCCACCATATAGCCGGTAATACCGCCCAAGGCAAAGCTGCCTGTGACCTCTTTGGCTTCCATCATTTGACGCACAAAATGCGCCGTCGCCAAGGAAGCGCCGCCAGCGCCGGTTTGGAAAGAGAAACCATCTTGAATGAGGCCGGTGGCTTCAATAACCTTGGCGGCGTTAGTAGCAATTTTAAGACCTACAGGGTCTTTGGTAACCTGGGTCGTACCGGAAACAATGCCTTTGGGATCGCCGATGCAGGGCACAACGACCACCGCATCCACCCGGGTCTGGGAAATGGAGACGGGCGCCAGCGGGTAGGGTTCAATATGGTCGGTAACAGCCACTACATAGTCGGCGTATTCCGCATCAGGAAAGGCATAGCCCAGGGAACCGCAGGCGGTGTCACCGGATACGCCGTTCAAGTTGCCGTAATCATCTGCTGCCGGAGCGGCGATAAAAGCAACGTCGATTTTGAGCTGCCCGCATTCGATGGCCCTAGCGCGTCCGCCGTGAGTGCGCAAAATAACGGGTTTCTCTAGAATGCCTTTAGAAATGGCTTCCGCTACAGGTCCGGACATGTAATTGGCGTCAAGGCCAGTAACTACGCCGTTTTTAATATGCTCAATTAAAGGCTTATGCACCGGAAAGACAGAACTAAGAGCGATTTTCAGGTTTTTAAGGCCCAACTTGGCCGCCACTTCCAGCACTTGGTTCAAAACACCATCGCCGTTGCGGAAATGATGATGAAAAGATAAGGTCATGCCGTCTTTAATGGGCACGCGTTTAAAGATTTCTTCCAGGCTTTCCACCAGCTTGGTCTGCCCGGGCAGCATGCGCTTAATCGGCGGAGCCTGACGCTTGCCGTCCGGAATGGTGGCAAAGGCGCCGGCAAAGGCGTTGACTTTGCCGTACCCTGGGATCGTTTCAGGTATTTCACGTCCAATTTGATTTTTCATTGTTTCGCCCTCCTCAGCCTTGTTCCGCGACCATGCCCAAACGGCGCGCCAGATGCAGCACGCTCTGCGCCCGCTGCACAACAGGAGCGTCGACCATTTTTCCGCCCAGTGAGGCGACGCCGGAACCTTCGGCTTCGGCCCGCTGAATGGCTTCGATCACTTGCTCCGCCCAGTCGACGTCTAGAGCCGTGGGGTTAAAAATGCTGTGGATGGCGTCAATTTGCCGAGGGTTAATAGACAGCTTGCCTTTAAAACCCAGCGCTTTAGCCAGGCGGGTATCCGCCAGCAGTCCTTCTTCGTCATTGGCGTCGGTAAAAGGCGTATCAATGGATTGAATGCCCGCTGCAGCAGCGGCATTGATCAACAAAGTCCGCGCCGTATAAATTTCTTGGCCGCCTTTGGTTCGAGCCGCGCCTAGCGCTGCCGTGTAGTCTTCCGCGCCTAAGGCCAAGGCATCCACTCGGGGATGAGCCACGGCAATACGTCCGGCTTCGGCAATCCCCTTGGGAGTTTCTAAGAGCGCTATCAGCTTAACCGGTTTTTGTCCCGGTTTTTCCGCTTTTTCCACCATAGCCGCCACTTGGCGGATGTCTTCAGCGCTTTCCACCTTGGGCACTACCAAGGCGTCGGGGCCGCTGGCCACAATTAAAGGAATGTCTTGCTCCGCAAAGGTATCCAAGGGATTAATGCGTACTGTCCGCTCGCTTTCGCCGTAGTCAACGGTACGAAGGGAGTGACTTACAAGGTAGCGGGCCGCATCTTTTTCGTTCGGAGCCACCGCATCTTCTAGGTCCAAAATAACCGAATCAGCGCCGAAAACGCCGCCGTTTTGCAGCATCGCCGGGTTATTGCCCGGGATAAACAGCATAGTCCGTCTTAATTGCATGACGCCATCTCTCCTTTCAGCGAAACGCCCGCACGGCTCAACGCCGTCAAAAAGCGAGCCCGAATGGTGCAATCCAGCGCCCCTCTGTCTACGGCTTTGACCTGCACGTCAGACACGCCTTGCTCTTGCGCCACTTCCTGCAGCGTTTGCCGAATGGCTTCTCCATATTGAATCATGACGATGCTTTCTAGTTCTATGCCTAGGCCCTTGCCCGCTTCACCAGGACTGATCTGAATCATGATGTCTCCTGATTCCAACGTGCCAGCCTGCGCTGCTTTCAGCACACTTGCCATGCCAATTCCTCCTTCATTCTCCTATAGGCTGGCGGCATAGCTGACGCCGGCAAACCCATCCAGGTTGTTATCCGACGGCGTGCCAACCAGACCGATAATCAAATAACTCTTGCTCTTTTCATCACGTTTATATTCATGTAACAGACGGAAATTTTCAATTTCCTCCGTATTTTTCACATGAGTTCGCGGCCCCGTGCACAACCAGGCATCATCGCCAATGCAGATGTGGTCTTCGTCGCTGTAGAAAACAGGCAGCGCCTCATCAATCAGACGTTTTACCTTCTTCTCCACTTCCTCTAAATCCACGTCCATGTCGACAGGATACTCCAGCACAAAGCCATGATGGACGTCACGATGTTCAAACGGAAGGATAGCGCCGTAATCACGCAGTAAAATGCGCGCTGTCAAATCCTCCGCCGTATGGGCCATCTTGCGATATTTCAAGGTTTTAGTTACAACATCCTTAATTTCCTGCGGAAAAGGACCAAACACATTCGGGCGTACGACGATCACTTCGCCGCCCACCCCTAAGAGCACGTCGGCGTTAATGTTTAAAGCCGGATACAATAAATCAAAATGTTCGACAATCACTCGTTTGCCGTGCTCCAGCGCCTTGGAAACGGCTTCCGCCAAGGCATGAAGCTGCGTAAAGGCCATTTCAAAGCGCACATCCATATGATAGGTGTGACTGGAAAAAAAACCTTTATCAATATTTTTCAAAAGCGGCAGAGGACGCACATTCACGCCTTCATCGTCATTGGTAAGTTCCAAGCCCGGAAACATACCTTTGATGAGAGACGATTTACCAGCTCCAGGACCGCCGATGACGCCAATGAGCCGATCCAGAGGCGACAAATAACGTTCACTGATTTGCTGTCCTAGAATATACATGCGCTTGCGCCCCCGCGGGGCAAAGTAGCTGGCATACATCAATTGTTCGAGCATCATGGATTTCATCGCTCCACCTCAATTACGCCGGTTTCAAGAAACAGCTTTCCTTAAAAAAAGGCAGCGCGGGCGCGCCGAAGCGCGCCCCGCCGCTGTTGTCAGACGCCGGTCTCGTTACGCCTGGCGTGCCTTGCGCACCGCCAGAATACGCTCCATTTCATTGTAAACAATCATCAGGCCTTCGTCTACACCCATGCCTGGTTTCGCCAGCATTTGCACCGGCTGCGTAGCCATAGCTACATGGACGCAAACCTGCGCCGAGCGGTCTGTTTCGTTGCAGGTGCCGCCCTGGTAAGCGCCAACGCCTTTTTTCTTGCAATAAATAACCGATTCAATAATATTGTTGATGCCGCCCAAGTCCGGCGTTTTGATCTGCAGCATATCGCCAGCGCCATTGTCGGCAAAGTACTTAATATCGTCAAATGTGTTGCACCATTCGTCAGCCACCACTTGCACGCCGATTTTTTCCGCATGCAGCCGGGCGGTCAATTCTTTCAGCGCCAACATCTGTTTTTCCCGCTCTTCCATGTCCATGGGACCTTCAATGCGCAGTTGCAAAGGAGCCGCAGCGGCTTCGGCTTTGCGGAAGAAGTCCACCATTTTATCCAGGTCATTATTGAAAGCAATACCAATGGTGCCGTACACGTCAATGTGCAGTACCGGCTGGTATTCTTCACTGGTGCGCAATTGCAGCACCCGGTTTTTCAGCCAAGTGATGTACTCCAACAGCAAGCCGCCATCGTTGCCCAGCTTGGTTTCCACATGATTAATCAACGCATGCGGCAGCACCTGAGCGCCTTTGATAATCATCTTGTCGGAATTCTCATAACGGTTGTCGCCGGACTGCGTGAAGATCGGAATTTCTTTTTCACTTACGGTTGTACCGTATTCTTCGGCAACTACTTCACACATCAGTTTATGTTTGCCTTTAGCCACGGCGTCCAAAATGGCCTGGGTTACGCCGTAGCGCAACGCCGTATGGATGGACTTGCCGGTTTTAGCGTCCTTCATGGAGTCGATTTCTTCCGCCAAGGTTTTGAAGGAATCCAATTCACGCCCTACCAGACGAGGCTTGATTTCCTTTTCAATCACCGGAATGAAATCTTTCGCCAAGAACAAGGGATCCCGTCCGCCGGCGCCGCTGTACTGCACCGCAGCGCAATCGCCGTAAGCAACCTGGCCGTCTTCCAACACCAGCATCACCGATACGGCTTCGCCGGACTGGCGAATCGCCTGAAAGCCGGGTGTTACAGGGTCTCCTAAGTAAGTAAAGCCGTCATGATCGGCGCCTTTTTTAATGGCCCGCTGATCGTCAAAATAAAAGCCGGTAAGAGCCTTCGAGCAAACAACATCAACAATTTTCATGAGAACACACTCCTTTTTGTCTTTGGCGCCGCTGGGTAAGCCAGCAGCTTCTCCTATAATTGACAAACGCTGCTGCTAAGCCGGAACTCCCTAAAGAACTCCGGCTTCACAGCCTGGTTCCGAAAACTTTTTGTGTCTTAGCGCGGGCGTCCTACAAGGCGTCCTTTAGAAATGGCGTAAATGTCGTCGATAACCATCTGGAAGCTCGCCGGACGGCGTTCCGCTTTAGCCCGCTCGTCGATTTTACCGCGATGGAAGTCAATGATGTCCTGCGTAAAGGGCAAGTTGCCGCAATCGAAGAGACGCACGGCGCCGTGATGGTCGCGAGCCGGCAGAATTTTATTGATGGCATGGTTGCTGGGAGCAAACGGAACATCCAGTACGCCGGCTTCAAAAGCCCGCACCGTACCGACGGCAATATCGCCTTCGCCCAATTCCAGAACCTTATCTACGATGCAGCGGGTTTCCGCTTTGATCATGGCGATTTCGTCTTCCAATTGCTGTGTAGCCGGGAAGCTCTGATCCGCCAGCATGTTAATCATCTGTTTGGTGGTGCGCAAGCCCATAGCATTGGCTTCTTTCGTAGGAATACCCAATGCTTCATGCGGCGTTTTCACGATAACTTTGGTAGCTTTCGCAAAGGCAGCCGCCGCAGCGCCCCAGGAGATAACGGCGAACGCCTTAGCTTCATCCTGCGGGAAGCCGCCCATCCACTGATGGAAAACCGTAGTCAGCGTGCAGCCTTCATAGCCGAATTTTGCAAAATACTCTTCAGCCAGGGCTTCTAACGAACGAATGGCTGCGATATCCTGCACCAGGTTGCCGCATTGGCCATAGCCGAGAGTAATGTTTTTAACGCCCTGTTCGGCCGCCAAAATACCTTCGATAATCGCTACAGCATGAGAAATGCTCGGCGGCACCAAGGTACCTGTCAAAGGTCCGAAGGGCTCGCGGTTGATTTCGACGCCATGTTCTGCATAGAGACCTACCAAACGGTCTGTATACTGCCAGTCAAGAATCGTCTGTTCCAGCGATACGCTCTTGGCGTAAGGAATGTTGTAGGAAATACCGCCGCCTTCGTAGGAGGTAAAACCGCCAGCCAGCGTAATTTCCGTCAACAGTCTGGCGTCAGGCGTGCCGTGACGCACCTGAATGGGGCCGTCTACTTTTTCCGCCAGCTTACGTACTGCATGCACGCCATGGTTGACGGCAGGAAAACCGTTGAGCAAAGAACGCCCGGCCTGTTTACTCTCTTCAATACCTACCTGGGCTTCTTTGTATTGATTTTGACGCGTATAGCTGTCAATCGTAGTCGGCAGCAGATCGGCTTCCCCTTCTGTGCGCAAGAAGTTCAACAGTTCAATATGCTGATCCAAAAGCGCTACGCCAGCCCGGGGCTGCGTCAAAGTGCGGCCTTCTTTTTTAGCTTTGATAAGCTGTTTGGAAAAATGCTTGCGCGCCGGAATGGTTTCATGATATTTGACGGCTTCGTCAAAATCCACCTCGGCTCCTGTAGGCCACTGGGCCAAAATCTCTTTGCGCATTGCGAAAAATTCGTCATGGGACCATTTCTTATTTTTCAATTCCACGCTGATTGCCTCCGTTTCAGATATTTTTTCATCATCCGCAGAGCCACCTCGGGCTGTTCTTCCGACAGAAGCCCCATGGCGGAGAGAATGTATTCACCATCAATATAATAATCACATTGTTTGGGTTTTAGATATTCCGCAGCTGCTGCGTCATAGCGAATGCCTTCAAGAATGCATTCCGGCCGGTCATGATGCACAATAACACCGCCGGTTCCGATGACCTTCTCAACGGTAGTTAAGTCCTTGCCAACCTGTACGAAAACCTCGCCTACACAGCTGAAGACCGATTCGATTTTTCCGACATGGCGCTGCGCCGCTACTTTGGTACACGCCCAGCCAAGAGCGTCCTCAATGGCCTGCTCCCGCGGCGTTTGCGGCAGCGTATCCACTTGGTTTTCCACCAAATGACAGTATGCCGCCACTTCCTCTTCGCTAACCCCGGCTTTTTGAGCCAGCAGGGGTGCGCTGGCCGCCTTTAGCAAAGCGGTAGCGCTGTAGCGCATGCCCAGATCTCCTTCCACCGTCCGTTTGGCAAAAGGCTCTGGCAGCCCTCGCATGGTCACTGTCGGCTGTTTGGGCTCTCCTTTAGCGATGGAATACAGGTCAGTAGTCGCACCGCCGATATCCACAATCATCAGATCGCCCCAACCTCTTTCATGCGTGGTTCCGGTTCCTAAGAGCTCCGCTGCCTTGAGCACGGCCGCCGGAGTTGGCATCATCATCTTGTCTATAAATTTGTTGGCCTTATTCAAGCCCTTAGCTTCGATGATGCGCCGCAAAAACAAGTCTCTAATGGCGCCGCGCGCTGGATCGATATTCAACTCGCCCAAACGCGGCATGACATTTTCCGTATGCACCACTTCGGTCATGACTTTGCTTAAAATCCCAACCACCTGCGGCGTCACCGACTTATTGCCTGCCACCAGCACCGGTACATCCAGACCCAGTGTGCACAACATGCGGGCATTATGGAGAATTACCTCCTTGTTGCCCCCATCCGTACCGCCGGCCAGAAGAATAATTTCCGGCTTCAACGCTGCAATTTCCTCAATTTCATACTCGCTGAGCTCGTTGCAGTACACGCCCAGCACCTTGGCGCCGGCCCCTAAAGCAGCTCGCTTAGCAGCTTCAGCCGTTAATTCCGGCACCAGGCCAATGGCCACCATTTTCAGGCCGCCTGCAGCACTGGAACATCCCAGCACCCGCTGAAACTCCAGCTTGCCTGTCTGAGCAAAAAGCACATCCAAGCCTTCCTGCAGTCCCTCCATGATATCTGTCTCTACTGTAGTAATGCCTCGTGCCGTGCCCAAAATTTCTTCCTTCTCGACATCTACAGCCGTAAGCTTGGTGTACGTGCTGCCAAAGTCAATGAGTAGCACATGGCTCATGCTCGTCTCTCCTCTCCCGGCTTACGCCCGGGCCAGGTCCTGCTTCAATTCCTCAATCACCTGGTCTGGTAAAATGCCTGGTTCATATACACGGTCATAACCCATGGCAAGGAATTTTTCTTTTACTTCGGTGAAGTCGGTTTTGCCGACAACTAGGTTGCCGCCTACATACAGCTTGATGCCGCCGATGCCGGCTTCTTTGCAAGCGTCCCGCAGACCGCGGCAGTCAATTTCGCCGTGACCGTAAAGAGATGCCACCAAGATGGCTTTCGCATCGGTTTCAATCGCAGCATTGACGAATTCCTGCTGCGGCACCAGTACGCCCAGATTGACCACCTCAAAGCCAGCCGCCCGTAAGGCATGGGCAAGAATTTTATTACCCACCGCATGACAGTCGGCCCCGATAACTCCCAAGACGACCTTATCACTGTTTTCCATGGTTTGATCGCTCCTTACTTTGTGATTACTATTGTATCAGTCGTCGTACTGCTGCGCATAAGCGACAGCCAGCTGTTCGTCAGGAAGCTCATGCTCCCAACGCGCTACAACAACTGAGGCAATACAGTTACCAATAAGATTGCACGCCGTGCGCGCCATATCCAAAATTCGGTCGACTCCCAAAATGATTGCAATCCCCTCTACAGGCAGTCCAAAAGCGGCCGCCGTCCCTGCAATAACAATCAGCGAAGCCCCCGGCACCGCCGCAATGCCTTTTGTAGAAAGCATCAACGTCAATACCATAAGCAGCTGTGTCGTAAGAGGAAAGTCAATGTTGTAGACTTGTGCGATGAACACTACCGCCAACGCGCTGTACAAGGTAGATCCATCCAAGTTGAAGGTATAGCCTGTCGGCAGTACAAAGGTAACGATATGCTTAGGCACTCCGAATTTTTCCAGCTTCGTCATTGCTACAGGCAGCGCCGCTTCACTAGATGCTGTTGAAAACGCAATCAGCAGCGGTTCTTTCAGTGCTCGCAGCAGGTGAAAGAAGTTAACGCGAATCAGCAGAGAAGCTATCGTAAGAACCAGCAAAACGAAAACAATCAGCGCAAAATACAACGAGCCAATCAGTTTTGCCAACGGCACCAGCATGCCTAGACCAAACTTGCCTACAGTAAAACCAATCAAGGCAAATACGCCGATAGGCGCCAGACGCATGACATAACTCGTAAACTGGAACATGACTTCCGCAATACTGACTGCGACTTTCACCACCGGTTCGCCTTTGCTTCCCACCGCAGCCGCAGCTACGCCGAAAAAGACGGAAAACATGATGATTTGCAGCATATCGCCGCGTGCAGCCGCATCTACCACATTGGTCGGCACAATATTAATCAACATATGTGACATATCAATGCTTTTCTTCGATGCCGCCGTTACTGCAGCAGCATCGGTCGCGGTAATTTGCAGGCCCTGTCCTGGTTCGAAAACATTTACTACCGTCAAGCCGACAACCAACGCCAGCGTTGTAGCGGCTTCAAACCAGATAATGGACTTCAAGCCCAGCCGCCCCAGTTTTTTGAAATCGCCGGTTCCGGCAATCCCCATAATCAGTGAACTAAAAATCAAAGGAACCACAATCATTTTGATCATCCGAATAAACATGTCGCCGATAGGTTTGAGATCGACGGCAAGGGCTGGAAACAGATGTCCGAATAGCACCCCCAGAATTAATCCTAGAAAGATCTGGGTGGTCAGACCCAATTTCCATTTGCCGTTTTTCATTGTCAAGGCATCTCCTTTTTCGCTCCGGCCTGCCTCCTCTTGTGTCGGAGTATTACTTTTGCCGCCCCCGGCAGCGAACTGTGCTGCAGCCTCTACTATCATTATTGTTAACAAAATACAGAAAACTACAGGACACGACAAAAGGTTTTTCATAACATTTGTAAAAAAAGTTCAAGCAATACAAACTTTTGTATTCTCTAGTGAAGGACCAAGTTAACATTTAGTCCTTCACCGGGAGACTTGTCGCTCTTTTTGGTTTTGAAGGAAAATTCCGTCTTCACCAGCCTTATATTAAGGCTGGCCTGCCTCCTTCAGGGAGTCTTAATTCACAGCAAAAAGTGTAATCATTACACTTTTAAAGATGCTCCTGGCAAAACTCAGACTTCCAAGAAAGTCACCCCTCCACGGGACAGCGACATTTTACAAATGTTTTTTCCGATATTCAGATTTTTTTGATATATCCGGCGACTGTATTTATTATACTACTCAGCTCTTTCACAGTAAAATTGGACATTTTGGTGACTTACATCAGTTTTTTTGATGTGTTATTTTATGGAAAACGAGGGGAAATCCAATTCATGATGTTCCTCCAGCCACGCACGCGTACAGTTTACAAAATTACGCGCCGCCGGCGATAAGTATTTCAAGGAAATGGCGGCTAAACCAATGGTTCGGTAATCTTCATCATGAGCTAACGGCACTAACTGAACTCCCTTCGGCAAATGCACCAGCATTAACTGGGGCAAAATACTGATCCCCAGACCCATTTGAACCATCGCTAAAATGGTCCGTTCTTCCGCCACCTCATATTGAATGCGAAAATTCACTTTGCTTTTTGCTAATACTTTGCGAATATTGTCATCACTCCCCCATAAGGGCATGATCAGCCGTTCATTTTCCAGCTCTTTCAGCATCAGCTCCCGCCGCTTCCCTAGGGGATGCTCCGGCGGGATTACCACCATTAATTTGTCGCGTTTCAACGGAATGGCGTCAAATTGTTTGGACGCCGGCAGCGCCACAAAACCAAAATCCACCACCCGGTGACTGATCCATTCGTTCATTTCATCATACCCGCCCATGCGCGTCTTGACTTCCACCGCAGGATGCAGCCGTTGAAATTCGCCTAAAATACCAGGGAGCCAGCGCATAGAGACACTGGCAAGCGTCCCGATAGACACCGTACCGATATCTACGCCTTTGATAGCGGCCGCCTCTTGCCTCAACAGCTTTTCTTGATGCAAAATCCCGCGAATGCATTGGAGAATCCGCTCGCCATTGGGCGTCAGGGTCACTCCGGAACGGTCCCGCTTGATCAAAGAAAAGCCTAATTCCGATTCCAGCGTAGTCACTGCATAGCTGACTCCCGACTGGGTCAGATTTAAGCGTTCCGCCGCTTTAGTGAGGCTTCCCGCATCAACAATAGTGGAAAAAATTTCATACTTTGCCAACGACATACCATCACCCCTTATCAAACTAACTCAACAAGCTCTTAAAAAAGCCTCCTGAGGGCACGATCTTTCGTTACCACCCAGGAGGCTCACTTGTTGAAAGCAAATTCTTTACGAAAAAACAGAAACCAATTTTCCGAACAGCCCAGCCTGCTCTTGCAGCTTGCCGGCATTACCGACTACGCAAATATGATTGCGCGCCATGCAGGCGCCTACCACCTCTGCCAATTCCTTAAGCTTGGCGGCATTGGTGCTAAGCACAGCATCCCGCTCCTGTTGGACTTGTTCCCAAGTCAACTCGATAAGCCACATTAGTTCGGCCTTCTCTCCCTTCATCGACGGCGTAAGGGGCGCATCCAGCTGGCTCATCGTACCGATGATGTATTTGGTCATTTCCCGTTCCGATACGGCAAAAGACCGCAAATAGTCTTCCATTTCTCCATACACCTGCAGCGTTTCCTGCAAGTTCGGATCCCTATAGGAAGCAAAGGCTAGATTCCCGTTGCGATCAAAGCGCGCAAACGCCCCATAGGCCCCGCCCTGAACACGAACGCGGTTCCACAGATAGTCGAAGCGCAGCACCGTTTCCAGCACCTTCATGCTGCCTGTATACGCATAGTTTAGTGTTGCAAAATTATAGGCCTTGGCTACATACTGCACCTTGCCCGCCGTCATCAGCCCTTCGTTGGCCGCATGCAGCTCAAAACGATAGGAAACGCTGGGCAGGCCTCCTGCCGGCAGTGTCGCGGCGAACTGTTGCAGCAAAGGTTCCAATTCTGCATACTGCTCTTCTTCGCAAGTAACGCCCCATTGCAAACGATCCAGACAAAATACGCGCTGCGCCACTCGCTGCAGAGCCGCCGACGTTTGCTCCGCCTGGTCCGCCCAATTCCGTTCCAATTCTTCCAAAAAGCGATAATACGTAAAAACGCCGCTCTCATTGTAACTTTCTACGGGAGATACATACGAAAGCACGCGACTAAGCGCTACCGTATGGCCGTATTCCAGCATGACCAGCCCCATGCGAGCCTTGCTTTCCGCCACAAGCTCCTTGAGCCGCGCCAGATTGTCATAGCGACTGCCTTGGCAAACGCTGCGCAGCAGCCGGAAAAGCTGCGGCGCTTTTTGCAGCAGCGCCTTCGATTTTACAAGCAAGCGCGGCTTATAGGCCTCTGCATCATATGCTTTCGGCAGCGCCATCGTTTGGTAGGAAATCCCCCCTGTATGCAGATTGATCTCCTTGGCCAATTGCTGATAGGAACCATCGCAGGTATCCACCTTGCCCAAAACGCTGGAAAGCAAAAAGAGATATGGCAAATCCGCCTGATCCACAGCGGTAGTGTCAAAGTAAAGATTGACATAAGCAATGCGATTCGTAAAAATAGGCTGCAGCAAAACCGTTCGCCCTTCCACTTGGCGCTGTTGCTGCGGAATACGGGTTACCTTCTTTTCTATGTCCTTTAGAGCCAAGAGTGGAATAGACGCCAGCGCCTCCGGGCTGTCCGGCTTGGTCTGTCTGGCTTTAAGCTGTTTGGTCTGCTCGCAAATGAGCTGCACTTCCGCAGGAGCAAGCGTTCCCTTGAGCTGAGCCAGCTTCTGCCGCAGCTCTTCTGTACGGCGTTCCTCCAGACCGGCTTCCGGCACGGCCGCCACCAGAACCTGGTGCGGATTCTGCAGGAGATGGCGTTCGATAAGCTCCTCAAAATACCGCCCGCCCAAGCCTTCTTTCATCTTGGCCAGCAGCGGCTCATAAGTCAGATGCAGCAACGGATCGCCGCCATAGAGCCAGCTGTCCAGCATGCGGATATGGTATATCAATCCCTTGGGATGCGAACCGAAATTGGCCTCGCGCAGTTCAAATTCCTTGCGGTTGATGGAAGCTTCCAGCAGTTCCTTATCAATTCCTTTAGTTACTAGCTCTTGCAGCGTCTGCCGTACCACCTGGCGCAGCTTATCGCCGGCATCGGCTGCCGCCCCGCGCACCAGTATGCTAAACACAGGCTGCACCAACGCATCTTCATACCGCCCCAGTACATCCTGGCCGATGCCAGCGGCAATCAGCGCCTGCTTCAGCGGCGCTCCCGGCGTACCCAGCAGCAAATGATTCAAAATGGCAAAAGCCAGTCCTAGCTCCGCGTCGCAAGCCTCGCCTACCACTTGGCTCAGGCCAAAAAACGCCTTGCCCTCCTGGCTTTCACTGGCATCCACCGGATAGGGCACTACCACCTCGAGCGGCGCCGCAAACGGACTCTGCCGCTCGATTTCCGCCACAAAGCCTTCCTGGCGCTGAAACCGGCTTAGGTAGGCCTCATCCAGAAAAGCCAGCTGCTCTTCAATATTCATCTTGCCATATAAATAGATGTAGCTGTTCGCCGGATGATAGTAACGGCGGTGAAAATCCAAAAACTGCTCTTGCGTCAGCTGCGGAATAAAATCCGGATCGCCGCCTGACTCAAAATGATACGTCGTATCCGGAAACAAAACCTCCAAGGTCTTGCGTTCCACCAGCGATTCCGGCGAAGAAAAGACGCCTTTCATCTCATTGTACACAACGCCCTTGTACGTAAGCTCCCCTTCCGGCGCTTCCAGCTCGTAATGCCAGCCTTCTTGCATCAAAACTTCCGGCTGTTCGTAGATGACAGGAAAGAACACCGCATCTAAATAGACATCCATCAAGTTTCGAAAATCCTTGTCATTTTGACTGGCTACAGGATACATGGTCTTATCAGGGAAGGTCATGGCATTCAAAAACGTATTCAGCGAGCCCTTGATCAACTCGACAAAAGGCTCTTTCAACGGAAACTTGCGGGAGCCGCAAAGAACGGAATGCTCTAAAATGTGCGGCACCCCGGTATGATCCGCCGGGGGCGTCTTAAAGGTAATAGAGAAGACTTTATTATCATCGTCATTTTCCAAATATACCAACCTGGCCCCGCTTTGCTCATGCTCATACGTATGAGCCTTCGAAGCCAGTTCTGCAACAGTCTGTGTTGCGATTAGGCGAAAACCGGATTTCATCATTATTATCTACCTCATCTTCGTAAAAATGGCGCTTTTAGTAACCAATTCTACTTGAGGCGTCTCTTTCCTGCTTAAGTAACAAGAAAAACCGCTTGCGCGGTTTTTCAAAGCATTCATTCTTTAGTTTTTGTGCAAGCGCTGTC
Organism: Negativicutes bacterium; assembly: GCA_009929485.1. Classification (GTDB taxonomy): domain Bacteria; phylum Bacillota; class Negativicutes; order Anaeromusales; family Anaeromusaceae; genus Anaeromusa. Next base: position 50,812 of record SAAJ01000002.1, read on the forward strand.
CGGTTTGCAGATAGATAACCCACTCGGCAATATTTGTCGTATGGTCAGCTACGCGCTCCAGATAGCGCGCTACAAAAATGAGCTGTGTAGCATCATTAATGACCGCCGGATCCGCCAGCATGTAGGTTAAAAGCTCTCGAAACAACTGATTGTACAAAGCGTCTACTTCGTCATCCGCCTGGCAAACCTTATCCGCCAGTTCTACGTCCATATTTACGTATGCCGTCAGAGCATCCCGCAACATTTGCGTCGCCAGCCCGGCCATACGGGGTATGTCCAGAAGCGGCTTGACATGACCTTTGCCGCCTTCGCCCAGACGTTTGGCAATTTTGGCAATATCAAAAGCATGATCGCCAATACGTTCCAGATCGGTGCTGATCTTCAGTCCCGTGCTGAGTATGCGCAGATCTTTAGCTAAAGGCTGCTGCCGGGCAATGAGCACCACGCAGCGTTCTTCCAAAAGCAGTTCCAGCTCGTCGATGGCGTCATCCCCTTGGATAACCTGACAAGCCAGCTCCATATCCAAATCCACCAGCGCCTGAATGGAACGTTCAATCGCCGTAATTACCATCTGTCCCATTTGCAAAATATCATTGCGCACGCCTTGAAGCTCATAGTCATAATTATGCCGCGTCGTATTCATAGCCATCCTCCTCAGTTTTTCAGCCAAACCGGCCTGTAATGTAGTCTTCAGTGCGTTGATCCTGAGGACGGGTAAAAATCACATCGGTCTGATCGTGTTCCACCAAGTCGCCATTAAGGAAAAACCCGGTATAGTCTGATATCCGAGCCGCCTGCTGCATGTTATGCGTAACAACAATGATGGTATAGCGTTGTTTCAACTCCGATACCAATTCTTCAATCTTCATGGTTGAAATCGGATCTAGAGCCGAACAGGGTTCATCCATGAGCAGCACTTCGGGCTCTACCGCCAGCAAGCGAGCGATGCAAAGACGCTGCTGCTGGCCGCCGGACAACCCCAGCGCCGAAGAATGCAGCCGGTCTTTCACTTCATCCCAAAGAGCGGAGCCGCGCAAACTGCGCTCCACCAGCTCATCCAGCGCGCTTTTCTTGCTGTTTCCATGGATACGGGGCCCATAGGCCACATTATCGTAAATGGACATCGGAAACGGATTAGGACGCTGGAAAACCATACCTACGCGTTTGCGCAGCATGACCACATCGGTGTCGGGATGATAGATGGAATTGCCGTCAAGCAATACTTCTCCCTCAATGCGTACGTTTTCAATTAAATCATTCATGCGATTCAACGTGCGCAAGAACGTCGACTTTCCGCAACCGGAAGGACCAATCAAAGCTAAAACGCTATTTTTTTCAACTCCCAAGGTAACCTTCTTCAGCGCCAATGATTCCCCGTAATATAATTTCAGCTTGTTAGCTTGAATCTTATTGCTCATAGTATGGCATCCTCCTGCTTATTTAGCTAGCACTAAACTCTTCTTATTTGCACTATACCATAAAACAATTGACGCTACTGTTAAGTTTGGATTAATAAAAAAGGACACCTGATTTCTCAGATGTCCTGAAAACGATAGCCTACGCCTCGCACGGTTTCGATGGCCTCTGCTACTTCCGGCGCTGCCGCCAGCTTGGCCCGCAAATGACGCACATGCACATCTACGGTTCGAGTATCCCCAAAATATTCATAACCCCATACCTTTTCCAGCAGCTGTTCTCGGCTGAACACGCGGTCTGTGTTGGTAATAAAGAGCTTTAGCAGCTCATATTCTTTGGGAGTCAATTCTAGCTTCTCTTTGTCCAGCCAAGCCTCATAACGACTGAAATTCATCTTTAAAGCGCCCATGGAGATCTCGCTATGTCCATGGCTCCCTTTTTGGCTGCGCCGCAACACCGCTTTGACGCGAGCCATCAATTCCCGCAAGCCAAAAGGCTTGGTCTGGTAATCATCCGCCCCCAGCTCCAGGCCCAGCACCTTGTCTACTTCCTCATTCTTAGCGGTCAGCATGATGATAGGAATACCGGCAGTTCCCTGTTGTCCCTTAATTCTGCGGCACACTTCCAAACCATCCATGCCTGGAAGCATTAAATCAAGGAGCACCAAATCGGGCCGCTGCTGCTTAATTAGTTGCAGCGCCTCCAAGCCGTCCGCCGCTTCCGACACCACATATCCTTCTTTTTGCAGATTAAAACGCAACAACTCCCGAATGGAAGCCTCATCATCTACAATTAAAATGCTGCCCATCATGCCATTCACTGCCTTTCTTGCTCTTTGCCATGTTCTCCTGAAACCCTGCTGTACTAACCAAGCTTATCCTCTCTGCATCAGGCGCCTCAAGGCAGCATGACATTCGCAACTTTCGAGAAAAAAACCAGGCCATGACAGCCTGGTTTTTTGACAATCACGATTCCTTATTTATTAACGCTGTCTTTAAGAGCTTTGCCAGCTTTAAATACAGGGTTTTTAGACGCAGGAATTTTAATTTCAGCGCCGGTCTGCGGGTTACGGCCGGTACGAGCTTCACGAGCTTTTACTTCAAAAGTGCCAAAGCCAATGACCTGTACTTTTTCTTCCTTGGCAAGAGCTTCTTCGATGCTGGCAAATACCGCATTCAGGGCTTTTTCCGCATCCTTTTTGGTCATGGCTGTCTTCTCGGCCACACTGGCCACCAATTCAGTCTTGTTCACAAATCCATCCCCCTTGTCTTTTTTTGACGGCAATGCCGTCAGCGCGCTTTAGTAAAAAAAGCGCCTTGATTTCATGATTGCGAATAAGTGTATTCGCTACGCGCCGCCAGATTCCTCTATCCTTTGGAAAAAAAACGCTATTTCATCGCATATTTTCTCTATTCTAGGGCTTTGGCAGCATTCCAAAGAGCATCCAACTCTGTTAACGAAGATTGCTCCCAAGAAACTCCTTTTTCTTGTAACTGTTTCTCAATAAAGCCAAAGCGGTTTTCAAACTTCAAGCAGGCCTTTAAAAGAGCGGTTTCCGGTTCCACATGCAAGAACCGCGCCAAATTGACCATGGCAAACAAAACATCGCCTAATTCATCTTCCCGAGCTGCCTCGCTGGCCGCCTCACGCAGCTCCTGAAGCTCTTCGTCAACCTTTCCCCAGACCGGTGCCACATCCGGCCAGTCAAAGCCCACCTTGGCCGCTTTGCCTTGCAATTTGCAAGCCTTAAGCAATGCCGGAAATTCTCGGGGAACGCCAGCCAGAACACCGCCGCGATTCTTTTCCTCGCGTTTGATGCGCTCCCAGTTGCGCACCACCTCCGCCGCATCATCAACGGTAATTTCACCAAACACATGGGGATGGCGGCGCACCATTTTATCGACTACGCCGTCAATCACCTCCTGCATGGAAAAACGTCCGTTTTCCTCGGCAATGCGAGCGTGAAACACCACTTGCAGCAAAAGATCGCCCAGCTCCTCGCAGAGAAGTTCCATATCGTCCTTTTCAATGGCTTCCAAGACCTCATAGGTCTCCTCCAACAGATACCGCCGCAGCGAGCGGTGATCCTGCTGCCGATCCCAAACGCAGCCTTCGGGCGAACGAAGCACTGCCATAACTTCCGTCAAGGCGTCTACTTCAAAAGGCTGCACTTCAGTTCTGCTTTGCAAAGAAGGCACGTAGATCGAGGTCAGATGATCAATATCCTGCTGCCGATCCAGTTCGCACAAAGGTATGGAGCGAACGCTTTCATCCGCTAAGCCTAAATGATTAACCAGTTCAACTGGATAAACGTCTCCATAGTGTTCCATCAGCGTCAGCTTGACGTCCGACGCCACTTGACGACTGTAGACTTGCGTAACAACAAGTCCGGTTGGAAGCGCGCCGCAGCAAACACGCTCCAGATCTGCCGCATCCAAAATAGTCAAGCCGTTAATCGGATCCAAGCCTAAGCGTACGCAAAGAATTTCCACAAAGCTCATGCCTGGAAGAACTTCCACTGAAATATTCCAGGCCGGCGCCTGTTCGCAAAGCATCTGCACCGTCCGCTCCGCCACGACCGGACTGCCCGGTACAGCATACACCACATCGGCTGTTTCGGCGCGCCGCAGCACATCTACGGTAATCGTTTGGTAAACCGCTTCAAAAGAACTTTCTGTTTCATATACTTCGTCGTAAGTCAAAAAAGAAAGCCCTAACCCCTCCAGCTCCGCTACCGTAGGATGGCGGCCCGTACGCAACAACAGACAGGAGGTCTCCTGCATGGCTTTTACAGCCCCCAAAGTCAGTAAGTCTGCATTACCAGGTCCCAAGCCGACGATTGTCAATTTACCCATGGTGCACGCCTCCTCAACAGCCACGGCAACTGCGAAACAGCCGCTTGAGGCCGGAGTTTTTCTTTTTTCTTTAGCTTCTAGTGACGCAGCAAGCCTATGCGCTGCAAACACAAAGTCAGCTTAGCGCCTATGCGGGGGATTTTCTCCACTTCCTGCGCGGTCACGCCGCCGACGATAAGCATAGAGGCAAAATAGACCGTAGCTCCCAATAGAATAGCCCCCAGCGTAGCCACGGTATTGCTATGTAGCGTCTGAAACAAGGCGTCAAAAGAAAAGATAACCGCAATCCCCATTACAGCGGCTGACGCCACGGTCCGCAGCGTATGCCCCCAATCAAGACTAAAACCAACATACCGATGCACAAAATACATATTCAACAGCGCTGCCACGCCAAAATCCACATTGGTCGCCCAGGCCGCCCCTTTGATGCCCAACTCCGGCATAGCCGTCAAATACCAGCTCATACCGATTTTGACAACCGCCGAAGCCATCATGTTCACCAAGGGAATCGTCGTATGTCCCAAGCCCTGCAAAACACCGGTTGTAACCTGATGTACTCCCAGTAAAACGATGCCAAAAGACAAAATAGCAATACAGTCTCCGGCATTCGGCGTTCCATAAAGCATCTGCGAAATCGGCGTAGCCAAGAGGCACATGCCCGCAAAACTGGGAATGGTAATTAGGTTGGCAATACGCATGGCTGTCGCCGTACGATCGTAAATCCGTTCCTTGCGTCCCAGGGTAAAGGCCTCTGAAATAGCAGGCACCAATCCTACCGCCAAAGAAGCCGTCAAAATCGTCGGCAAGTTAATCAGCGCCACAGCCATGCCTGTGAGATAACCAAAGAGTTCTGTCGCCGCAGCGACCGTATAGCCCGCCGCTTCCAGTCGGGCAGGCACAATAAACAAGTCGATGCTGGAAACCACCGGCAGCATGATATTAGCCAGCGAAACCGGCAGCGCCAACTTTACGATCCGACTGATAATCCGCCAACTGGACTGCGGGGGCAAATCCGGCTGGGTCGCCATTTTTTCTTTAAACTGCGAACGCTGACGCATATAAAAGTAAATCAGCACCGCCAAGCCGGCCATAGCTCCCGGTCCGGCGCCGAAACTAGCACCGGCTGCGGCATATTCCAAACCATACGGCAACAACATGAATGCCAATGCAATCATGGTAATTACCCGCAGCAACTGTTCAAAGATCTGCGAAACCGCCGTAGGCGTCATCATTTGCAAGCCTTGAAAATAACCGCGATAACTGGAAAGAACGGTCACAAAAAAGATAGCCGGCGCCAAGGCCGCCAAGGCGTAATAGGCCCGAGGATCGCGCACAAACTGTTCCTCAATCAGCCAGCCCGCCCCTGTATACAGCAAAATGGTAAACAAGACGCCCGTAAAGGTCAGCAGCGCCAGGGAGATGCGAAATACACGGTTAGCGCCCCGATAGTCCGATAAGGCCACCCGTTCCGCCACCAAAATGGAAATAGCCACAGGAATCCCGGCGGAAGAAACGCTCAACGCCAACAAATAGATGGGATAGGCCATCTGATACAAGCCAATTCCCTCACCGCCCAACAAGCGGGATAATAAGATGCGATTTACAGAGCCAATGAGTTTAACTACAATTCCTGCAACGGTTAAAATCAAGGCGCCACGCAAAAAGGTGTCTTTACTACTCACCCAAGCCCATCCTCTCAAGAAAATGCAATTTTAATTATATCAGAAAACCTTGGGCATTCCTACCTCGAAAGACGGTTTTCAAGCTAGCGTCCCTTCTTCTAGACATTGCATGCTCTTGAACAACAACGCCTCCGCCTTTTCCTGCGGCAGATTTGCTGTTTTAAGGCGCAACCCTCCAGCACTGCCTGGAAAGAAGGCGACCCGGGACGGCAAACCCTCTTTTAGCGCCATTATATGCTCCGGTGCAAATTGCAAGGGCTCTTGAAAGGCTACTTCATACCCTTCCGGCTTCTGCACAATACTGCGAATCCCTAAGCGACGCACGCGGTTTTTCAGCTTAGCTACCGCTAGCAGACGCAACACAGCCTGCGGCGGTTCGCCAAAGCGGTCAAGGAGCTCATCCAAAAGTTCTTCCACTTCTTCGTCGCGCCGAATTCCCGCAATGCGCTGGTACAATTCCATTTTCTGCATGGCATCGCCCACATACTCTTCCGGCAAATACGCATCCACTTTTATATCCAGCAGCGGCTCCACTTCTTGCTTGGGCTTTGCCCCGGTGCGCAGTTCCTGTACTGCCTCATCCAGCAGACGGCAATACATTTCAAAGCCGACGCTGACGATATGCCCGTGCTGCTGCGGCCCTAACAGGCTGCCAGCGCCGCGGATTTCCAAATCGCGCATGGCAATCTTAAAGCCGGCGCCCAGCTCTGTAAATTCCTTAATGGCCTGCAGCCGTTTTTCCGCCACTTCTGTCAAAACCTTGTCCTTGCGGTAGGTGAAGTACGCAAAAGCAGTTCTGCTGGACCGCCCTACCCGCCCTCGCATTTGATACAGTTGAGACAAGCCCAAACGATCCGCGTCATATACTAAAATAGTGTTGGCGTTCGGCACATCCAGACCGCTTTCAATAATACTGGTGCAAACTAAAATATCTTCTTCGCCTTCATAGAAGTCCATCATGACTTGCTCCAGCTGCTCCTCCGCCATCTGACCGTGGGCCACACGTACGCCAGCCTGAGGAAACAGTTCTCCTAAGTGCAAAGCTAAGCGCTCTATGCCCTGAATCCGGTTATGCACAACATATACCTGGCCGCCGCGGCGCAGCTCCCGGCTAATGGCTTCCACTGCAATCTCCTCATGATATTCCGCTACATAGGTTTCCACCGGCAGGCGATCCTCCGGGGGCGTTTCAATAATGCTCATATCACGCACGCCCACAAGAGACATATGCAAAGTCCTTGGAATGGGCGTAGCGCTTAAAGACAACACATCTACTTGGCTGCGCCATTGCTTAATTTTTTCTTTTTGCGCAACTCCAAAGCGCTGCTCTTCATCAATAACAAGCAGCCCCAAATCTTTAAAGCGCACATCGCTTGTCAGCATACGATGGGTTCCTACCAACACATCCACTTTTCCTGCAGCCACTTCCTCCAAGGTTTTGCGAATCTCCTTGGCGCTGCGAAAGCGACTGACAACGCCGGTAGCGACTCCAAAGCCGGCAAAGCGGGAGCTCAAGGTCTGATAATGCTGCTGCGCCAGCACCGTAGTCGGCACCAGCATGGCTACTTGCTTGCCGCTCATCACGGCTTTAAAGGCCGCACGCACCGCCACTTCGGTCTTGCCAAAGCCCACATCGCCGCAAAGCAGCCGGTCCATGGGCCGAGGCTGTTCCATATCCGCTTTGATTTCCTCCAGCGCCTGCAATTGATCCGGCGTTTCCTCATAAGGAAAGGATTCCTCAAATTCTCTTTGCCACGGTGTATCCGCCTCAAAAGCAAAGCCGGCCTCCTCCTGGCGAGCCGCATATAAAGCCACAAGTTCTTGGGCCAAGTCGGCTACCGCCGCCTGTGTCCGGCTGCGCACCCGTTGCCAATCCTTACCGCCCATACGGCTGAGTTTGGGCGCTTCTCCATCCTGGCCAATATACTTTTGCAGCAGCCCAACCTGATCCGTAGGCAAATACAGCTTATCGTCACCGGTGTAACGTATAAGCAGATAATCCTTGCGTACGCCTCCTATGTCCAATATTTCCACGCCGGCGTAACGTCCAATGCCGTGGCTGACGTGTACCACATAATCCCCAATCCGTATATCCCGGAAATAGCGAATTTTTTCCCCTTGCGTTTTGGCGCGGCGTTGTTTTCTTTTATGGCGTCCCAGTAAATCCTGTTCCGCAAAGACAACTACTTTAGCTTGAACCCATTCAAAGCCGGCGGTAATTTCTCCAAGGAGCAGGCGCACGCTGCCGGAATTCGCTACGCGCGACACGCCCTGTCCCTGCGCCGCCAAGGCCTGCTGCAAAGCCTCCAAACGCTCTTCGCTGCCTGCTAAAAGCACAGTCACAGCCTGCCGAGCCTCTTGCGCACGCAATTCCTGCGTCAAAAGTTCAAACTGACCATGAAAGGGCATTACGCCTTTAGCGGCAATGCTAATAATATCCTGTGCTTCTGTATGCGCCACTTTTTGCAGCATCAAGGACCAAAACTGCACCGCCTGAAGACGGCTTGCTTCCACAATTTTTCCCCAAGGCAGCGCCGCGGGCCATTCTTCCAGCAAAGCTTGCGCCGCTTCCCGCAACCGCGCCGGATCGTCAAAAATAACTGCGCCGTCTTGGGCATAGGATAATAAGCACCGTGTTCCCTGCGCCTCCTCCTGGGCGGGCAGAATATCCACCTGTTCTAAACGCTCCAAGGAACGCTGCGTTTCCGGATCAAAGGAACGTAGTAAATCGATTTCATTATCAAAGAATTCAAGGCGCACGGCTGTTGGCAGTTGCAAGGGAAAAATGTCAATAACACCGCCGCGAACGCTGAATTGCCCCCGGCTGTCAACCGCATCTACCCGTTCATAACCGCAGCGGACCAATTCCGCCAACAGTTTTTCCCGTTCCCACATAGCGCCGTTTTTTAAAGTCAGACGTCGACCCAACAACTCTTGCTGAGAACAAACTCCCTGCGCAACCGCTTCGATCGTCGTCAGATACAAAGCAGCTTCACACCTCGCCAAAGCGCTCAGCGCTTCCATGCGAACTGCGGTTCTCTCCCGGTTGCGCGCTGTAAGCGCAAAGGAAACTTCCGGCAATGCCGGCAGCTCATATATAGTTAAGTCCGGCAGCCACAAAGCCATTTCTCGGCGATACTCCTCCAAGTGAGCATCATCCACCGCAACCACCACGATTGGCTGCATTTTTTCCGCCAAAGAAGCCGCCAAAAGAAATGGTTTTTGACTGCCTGTCAGACCGTAGACCCAAGCAGCCCGACCGGGCTTTTGCATCAGACGCATCGCCTCGGCGCAAGCAGCATCAGCCTGCACTAACGAAAGTAATTCCCTCATCGTATATATCTCCTATGAAACCTGTCAATGCTACTTATAAAACCCTTTCGCGTCTTTCGTGTATTTCGCGGTTCGTTATCAACGTTCCTCCAATTTATGATTCAACCGCGAAAATCGCGAAAAGCACGAAAATGGATTTGTCGTTCTGATTCTAATAAATTCTCAATACAAAAGGACGGCTTGCGCCGCCCTTTTCATCAAAAATCCTTTAAACGTTCTAATCAGGTCCGTTTAAAAATCATACTCTTCCGATCCAGCTTATGAATGGCGTCAACAAAACGAACAGTGCCTGATTTGTAGCGCATCACAATAGAGTGCGTCCGCACGCCGCCGCCAAAATAATGTACCGGATTCAACATATCCCCTTGGGTAATGGCCGTCGCTGCAAAAATCGCGTCCTCGCCATGTACCAAGTCATCAATGGTCAGTACCTTATTGATGTCGCCAATACCCATTTTCTTCGCCCGAGCTATTTCACAGTCATCAGAAGGAAGCAGACGGCCTTGCATATCTCCGCCTAGGCATTTAAGAGCCGCCGCAGCAATAACGCCTTCCGGCGCGCCGCCTGACCCTACTAACATATGAATGCCGGAGCCTTCGATGCCTACATTGATAACCGGCGATACATCGCCGTCGGTAATCAGCTTGATCCGAGCCCCAGCATCACGCACATCCTTAATCAAACGGCTGTGACGATCGCGATCCAAAATAACAACCGTCAAATCTTCAACCTTGCGCGACAAGGCGGAAGCAACGGCTTTCAGATTTTCCTTGACCGGAGCGTCAATGTGAATTTTACCGGCTGCCTTAGGCCCAACGGCAATTTTGTCCATGTACATATCCGGCGCATGCAGCAACCCGCCTTGCGGCGCAACAGCCAGCACCGCAATAGCTCCAGGCATCCCTTTCGCCACCAAATTAGTTCCTTCTAGCGGATCCACGGCAATGTCTACCGCCATGCCGCCGGCGCCAACCGTCTCGCCAATATACAACATTGGCGCTTCATCCATTTCGCCTTCGCCAATAACAACGGTACCGCTGATGTTGACAGAATCGAACATCGTCCTCATCGCATCCACCGCCGCCTGATCCGCAGCAATTTTGTCTCCTTTGCCCATCAGTCGCCCACAGGCAATCGCCGCCGCTTCTGTAACCCGTACAAATTCTAATGATAACTCACGATCCATTTTGTCTGAAAACCTCCTGTTTTTTTCTTTATTCAAATCAACTTGCGGAAAATTACTCTTATAACTCTCTTAGGGAGCCGATGCTCCTCCGGCTCCCTAACTCCATGAGAACAGGGCCGTCATAATGACTGGCCCTGAGCGCGGTAACTACTTTGATTTATTCCAATCGGCAAGAAAAGCTGCCAATCCTTTATCAGTCAGCGGATGTTTCGTCATGCCTTGCAGCACCTTGTAAGGAATCGTGGCGATATGCGCCCCAGCCAGGGCCGCCTGCGTCACATGCAGGGGATGGCGAATGCTGGCGGCAATAACTTCGGTAGTAAAGCCGTGGAGTTCATAAATCTGTACAATCTCTTGCACCAAGGCCATGCCATCATAGCCAATGTCATCCAAACGTCCTACAAAAGGGCTGACATAGCGTGCGCCTGCTTTAGCCGCAAGCAATGCCTGGTTGGCGGAAAACACCAAGGTCACATTGGTTTCAATGCCTTCAGCCGAAAGCTGCTTAACAGCCTTTAAGCCTTCCGGTGTCATAGGAATCTTCACGACCAGGCTGGCAAAGAGCTTCGCCAACGCGCGTCCTTCTTGCACCATGCCTTCCCAATCTGTTGCAATAACCTCACCGTTGACGGGTCCGGGCACAAGTTCGGCAATCTCTTGCAAAACCGTATTTAAGTCCCTCCCTTCTTTGACAATTAAGGAAGGATTTGTAGTTACGCCGTCAATAACGCCCCATTCCGCCGCCGCACGGATTTCCTCCACATTGGCCGTGTCCAAAAAAAGCTTCATCGCCATTCCTCCTCTATTCGTTTCATCCTTCCGCCGGCAAGCGCCGGTTAAGAATGGAAATACGCATAAGAAGCTGAATACAGTTCAATTTCCCGCAGCTGAGCGGCCTTAGTCAAATCCCGCTCGTTACGAGCGGGAACCAGGTGCTTAGCACCGCAAGAGCGGCAGGACAACAATACGCCGCTATCCAACACTTCCGCCGCTAATTGCGGCTGGCGGCAGGCACAAGAAATTTCCCCTTGCGCCGCCAAGTCGTGAACCATATTCAACACTTCCAAAAGAACCTGCGGGTCCTCTATCGTTTCTTCGTCCTCTTCGCCCTGCAGACCTTGGCAAATCTGACGATGGCGAAGTTGCTGCTCTCGCAACAACTCAGGATGACCTATTAAACCTAATTCCAGCGTATGGCTCGGGCAATAGAGACGATGCATTTCGACCTGCCAAAACTGTTGCGGAGTAAAACAAAGCAGATGATCCTGTCGGCATAACAGACATGGCAGCCGCAACAAGGGCTGGCTGTGCGACGCAGCTACGATCTCCCCTTGCCATTGACCGCAATGGCAATACAGCTGCTGCCGTTCATGACGCAAGGAAAATCGAGACAATTCATACAGCTCTAGTTTGCCGCACCGTTGACAAAACAACGCCAACGACGTCCAGGTCCGAGCAACCATCTCCACTCCTCCTTTTAGTAATAGGTTCGCCAGTGGAAAAAAAAATCCTGCCCGGACATACACGCTTTTGAAATAAGGACGCCGTCACCACCTGACAAAGCTCTTTAGCAGCCGCAATCCGGCTACCGCTTTACGCAGCCATGGTTGATGATACACGGTCAACGTATACGTTGCCTGCGGATCGTCCCAGACGAAAGCAAGAGCATTATCGGCGTTAGGCAAATTCCAAGCGGAACTTATCATCTCGCCGTTTTTGCGCACTTCCGCCCGAAAAGCCTGTTCTCGAAGATACAAGGGGATTTTGACACTAACCGCCTGAGGCCGCTCCGCCGAAACCGACAAATCGCGCCCCAGCAGCTCTATTTCATAGCGACTGCTCAGCCAGCCGTGTTCCAGGCGCTTTCCGTACAAGGCGGTTGCTTCCAGCTTTTCTTCATCCAAGAAAGCGCGCACCAATTGACTGGCCGTCGCGAAGCGCAATAATCCTTGCTGTACATAGCGCTGCTTTAGATACGCCAGATGCGCGTCTAGGGCGGCGAATTGGCCGCCGGACAAGCTGCGCCAGTCCCCCTCGCCCTGCATGAACATGGCATGGGTGAAGCCAATAATGCCATGCACTCCAGGAACAACAGCGCCATTGCGAACAAAAGCTTCCATGCCTGCATCCGCTTTGGCATTCATCACCGCCGCCGTTTGTTGGTCATAAAAGATAGGCGGCTGTGGTGTAGGACGCAGCTCCACCACTCCGGCTTCAGAAGCTTCACGCGCGGGGCGGCCAATATCTGTTTTAGCGGCCAAATACAACTCGCCGCCATAAGGCGCAGACGTTTCCCTCCCGCTATTGCCGGCGGCGTCACTGGAGCCCCACAAACCCAAACGTCGAAATACTTCACTGCTCATGTCTTGCGACTCGCTGCTGGCGCCAAAATCAAAGGAACCGGCTCTTGCCGTCAACAACTGTCCTTGGGACGAGTCGGCGGCCAATTCATCCACAAGCCGCTGGTACGCATACAAACTTCCCAGCCTGCTGCCCCGGTTTCCGTAGTCGCCAAAACTCCCCAGCGAATGCGCCCAGCCATGCCGCAAATGATTGGCCCAAAGGCCGTCTGCCGGCTCATAGTATGATAATACATTGCCAGGTATGTACGGATCATAATCCGTGTGCATATGTACGCCATATTCATGTCCTTTGGCGCTTTCCTGACGCACGGAACGTTCTATATCGGCCACCGCTTCCTGCCATTGCTTGGTCGGCGATTGGCTTTGCGCCCACTGCGCCGCGGCTACCGCAGGCCAAGCGATATAATGAGTCCAAAAAGCGCCATGACTCGCGGCAATGGCATTAAGAGTTTCCGCTTTCTGCACCATCTGCACTTGGTATTCTTCCGGATTGAGCCAGCCGTCCTGATTCCCCCAAGGTTTGGCATAGCCAGCGCCGTCAATCGGCTCCAAATCTTCCGTCATCACATAGTAGACGCTCCCCGGCCGGGCTGCAGCCACTGAAACCGCTGTCTGCGCCTTTTCTTCTCCATTTAAGGATAACTGCAGCTGCCAAGGCTTGCCAAAATTAACACGCTCGGCCCGACGCCCCTCTAAGACCCAATCCAATTCAACAGTCTGCCCTGGAGTCAGACGCACATGTCGCACCCGGTCTCCTTGCACGGTCACGCCGTATCCTTGCGGCTCCGCTATAGCCGCCGTGATTTCTACTTCCGGCTGCGAGCCGTTATACTGCAAACGAGTACGCCAGTGAACTTCTTCTCCTTGGCGCACCGCAAGCGCTTGGGGCGCAGAAACAGCCACTGCGGCAGCCGGCTGCGCCGTCAGCGAAAAGCGACTCACCAATACATGCTGCCCCTCGCCGGCTTCCAGCACCCAGCGGTAGCAATGGGCCGCGCTAAGCGGCTGTCCTGGAAAAAACTCGTTCCAAAGGCGTTGTACGCTATAACGAGACTCTACCCAATTCGCTTCATAGTTGCTGCGATAACGGGCGTCCACCCAGCGCTGTTCACTGCCAGCCGCCGGCCACGTTCCAGTATAAACCCAGCCCACGCTGCGCTTCACTTGCCCGTCAGGGCCCAATTCTTCCAAAAGCAGTCTTCCTGTTCCTTGGGTCGAGCGCCAGAGGAAGCGGCTGTCCGCCACCAATTCCGGGGCGGCGCCAGCCTCCAGATAGTAGCGCACCATGCCGGCTCCCCCAGCGGCAATATCCACGCCATTGGTTCCTTCCAGCGCTGTCCCTTGCACCAGACGAACCATATTGCCAGCGCCATTTTCACTGACACTGCCAGTGATTTCACCGCCTTGCACCTGCAAGGGCGCCACGGCCGCAGGCATCTTAAGACCGCAGCCGGCCAAAATTCCCACCAAAGCAATCCCTGCCAGCAAGCTCCTGCTCTTCATGCTCCCGCCTCCTTAGTAGGCAGCCGGCAAGGCCATGGGCGCCAGCACAGGAGCTGCTTTAGGCGCCGTCCCCAGCGCCTGCCAAACCGCTTGCTGTACCAAACTGCTTACTGTAGTTCTGCCAAAAAGGGCGTCCCAAGGAGAAGTCTGCCCCATCTCCCGAATCATAGGTCGCTCCGCCAAGCCTAATTTGTCAACCGTGCCGTCAATGGCATCATACAAGTTGCCCATTTCGTCCACCAAACCGCTGGCCAAGGCTTGGCGTCCCGTGTAAATGCGCCCGTCCGCTAACAAGCGAACCTGTTCCGGCGGCAGCTTTCTGCCCTCGGATACTACCGTTACAAACTGCTCGTACATATCGTTCACCATGGCCTGGAGCAACGCTTTTTCGGTTGCCGTCATCGCCCGATCCGGCGAAAGAATATCCTTATGCGGCCCGCTTTGAATGCGTTCATTCCGAATGCCGATTTTTTGATATAGTTCTTCCCAATTTGCATAAGGCATATATACGCCAATACTGCCGGTAATCGTTGACGGATTGGCGTAAATTCGCTCCGTGCATGCCGCCAGCCAGTACCCGCCGGAAGCCGCTATGTCTCCCATGGAGGATACCACTGGTTTGCCGCCAGCCCTGACTTTTAAGATTTCTTCCCCCAATTCCTGAGACGCCGTGGCGCTGCCGCCCGGGCTGTTAATACGCAAAATAATCGCTTTAACCGCGTCATCATCGCGAGCTTCATGCAATTGACGAATAATGCCGTCTACGCCGCCGTTTTCTCCCCATAGGCCGCTTTGACCGCGTCCGCCTAAAATGACGCCTTCCACATGAATCACCGCAATTTGCGGTTCCGCTTTTGCCGGCGACCATTTCCACCAGCCCGCAAGGATTACGATAGCAAGCAAAACCAGCCCCCAACGTTTCTTCGTCATATCTTTCTCCCCTTCTCAATCAGCGTTGTTCTCAACATTTCGCGTCGCGACGCCGTTTTCCTGCTGCAATACCAAAAGCCGCCCCGAAGGGCGGCTCCATCTTATTTACCTGCGTGATAGTTTACCGCGGCTTTGACAAAATCGCGGAATAACGGATGCGGATTGGTCGGGCGGGATTTAAATTCCGGATGGAACTGGGTTGCCACAAACCAAGGATGCACATTCCGGTTCAATTCCACAATTTCCACCAATCGGCCATTGGGCAGCGTGCCGCCCAAGATCAAACCGCCTTGCGTCAATTGTTCACGATACGCATTGTTAAATTCAAAGCGATGGCGATGACGCTCATAAATCAATTCTTCTTGATAAGCCGCCTGCGTCAGGGTATTCTCCATGACCTTGCAAGGATATACGCCCAACCGCATCGTACCGCCTTTTTGTTCCACATCCACTTGATCCGGCATCAAATCAATTACCGGATAGGGAGTCTCCGGCGCAAACTCCGTGCTATGAGCGCCAACAAAGCCCATCACATTGCGAGCGAACTCAATCACTGCCGTCTGCATACCCAGACACAGGCCAAAATACGGAATTTTATTTTCCCGCGCATAACGAATGGCTTCAATCTTGCCTTCTACGCCGCGATCACCGAAGCCCCCGGGAACCAAAATACCATCCACTCCAGCGAATACTTCCGCCAAATCAGTACCTGGCTCTTCAATCTCCTCGGCATTAACCCAGCGAATGTCAATAGCGGCGGAATTAGCAATCCCTGCATGACGCAGCGCTTCGGAAACACTCATATAAGCGTCCTGCAGCGCTACATACTTGCCCACCATCGCAATCGTCACCTTTTGCGTGGGGGTCATAATTTTTTCCACCATAGCAGTCCATTCCGTCAGGTCCGCCTCGCCGGCTTGCAGCTTGAGTTTTTCCATGACGATACGGTCAAGGCCTTCTTCATGCATCATAAGAGGCACTTGATAAATGCTGGCAGCATTGCGGTTTTGAATAACGGCATTGACATCAATATCACAGAACAACGCCAGTTTATCCTTCATATCCTGAGAAATCTCATGCTCTGTACGGCAGACAATAATGTCTGGATGAATACCGATGCTGCGCAGTTCTTTCACGCTATGCTGTGTCGGCTTGGTCTTGAGTTCGCCTGCTGCCGAAATGTACGGCACCAGCGTCACGTGAATATAAAGAACATCATCACGGCCCACTTCTTTTTTCACTTGCCGGATGGCTTCCAAGAAAGGCAGGCTTTCAATATCCCCGACTGTGCCTCCGATTTCCGTAATGACCACATCCGCATTGTCCTCGCGGCCAACACGATAGATACGCTCTTTGATTTCATTGGTAATGTGCGGAATGACCTGTACCGTACTGCCCAAATAATCGCCTTTGCGCTCTTTGTTGATAACCGACAAATAAACCTTGCCGGCGGTAACATTGGAGCTTTTGCTCAGATTAATATCAATAAAACGCTCATAATGGCCGAGATCCAGATCGGTTTCGCCTCCATCTTCGGTGACGAACACTTCCCCATGCTGATATGGGCTCATTGTGCCAGGGTCGATGTTGATATACGGATCGAATTTCTGAATGGTCACCTTCAAGCCGCGACTCTTCAGCAAACGCCCTAAGGATGCAGCGGTGATGCCCTTCCCCAGGGATGAGACGACCCCACCGGTAACAAAGATGAATTTGGCCATGCTGGTATCCTCCTACTCGTTCTAAAAACTGTCCTCCATTATAGCACGCACGCTGGCACTCCGCCAGCTGGAAAACCAATTTTCCTTACATTTTTTCAGGCGCATCTACGCCGAGAATGCCCAAGGCCCGACACAGCACCTGCTGCGTCGCCGCAACCAGACCCAGACGAGCTTGCTGCACATCCGGCTCTGCGCCAATAATACGGCATTGATTATAAAAAGTATGAAACAGACTTGCCGCCTCATGCACATAGCGAGCAATGCGGTGCGGCGCCCGTTCCCGAGCCGCCTGATCGATTTCTTCGGGAAAATCTCCCAGCTTTTTAATCAGTTCAATCTCCGCTTCCTCACGCAAAGCCTGCAGCGGCAAAGCGGCAAGTTCCCCCATTACAATCCCGGCTTCTGCGGTTTGACGGAAAATGCTGGAAATCCGGGCGTGTGCGTATTGCACATAATAGACGGGGTTTTCATTAGACCGGGACCGCGCCAAGTCAATGTCAAAATCCAGTTGGCTGTCAATGGAACGCATAATAAAGAAATAACGCGCCGCATCCCGGCCAACCTCTTCCATCAGCTCGTCCAACGTCACGCTTTGGCCTGTCCGCTTAGACATCTTTACCAGTTGGCCGTCCCGATACAAGCTAACCATCTGCAAAATCAAAACTTCCAAGCGCTCCGCTTCATAACCAAGAGCCGCCATGGAAGCCTTCACTCGGCAGATATAGCCGTGGTGATCAGCGCCCCAAATATTAATGATTTTATCGAAGCCGCGTTCCGCTTTATTGCGATGGTAGGCGATATCCGCCGCCAAATACGTAGGCACGCCATTGTCGCGAATAATAACCCGATCCTTATCATCGCCATAGGCCGTGGATTTCAACCACAAAGCGCCTTCTTTTTCATAAGCCTGGCCCTTTTCCTTCAAGATGGCGCAGGCCTCGTCCACAGCGCCGCTTTGATGCAGGGTTCGTTCGCTGAACCATACGTCAAAATGCACATTAAATGCTGCTAAGTGCTCCTTTAAAATCGCTAGTTTTTCCGCTAGCGCCACTTCTTTAAAGTGAGCTACCCGTTCCTCTTCACTCCAGGACAAATATTTGTCGCCGTCGCGATCAAGCAGGCCTTGCGCCGTAGTGATGATGTCTTCGCCCCGATAGCCGTTTTCCGGAAAGGCTATCTCTTGACCCAATAATTCCAAATAGCGAGCGTTGACAGACGCCGCCAAATTGTCAATCTGGTTTCCCGCATCATTGATGTAGTATTCCGCCTGCACGTCATAGCCGGCGGCGCGCAGCACATTGACCAAAGCACTGCCGAAAGCAGCGCCCCGTCCATGTCCCACATGCAACAAGCCTGTCGGATTGGCGCTGACAAACTCCACTTGGATCTTCTCACCGTTGCCGGTTTGCGTACAGCCGTAAGAATCTCCTTGAGCCAAAATATCTGCTAACAGGTCATGCACCCATTCCGGCCGCAGATAAAAATTAATAAAACCGGGACCGGCAATCTCACAGCGCTCCAGCCAGGGACGCTGCAGATACTTTACCAGTGCCTCGGCCACTTTACGCGGATTCGTGCGCGCCGCCCGCGCGGTCTGCATGGCAAAATTCGTAGCATAATCTCCAAATTCCTTTTGCGGCGGCACCTCTAGCAGCACCTCCGGCAATGTGTCCGCCTGAAAGTCGCCAGCGGCTATAGCCGCTGCAGCCGCTTCCCGAATGGCGTTCTCTAGGCTTGTCTTAATGTCCACAAATTTGCTCCTCCCGTATCACGACAGACAATTGATTGGTACTTTGCCATTGTCCGTCAATTTCCAAATCATAAGTAATGTCCACCGCGCCGCTTGCCGGTCCAAAAAGCCAAGAATATTCCTTCGTCATAATGCCCAAGGACAATTTGCCGTACGGCGTAGCATAGCCGCTTTCCGTACGCTCGCCGCGTCGAAACTCCTGTTCCTGTTCCACATCGCCGCGCCGCACCAAAATCGTTCGGTCTTCATGTATCTTCAACAAGGTTGTTGTTTGTCCCAAGCCGTCTTCTTCCCGTTCCCGGTAGGAAATGTAATCGACCCCGTTCCGCCGATAATACGTGCCTGCAACCGTCATTTCCTGACATTGTTCCTGGTCGTATACATCTTTTTGGCGTCCTGTAATAGTAACAAAAACTCGTTTCATCATGAGTCTCCTTTAAAACTAGGAACACGTGCATCACACCATAATAATCTATTATACTCGAAGTTCTCCTTTTTTGCCAAGCCTGCCCATAAGAAAAAACCGGCTTACGCCGGTTTTTTAATCAATTTTCAAAACACGTCTTTTAGTTTTTGGCTGGTATCTTGCATGGCTTCCACCATATGTACAATTTCTTCCATCGCCTTCGCCTGTTCGCCGGAAATCTCAGCAGATTGATGCACGCCGCCGATGACATCCTCGTTGGCCTTGCGTATTTCCGCCAAAATCTTGTTGATTGTTTCTGTCGCCTCGGCGCTGTTTTGGGCCAGTTTCTGCATTTCCTGGGCCACTACGGCAAAGCCTCGGCCCACTTCGCCCGCCCGCGCCGCTTCAATAGAAGCATTAAGGGATAATAGTTTCGTTTCGCTGGCAATGGCCCGGCTCATATCCAAAATATGGGCCGTTTCCTTCACTCGTTCCACCGCATTCTCAGCCAGACGCGACACTTTTTCCGTCGTCGCCGCCAATTCCTGGGATGAAGCGGAAATCTCCTCCACCGCCGCCGCTGCTTGCTGCGCCTGCGCCGACACCTGTCCCGACATAGTTTCAATCAGCTGAATCTGCTGCTGCTGCCGCAGTCTCGTTCCAAAAAGCGCCGCCACCACCTTGGCTATAGGCCGCGCTATAGTGAGCTCACCAGCCACGCCAAAGCTTCCTACCCGCGCACCGTCAAAAACGATAGGGTAGTTTTGGCCTTCTTTCATTTGCCCCTGCGCAGCCTGCTCGGCGGTCACAAAAAATTCGTCAATTTCGCCGAGCATCATTCTCCTGGCCCCGTCATGGACCATGCCATAGCGATTTTTAGCTGAATCGCCGATAATAACGCCGCCTTCGCCACACACAATCGTATGACAACCAGTAGCGCCATAAACAAAATCCGTCAGTTCCTGCGCCATTTCTCGTGAAATCTCTAATTTAGCCATAGTTCCGCCCCCTGAATCTCAATTACCGATCGTATAAAGACGCCAAGGCCACCGTAGAGCTCTGCATCGTTTCCACCATATTGCTGATGTCTTGCATGGCCTTAGCTTGCTCACCGGAAATGCCGGCGGATTGATCGACCCCAGTAATTACCCGATTCAACGCGTTTTGAATATCCCCCAGAATTCCATTAATCTGCTCCGTCGCTTCGGCGCTGTTTTGCGCCAGCTTCTGCATTTCCTGAGCCACCACGGCAAAACCGCGTCCCACTTCGCCCGCCCGCGCCGCTTCGATGGATGCATTCAGCGACAATAATTTCGTTTCCGTCGCAATGGCCCGGCTCATATCCAGAATTTTCGCCGTGTTTTTCACTTTATCCATGGATTCTCGCGACAGCTGCACCACATTTTCTGTTGTCGAAGCCAGCTCTTGGGAAGAAGCGGATATTTCCTCAATAGCAGCCACCGCCTGATGAATATCGCCGGAAACGCGCTTAGCCATGCGCTCCGCTTCACTACGTCGAAAGTTTTCCCTCACCCGATAGCTAACAACCGTTGCCGCTACCAAGGTCAGCGGTTTCACCACATCAATCGGCCCAGTAATGCCAAAGGTACCGATGCGCTCTCCTTCTACGTCAATCAGACAGCTATAGCCTTCCTTTACATTTGAATTAGCAGCCGCCTCTTGAGCGGTCACCGCATACTCATGAGCCAACCCTTGTACGATCTTTTGCGCACCGGCATGCACCTTGCCAATGCGAGCCCCGCCATAAGTATCCCCGATAATGGTACCTGTTTCATTGCAGATAATCATGTCATAGCCGGTTTTCCCCTTTACAAAAGAAACCAATTCCTGGGCCAACGACGCCTCGATGTGAAAATTGCTCATGCCTGTTCTCTCCCCATTCTTTCCCGCAACAACTTATCTTCTCTAATGTTTATAAAATTACATATATATATTTTTGATTACACTTCCACATCGTTCTTCTCTTTTCCTGCTTCAGGAATCACCATAAAAAAGAAAAGCGCTTGGCTGCAATTTCTGCTGCCAAACGCTTCTGCTCATTATTTAGGCGTAGCCACATATTTCTCCAGCAAAATAACCGGATGATAGGATTCTTTGGCCTTGCGCAGGCCCTCCTCGCCCATATCTTCCTCGCGATTGATGAAGGTTACTCCCTCCCAGGCTTGACGACAAAATTCCCAATTGATAGCCGCATAAAGACCGCGAATCTCGCCATTCGCTTTTTCCACATGAATAACTGCAGTATCTTCGTTAATTTTCTCGCCAAAAGAGTATGCCTCCACTTGGCCGTTAAGCAAGATGACTCCGCCTACGAACCCAAGGCGCTCCATATTCTGCAACCCATCATGAATAGCCTGACGTTCGCAGTCAATGGAATCCCCCTTTTCACAGCCCTTCTGTGCACACCAGCGATCAGTAAACGCCTCACAGGCATCCACCAATTCCGGCGTCAACGGAGCATACTCATAACCGGAATTGTTTTTCAAAAACTGATTCAAATGGTTCTTTTTGCCGTGATAACGCCGTCCCGCTAACGTCGCCAAAGCCGTCTGCTCGTAAACATAGTCAAAATTATCCCGGTCAGCTGTCAAATTAAAAAACCCGGGCTTCGCTGCTTCTACCACAGGCATCAGCGTTGCTTCGATGCCTCTGATAATAAGCGGATGTTCTGTTTCTTCACAAAAGGCCATCAGCTCTTCCAAGGCAGCCGGCATTGCCTCGTCGCGGCAAATAGGCGGCAGCACAAAGGCTTCCCCTTCCCACTCCGCGCGCAAGAATAAAGCTTCACCAGCTTCCGCCCAGCGAATGCGGCAAACATTGCGCCACATAAACAGATTCGTAAAGTTGAAATGCGCATTATCATAACGGCGCTGCTGAAAATACGATTGAAACGTTTCCTTATCGTCTAATTGGATCTCACGAAATTGTAACATTAGGATCTCTCCTTGTATCGAAACCACTTGATTCCAAAATCTACTCACAGTATACACTACGCTCCGACTCGCTGACAATAAAGACGCTTATAGACGCAACTTCCTTATAATTCAGACAACACAAGCAACACTATTTTTAAGAAAAGAACAGGAGCTGAAAGCACGATTCAAAAGCGTTCTTCCAACCCCTGTTCTCTTTGTCCCTGTGTGTAAAAGTCCGCAGCTCGTTCTTATAAAACGCCCACAGAGTGCAGAAAAATCAAACCAAGCAATACCGGCGTCACATAGCGCACGCTAAACCAATAAAAGGTAAACATGCCCCCTAACGGCAAGGCGCCGCCATTAGAAAACTCACGACGCAGTTCCTCCCAAGAGAGATGGCGCCGCACAAAAATGACAAAGCACAAACCTCCTACAGGCAGCATAACATTCGAGGAAAGATAATCGAACCAATCAAAAAAGCCCCGACCCAACCAGGTGTAACTTCCTAAAAGGCTGGCTTTATCCACAGAAAGGGTAGCCAATATGCCTATGCAAAAAATGATCAGAGCGTTCAGCGCCGCTGCTTTTTTACGATCAACGCCATATTCTTCGCTCATCCAAGCGGTAGGCACCTCTACCAACGACAGCATCGCCGTTGTGGCTGCAATAGACGCCAAGAAGAAAAAGGCTACAAGAAGCAAGTTACCAAAAGGGATTTGTGAAAAAACCAACGGAATCGTCATAAACAGCAAGCCAGGACCTGCGCCAGGCTCTAGGCCAAACGAGAATACAGTAGGAAACACCGCCAAACCAGCCAGCAACGATACCATGGTATCGGACACGGCTACCTTAGCGCCTGTACGGAACAGATTATTATCAGCCGTAAAATAACTGGCATAAGTCGTCATCGTTCCCATGCCCAAAGACAATTTAAAGAAGGCCAAGCCCATCGCCGTCAAAATCGCCGCACCGCTCAGCTTGCTAAAATCAACCTGGAAAAGAAAATCCACGCCGGCTCCAGCACCAGGCAGCGTTAGCGCCCGAAAGTCACAGATTAAAATTAAAACAAATAATAACGGCATCAAGGTCTTGGTCATACGTTCAATCCCTTTTTGCACACCGAAAGCAATAATGCTGGAAACAACCACCAATACAATAAACTGCCACAAAACCGGCGATAAAGGACCGACTACGACGGCGCCAAATTCAGCCTTGGCCGCCTCCATGGTTATGCCCACAAAATCACCTTGAATTGCCTTGAACAAATAGTAGTATACCCAACCAGCTACGCAACTGTAAAAAAACATAATCAAATACGCTGACGCTACGCCCATGGTCCCCACATATTTCCAAGGCGTGCCTGGACTCAGCATGCTCATCGCCCCTACAGGATTTTTACGCGTTTTGCGCCCCACGTAAAACTCCGTCCACATTACCGGCAAGCCGATAAAGGCCACGCACAGCAAATACACCGCCAAGAACGCACCGCCGCCATATTCTCCCACCAAATAAGGGAATTTCCAGATATTCCCTAAGCCGACAGCCGATCCAAGGGTCGCAAAAAAGACGGCTAAGCCGGAAGAAAAGGTTTCTCTTTGTCCGTTCATTTACCTCACTTCCTTCCTTAAATTTAATGGCTCTTTTTTGTGGTTACACTGCCTGCACCTTACTTGTATTATCATATATTGTCGGAATAATCGCAAACATTCTCTTTCACAAGGCGCACCTAGCAGCAATACTAAAAAAAATTGGACAAGACCGTCTGGCGCGTACGCCAAACAGCCTTGTCCATCCTAGCAAAGGTTGCCTATGTTGTCAATTTACAACATTACACTTCCTATTTTGCAAAATAGGCTACACCGGCTTCAAAAATATGCTGATCCTTCGCCCCAGGCACATTGGTGAATACATTCTCCCCAATTCGCTCGGAATGGCCCATTTTCCCCAACACCCGGCCATCCGGACTTGTAATGCCTTCAATTGCATCTAAAGAGCCATTCGGATTATGAGGCAGCGCATGCGTAGGCTGGCCCGCCAAATCCACGTACTGTGTCGCCACTTGTCCAGCGGCGTGCAGCGTCTTCAGCCACTGCGACGAGGCGTAAAAGCGTCCTTCGCCGTGAGACATCGCCACTACATGCTCATCGCCGCTTTCCGTCAGCGCCAACCAGGGCGAACGATTATTAGTGACGCGCGTGCGAGCCAAACAAGAAATATGCCGTCCCAAAGAGTTAAAGGTCAAAGTAGGGCAAGAAGCATCTAAAGGCCGAATTTCGCCAAAAGGCAGCAGTCCCAGTTTGATTAGCGCCTGGAAGCCGTTGCAAATCCCCAGCACCAAGCCATCCCGTTGCTGCAACAGTTCGGTCACGCCTTCGCTCAGAGCCGGATTGCGCAGCATCGTCGCAATAAACTTACCGGAACCGTCCGGTTCGTCGCCAGCGCTGAAGCCGCCGGGAAGCATCAAAATATTGGCCTGCTTTAAGGCCGCCGCAAAAGCTTGCACCGATTCTTCCACCGCCGCCGGCGTCAGATTACGAATCACCAGCGTTTGCGACACAGCCCCCGCTTTTTCAAACGCTCTGGCAGTGTCGTACTCACAGTTGCTTCCCGGAAAAACGGGAATAAGCACGCGGGGCTTCGCCAAACGCAGCGCACTGCGCCGCCGCTCTTTCGCAGCCCCCAGACTGCCTGCAGGCGTTCCAGCAGGAACAGAAGCCTTGGTAGGAAATACCTTTTCCAGCGGCGCTTCCCACGCAACTTGAGCCTGCTCAAGACGCAGACTCCGTCCTTGCAGCTCAAATTCCGGTTCTGCCGTTACCGTTCCCAGTTCTACCACGCGGCAGTCGGAAAGGGCCTCCGCCACATTTAGATCAGCCGCCACTTCAAGCAGCAAGCTGCCGTATTCCGGCGCAAATAAACCTGTCGGCTCCACTTCAGCGCCAAAACGCACTCCCAAGGCATTGCCAAAGCTCATGCGGCTGACCGCAGCGGCAATGCCTCCATAACGCACCGTCGAAGCCGCTTTAACAAGACCCTTGGCTGTCAATTCGCCTACGCGGTCATACATGGCGGCCATACCTGCAAAATCAGGGATTTCTTCAGCGTCCCGCGCTACAGGGAGCCATAACAATTTACTGCCAGCTTCCTTAAACTCCGGCGACACAACCTGCGACGCATGAGCCAGAGATACCGCAAAGGAAATTAAAGTCGGCGGTACATCCAATTCTTGGAAAGAACCAGACATGCTGTCTTTGCCGCCGATAGCCGGCAGCCCCAATTGCACCTGCGCTTCAAAAGCGCCCAATAGCGCCGCCAAAGGCTTGCCCCAACGCTGCGGGTCCGTCCCTAAGCGTTCAAAATACTCCTGGAAGGACAAGCGAATGCGCCGCCACTCACCGCCCATGGCCACTACTTTCGCCACAGACTCCACCACCGCATACAGAGCGCCATGGAAAGGACTCCAGCTGCCGATCGCTGGATGGTAACCAAAGGTCATCACAGTGGCTGTTGTCGTTTCCCCCTGCAATACCGGCAGCTTAGCCGCCATGCCTTCGGCAGGAGTCAACTGGTGCTTGCCTCCTAAAGGCATCAGCACGCTTGCTGCGCCAATAGTGCTGTCAAAACGCTCCACAAGCCCCTTCTGACTGCATACATTCAGCTCGCCCAGCAAATTCAGCCAGGCCTCGCGCCAATCGACCACCGCCGCAGTTCCAAAGAAAGAAACATCCGACGGCTCAGCCACAAAGGCCTTGGTTGACTGCTTGACTCCAGCGGTATCCAAGAAATCCCGGCTCAAAGAAACAATTGCTTTGTCGCGCCACAACATAGTCAAACGCCGGTCATCGGTAACCGTAGCCACCACGGTAGCTTCTAAATTTTCCTCATCCGCATGACGCTGGAAGGCTGCGGCATTTTCTGCAGCGACAACAACCGCCATACGCTCCTGGGATTCCGAGATGGCCAGTTCTGTGCCATCAAGGCCTTCATATTTTTTGGGCACCCGGTCAAGCTCAATACGCACGCCGTCGGTAAGCTCGCCCACCGCAACAGAAACGCCGCCAGCGCCAAAATCATTGCACCGTTTGATCATCCGGCTTACTTCGCTGCGACGGAACAAACGCTGAATTTTACGTTCTGTCGGCGGATTTCCTTTTTGCACTTCTGCACCGCAAGTAGCCAAAGACTCTTCGGTATGCGCCTTAGAAGAACCGGTAGCGCCGCCGCAGCCGTCGCGGCCAGTTCGCCCGCCTACGAGAATCACTACATCTCCTGGCTGCGGCTGTGCACGAACCACGTTTTCCTTGGGCGCCGCCGCCATCACCGCGCCAACTTCCATGCGTTTAGCCACAAAGCCTTCGTCATAGAATTCGGCCACCTGACCAGTAGCCAGACCAATCTGGTTGCCGTAAGAGCTGTAGCCTGAAGCCGCGCCTGTAGTAATCTTGCGCTGCGACAGTTTCCCAGGCAGTGTATCCGCCAAGGAACACCGCGGATCGCCGCTGCCGGTTACCCGCATGGCTTGATATACATAGGAACGACCGGAAAGAGGATCGCGAATAGCCCCGCCCAGACAAGTAGCGGCGCCGCCAAAAGGCTCGATTTCCGTCGGATGATTGTGAGTTTCATTTTTAAACATCACAAGCCATTCTTCGGGTTTGCCGTCTACTTCGGCTTCCACCACAACGCTGCAGGCATTGATCTCCTCAGACGCATCCAGATCATCCAACAAGCCCCGCAGACGCAGTTCCTTCATGCCCAGCACCGCCACATCCATCAAGCAGATATCGCGATCTTTCTCCTTGGCGCCGTAAACCTTGCGCCGCGTAGCCAAATACGCATCATAAACGGCTGCAATCCGTTTACTATAACGACCTTCGCCGAAGCGAACCTCTTCCAGGCAAGTATGAAACGTCGTATGACGACAATGATCTGACCAATACGTATCCAGTACGCGAATTTCCGTCAGCGTAGGTTCGCGTTTTTCTTGGGTTTGAAAGTATTCTTGGCAAAAACGCAAATCCGCTGCGCTCATAGCCAGACCTAATTCAGCATGCAAAGCTCCTACTGCCGCCTCATCCAACGTCAAAAAGCCGGTCAGCACCGCCACATCGCCCGGCTGCACCAGCTCTTCTTCCAAGGTAGACGGTTTTTCCAGAGCCGCTTCACGCGCTTCAACAGGATTGATGCAGTACGCCTTGATGCGCGCCAATTCTTCCGCCGTTACAGCGCCGCCCAAGGCCAGCACCTTGGCCGTCCGAATTTGAGGCCGCTCGCCTGCCGACAAAAGCTGTAAGCACTGCGCCGCGGAATCAGCGCGTTGATCATATTGACCAGGCAAATACTCCATGGCGAAAAAGATGGTTTCCGGCCACACCGGCAAGACCTCTTCATGAACATCATCCACCATAGGTTCCGCAAACACCAGAGATTTCGCCTGTTCCCATTCCTTCTCGCCCAACCCGGCCACATCGTACCGATTGAGTACGCGCACGCTGCGCAAGGAAGACAAACCGAGATTTTCACGCAAATCCGCTAAAATGCCTGCTGCCTCCACCGCATGGTCCGCCCGTTTTTCAACGAAAATTCTTTTTACTGCCGACACGCAAACGCCTCCTAAACCGAACATTATAGTACTCTTTGTTAAGAAAAAAAGCCAACTTTACCCTTGTTGCACCGCCAGTTTATCATGAATGTTCAGGCCTTGCAAGAGAGATACGTTCGCTTTATTCCGTGCTTTTTCGTAAAAATAGCGTTAAACTTTCGGTATTCTCCGTCCAGAAAAAATTTCCGCCATTTCTTTTTTTACGCGTTGTTTGATTTTTTTCTTTTCCCCAGGCAACAGTTCGTTTTTATCCGTCCCGAACAGGTACGTATCCAGATCAAAGTCCTTCAGCAGCATCTTCGTGTGAAAAATATTCTCTTGATAGACATTCACATCAATCATCTGATACAAATTACGAATTTCCGGGTCAATGTAATTTTGAATGGAATTAATTTTATGATCAATAAAGTATTTTTTCCCTTTAATATCCCTTGTAAAGCCGCGCACCCGGTAATCCATAATGGCAATATCCGAACAAAAGCTGCGCAGCAAAAAGTTCAAGGCCTTCAGCGGCGAAATATGGCCGCAAGTCGATACGTCAATATCGGCGCGAAACGTACTAATCCCTTTGTCCGGATGGCTTTCCGGATACGTATGCACCGTAATGTGGCTTTTATCCAAATGCGCCAAGACGGTCTCCGGTTGAATCTCCATATGTTCTTCCGCAATCAGCATAGTCACGCTGGCGCCTTGCGGGTCATAATCCTGTTTAGCAACATTCAGGACATTGGCGCCAATCATGCGCGCTACTTCTTCTAAAATGCTTGTCAGCCGTTCTGCGCTGTACTCTTCATCAATATAGGCAATATAATCCCGCATGTGCTGCGGCGTCTTAGCGTAACAAATATCATATACATTAAAGCTCAACGTTTTTGTCAAGTTATTAAAACCATACAACTTAAGCTTTTTCAGACTTTTTATCTCCATTTGCGCTCTCCTTCTTCGGGTCATCCCCTGCTAAACCTTAGTTCTCTTTCATTGTAACGAGATCTGAACAAATACTCAATATCATGCCAGCATTTTCTGAAGGAGCCGCTGCCCTTTATGACGAATAGTACCGTTATTGACTCGTTATACTGCCCGCAAGAAAGAGGAGACCTATATGCAAAAGCTTCCGATTACCGACCTTAAAGCCGGCATGTTGACAGCCCGCTCTATTTTGGGCACCGATGGCCGCCTGCTGCTGGCACAGGATACAGTACTGACAACCGCTTATATTGAACGCATGAACGAATTGGGAATTGCAGCCATTTACGTGCAAAATCCCTATTTAAAAGATATCAAAGTGCCTGAACTGGTCCGCGATGAAACACGCTATGTCGCCATGCAGGCAGTGAAAGAATGTTTCGCCACCTTGAGAGACCGCCAGGTTTTTTCCGCGTACGCCGTCATCGCCGCTGCTGATCAATTGGTTGAAGAAATTGTGGCAAACGGCAATGTACTTGTGCACCTTACCGATATCCGCGTACATGACGATTACACCTTCGCCCACAGTGTCAATGTCGCCATCTTATCCGCCCTTACCCTACTGCACATGGGGTATAAGGAAAAAGACCTGCGCATCGCAACCTTGGGCGCGCTGCTTCACGACGTGGGAAAAATGCATATTCCCTTAGAAATTTTAGTAAAGCCAGGCGGCCTTACCACAGCAGAGATGGATATTATGCGTCAGCACGCTGAGCTTGGTTTTGATATTTTGCGGCATGGTGAAAAAATCCCCCTCTTATCCGCCCATGTCGCCTTGCAGCATCATGAAAAAAACGACGGCACCGGCTATCCGCGCGGCTTAATCGGCGACAGCATTCATCCTTTCGCCCAGGTCACCAGCATTGCCGATGTCTATGACGCAGTCACAAGCGACCGTCCTTATCGCTTAGGCATGGCCCCTGACCACGCATATGACCTGCTGCAGGCCTTGTCGGGCAGCCATTTTTCACCGCAAGCTTTAACAGAGTTTTTCGCTCATTTGGCCACCTACCCCATCGGCTCCTTTGTCTGCCTGAACACGGGCGCTTTCGGCATTGTGGTAGACGTCCCCTCCAAGCTTCCCTGCCGTCCCTTGCTTCAGTTGGTTACCGACGAAACCGGTCTGCCTTTAAGTGACCATGTGACATTAGACTTAACGGAAAATTTGACTGCCAAAATTATTCGGTTGCTTACGCCAAAGGAAATTTCCGCACTCCCCCTTTGCCAAGCCTAAGCATCCAAGGAGGCTAGCGTCCATGCAAGAAAGAATACGCCTGTTGCGCAATACCTTGCCTGATTCCGGGCCTGTTGTTTATTGGATGAGTCGCGAACAGCGCTGTCGTGATAACGCCGCTCTAGTGCATGCCGCCGCGCTTGCTTCGTCGCTGCAGCGTTCTTTAGTAGTCGTCTTTTGCTTGAGCCCTTCTTTCTTAGAAGCTTCCTGGCGTCATTACGAGTTCATGCTTCAAGGTCTAGAGGAAACCGAACAAGAGCTGGCAGCCTTAGGCATTTCTTTTCAGCTGTTGCCAGACGCTGCTCCAAAAACCTTGCCGCCTTTTCTAAGCCAACAGAAGGCGGCTTTTCTAGTTTGCGATCTAGATCCCCTTCGCCTAAAGCGGCTATGGCTAAAGGAGATCTTAGCACAAACAAGCCTGTCTGTGGCAGAAGTAGACGGTCACAACATCGTGCCTCTTTGGCTGGCCTCAGGCAAGCGCGAATACGCAGCCTACACGCTGCGCCCCAAAATCCACCGTCTTTTACCTCATTTCTTAACCGCCCCTGCAAGCATCGCGGTCCAAGGTCCTCCACTTGCACCGCGCACTCCTTGGGAAAAATGGCGAAACATCGGCATGCAGCACAGCGGCCCTCCGCCAGTAACCTGGCTAAAACCGGGCAGCGACGCCGCCTTGCGGAGACTGGACTATTTTCTTGAACATACCTTGTCCGGTTATGCGTGGAGACGAAACGATCCAAATCAGCCCGGTCAATCCCAGCTTTCCCCTTATTTGCATTTTGGTCAGCTTTCCCCGCAGCGCGTCGCCTGGGAAGTGAGGCGGTTATTCCCCTCGGGCAGCCCAGACAGCGACGCATTTCTAGAAGAGCTTATTGTGCGCCGCGAGCTGGCGGACAACTATTGCTTCTATACGCCGGACTATGATCAAACAACCGCCTTTCCTTCTTGGGCGCAAGCAACCTTAAAAGAACACCTCAGCGACCCCAGGCCGGCATCCTATCTTTTTGCGCAACTGGAAACCGCCGCCACCGCAGATCCGCTTTGGAATGCCGCTCAGAACGAACTGGTTCAAACCGGGAAAATGCACGGCTATCTGCGCATGTATTGGGCCAAAAAAATACTAGAATGGTCGTCGCAGCCCCAAGAAGCCCTGGAAGCAGCCATTCTCCTTAATGATCGTTATTCCTTAGACGGCCGCGATCCTAACGGCTATGCCGGAATTGCTTGGAGCATCGGCGGCGTCCATGACCGCCCTTGGCCCAGCCGCCCTGTTTTCGGCAAAGTCCGCTCGATGACCTTCGGCGGCGCTAAAAAGAAATTCGACACTGCCAAATACATCGCCGCTCATGCGCCGGATAACCAAAAATAGAGAAACAGAATTGAACAAGAGAACTGGAGAAATGGAGGGTACGCAGGAGGGTTACGGAGTACGAGTTTTTTAACAGGAGTACAGGGAGTAGAGGGAGGCCTACGACGGCGGCGGCCATTGTATTTGAGACTTTTATTGGAGCAAGACGGTCCGCAGGACGAAAACGCAGACTAAGGCGGATTACAGTTTCGCCTGTTTGAGCGCAGCGAGTTAAGAAACTGCCGACTTAGACCGCGCTTTCGAGGCGCGCGCAAATCTTGTCTCAAATACAAGGCTGCTGCCGTTTGATGCATGTACTCCGGGCAATTAAGATGGCAAAAAAGAACTGCCTTCTGCGGGATGCGCCCGCAGAAGGCAGTTCTTTTTAGTTTCACTTACTCTTTTTTCTCGCCCACAGCCATGGCGCCTTCTTCACCGGTGCGAATGCGGATGGCATTTTGAATGGGATATACGAAAATCTTGCCGTCGCCTAGTTTGCCTGTCCGCAACGTATTGCGCATCACATCCATGACGGCTTTCATTTCGCTTTCTTTGACCACTGTCTCGACTTTAACTTTAGGCAGCAAGTTGACCGCGTATTCTGTACCGCGATAAACTTCAGTGTGTCCTTTTTGGCTGCCACAGCCATATACCTGGGTCACGGTCATGCCGGTTATGCCGATTTCCGCTAAAGCATCCTTCAGATCCTCCAGCTTGCCCGGACGAGTGACCACTTCGATTTTAATCAAATCGCCCATATCATCAATCCTCCTTCAACTCGCACTTCTCATTCTTTACTATCAGTTTACGAGAAATGCGCCTTCGTGGCAACAGGCTGTTCCAGCCGTTCGAACGCCATGGCTCCGGCGCCCATCGGTACGCCTGATCCAAACTCCTGGCTTACATAGCCATTTTCGCCGTGTTCGCTGATATCGAGTCCCACCACTTCTGCATCTTCGGAAACACGCAGTTCCGTAAAGAGGGCGATAACTTTCAGAATTACAAAGGTCATCACCGCTGCAAACAGAATAGCCATACCTACGCTGGCCGCCTGAATCCAGAACTGCTCCAGACCGCCGCCGTAGAAGAAACCATCCGCTCCGGCGGGATTCACTTCTTTTGTACAAAACAAACCAGTGGCTAAAGCGCCCCAGGTGCCGCCCACGCCGTGCACGCCGAAAGCATCCAAGGAATCGTCGTAACCCAGCCGACGCTTGCAAATGCTGACTGCGAAATAGCACAACATGCCTGCGCCTAAGCCGATAATTACAGCCGGCACAATTTCCACAAAGCCTGCTGCCGGAGTAATCCCTACCAAACCAGCGATACAGCCGCTGACAATACCTAAAACGGTCGGTTTGCCATTATGCATCCATTCCACAAAAAGCCAGCCCAACGAACCAGCTGCTGCTGCCGTATTGGTCACAACAAAAGCGCTGGCGGCCAAACCGCTTGCTCCTAACGCGCTGCCCGCATTGAAGCCGAACCAGCCGAACCACAGAAGAGCCGCGCCTAAAACCGTCATCGGCAAGTGATGAGGCATCATCGGAGATACGCCGTAGCCGCGACGTTTTCCCATAACTAAACAAGCAACTAAACCGGATACGCCAGACAGAATGTGAATAACCGTACCACCGGCAAAGTCCAGCGCGCCTAAATCGCGCAGCCAGCCGCCAACGCCCCATACCCAGTGCGCAAAAGGATCATAGACCACAGTCGTCCAAAACAGAACAAATAAGGCAAACGCCGGAAAACGCATTCTTTCCGCAATCGAGCCGGTTATCAGCGCCGGCGTAATCACCGCAAACATGCATTGGAAGATCATAAACGCCAGATGCGGCACAGTCGCCGCATAATCAGCGTTGGCCTCCTGGCCGACACCGCTTAAACCGGCCCAATCAAGACTTCCCAGTAAATGATTGATGTCAGGTCCGAAAGCAAGACTATAACCGAATAATACCCATTGCACTGAAACGAGAGCTAAAACGAAAAAGCTCAGCATAATCGTATTGAGTACGTTTTTGCTGCGTGTCATACCTCCATAAAACAAAGCTAATGCCGGCGTCATCAGCATAACCAACGCAGCGCTTAAAAGGACAAAAACCGTGTCACCTGTATCCAATTTTACTGCTTCTGCAGCCTCTGCGGCCGCTGCCGCGCCTTCTTCCGCCGCCAACGCCAGAGACGCGGGCAAGCTGCCTAGCAACGCCAAGCTTAGAGTTTTCCACCATTTTTTCATACCCTTCTCCCCCTTTTCTCTGCTCAAACCGTCTCCCGACAGTCTGCTTTTACAGCGGATTTCCGCCACACCATCACACAGACAAAAACGGCGACAAGGAATCTTCATTCCCTGCCGCCGTCGTTGGCCGCCATCAAACAAAAAGCCTTCTTCTTCCCTAAATAAGGAAAGAAGAAGGCTTCATCGCCTGACGATATTCTTGGTGTATGGCGTTAGTATAGCAACTTTCTGTAACTCTGTCAACCAGGAATTGTATTTTCTTTATCTGCCTTTCAGAAAAATGTATTTTCTCAAGCTTGCCTTCCTGCAAAAGACATGATAGAATACAAATCAAATCTATACCTTACGGCAATGAGAGGAAAAGTAGCTGTTACACGACCTTACAGAGAGCCGGCAGTTGGTGCAAGTCGGCGGCGCTACGCAGTGAAAGCCATCCTTGAGCCGGAAAACGCAACGCCCGCCTAGGGGGGCTAGTAGGTTTTCCCGCTTTCCCGGCGTTATTGGGTTCAAGAGAGTCGCCATGCCGGCGGCTAATAAAGGTGGTACCGCGGAACCGTTTCGTCCTTTTTCAGGACGGAACGGTTTTTTTATTTGTCTCTTACTAAAGAAAGGAAGTGCTACACATGCATCCGAAACAAGCTTTATTGGAATTAGTAGAACGCCATCCTCGCCTTAGTTCCGCCCAGCTGGCAGCCATGCTTGGCTGCAGCGCCGAAGAGGTGGACGCCGATTTGCAGGAACTAGAAGAAAAAAAGGTGATTTTAAAATACCATACTTTTGTTGACTGGGAAAAAGCAGGCGTACACAACGTTACCGCCTGTATCGAAGTCCGCCTGACGCCGCAGCGAGAAGTCGGCTTTGACGGCATTGCCGAAAACATTTACCGCTATCCGGAAGTCTGCGCCATGTACCTCATGTCCGGCAGCTTCGACTTAATGGTTTTCGTCGAAGGTCGCACGCTTAAAGAAGTAGCGGACTTCGTCGCTACCAAACTATCCACTATTGAGGGCGTCATGGGCACCTCTACCAATTTCATGCTAAAAAAATACAAAGAAGCCGGCATCGTTTTAGAAGATGACGAAGAAGATCGCCGCTTGGCGGTGACGCCATGAAGAACTGGCAAGAACGAATTTCTCCTACCGTGCAAGCGCTGCCGGCTTCCGGCATCCGTCGTTTCTTCGATATTGTCGCCGAAATGAAGGGCGTTATTTCCTTGGGCGTCGGCGAGCCAGACTTTGTCACGCCCTGGCACATTCGTGAAAGCTGCATGTACGGCTTGAAGCGAGGCTACACCAGCTATACCTCCAACTACGGCCTGTTGGAGTTGCGTGAGGAAATCGCACAGCTTATTCAGAGACGCCATGACATCACCTATAACCCCCGTGATCAGGTTTTGGTCACAGTCGGCGTCAGCGAAGCCTTAGATCTGGCGATGCGGGCGCTCTTGGCCCCGGGAGATGAAGTGCTGATCCCTGAGCCTTGCTATGTGTCCTATAAAGCCTGCGTCCATTTGGCCGGCGGCAAACCGGTACCGGTTGCTACCAGCGCCGCCCAAGAATTCAAAGTGCGGGCCGCCGACTTAGAAGCGCTTTTGACGCCGCGCACCAAAGTCTTGATGATGGGTTTCCCTAACAATCCCACAGGGGCCATTATGAACCGCGAAGATTTGCTGGAGCTGGCGCTTTTTGCGGAAAAGCATGATTTAATCGTGATTTCCGATGAAATTTACGGAGATTTGACTTACGAAGGCGAGCATGTCTCTTTCGCCTCTCTTCCGGGCATGCAGGAACGCACGCTGCTGCTCAACGGTTTTTCCAAAGCCTACGCCATGACCGGCTGGCGCATTGGCTACGCCCTGGGCCATGCCGAACTCATCGGCGCTATGAACAAAATCCATCAGTACACTATGCTGTGCGCACCGATCACCGCCCAAATCGCCGCCCTGGAGGCGCTGCGTCATGGAGACCGGCAAATGCAGCAAATGGTGGCAGAATACAACAACCGCCGCCGCCTGATGGTCAACGGCTTTCGCCGCATGGGCCTGGAATGCTTCGAACCTAAAGGCGCTTTTTACATCTTCCCTTCCATTAAAGAAACCGGTCTGACCTCTCTGGAATTTGCCGAGCAGCTGCTCAAGGCGGAAAAGGTGGCCCTGGTGCCTGGGGATGCCTTTGGCGCCAGCGGCGAAGGCCATGTCCGCTGCTCTTACGCCGCCGGCAGCGCCCAGCTCGCCGAAGCTTTGGAGCGCATCGAACGCTTCGTCAACACCTTGCGCAAATAACCAACCGCATGTAATAAAAAAACCCCGCCTTCCGGCGGGGTCGTTTTTATTACATGCGGTTTTTGGAGTAGCAGTCGCGGCAGTAAACCGGACGATCGCCACTGGGACGGAACGGAACCTGAGTCGTGACGCCACACTCGGCACAGATGGCTTCGTGCATTTCACGCTGGGGACGGTCGGAACCGCCGGTGCGCTGTTTACGAGCAGCACGGCAGGTAGGGCAACGACCGGGTTCGTTCTGAAAACCTTTTTCAGCATAGAAATCTTGTTCCGATGCGGAGAAAATGAATTCAGCGCCGCACTCGCGGCAAGTCAGGGTTTTGTCTTCGTACATTTAGGAATCCTCCTCAGAGCATTTTTGCCCGGAACGGCTTTGGGTCTTCTGGAATGTCTGAGAAGAACAAACCCGACCTCATTAGACCTATTCTCTTGAGCATGGCTTTATTGTATCGTTTACCTCCGCAAAAGTAAAGCTATTTTTCAATCTACTCACGCCTGATTCAAATCCGCTTACCTTTTTGCTAAGGTTTTTCGAAGCTGCGCAGTCAAGTTTTCCGCCGTCAGCCCAACATGCTCAAACAATCTTTCCGCTGGCGCCGACGCGCCAAAGCCGTCCACAGTTACATAGACACCGCCAGCGCCTCCATAACGCTCCCAGCCGAAGGAAGAAGCCGCCTCGACCACCATGCGAGGCACCCCCTCCGGCAGTACGCTCCGTTGAAATGAAGCCGGCTGCAAAGCAAACCATTCTTGACAAGGCATGCTGACAACTCGAATCAAGCGGCCTTCGGCCTCCATCGTTTTCGCCGCCTGCAACGCCAAGGACACCTCGGAGCCGCTGGCAATCATGATCAACTCCGGGCGTTCCGCCCCTTCATGCAGTATATAGGCGCCTCTAGCCACACTTTCCTCCGGACAAATTGTCGTCTCCTCAAGCACAGGAAGGTTTTGCCGACTGAGCGCCAAGGCCACCGGCCCCTCATGCTGACGCAAAGCATGTCTCCAGGCAGCCGCTGTTTCATTCGCATCGGCCGGACGGACCACCGCCAGTCCCGGCAAGCAGCGCAACGACGCCAAATGTTCTACCGGCTGGTGGGTCGGACCGTCTTCGCCTACGCCAATGCTGTCATGCGTAAACACATACACCACAGGCAGCTTCATCAAAGCTGCCAAACGCATGGCAGGACGCATATAATCGGCGAAAGATAAAAAAGTGGCTCCATACGGGCGCAAACCGCCAAACAAAGCTAAGCCGTTCAAAATACTGCCCATAGCATGTTCGCGTACGCCAAAATGAAGGTTTCGCCCTTCATAACTTCCCTTTTGAAAATCACCACAGCCAGACAAGTAGGTTTTATTGGATGGCGCCAAATCGGCGCTGCCGCCGAGCAGATTGGGTACTGCCGCCGCCAGCCAATTTAGAATCGTTCCCGAGGCGGCCCGCGTGGCCTGGCCTTTGGCATCTGGAGCAAACGGAATGATGTCTGCATCCCAATCTATCGGCAGCTCCCCTTTCAGCCAGCGACTGCATTGCAGCGCCGCTTCTGGATGGCAGGACGCAAAAGCATCCCATTTTTGCTGCCATTCTTTTTCGGCTTCCTCGCCTCGTTCCAGGCACTTGCCCATCTCGCAGCGCACATCCTCAGGCACGAAAAAGCGAGGTTCTTGCGGCCAATCCAGCGCTTCCTTGGTACGCGCCAGTTCCGCCGCCCCCAACGGTTCGCCATGGGCCGCAGCCGTATTCGCTTTCCCCGGACTGCCGTAGCCGATCTGTGTTTTAACAGTAATCAATACGGGCTGACCGGAACTTTGCTGCGCTTTCGCCAGCGCCGCTTCCAGTTCCTCCAGGTCATTGCCGTCCTGTACCTGCAACACCCGCCAACCGCAAGCTGCAAAACGAGCCCCTACTTGCTCCGTAAATGCTATGTTTGTACTTCCCTCAATAGAAATCTTATTATCATCATACAGACAGATTAAATTATCCAAACCTAAATGCCCAGCCAGCGAAGCCGCTTCCTGGCTGACGCCTTCCATCATATCGCCGTCGCCTGCAAGGACATAGACCTTATTGTCAAACAAAGGCTCCTCTTTGCCCGGAAAATGGGCGTCCATAAATTTCGCCGCCATCGCCATGCCCACGGCATTGCCAAAGCCTTGTCCCAACGGTCCGGTAGTCGTTTCCACCCCCGGCGTATGGCCCCATTCCGGATGCCCGGGAGTCAGCGATCCCCACTGACGAAAGTTCTTGATATCCTCTAATGCTACCTGATAGCCTGTCAAATGCAAGAGTCCATATAAAAGCATCGAGCCATGTCCTGCAGATAATACAAAGCGATCCCGCCCCGGCCAAGCGGGGTTGCGCGGATTGTGCCGCAAAAACTTCGTCCAAAGCACGTAAGCCATCGCTGCCGCGCCCATCGGCATACCAGGATGACCAGATTTCGCTTCTTCCACCGCATCCGCCGCCAACATTCGCAAAGTGTTGATTCCCAAGTGATGAATGTTTCCTTTCATACGTCGCATGCCTCCTTTTTATCCTGGAATACGAAAGACAAACTCTCCCTTTTGCGCCATTTCACTCAGCTGGCGCAGAGGTTGTAAAAAACCGCCCATTTGCAAAGCCAGCTTCTTACCAAACCAGGCCGCAGCCACCTCGGACAACAAGCCTTGTACCTCCAGGGAAAACCGCAATATACAGCCGTCGCCAGCAGGCTCTATAACGCCAACAGCCAGCAGCGACCACCATAAATAACGGAAACGCAAAGCGATTTTGCGCTCCGGTTCCAGTTTCTCCACGCAAAAAGAACGCCCCCAGACCGATGTGCGCCGCCATTTTCCAGTAGCGCCTTCTTGGAGCGGCACGGTTACGCGCACTTCCTGCAAATCCGGCTGCCAACTGCGCCAATAATGCGGATCCGCCAAAAACGGCCACAAAAAGCCAGCCTGCACCGCAAATTTTTCTTCATATTCTCCGCAAAGGCATTGCTGCTTCTGCATATCGCCACTCCCTCTTCCTTCCAAATTCTTTAAATGCAAGAAGGATGGACTTCTCCATCCTTTTTCGTTCTATGCCCTTAAAACTCCTCTTTACCTCGGCAGCGAAATACAGCCACCTGCCGTATGCCTTCGCTTAGCTGCGCCACTTTCTCTACCTCGCGGAATTGCTGTTTTAAAATTGTTTCGTCTTTTGCCGCGCCGAAATAAAGAGCCGTGCCGCCTGCCAAGGGAGGCAAATCCTGCCGCCAATAGTCATACATAGAAATGCGCGCTGGCGTCACCACATGGACAGCGGGTTTGCCAGGCAGATAATACCACACCAGAGAGGCGTTCTGATAAGAGTCGCTCAGCACCCAGCGCACATCCTCCTGCAGCCAAGGCCGCCCTTGAGCGAACACGTCATTTCCTATAAATTGCTGCACCTTCAAATTGGCTTTAGGCGGCAGCCATGGCGCGACTTCGGGAAATTTAGCCAAGCCAACAAGCAGCAGTGACAACCCTAAGCCCGCAACCAGCCATTTTCGCGCTTGTTTTTTTTGCAGCCAGTACGCCAAGAGCGCCATGCCGCCCAAATAAGCCGGTACCGGCCAATTGGCTTCCGCCTTTTTAAATAACGCCGCATAGCCAAAGAAACCTAGCGGAATCCAGCAGGAAAGCCACAGCAAGGCGCTCTGCCATTTCTGCACATTTGATTTAAGATAGCGCCAGCTAAAATAGAACAGAGCGAAGAAAAAAATCGGATTAACAATCGCCGCCTGGGCGCCCCAAAAATCAAAAAAGAGCGGCAATTGCAGCACCTTGGGGGCATCCATGCCATGGCCGTACTGAAATCGAAAAGAAACCCAGTCATGCAGAAAATTCCAATACAGCACCGGTGAAAAAACAAGCACCGCTAAAACCAGCGCGCCCCAAAACACAGGCCTCCGCAACGTCCGCGGCTGGTAAACCAAGACAGTCAAGAGCAACACAGGTAAAAGCAGCACCGCCGTGTATTTGGAAAGCATCGCCGCGCCTCCGGCAACGCCAGCCGCCAGCCACCAAGCCGAACCCTCTTTCTGCAAAGCCCGCTGCGCACTATAAAGAGCCGCCGCCCAAAACAAGGCCAGCGGCGCATCTGGCGTCGCCAGCAAATAACCGATTTGCAAAATAGGCAGCCCTAGTAAAAGCAGCAGCGCGTACTGCGCTACAGCACGCCCCCACAAGTTCTCCGTCAGCCTCCACATCAGCCATACCGCTCCGGAAAGACAGGCCACCGGAACAATACGCAGCACCGCCTCCGTCTGTCCCACCTGGCCCACAACCCAAAGCAGCCAGGCAATCATCGGCGGATGGTCAAAATAGGAAAAGTCCAGACGTTGTGTCCAGACCCAATAATAAGCTTCGTCATAATGCAAAGGCAAGGTTGCATTATAGGCAATATTTGCCAAGGCAATCGCCAGAATCAGCCCATTTTCCCAGCGCATCAAAGGCCCTCCATCCTCAGTTTCCATACCATCAGCACGGCTTCCAAAAAGATGTGTTTAGACATTTTAGATTTTCCCACTTCCCGGTCTTCAAAAACAATAGGCACTTCCTTTATTTTGAAGCCTTTACAGTGCGCCCGATAGGTCAGCTCAATCTGAAAAGAATAACCGTTAGAACGAACAGCGCCCAAATCGAGAGTCTCTAAAACCTCTCGCCGAAAACATTTAAAACCGCCAGTCAAATCTTGATAAGGCAGCCCTAAAAGAACCCGGGCGTACAAGCTGCCGCCCCGGCTTAAAAAGCGCCGCCAAAAACCCCAATTTTTCACTCCGCCGCCAGGTACATAACGGCTGCCCAACACCAGGTCCGCTTCTTCGGCTGCTGCCAATAAGTCCGGCAAATACCGTGGATTATGGGAAAAATCGGCATCCATTTCCAAAATACGTCGGTACGAGCGGGCTAAGGCCCAGCGAAAGCCCGCAATATAGGCGGTCCCTAAGCCCAGCTTGCCTGCGCGGCGCAATAAGAACAACCGCCCCTCATATTGCGGCGCTTCCGCCCATTCCGCGACCAATTGCCCTGTACCGTCCGGAGAGTTATCATCGACTACCAGCACATGAATATCCGGCCGAATTTCATAGATAGCTTCCAGCAAAGGCCCTAAATTTTCTTTTTCATTGTACGTCGGTATAATAATCAGGTCGTTCACTATATTGGCAGCTCCTTCTTTTCTCGGAAAGTCAAAGTATAATTCAGGAAGAAATTAAAAAAGCTGACTACAGCTACGGCAACAAGCTGTGCCAGAGTCTTATCCATGCTCCAGGCGCTGACCAAATAATGCAATACCAATAAGTTAAGCCCCAAGCCCCCTAGGCTAACGCCAAAAAACTCCAGGTATTTCCGCTGCATACTTTTGTCTGCAGCCGCCCCTTGAAAGGTCCAGGAAAAATTCCACCAAAAATTATTGCTCACTGCCACTAAAAAAGCACATACTGCAGCGGCTACGTAAAAAAAGCCCCCCCATAGGCACAGCGAATAAACTAACAGATTCACAATCACGCCCGAAGCGCCTACCAGACAAAATTTGCATAACTTGGCAAACAAAAGCCTCTCTCCGTTCCTTTCAATACTTCCTGCATTATACCCTATTCTTCTCGTTTACTTCAACCAAAAGACAGAAACTTCCTATTTCAGCTGTAAACAAGGTCTATAGCCTACAAAAAAGAACACGCCTGGCTTTCCGCCAGGCCCATATTGTGATTTCAATACCAACGAACCGCTAATAAAGCAATATGCTCTTTCAAGGCCAAACTGGTATCAGCCAGCGAATCGGCGCTGGGAACTAATTTGCGCGGTTCAAAAATCGCGTGCCGATTGACCATATATCCGGCTGGATAAGGGTGCGTCTCTATGCCAATTTTTGCAAACTGCTTCACTGAGCGGTCCATATGAAAAGCGGACGTAACCAGCACCGGCTGCCGAAACCCCTTTTCTTGCAGCAGTTTCTGCACAAACAAGGCATTTTCCGTCGTATTACGGCTTTGGTCCTCTACCAAAATATCACGCTCCGGTACGCCTAAACTTTGCAGGATGTGTTTGGCTACCGCCGCTTCACAGCCAGTACCGGCAAACACCTGTCCGCCGGAAAAGATAATAGGCCTCGGTTCCAACCGATACAGCTGGTAGGCTGTCAGAAGACGGTTAGCCGCGTGGCCGGCCAAATGTCCTTCGCCTTGGACATTTGGGGTGTCCTGCGTAGCGCCGCCTCCAAGCACTACCAGCACATCGCCTTGCGCCATCGCCGCTGCTGGCTCATAGCGTTCCTCCAGCGAGCGCACTAGAGCCTCCGACAATGCAGGCGTCGAAGCTGCATAGAACAAAAAGGTCACCACTAACAGCAGCCCTGCCGCCATGCGTTCTTTTTTTCGCCAAAGCCACCAGCCCAACCCTGCAAAGCAAACTAAAAAGCAGCCTGGGGGCAATAAAAATGTGGCATATACGATTTTCAGCAAATACAGCATCGTAATCAAATAAGCGCTACGTCGTCAAGACGCCCGTCATAAATCATGTTCAAAAGGTTTTTCATTTCTTCTGCATCGATTTCCGCCGGGTTCACCTGCGTCGAACCCAGCAAGGCCTTGGCAGTAACACTTTCCAAGCCATCCTGCCATTCTCGAAGCGACAGCACATCCGCAAAGGAGTGCGGAATGGCCACGGTACGGCGCAATTTCAGCAACGCCTCCGCCAAATCCGGCACTTGCGCCGCCTTGGCCAGCTCTTGCTCACGCCCTTTGGCCCAGTCGTCGCGGCGATTGTAACGCAAAACATACGGCAGCGCAATGGCGTTGATCAGACCGTGTCCCAGGCCGTAACGCCCTCCAATAGCATGCGCAATGCCGTGAGACAGGCCCAGACCGGTATTGTGAAAGGCCAAGCCAGCCATACATTGCAAATAGTGAACTTCTTCCCGCGCTTCTTCATCGCCGCCGCAAGAAGCTCCCAAGTGCCGCAGCAATCCGGCAACCGCCTCTTTCGCCAGGCAATCGCTAAAAGGATTGCGTTTTTTATTTAAGTAGCTTTCCACCGCATGCGTCACTGCATCCATGCCGGTCTCCGCCGCCACGGCCGCCGGCATAGTCAGCGTCAATTCCGGATCCAAAATAGCGATATCCGGAATAAACGCATTGCTCTTCAAGCCAATTTTAATTTCGTCTTCCCGGAACGTGACTACCGCCGCCCAAGTGACTTCGCTCCCTGTACCGGAAGTAGACGGCGCCACCACCAGCCGGGTCCGCTGCCTTTTCTGCGGCAGCCTGCCTTCTCTGGCTGCTGCAAAAGTAAGCTCCGGATACTCGTAAAACAACGTCATCACTTTAGCCGCGTCAATAGGCGACCCGCCGCCCATTGCCAGCACCAGATCCGGCTGAAACTCCCGCATGGCCCGCACGCCGGCCAAGACGGTCTCCGTATCCGGATTGGCCGGAACGCCCTCATGCAAATAGACTTCACACCCCGTCGAACGCAAGGCCACTTCCGCCTGTTCTAAAAAGCCGTAGCGTTTCATGGAAGAGCCGCCGGTTACAATAAATGCCCTTTTAGCCTGCAGCGTCCCCAATTCCTTCACAGCGCCGCGCCCCAGCCATAAGCTGTCACCGCCCAAAATGATTTGTTGCATATTGCCTACCTCCTTAAACTAACACCTTGTCATCATACCCATAGCGTCGTCTTTCCCGATAATACACAGGCTGCAAACCGGCAAACTCCGCTATCGCCAGCCCCTTGCGCAGCCAACGCCCCACATCCTCCGGCTTGTGCGCATCAGAGCCAATCGTCACAAAGCGGCCTCCTAAAGCGGCAAAGCGCTCATAAATAGGCAATAGCTGCCGCAAGCGCAGCGGCGACTCCAAGCGTCTCGTGTTGATTTCCAATGCCGTTTCACGCCCGGCAACGACCAGAAGAATCGCATCAATCAGATCCATATATTCGCCGTAATACACTTCCGTATCCTCATACCGCGCATAGCGGGCAATATAGTCGATATGTCCCAAGGCGTCAATAAAA
Source organism: Negativicutes bacterium (assembly GCA_009929485.1). Taxonomy (GTDB): domain Bacteria; phylum Bacillota; class Negativicutes; order Anaeromusales; family Anaeromusaceae; genus Anaeromusa. Next base: position 94,586 of record SAAJ01000002.1, read on the forward strand.
TCATATTCTTCCACGCATTGCAGCATAGCTTCAAAGTAACGGCAGTAAACATCCCGTTTGCTGCGTCCTTTATAAAACGCCGCATCATAAATATCCATGCCTTCCACGACATGAATCGAACCGATAACTTGATCAAAAGGATGGCTCTCAAGCAGCGTCCGATTGGCCGCCTTGCACTCGGCGCGCATGCCGATCTCCACCCCCAGCAGCAGTTTTTCGCTGCGATAGGGCGCATAGGCTGCCAAATACTCTTGCGGCTCAAAAAGAAACGCTCCCGGCTGAGGATAATCGTAGTCCATATGTTCCGTAATAATCAGGCCGATTTCTTTTGTCGCCGCAGCCTCCATTGCCTCCTCCAAGGTCATGCGTGAATCCGTAGAAAACGCGGTATGACAATGACTGTCAAAAACCATAGGCCCCTCCTTGTTTTTCGTCAGTTTCTCTTGCTCTTACAGTTTAACTCAGCAAAAGCACCATTCCGCTTTCAGTATGTCCCGACATAAACCCGCCTAAAACAGCGATCCTTGCATAAACTCCACCCGCTCTCCATCTGGCCCTAAGAAGAAAAAGTTCTGCAAAGTTTTCCCTAACGAAGCCGGCTGCTCTGTTAACGGCATAATGCCAAGCGAACGCAAGCGATCCATTTCCACCGCCACATCAGGTACCCAAAACGCTAAATGATCCACTACGCCATCCTGGCGTTCCGCCGGTTCCTGCTGCAACCGTTGCACCAGTTCTATGATTTGCCCTCCCGCGTTGAGAAAGACTAGTTTAATCCGCTCGTCCTGATATACATTTTCCACTTCACAACCAAGCGCCTGTTGATAAAAGGCTTTAGAAACATCTGCATTTTTCACTACAAGACCGACATGAGCCAATTTATACATGTTTCCACCCCACCATGATCGTCCGTCATTTCCTGACACTATTATTTTATCATAATCCCGGCCTGAGAGCCGACGTTTTATGCAAATCGAAAAAGAAAGCCGCAAAAAAGCAGGCGGAGATGATTGCTCTCGCCTGCTTTGGTTAATCAATATTCTAAAATGGCCGCGCCCCAAACCAAGCCGCCGCCAAAAGCCGTTAAAAGCACTTTTTGGCCGCGCTGAATCTTCCCTTCCTTAATCGCCAAATCAAAAGCCAGCGGGATAGTAGCCGCCGAATTATTGCCATACTCACGAACCGTGCACACAACCTTGTCCATCGGCAGTGACAAATGTCTGGCAACCGCATCAATAATACGTTGATTGGCCTGATGAGGCACCACCCAATCGATATCGTCAATCGTCAGATTGGTAGCCGCCAAGGCTTCCTTTACCGCCTGCGTCATGGCGTTGACCGCCAACTTGAAAATTTTATTTCCATCCATGGCCATTTTATTTTTTCCGGCCGGTTCGCGGCTGCCGCCGCCGGGAATGTAGAGCAGGTCAGCGTATTGACCGTCAGCGCGCAGTAACGTATGCAAAATCCCTGCGCCGTCTTTTTCCTCGCCCCTGGATAGAATAGCTGCGCCAGCGCCATCGGAAAATAAAATACAAGTGCCGCGGTCCTCATAATCAGTAAAACGAGACAGCGCTTCCGCGCCGATTACCAATATGTTTTTATGGGTGCCGCAACGTATATACTGCTCGGCAACCTGCAACGCCGTCAAAAAGCCCACACAAGTTGCGCTGACATCGAACGCAGCCGTACGGGGCAAACAGCCCAGTTGATGATGCAAAAGGCAGGCTACGGCCGGAAACGGATAATCACCGCTTACGGTGGCGACCAAAATCAGATCCAAATCCTGCGCCGCCATGCCGGCGTCTTCTAAAGCCGCCCGAGCAGCCGCCAAAGCCAGATCGGATGTAGCCTCTTCCGGTGCGGCGATACGCCGTTCGGAAATACCGGTACGCGAAAGTATCCACTCCTCGGTTGTATCGACCATACGAGTCAAGTCTTCATTCGTCAAGCGCCTTTGCGGCACGTAATGCCCAGTCCCCCGGATCACCACTCGTTGCATGATTACACTCCTTTATTCCTACCACGATGAAGCATCCAGGCAAATAATCATCTGCCGGAGACGCCTTCTTTTAGACCTGGTTTTAGAACCAGGTCTTTATTTATTATCCGGCACATCCGCCATTTTGTAAAGCTTTTTCTCATCTTACACGATCGTAATTTCGTTTAACGCGTAACCCGCACCCAATTCCGCTCGATGATTTGCGCCATAAGTTCTTTACCCTCCAAGCCGGGATGAAGTCCGTCAATGGCTAGGCGGTTTTGCATTACGCCCTTGGAGTCAATAAAATGAGGCTCCAAATCAATATAGTACGGTTGCCGGCGAATAAACTGATTGACTTTAGTAAAAGCGCTGCGCCAGCCTTCTGACGTTGGCTCGTCAAACACCCGCTCAATGGCCGCCGGATTAATGGACGGCAAGGTGAGGAAAATAGGCCGAATGCCCTTAACGCGGCATTTTTCGCCAATTTCCGTTAGTTCTTGGATAACCTGCTCTGCCGGCACGCCGCCGCGCAGACTGTTGGTGCCGCCCAAAATCAAGAGGTATTTCGGATTGTAAGGCAATACGTCCGCGTCAAACCGAGCCAGCATGGTTTCTGTGGTATCGCCGCTGCGCCCCAGGTTCACATGTGAAAAGTGCAGATACGTTTGAAAATCATATTCCTTGTCAGCCGGCGAAAAAGAAACCGAACCGCCGCCATGGACAATACTATCCCCAAAAGAAGCCGAATACCAGCCGTCATTGGCAGGATCCACCGTAAAGCGCCCCGTCTCCGACCATACGCCTACAGGGCCTCCTTGCTCGTCCAAACCGCGTACCCGCCAATAATACACGCCTGGCTTGCTGCGCGGCAGCTCGTCATAACAATCAATAACAGCGCCCACCCGTTGACTCCAAATACGGTATGTCGACGCTTCCGTTCCTATCGGATTTTCCGGCTCCGCCGTCAAAAGCTCCACTTCATACCCGGAGGCGCCAGGAATCATGACCCAGGTATAAACCGGATACAACAGCGAGGCCATACCGCCGGCGTTGAAGTCTGCGTTCAGCACAGGCCGAAGCAGTCCTTTGTTTTTAGGATTTACCTGCAGCACTTCGCTCTGAGAAAAACGGCTGATCGGCTGTCCGTCCAAATCCAGAGCCCTCACCCGCCAGTATAAAGTTTGTTCTTCGTCCCATAAGGAAAAATCAGCCTGATACGCAGCCTGAAAAACCTGTTTGGTTTTTAAAAGCGGCCCGAATCCTTCAGGAGCCTCTTCTGGCGAGCGAGTCCAAATTTCCAATTCGTATTGTAGCGCATCTGCAATAGGCGTCCAGCGAAGCAACGGCTGCGCCACCGCCTCGCGGCGCTCCTCCGACGCCAAACTCTGCGGTCTCGGCAATGCCGGCTCGCCAAACAGAGAAGCCGACGCCAACAAAAACAGCAAGCAACATACAATTATTTTCCCTGCGCGGTACATGCCAGCCGCCTCCTCGCCTCACCGATGTATCTTTCATAGTAAAATTGCATCTTCATTGTAGTAAATTGTATCATAGATAGTCTCATTTTGCACCTTTCCTAACGACAAGGAAGCAGTCCAGCGCCATGCGCCGGACTGCTTCCTTGCAGCCTTTTATTGCTCGTTGCCGCTCTTAGCCGTCTTCATAATCTCCAGACGTTCCAAACCATATTGGGCAAACTCCTCATCATAGCGCACCTGCATTTCCGACTCTGTCTGATAGCGCTCCTCCAAATTCATTTGCTTAATACGTTCCTCACCATAAAGGCGTATAAAATCTCTGCGTCCTAACCGATGCACCAATTCCGCCCAGAAGGTATAGTTTTCAAAACGCTCAATTTCTTGCATAGGCCGGCCTTCTTCGCCCCAACGTCGAGTAAGGTAATACTCTCCAGTTCGGTCGTCACGCCCCACTGCTTCTTCCAGGTTAAAATCCTTAGCAGACTCCAATACTTTTTGCATAAGCAAACGATACTCTTCTGTAGACTCGCCTTTTTCTTCGGCATGGGCATGAAGCACCCAGTCCGCCATATACAGCATTTCCAATAAAGTCGCGTATTCTTTCTTGCTAAAATTTAATTTCACCGTCTATTCCTTCTTTCCCTGCTACTTCTTTCCTACGCCAAAAAGGTCTCTCGTTAATCCGCTTGCGGCTGTACTTCTGCGCCGACAACATCCACCAGACTAGCTGCCACTTGCTGTTCTTCCCGCCCCGGTCGCTGCCGACGGCGCTGTTCATCTCGCAATTGCTTAAACGCAACGGACATCATCAGCTTAATCCGGTTTAATTGATTCACTTCGCTGGCGCCAGGATCATAGTCAACAGCCGCTATATTGGCCTTCGCATAACGGCGCTTCAGCTCTTTCATTACGCCTTTGCCTGTAATGTGATTGGGCAGACAGGCGAACGGCTGCATGCAGATAATATTAGGCGCGCCGCCCTCAATCAATTCCACCATTTCCGCGGTCAAGAGCCAGCCTTCACCGGTTTGATTCCCTAAAGAAACAATCCCCTTGACCTTCTGCGCTAATTCATCAATAGACTCAATATGGCGAAAACGCGAACTTTGAGCCAGAGCTTGAATCACGTCTTTGCGGAACCAATTGATTAACTTAATATAGCCTTTGCTGACAAGTTGGTCAATACGGCTCCCCGATAAATACTGGTAACGATATTCATCATCGTATAGGCAGTACAAAATGAAATCGGTCAAATCCGGCACAACCGCCTCGCCGCCTTCGCGCTCAATAATGCCGACAACGTCATTATTGGCATCCGGGTGAAATTTAACAAGAATTTCGCCAACAAGGCCTACTTTTGGTTTTTCCTCCTGCCTCAAAGGCAATTTTTCAAAGTCCGCCACTAAGCGTCGGACATTATCGCGAAACTGGCCACGGTCACCATTGGCCACATTTAGTTTGCACCGTTCCACCCATGTCGCATACAGCTTTTCCGCAGAACCGGCCACCGACTCATAGGGCCGTGTGCGATATAGTACGCGCATCAGCACATCACCGTACAGCATGGCCAAAATCAGCCGTTTCACCATGCCCGCTGATACATTAAAGCCGGGATTACTTTCCATGCCGCCAAAGTTGGCGGAAATAACCGGCGTGTTGGCAAAACCAGCTTCCCGCAAAGCCCGCCGCAAAAAGCCGATATAATTGGTAGCCCTGCAGCCGCCGCCAGTCTGGGAAATCAGCAGCGCCGTCGTCTCTGGATCGTACCTCCCGGACTGCAATGCTTGAATAAGCTGTCCCACCACCATCACCGCCGGATAGCAAGCGTCATTGTTCACGTACCGCAAGCCTTCTTCCACCGCTTGCTTGTTCGCCGACTCCAATACTTCTAAATGATAACCTGACGAAGACATGGCCGCCTGCATAAATTGAAAGTGAATCGGAGACATTTGCGGACACAAAATAGTATGGGTCTTTTTCATGGCTTTGGTAAAAGGAGATTTAATAACTAACGGCGTTTTTTCCGCCACAGACGCCCCAAGGCGTTCCCGTTCACGCACCGCCGCCAGCAAGGACCTGATCCGGATGCGCACCGCGCCTAGGTTGCTGCCCTCGTCGATCTTCAGGACCGTATACACCTTCCCGGCCCGTACGAGAATATCGGAAACCTGATCCGTCGTAATGGCGTCCAAGCCGCACCCAAAGGAATTCAACTGTACCAGTTCCAGCTCCGGCTGCTGCGCCACCAACTGCGCCGCCCGGTACAAGCGAGAATGATACACCCATTGATCCACAACGCCCAGCGGTTTTGGCGCTGCCGCCATGTGCGAAACGGCATCCTCAGTCAACACAGCCAAACCGTTAGCTAAAATCAAGTCTGGAATGCCATGATGCACTTCCGGATCAATATGATAGGGATGACCCGCCAGGACAATTCCCGTACGTCCGGTTTCCGTCAAGTACTGCAGCGCTTTTTCGCCCATCTCCCGTATATCGGAACGAAAACGATCCATTTCCAGATAAGCGCGGCGCACCGCTTTTTTAACCTCGCCGTAAGGCAAGTGCAGAAACGCCAATTCTTCCTGCAGCCGCTTAGCCAAGCGTTTCGGATCATCCAAAGGCAAGAACGGCTGCACCAACCGCACGCCTTCTGCTTCCAGCACATCCATGTTATTGCGCACAACTTCCGGATAACTTCCCACGACAGGACAGTTATAATGATTGTCCGCATCTGTAAATTCCTTACTCTCCATAGGAATGCAAGGATAAAAAATGAAAGGCGCTCCCTTATGGGCCAAATCCATAATATGCCCATGCACCAGCTTAGCCGGATAGCAAACCGTTTGGGATGGAATGGTCTCTAAGCCGCGATTGAACAGTTCTTTAGACGAAGGAGCCGAAAGTTCAACCCGAAAACCAAGCTCATTGAAAAAAGTGAACCAAAAGGGATAATTCTCATATAGATTCAAAACCCTGGGAATACCCACACGCCCTCGCGGCGCTTCTTCCGCCGCTAACGGACGATACGAGCCAAAAAGCCGGCGATACTTATAAGCGTATAAATTGGGAAGCTCTGCATTGGTCTTAGCCTGTCCGGCGCCTCGCTCGCAGCGGTTTCCCGAAATAAAACGACGTCCGTCGGTAAAACGATTGATCGTCAGCAGACAATTGTTGCCGCATTGGCCGCACCGGTGGATATCCGTTTCCACTGCAAAACGCTGCAGCTCCGCCAAAGACAACAAGCCGGTCTCCGCCTTGCCGTCCCATTGCTCCAACGCCAAAAGCGCCGCGCCAAAAGCGCCCATTAAACCGGCAATGTCCGGCCGAATCACCTCGCGGCCAATAGACAGTTCGAAGGCGCGCAACACAGCGTCGTTGAAGAACGTGCCGCCTTGCACTACAATATGTTCCCCCAATTCTTCGGGTCTGCTGATTTTTATGACCTTGTACAACGCATTGCGCACAACCGAATACGCTAAACCAGCGGAAATATCGCCAACTGCAGCGCCTTCCTTTTGCGCCTGCTTCACTTTGGAATTCATAAACACCGTGCAGCGCGATCCCAAATCAACAGGATGACCGGATGTCAGCGCCGCAGCCGCAAAGGCCTTCACATCAAGTCCCAAGGAGTTGGCGAAGGTCTCCAAAAAGGAGCCGCACCCGGAAGAGCAGGCTTCATTCAGCAAAACTCGGTCAATAATGCCTTCTTTCACATGAAGGCACTTCATGTCCTGTCCGCCGATATCTAAAATGAAAGACACCCCAGGCAAGAAAAAATTAGCCGCTTTATAATGGGCCACCGTCTCCACTTCGCCGATATCCACGCCCAAGGCCGCCTGAATCAAAGCTTCGCCATAGCCGGTCACCGCGCTTTGGCGAATTTTGGCCTCTTTAGGCAGCTTCCGGTATAATTCCTGCAAAATCGAAACCACTGTAGCCAAGGGATTCCCTTCATTGCTGCCATACCAAGAGAATAAAAGCTGTCCGCCCTCGTCAAGCAAAGCCGCCTTCGTAGTGGTCGAGCCCACGTCAATGCCTAAAAAGCAGTCTCCCGCAAAAGAAGCCAGCTCCCGCCGAGCCACTTTCGAGCGACCGTGACGCCGAAAAAAGTCAGTCTTATCTTCCTCCTCGGCAAACAACGGCGTCAACGAAGCAATTTCCCGTTCCACCGCTACATTGCGCAAAGCCAATGCTTTTTCTCTCACCTCGACAAAGCGGCAGACTTCATGTTCCTTGGATAGCAGCGCCGCTCCCAAAGCCACAAAGTACTGCGAATTTTCCGGAAAAACGACTTCGTCTTCCTTCAGCTTCAGCGATTCGGAAAAGCGCTGCCGCAGCGCCGACAGGAAGAATAAAGGCCCCCCTAAAAAAGCCACTCGCCCGCGAATACTGCGGCCGCAAGCCAGCCCGCCCACCGTCTGATCGACAACTGCTTGCAAAATGGAGGCGGCAATATCGGTTTTTGCCGCGCCTTCGTTGAGCAACGGCTGTACGTCGGTTTTCGCAAAAACACCGCACCGGGCGGCAATCGGATACAACGTGCTATGTTGCAAAGCCAGTTCGTTCAGCCCTGCCGCGTCGGTTTGCAAGAGAGCCGCCATTTGGTCGATGAAAGCGCCTGTACCGCCGGCGCAGGTTTCATTCATGCGCTGATCCACGCCTTGATCAAAAAAAGTAATCTTTGCGTCCTCGCCGCCCAGCTCAATAGCCACATCGGTTTGCGGAATGTAGCGTCCGATGCTTTCCGTACAGGCTACTACTTCCTGAACAAACGGGATTTGCAGCCATTCCGCCACGGCAATTCCGCCAGAGCCAGCAGCAGCAATGGTGATTTCAGCCTCAGGAAACTCCGCATACGCTTCGTCCACTAATGAAATTACAGTTGTACGCACATCTGAGAGATGGCGTCGGTAGCGGCTATATACAAGACGATCATTTGCATCGGTAATGACAATTTTTACTGTTGTTGACCCTACATCAAGCCCGGCCTGATAATGCTTACGCAAAACCATTCCTCCACCTCCACGCATTTCTCCAGCTTCCCCTCAGGCAAGCACGCTCTACCTAAAAATCCGTAGACTAAGATTCCCCAAAAACAGTCAAATTCCTGCTTATATGTGCAAAAACAAGCAAAAAATAATTCCTTTTGCTCCTTTTCTCCCTTTGAGCACTATATATTTACCAAGAACTTCTGCCAACAAAGAGATTACCCATAAATTGCAAGCAAGAGTTATTAATGCATTATAGATATATTCCTCCACACAGGTCCATAAATCCTGCTAAAACAGAAAAAAAGCGTGCTCGAAGGCACGCTTTTCTACTATTTATGTCATCTTATGTCATCCTTGGTTCTTTTGAACCTTGGCCCAGGAATCACGCAAGCCAACAACACGATTGAACACCAGGGCGTCTGCTTTAGACTCTACTGTGTCCACGCAGAAATATCCGGTACGCAGGAATTGATAATGAGTTCCCGGGGCCGCTGAAGCCAGCGACGGCTCCACCATGGCTTCCACAATCTCCAAAGAAGCCGGATTCATGCGATTTGCAAAATCAGTGCTGTCTACGCCCTCTTCTTCGGGCAGCAACAGATAATCATACAAACGCACCTGCGCCTTTTTCGCATGCGCCGCCGAAACCCAATGCAGTACGCCTTTGACTTTTTTCGCGCTGTTGGGACCGCCGCTTTTGGTATCCGCATCATAGGTGCACCGCACCTCTAGGATATTGCCGTTTTCGTCTTTCACTACTTCTTCGCAGCAAATAATATAGGCATGCTTGAGGCGCACTTCTTTGCCCGGAGCCAAACGGAAAAACTTTTTCGCCGGTTCCTCCATGAAATCCTCTTGCTCAATATACAGTTCTCGGCCAAATGGAATCTGCCGCTCGCCCATCTCCGAATTTTCCGGATTATTCTCCGCGCTCAGCCATTCTTCCTGGCCTTCCGGGTAGTTGGTGATAACCACTTTGAGCGGCCGCAGCACCGCCATGGCCCGTGCCGCCTTGGCATTGAGGTCTTCCCGCACACAATGCTCCAGCATCGCCACATCGACTTGGCTGTTGCTTTTCGCCACGCCAATGCGCTCGCAAAAATCACGAATAGCTGCTGCCGTATAGCCTCTGCGCCGCAAACCGGAAATGGTAGGCATCCGAGGATCGTCCCAGCCGCTGACGCGGCCTTCCTCCACTAAACGCCGCAAATAGCGCTTGCTCATGATCGTCCGGGTAAGATTGAGCCGAGCAAATTCAATCTGCTGCGGCCGTGGATCAAAGCCCAATGCCGTCAGCGTCCAATCATAAAGAGGCCGATGATCCTCAAATTCCAAGGTGCAGATGGAATGAGTAATGCCCTCTAACGCGTCAGAAACCGGATGGGCGTAATCATACATCGGATAAATGCACCAGGCGTCTCCTGTGCGATGATGGTGCGCCCGCATGATCCGGTACAATACAGGATCGCGCATATTCAAATTCGGCGAAGCCATATCGATTTTCGCCCGCAGCGTCCGGCTGCCGTCAGCAAATTCTCCGGCCCGCATACGCCCAAACAAATCGAGGTTTTCTTCAACACTGCGATTGCGGCAAGGGCTTTCCTTGCCTGGCTCGGTCAAGGTGCCCCGATGTTCGCGCATTTGCTCCGCCGTCAAATCGCAAACAAAGGCCTTGCCGTCGCGAATTAATCGACAGGCGCACTCATAGAGCTTCTCAAAATAATCGGAGGCATAAAAGCGGCGCTCTTGCCAGTCAAACCCCAGCCAATGTACATCTTCTTGAATCGAGTCAACATATTCGGTTTCCTCTTTACTGGGATTTGTATCATCAAAACGCAAGTTGCATTGCCCGCCATACTCCAAGGCCAAGCCAAAATTCAGGCAGATGGACTTGGCATGACCGATATGTAAATAGCCGTTCGGCTCAGGCGGAAAGCGGGTATGCACCTTCTGACCGTACTTATTGGTTTTATTATCTTCATTAATAATAGCTTGAATGAAATGCGTAGAGACAAAAGATTCATCTGTGCTCATTATGCTGACTCCTTTATTCTGTATTCTATTATAGTATTTTAGCATAGCTTTTTAGGCCAGGGCCAGAGAAAAAATATTGAACAAGAGTAGAGGGAGTAAATGGAGGGAACGCAGGAAGGTTACTGAGTACGAGTTTAACAGGAGAAAATGGAGATTCTCTAATAGCCAGCCGCCGGTTTTTTTGCGGCTTTTGGGGAGCAAGGCAGTCCGCAGGACGCAAAAGAAGCCTCGGTCATCCGAGGCTTCTTTGCAAACCTTCTTGCTTAACAGTTTCTCACTTCACTAACAGTTTTTTGCCGGCAATACCCGGTACGGTCATTTCTTCCGGTGACAGGATAATATCCATAGCTTCTTGGGTCAAAAGCTTCTTCTCCAGAATCAAATCGCGGATAGGGCGGCCTGTGGCATACGCTTCTTTGGCCAGCATCGAAGAGTTTTCATACCCAACATGCGGCAGCAACGCGGTAACAATACCCACGCTGTTATCCAGCCATTTCTGGCATTGCTTTTCATCTGCTTCCACCTTTTCCACGCACAACGTACGGAAGGTATGCACCACATTGGTCAACATCGTCATCGAATTAAAGATATTATACGCCATGACCGGCTCCATAACGTTGAGCTCAAACTGACCGTTCTCTACTCCCAAAGTCACCGCCAAATCATTGCCGATAACCTGGTAGCAGGTCTGATTGAGCACTTCCGGAATAACCGGGTTCACTTTGCCGGGCATAATGGAAGAACCGGGCTGACGCGGCGGCAGTTTCAGTTCGCCCAAACCGCAGCGAGGACCGGACGCCATCAAACGGAAGTCGTTAGCCATCTTAATCAGCGGCAGCGCCGTGATTTTCATCGCGCCGGAGATATCCGCAAAGCCATCGGTATTTTGGGTGGCATCCATCAAATTGTCAGCCGTAACAAAGGGTTCGCCGGTGATTTCAGCCAGTTGTTTCACTACTTCTACAATATACTCAGGTTCGGCATTTAAGCCGGTACCGACGGCAGTAGCGCCCATATTGACGGCATGCAGGTGATCCAAAGCCGTTTCAATACGTTTAGCGCCGCGACGAACCGCCGACGCATGCGAAGCAAATTCCTGGCCCAGCGTAACAGGCACGGCATCCTGCAAATGAGTCCGACCCATTTTCATAACCCGCTTGAATTTCTCGGCCTTAACTTCCAGCGCCTCCGCCAATTCACGCAGCGCCTTCACCAGCAAACGTCCTTTTTGAATGGCGCAAACTTTAATGGCTGTCGGGAAGGCGTCGTTAGTAGACTGCGCCATATTCGCATGATTATTCGGCGATATCCGGTCATAGTTCCCTTTTTTATCGCCGAGAATCTCCAGAGCCCGATTGCAAAGCACTTCATTGGTATTCATATTGATCGAGGTGCCGGCGCCACCCTGAATGGGATCCACCGGAAATTGATCATGCAGTTTTCCCTCAATAATTTCATCTGCCGCTGCAACAAGAGCATTGCCAATCGTTTGATCCAAGCGTCCTGTCGCCATATTGGCCTTAGCCGCCGCCTTTTTCACCATCGCCAGGGCAACAATGAAATCGCTGTCCAGATTGTGGCCTGTGATACGGAAATTCTCCATGGCTCGCATGGTTTGCACTCCGTAATACACCTCGTCCGCTACTTGCAATTCTCCGAGAAAATCATGTTCTAAACGCATAACCATTTCCCCCTTTTCATTTCTCCCACAGTTGCTTTTCAAAAGCGCCGTGTTTTGTACAACTTATTGTATATTTTGTATACATGTATGCCCAATTGAAAAGGCAGATTTTTCTGCCCTCTTTCTTGAGTTCATTATACCTCTCCAAAATCTCCTTTGCAAGGCAAAAGTTACACTTATTTTCACATAAACCGCTTATAATTCCTGCAAAATCCATGCATATGTTATTTTTTTGATTTTACCAAATTCCCAGCAATTTCATCCAAGGCATCCCAATACCGAGCCAGATCAAAATGTGCACGGTTGCCAAAACAAAGCCTATTTTCCAAAACTCGCCCATAGTAATATAGCCAGCGCCAAAAAATATCGGTGTTACCCCGCAAGCAAAGTGAGTCAGCATGGAGCAAGTATTAGCAAAAACGCCTAATAAAATGGCTGTCAACAGCACAGGCGCTCCCGCCGCCACGGCTACAGTCGCAAACGCTCCGAACAAAGCCATAACATGAGCCGTATTACTGGCGAAGCCGTAGTGAACGTAATTATAAACAATGAAAAGCACAATTAACATCGTCAACCATTCAATCCCGGCTAACTGCGCACCTACAGCCGAAGCAAACCAACTCATCAAGCCGAACTTAGCCAAATAGGAAGCCATATTAACCAAAACGCCCATCCAAATGAGCACATCCCAGGCGCCTTTTTCGTCCAACACATCTTCCCAGTCAAGCACCTTGGTCAGCAGCATGGCTGACAAACCGGCAATCGCAATAAAAGCGGAATCAAAATTAGTAATTGAGGTGGTGGCCCAAAGCGCCAAGGCCGCGCCAAAAATCACCGTGAGAATTTTTTCGGCAGAACTCATGGGGCCCATGCGCTGCAGCTCATCCCTCGCCAGCGTCTTCGCCTCCGGCGTTTCTTTGATTTCCGGCGGATAAAGCTTGTAAATCAAATAAGGAAAGAAAATCGTACAGATCGCACCTGGAAGCGAGGTAGCTAAAAACCAATCCATCCAGGTGATGGTCTGGCCAAACAAGTCTTGCGTCAATTTCACGGCCACTACATTATTGGAAGCCGCCGTCATAAAGATTGAAGCGCTGATAATTACCGCGCTATAGGCGCTGAACATGAGGTAAGCGCCTACCCTGCGTCGTGACGGCCCCGGTTCCGAGCCAAAGGCGGTACACAAGCTGCGCGTAATAGGATAAATAATACCGCCGCCTCGCGCCGTATTAGAAGGAGTAAAAGGCGCCACAATCAAGTCAGTAAAAGAAAGCGTATAGGCCAGTTTTAAAGTACTGCTGCCGAAACGTTCCATCAAAACGAAGGCAATCCGTCGTCCCAAGCCTGTTTTTATAAAACCTTTGGAAAACATAAAGGCAGCTACAATCAGCCAGATAACCGTAGCGGAAAACCCTTCCAGCGCTTGCCCCGGCTTCAGCACGCCTGTAAATACAACGGTAGCTAAACCAATAACAGCTGCAGAGCCAATAGCAACCGGCTGTAAGATAAAGGCGGCAATCGTGGCGATAAAAACGGCTAACAGATGCCATGCCTCCACCTTGACGCCTTCCGGCAGCGGCGCAAACCAAATTCCCAGACCGATCAACGCACACAACACACCGCGAATCAACTTACCCTTCACGTTTTACACCCTCCTGTCTTCTTTCCAACCATCCACACGTAGCAGAATGTTTTACTTACGATTGATAGCTCATCCCACCTCCCTACGATACTTTCTATTTTTGATTCTGAATTACGTATTATGTATACATTATGCTGCTAAAAAATTCAGACACTTCTGTGTCCGTTTTTTATTATACGAGATTCTTCTCCACGGGAAAAGCCGTATATATCCTCATTTTCATGCATTTTTTATCTTTTTCACTTATAAACCACTGCTTTTCTGCATTTTATTTGATTTTATTTTTTGTTTTTTTCCGTGATATACTGAAATAAAAGATTTTGATCGTAGGAGGGATTTGCATGTATCGTTGGTTTGCTTTGCTGCTTTGCCTTTTCTGCCTCTGGATAAGTCCGGCCACAGTCGGCGCTTTCCCTGTCGAACGCATTGCCCTCGTTCCAGTTTCCGGCGACATCCCCCCGCAAGTTTCCGCAGCGCTTACGCAAAAAATGGAGCGTGCCTACCGACTCCCGATTTACGAACGCGTAACTACGTCTCTCCCTGCCAGTTGGGATGCAGCCGCTTTGGAAGAACTGCGTCGCAATAGCCAGGCCTCCTTGCTGCTGGCCATCCGCCTTGATACAGTCCAGGAGTTCACGTACAGTCACGGGATGTATGATGACGAGACCTTTGTTTCCATTCGTTTACAAGGGACCTTGTTTTGTCTCTCCGGCAATCCTCTTTTCATCAAACAGACCCGCAAGCTCAATACCTGGGAAGTACAGCCGCTTAGTGTGAACAGCGGCGTTGAACATCGCCTTTTTTCAGAAGCAGACGACTGGCTGCTGCGCATTAAAGAAGAACAGCTGCGTTTGCGCGCGGCTCAGCCTCTTGCCGTTCCGACGGAAAGCTAGTAAATATACTTCTTTTTTTGCAGTCTCTTGCTAAGGACTTTCTCTAAAGTCAGCAACTTGCCCCAACCCGCAAGCTCCGCGCTGCGGGTTCTTTTTTTGAAGAAACCACGCCTCCTTTTAACCGTTTCTTCGCTTTACGTCCTAATAAGCTGTATTTTTTTGCTTCTGTACGGATTTTTTCAAAAATTTATGCTCATGCGTTATTATCGCATTTTTATACGCTAATTTACGAAAATACTACTTTTGTTCTTTTATGAAATTTATAATAGAATGTTGATGCTATCCAGCTTTCTATTGAGAAAGTACATTGGAAATGTTAATGAAGAAGGTGTTTTCTCGTGTCGGTAGATTGGTTATTTTTTGCAGCTCTTGCTTTTTTTAGCCTAGGCTGTCTTTCAGTTCTTCCACCGCTCCCCGCCCAGACTAGAATGGCTTATCTGTGCAGCATAGCCGGAAGTATCTGCCTGATTGCCCTAGCAGTCTGCCTGTTACAACCAAATATGTCTTTACTTCCTGTCTCCGTGCTGCCTGGCAAATCCGAATTACTAAAATTGGATTGGTTGGCAGCTTCTTTTTTTCTGCCTTTTGGCCTGGTAGGCGTTTTTGCTTCCTGGTACGCTATCGCTTACACCAGTTCTCTGCAACAGCCGCGCCGCCTCGCCTCCTGCTGGAATCTATTTCTCGCTGGCATGGCTGGCGTCTTTGCCTCCGCCCAGGTTTATTTCTTTTTCTTTGCCTGGGAAATCATGGCCTGGACCTCCTTTCTCCTGGTCCGTTACCAGGATCAAAAGAAACGTTCTATTCGTACTGGTTTTCTCTACCTGCTGATGACCCATATCGGCACGGCCTGCCTTTTAGGTTCCTTTCTTCTCTTAAGCGCATCCAGCGGCTCCCTGGATTTTGCGAGCTTCGGCAGCTTGCCGCCAGGACCGCTGAGCAGCCTTGTTTTCTTGCTTGCATTCTTGGGCTTTGCCATCAAAGCCGGTTTAGTCCCGTTACATATCTGGCTGTCCCGGGCGCATCCGGCCGCCCCCTCCCATGTGTCCGCCTTGATGTCCGGCATCATGTTGAAAACGGCGGTCTATGGCATGTGCCGCTTCTTATGGGATTTTCTGCCCCTTGCCGCCGCTGCCTGGTGGGGGTGGCTGCTGGTAGGCGCCGGCTGCCTTTCAGCGCTCATGGGCGCGCTATATGCGGTCACGGAAGGCGACTGGAAACGCCTGCTCGCTTTTTGCAGCGCCGAAAATTTAGGCTTAATTTTTGCGCTTCTCGGCGCTGGTCTGCTCGGCCAATTCTACGGAGATGCTCACTTGGCGTCTCTTGCCTGGAATGGAGCGCTGCTGCACGTCTTTTTGCACGCTCTTTATAAAAGTTTGCTCTTTTTAGGCGTCGGTTCGGTTATTCATACCGTAGGCACAGGCAGCCTTGACGCCTTAGGCGGCCTCTGGCGCCGCATGCCGGGCGTCTGTCTTTGCCTGGGAATTGGCAGCTGCAGCGCCGCCGGCCTGCCTTTCTTCGCGGGATTTCCCGGCGAGTGGCTGCTGTTTCAAAGCATTTTAGCCTTAGGCAGCGGTCCTGTTGACGCTCCCTTGCCCGCCGGCATCGCCCTAGCCGCCTTAGGCCTAGCGGCAGCCACCAGCGCAGCCGCTTTTTTAAAGACCTTGGCGCTGCCTGTGTTTGGACCGGAAAAGAGGCCCTGGCGCTCTGAGTTCCACGCCCCCAAAGGCGCGCTTGTTCAAGCTCCCTTGGGACTGGTTATTTTGACGCTTCTAGCTACATGGCAAGCAGACGGACTCCGCCTGCTCTGGCTGCAAGCAGGCCCCCTTCCCTCACTGCCGTATTCTAACACCGCCTGGCTCTTGGCCTTGGCTGCTTTACTGCTTGCCTGGCTGCAAGCGCGGCGGCAAACGGCGCAGCGTCCTACCTGGACCT
Organism: Negativicutes bacterium; assembly: GCA_009929485.1. GTDB lineage: Bacteria > Bacillota > Negativicutes > Anaeromusales > Anaeromusaceae > Anaeromusa. The sequence goes on from SAAJ01000002.1 coordinate 111,221, forward strand.
GCGGTATTGTGCCGGAAGCTCATTTTGGCTACAGCGCCACCGCGCAAGCACAGCCCTTCCAGCGCGCCTTCGCCAGCCTTGTTGGACCGGCGCAAAGCGTTCTGCTCCGCCAAGGAACGCATCCCTATTGGGGAGGATCCTTGCAGCATCACTTGTCACGCACGCGCTACCTTATCGAATACCTTTACCAGCCCCTGCAGCATTTCATTCTCCGCGCAGCCTCACGTCTGCGTCCTATGCAGGCCGGCTCGATTCAGCTCTATATGGCTTATATTTTGACGGCAACAGTTGCTTGCCTGTATTACAGCATTAGGTGGTGATCCCATGGATACAACGTCGCTTTTCCTACAAACCATCGGCTTGGCTTTGCTGGCCCCCGCCTTTACCGGGATAGTCCGCAAAACCAAAGCGTGTCTGCAAAACCGCAGGGGCGCTCCGATCTGGCAGCCTTACTTAGAGCTGCAACGTCTTTTTCGCAAACAGCCGCTGCGCTCTACTAGCGCTTCCCCTCTCTTTGGAGCCTGGCCGCCTCTTTACGCAGCCTGCGCCTTAGGAGCCGCCGCGATGCTTCCTATTCTCCCGGGCACTGGCAATGATTTGCTTTTTTTAGGAGGTCTCTGGGCATTAGGCCGCTTTTGTCTGGCCATCGCCGGTCTGGAAGTCTCCAGCGCCTTTGGAGGCATGGGCTCTTCCCGCGAAATGTACGTCGCCGCTTTAGTCGAGCCGGCGCTGCTGCTCTCCTTTTTCCAGTTGGCCTTAAGCGCCGGAGCCACCAGCCTCGCCTCGCTACAGGCGACGGCGCAGCTGCGCGCCTTTGGTTTGCCGGAAATTTTCGCGGCAACTGCTTTTTTCACTGTACTTTTAGCAGAAAGCGGCCGCATTCCGGTTGATAATCCGGATACCCATCTGGAACTCACTATGATCCATGAAGCCATGGTCTTAGAATACGCAGGTCAAGATTTAGCCCCCATCCACTGGGCTTCCATGATCCGGGAACTCACCTTGGCCTTCCTCTTTGCCGCCCTCTTTTTACCGGTCCTGCCGGCTCCTTGCGACGGCTTGTTCGGTTTATTTTTAAAAACGCTCCTCACAGCGCCCTTTATCGGCTTAGCGGAAATGGTCACCGTCAAAATGCGCCTCTTCCGCGTGCCGCAATACCTGGCGCTGTCGGCTGTTTTTTCCTTACTTTCTCTCTCTTCAAGACTCTAATCGAACTAAGGAGGCGCTTTTCTTGTCTTTGCTTTCCATGCTTTTACTAGCATCAGCCTTGACTCTGCTGCGTGTAACCGCGCTTAAAACCGCAGTTATCATTCTTTTTTTACAATCGCTGCTCCTTAGCGGCGTATGCTTATATGCCGGCCTTTCTCAAAATGAAAGCCATCTTTTCATCGCCGCTATTTTGACTTTGCTCATCAAGGGGCTGCTTATCCCGTACAGCCTGCGCCGCCTGGTGCTGCGCCTTAAAACGGAAAAAGAAACGCATCCCATTTTATCGCCCAATATGTCTTTTTTCGCCGGCGGCCTCTTGCTCATGCTTTCGCACGGCCTGCTGTCTGGCGCTTTGCCCGCTTCCAGCGGCAGAGACATTCTCTCTACCGCCATTACTTTAGTATTGTTAGGTTTGCTGCTTTTGATGATCCGCCGCCAGGCGCCGCTGCAAATCGTCGGCCTTGTCACATTAGAAAACGGGCTCTATCTGCTGGGGCTTTCCATCACCGGCGGCCTGCCTTTAGTGATTGAACTAGGAATCTTCCTGGATCTTCTGGTAGCTGTCATTGTACTGGTAGTCCTCACGCGCCGTCTAAAATACTCCTTCCAAACCACAGATACGTCCGTGTTAAAAAATCTCAAAGGATGATAGCCACATGTATTTATTTGCCTTATTCACCATGTTCTGCCCTTTGGCAGCAGCCATAGGCAGCATACTGCTTTTCAAAAATTCTCCGTGGCTGTATCGCTTCAATGTAGCCGCCGCCGTTCTCTCGTTAAGCGCCGTCGGCTGGCTTTGGCTGCAAGGCCCGCTGCCACTCTCCTGGGATAATTGGTTGTATGTCGATGCGCTCAGTCTGATTTTCTCCCTTTTGGTCGCTTCTTTGGGCCTGTCCGCTTTAGCGGTTTCCGGCCCGTACTTAGCTGCCGAAATAGCTGGCGGCCATCTGCAGCCTCGCCGCTTAGGCCAATATTATGCGCTGCTGCAATTGTTTATTTTCACCATGCAAAGCGCCTTGTTTTTGGAAAATCTAGGCTTTGTCTGGGTAGCCATTGAGGCCACCACCCTGGCCAGCACCTTGCTTGTAGCGTTCCAGTCCAACCGCTCTTCCTTGGAAGCCGCTTGGAAATACGTGCTCCTTTGCACGGTCGGCATCAGCTTGGCTATGCTCGGCGCCATTTTGTTGTACCAGGCCCAAGCCACAGCTGGCGTCGCGCTGGACCAGCCCCTAAGCCTTGTCGCGCTCAGCCAGCCTGGCGTCCTTTTAGATGCGCCCTTGTCCCGTTTAGCTTTTGCTTTCCTGCTGATTGGTTACGCCACCAAAGCCGGCTTAGCACCTATGCACACCTGGCTTCCAGACGCCCACAGCCAAGCGCCGGCGCCTGTAAGCGGCCTTTTGTCTGGGGCGTTGCTCAGCTGCGCTTTTTATGTACTGTTGCGGCATATCGCTATCTTGCGTCCGTCTCTGCCTCCGGAACTGCCGGAAACAGCGCTGCTGGCTTTAGGCATTTTATCGCTGGCAGTGGCGGTTCCCTTCTTGCTGCTGCAGCATGATCTCAAGCGTTTGCTCGCTTATTCCAGTGTGGAACACATGGGTATTCTCGCCATCGGCGCTGGCGTCGGCACGCCTGCCGCCCTCTTTGCCTGCCTGCTGCATGTATTGACTCACGGCTTTACTAAATCCGCTCTTTTCTACGCAGCCGGCTTTATTACGCAGGAATATCATTCGCGGCAGCTTTCCCGTATCCGCGGCCTCTTACAAACCTCTCCTTTTCTGGGCTGGATCTTCTTGGCCGCCATGCTGTCCATTACCGGCACGCCTCCCTTTAGCGTTTTTCTCAGCAAGTTCTTGCTGCTCCAAGCGCTTTTCGCCGCAGATCGCCCTTGGCTGGCGGCTTTGCTGCTGCTTCTTTTAGCAGGCGCTTTTGCCGGCTTAATGCATTATGCCGGCCAGCTCACAGGCGGCACGGCGCCGCACAGTCACCACTCCGTGCCTTTAAATCATTTGACTCGCTTCATCCTGGTCGGCTCTTTGCTGCTGGTTGCTATCGGCGGCCTCTTCCTGCCGGATATGCTGGTCCAACTGCTGAATGACGCTACTTTGATCGCCCTGGGAGGTGCCCCTTATGCAAAGCCATGATGTATTGCCCGTAAATTGGCAGGCGCAAACCGCTCAGCTCCACGGGCGCGATTATCAATTGTCCGCCTTATTCGCAAATGACGAGAGAGCGCTGCACGGCGTTTATGCCATATATGCCGTGTTCTTCCAAGCCCAAGAGCAGGATTTGCAACTGCTGCGTCTGCCGCTCTCCGCCTCCTCGACCTCTTTCCCCAGCATCACTGCGATCTTTCCCGGCGCAGCCTGGTACGAACGGGAAATTCACGATTTATTCGGCCTGTCCCCGGCTGGTCATCCTGACTTGCGACCGCTGGTACTGCATCATGCGCGCGGTGTCTTTCCGCTGCGTAAAGATGCGGGAGCGGCGATACCGCCCGAAGGCGAAGCCTTCCCGGTTCCGCGCGCCAGCGGCGAAGGTCTTTTTGAAACGCCAGTCGGCCCCATTCACGCCGGCATCATTGAACCGGGACATTTTCGTTTCACCCAAGCCGGTGAAAACGTACTGCATCTAGAAGCGCGTCTTTTCTACGCGCACCGCGGCGTAGAAAAAGCCATGGAAGGCCGCACCGTCAGCCAGGCTCTTCATGGCGTAGAACGCGTCTGCGGCGCTTGCAGCGTTACCCATGCCATGGCCTTTTGCCAGGCGATCGAAGCGCTTTGCCGCCAGGAAATCCCCCCTCGCGCCGCTATGCTGCGCCTTATCGCCTGCGAGCTGGAGCGGCTGTACAACCATCTGGGGGATATGGGGAATCTTTGCGCCGGCGTCGGCTTCCACGCAGGCGTCAGCATCGGTAGCCGTTTGAAAGAAGATTGTCAGCGCTGGAATGAACGGCTCACCGGGCACCGTTTCTTGCGCAGCTGGATTACGCCAGGCGGCGTGTCCCGCGATATCAATGACAAAGACCAGCAAGAGCTGCTGCAGTTTCTAGGACAGCTTGAAGAAAAAGTAAAAAACTTCATTGACCTCTTAGCTGGACATGACGCCTTAAGCCAACGCACGGAAACCACGGGCATTCTGCCTCATAAAGCCGCCCTGGAGCTGGGCGTAGTCGGCCCTGCGGCGCGCGCTTCCGGCGTAGATATTGACTTGCGGCGCGACCTTCCCTACGGCGCTTACCAAGCCTTGCAGCCGCACATCCCAGTGCGTAAAGAAGGCGATGTAGCCGCCCGGCTTTTTTTGCGCGCCGACGAAGCCCAGGAAAGTCTGCTGCTTTTAAGCAAAGCGCTGCGCCAATTGCCGCCCGGCCCCATGCAAACGCCCATTCCGCCCTTGCCGCCGCCAGGCAGCGCCTTGGGTTGGGCGGAATCGCCTCGTGGCGGCGAGTTCATCTGGCTGCAAATTGACAGCAGCGGTCATCTGTCCCGTCTCTTCCTGCGCTCTGCGTCGTACCCCAACTGGATGGCCGTACCGCTGACGGTGCCGGGAAACATCATTCCAGACTTTCCTTTAATCAATAAAAGCTTCGAGCTGTGTTACGCTTGTCTCGACCGTTAGGAGTACAATCATGTGGAAATTGTTAAATACCATTTTTCAAACCGGTTGTGTTACTGAAAAAACAGCAGCCCCCTCGCCGCTCACGCTGCGCGGCCGGCTGCAGCAAACAGAAAGCTGCAGTCAATGCCATCATTGCGTATCCGCCTGTCCCACAGGCGCCCTTACCACGCAGCCTGACTGGCAATGGAATCCGGAGCGCTGCACTTTTTGCGGCCTTTGCTTGGAATCTTGCGAGCGTCATTTGCTCCAGCATGTTCCGGAAAGCTATCATGCCTTTCATACGGCTTTAGGTAAAGAACTCGCCGAAGAAACGCATCGTATTTTCGGCCGCTCTCTGGCGATTCGGCATCTCGACGCAGGCTCCTGCAATGCTTGCGATTTTGAGATGGCCGCCTTGGGGAATCCTTATTACGATTTGGCGCGTTACGGCATTTCTTTTGTCGCCTCGCCCCGTCACGCCGACCTGTTAATGGTCACCGGCGGTGTTACGCATCACCTAAAAGACGCCGTTTTGCGCACCTACGAAGCCATGCCGGAACCCAAGCGCGTTCTAACTGTGGGCGCCTGTTCTTCTGGAGGCTGCGTTAACGGCGCTCCTTACGCGTTAGCCGGCAAGGTAGAAGATTTCATCCCGGTACACATGAAGCTTCCCGGCTGTCCGCCCCGCCCGCAAGCTTTGCTATACGCTCTTTTGCTGCTCATTGGCCGCAAGCCTTAGAACGCAGCAGAAGAAACGGCTAAACTAGAAAATGTGAACTACGATAAAAAGCGACTATGCAGCAAATTTGCACAGTCGCTTTTTTATTTTAGGCGGTCCGCCGCGCGGCCTTTTCACTGCTGCGGCAAAATACGATAGTCGCCCCGAAGATGTTGCAGCAGCGGCAGTTCAGCGCGCACCTTTGCCTGCACAGCGCGGTCTATTTCTACTTTCACCAGTTGCTCTGTTTCATCGGCTTGAAACAAGATCCGGCCCCAAGGATCCGCCATTAGAGAGTGACCATATGCTTCATAAACAGATCCCGCCAGTTTGGCCGGCGCCGCCCCGACAACAAATACCTGGTGATCTACCGCCCTGGCCCGCAGCGTCAGCTCCCAATGAGCCGGCCCAGTCGTCCAACCAAAAGCAGCCGGATAAATCAACAAATCGGCCCCTCGCCGCACCATTTCCCCAGCCATGGCGCCAAAGCGCATGTCATAGCAGATCCCTACGCCCAACACCCCTACGGAAGTTTCACATAAAGTCAACTCGTTTCCAGCGGTCAACGTATCGGATTCCCGAAAGCAAGTGCCCCCTGCAATATCCACATCAAACAAATGCATTTTTCGGTGCCGCCCCAACAAAACTCCCTGTTCGTCAAAAACAAAGGACGTATTATAGACGCGCCCCGCTTCATCACACTCCGGGATAGAGCCGCCTACTAAAACGACGCCGCTTTCCCGGGCCCATGCGCTCATACGGCTTACGGTTTCTCCCTCCGCTGGTTCCGCATACTCCGGGAACAACACCGCCTGATAGGGGCAGCTGAACATTTCCGGCAAAACCACCAAGCGACAACCTTCCCGGGCCGCCTGCTGCACCATCTGCTGCGCCTGGCGCAGATTTTCCTCCTTAGCAACGCGCGTAGCCATCTGACAAAGGCCCAATAAAAAATTTTCATCTGTTTTCATAACTTCCTCCTGCGAACAAGCTTCTTGTTTTCTCTTGATTCTACTTGTTTGCTCCAGTTCCTGCCCCTTTCCCCCTTCTCCGGGAGCAACTCAAAAAGATGTCTCGTCGCAAAATATCTTTTTAACTAACATTCTCTCCAGAATAGACATGTATACCTTGATGTTTCTTCCATTTTTTCCCCCATGCTTGTTTTTCTGTTTTTCGCAATGAATTTATTTTATGGTATACTGAATTCGTTGGTAGATTTCAAATTATTTGAAAAAGGGAGTTGAGTGAATGAATCGGAAAGTTCTTATCACCTTAGCTGTCCTGGTAGTCTTCCTCTGCAGCATGCAAGTAGCCTTTGCCGCAGAACCGAGCAACAATCATCTGCCCAACGTAAAAATTCTTGCCACAGGCGGCACTATTGCCGGCTCTGGAGCCACCAGCACTACCACTGTTGGCTACACGGCCGCTGTAGTTCCCGTGGACGCGCTCATTAACAATGTCCCGGAACTCAAGAAAGTAGCCAATGTCAGCGGCGAACAGATTGCGCAAATCGCCAGCGAAAACATGACCAACAAAGTTTGGTTGAAACTGGCTAAACGCATCAACGAACTGCTGGCTTCCGATGATGTGGACGGAATTGTCGTCACCCATGGTACCGACACCATCGAAGAAACGGCCTATTTTTTGAACCTAGTTGTAAAAAGCGAAAAACCGGTTGTCATTGTTGGCGCCATGCGCCCGCCGACAGCCATGAGCGCTGACGGCCCGATGAACCTGTACAATGCCGTCGTCATCGCCGGCACCAAAGAAGCCCGTAATAAAGGCGTTCTGGTCTGCTTGAACGACGCCATTAACGGCGCTCGTGAAGTAACCAAAACCAACACCTCGCTGTTGGACACTTTCCGCGCGCCTGAGCTTGGCTACCTCGGCTACATGCAAGGCGGCAAAGCTTACTTCTATCGTGAATCCACCCGCAAACATACGACTCAAAGCGAATTTGACATCACTGGCCTCACCGATCTGCCTCGCGTAGATATCGTCTACGGCTATGCCAATAATTCTCGCGATGGCCTGGACGCCTTTGTCGCTCATGGCGCTAAAGGAATTGTTCACGCTGGCGTAGGCGACGGCAGCCTCTTTACCGAAGTAAAACAAGGTTTGATTGACGCCCGTAAACAAGGCGTCCTTATCGTCCGCAGCTCCCGCGTAGGCAACGGCATTTTAGCCCGCAACGGCGAAGCCAACGATGATGAACTGGACTTTGTCGCTTCGGATACCCTTAATCCTCAAAAATCCCGCATTTTATTAATGCTGGCTTTGACCAAAACCCACGACACCAAAGAAATTCAACGTATGTTCTGGGAATACTAATTCCCACTGACAAAAATCCTGTCCGGCTAAGCCGGGCAGGATTTTTGTATTTTTTCTTTTTCCCCTTTTTACAAGCAGGGTTTCCTCGCCTAACGTCTAACCCTTTACTTAATATATGTATTATCCCCCAAGGAGGTCTCGAACATGGTTATACACAGCACATCCATTCTTATCAGCTTTCTCGACATACGAGACCCCGGACTGGAAAGCCCGCTGCAAGCCTTATGCCGTCAAATCACGCCGCAAGTGGTATATTTGCTGCCTTGCGCGCCCACGGAAGCCCCCGGTTCCGCTCTTTCCCAAGAGGCGGCAGATGCCATGCGCGAATGGCTGCATACCGCTTACAGTCCTTCTTTGCCTGTGTATATTCGCCCCATAAACGCAGCCGATCCAACTAGTTTTACGGATATGCTCGCTGCCAGCAAGCAAACCTTACTGACCATCATCCGGCATTGGCAGCAACATCCGACGCAGTTCCATCTCAATACCTCTTCCGGAAGCGAAGCTATGAAAGGCGTGCTTCTGCTGTTATGCGAAGCTGGCCTTATTCCCAACGCTACCCTTTGGCAGGCGCAGCTAGTTAACAATCATCCCTCCCACCTGAAGCTCTCCCGTCTGCAGCCTACCTTGCTAAGCGAAGAGACGAGCCTGGAGCAGCTCCGCCCCTTAGCTGAAGAAATGCGTTTTGCCGAATTGGCTCGTGAATGCCAGCATATTAAATCGGTAACCCTTTGCGCTGACTGCAGCCGCGCCGCCGGCTTGATGACGGAAATTTTCCAAGCCTATCATTACTGGGACGCCATGCAATATGCCGAAGCGTCCCGCCTGCTGCGCAGCCTTTGCTATAAACTATCCGATATTCCGGAAGCAGAGCTTCCTGCGGAGATACTTTCCAAGCAGTTTCTCTTTCTTGTACGCCTGCTTACCAACGAGGAAATGTACAATCTTGATTATTTGACCGAGCTGGCCTTTGGCTGCGAACGCTGTTTTCTGCGCGGCGATTATCAAGGAACTTTCCTGCGTTTCCGCCGCTTTTATCAAGGTCTTTGCACCTATTTACTCCAGCAGGCCCGCCAAGAGATTCCAGCAGCTCTTCACGACATAGAGCAAGCCGTCCTCTCTTTGACCGAAATGCCTGGACGCGATTTCTCGCTTTTTTGGAATGTCCACTTGGAATCCTGTCTTTTAGGTGATCGAGTTCCCGCAGGCCACATTGTCGCCGCTCTCCACGAGCTATACCAGCGTTCCTTTTTGGGCCAAGGCATGCAGCCCCTCTTAAAAACGGAAAGCGCCGACGCCCTGCTGGTAGTCCAAGAGATGGCTCGCTATTTTCTACCCGCTTCCGACTATCCCTTGCAGCGCGACACGCTCGACAAGCTGCTCCCCTTCCTGCAACAACAGGGCGTCACCGCCGCCCTTAGCTTTTAAGAAAAAATGGTTCCAGGCTTCGCATCAGCCTGGAACCGTTTTTTATGCCAAAGGAATTTCTTTTTGAGGATGTTCTCTCAGCTCATCCACTAAAAGCCGCGCTTGAAAGATCTGGCGCTGCAGGACGACCCCGTAGATCGGCGTAACAGCCGGACAACCGTCCGCCAGCCATTGTTCCGCCACACAGCCTACTGCATAGGTCACGCCGATACTGACGGGTATGCGCAAAGGAGGAAAGGGAATGCGCTCATTCAAGTCTGCCTGCAATACACCGCCCGGCAGCTGCTGTAAAAATTGCTGCGCTTGTTCCGTCGTCAACTTCCGGTCATAAATGCTAGCTAAGCTGCAAATCAAAGCTACCTCGTTCTCCAGGAGATTGTCACCGTCGGAAACCGCCAGCCAGCCTGCATGCGCTGCCGCCCAGCGGCGCAATTCCTCGGCTTTGCCAGCCACAGCCTGCTTGCCCATACCCTCTCCTCCTTTGCGAACCTATCTCTTACTGACGATTTTCGCTGCCAGCTACTAAAATCCTGCCTTTATAATTCGTGTTTATTTAAATATAGGTTAAAGGTTTTTAGCCCCTGCTTGGCGTCCTTTTATTAGTCCCGTTCCAGCTCCTTTACTCTTCTTTTTCCAAAGAATATACCTTCGAAAAGTAAATATACAAAATCGCCAAGGTCGGCACAATGACCAGCATGCCAAAGACGCCGCTAATATGTCCGGCAAACAACACGCCAATCATAATAAACGCCGGATGCAGCTTTGTCGCCTTGCCGACCAGCGTCGGATAGATTAGATTATGATTCAGCTTAAACATAATCACGTAAAAAATCAGCAGCTTCGTCGCCATCAGAGGATCCTGTATTAAAACTGTCGTAATCGCCAACATCGAAGCTACGATCGGCCCCACCACCGGAATCCACTCTCCCACTGCCGATAAGAAGGCAAATAGCACAATATGATTAACTCCCAACAGCCAGCCTACCGCCAGCACCGACAGCCCCGAAATAAGGGACACCGCCATTTGTCCTTGAATATACTTGCCCAGCATAAACGTCGTTTGATCGCAAAATTGCTGAATAGCATCGCCAACCTTGGGAAACAATTTTTTCACTCCATTGCGCCCTTTGCTGGCATCCTTCAAAAAATAGAACGTAATAATCGGGATTCCGATCATTTCCGCCAAATTGGAACTGGTCTGTAAAATGGGGCCGATGGAAGCCTTAGCAAACGAAACAGACCATGACGTTGCAGCTTGCAAGACCTGATTGGCCTGCTCCTGAATAAATTCAGCCGACCCTAGCCAAGGATGCTGCGCTGCCAGCACCGCGGCAAAAGAGGCCATGTTTTCGGCTATATTCGGCATGTCTTTTACAAAATCGGTCAACGCTGGCAAAATGCTGCCTGTAATAAAAGCCAAAATCAAAACAAACAAAAGAAAGAAGCCCCCCAACGCTAGGGCAATCGCCAAGGATTCCGGCAGCTTTTTGCGCAAAAACTGCACCAGCGGCTTCAACAACACCGCCAGCAGCGTCGCAACAAACAAAACGATAAACAGAGGCCTGGCCAATAACGATACCGTTAAAATCAAAGCAAGCAGTAATACCCCAAATACAAGAAACTCCTTGGTTCTATTTAAAGAAAACATTTTTACTCTCTCCTTCTGCCACATTCCAAGATCTACATACTTATTTGTTCTAAAGCAGCCTTTTTCCTGTTTTAGTTAGCTATTTTTTTGCCAGCCTAGGCAGAATCATCATTAAATCGCACATCCACTGCATACCAAAAGCCAAAAAGGCCTTGAGCCAAAGCCCAAGACCCTTATTGGCCAGCATAAATGCAAGGTTCTCCTACCTGCGATTTATAAAGCACCTATTACCCTAAAACAGCGGTTATTAATTTAGCTTTTCTTTTTTGCGCCATGCGGGCAAACCGCCACGCAGACGCCGCAAACCAGGCCGTCAAATTGCGGATAGTTTCTAATTTTCCAGGCATCGCATTTTCTCACATCAACCAAGCTTTCTCTCAAGACCCCCGGAGACCAGGCATTGCCCACAATGGCCTGGGCCGGGCAAGCTTCTACGCACCGCCGACAGCTGCCGCAAAAATTAGTTTTGGAAAAATCCTGAATTGGCAAGGGCAAGTCGGTAACTACCGTAGAAATCCGAACTCTAGGGCCGAACCTGCTAGTAATCAAAAGCGAGCTTCTACCTAGCCAGCCCAGACCGCTTTTGACAGCAGCCGTTTTATGAGAAAAATCGCCAGCGACATTCACAAAATCCGTTCTTTCGGAAGAGGCAAACGCATGGGCGCGATATCCCGTTTGTTCGATTGCCTGCTGAATCTGGCGGGTCAACGCATCAAGACGCTCATTAACGCTACGATACGCGTCATAATATACCTGATTAGGTCCGTCTACAACTGGATCCATAATCGCATCGAAAAGGGGTATGCCTATAGAAACTGCAAAAGGCAGCTCCTTCAAATCCTTGGGCAAGTCCTCTCCAACGTCAGCAAACCCGTATAGCAAATCCGATATTCCTGCCAGCATCGCTATAACGCTTCGTTGTTTTTCCGGCTCTCCTTGCATGATACCAGCCTCCCTTGTTGCTTTATTTCTAAATTATAACCGGAAGGCCTTGCGCTTTTGAAATTCAGAATTCCCATAAGATCATAGAAATCTTTTATATCGAGACTATGGTTCCTGAAGCAATTGAAGCAAGGAGGTTACGGAAGAAGAAAGACGCTTATCCTGCCGAGTAATCGCCCAAAGAGTAATTTGAACCTCCGCCGCCTGCTTCAAAACAACTATTTCTCTTTCATTTTTGATAATAACGCGCGGCAATAAAGCGATTCCTAAACCCTCGGCCATGGCGCTTGTTACAGCGTCAAAATCGCTATATTCAAACGCATAGGTCAAGCCATGCTTTTGCAGCAAGCCGTCACAGAGCTTGCGAAACGTACAGCCCGGCCGAAAATTGATAATAGGATACTCCGTAAGCTTAGAACGCTCTCCTTGGGGCAGAATACTTTTATGACCGCACCACACAAGCTCATCCGAACGAAGAGTTACGGTATCAAGATTCTTTTCCACAATATAGTCATGCACAAGGCCGATGTCATATTGATTGCTCTTTAAGCCTTGCAACACTGCTTTAGAATTGGCGCAAATTTCAACGCGTACCGTTCCCGCTGCCTTGGCTGCTTGCAGTTTCAATAAAGCGGGCGATAGAATGTGGTTAATATAATTAGTGGATAAGGCAATGCGAATAGGCGCCCCTGCGGCGATACTGCCAAGATGATGGAAAGTTTCACTATAAAGCGCCAGCATCTTTTCCGCCGGTTCTACTAAATAGCTGCCCGCTTCGGTTATATATAGTTTTTTCCCGATCCGTTCAAATAAGGGTACGCCAAAATGTTCTTCCAGCGTCCGAATTTGCGCCGATACGGCGGGCTGCGTAAAATTCAGCAGCTCCGCCGCTTGCGTAATGTTCCCCAGCCGAGCGACCATGCAAAACGTTTTTAATAATTGAATATCCATATACACCTCAAGGACGCTGAATTAAATACTCACAAGAACTTGCTTTATGTCCTACTCTCTACACAATAACACGAACATACTCTTGAAGCAAAAACTCTCTTTGCCAAGAAAGCCCCCGCAACTTCTCCTTGGGCAAATGTAAAACATATATTTTCGGATACAAAAAAGAGCCTTGAGCCAAAGCCCAAGACCCTTATCTTACTGGTGCTCCCGAGACGATTCGAACGTCCGACCAACGGTTTAGGAAGTTCAACATACTATGAGGCTATGGCTTTGTATCAAGTTAAAACTACTTCCAACGCACACCTTTAACTACTTTAAAACTAGATATAAGCACTATTCTTTCTCTCAGCACGCATTTCAAATTCCGCCAAACAAACACGCAATCTTTCCACAAAACAATCACTATTAGTTGGAGATAGACAAATAAATCGAATACGATGGTCCTTAAAAAATTTATTATTGTCACCTGCACGTCCTTCAGGATAAATAACCCAAACTTCCGGAACTGGCCTTATATCCAAAATATTATCTCCATATAGATATGCAGACATGCATTGCGTACTATAACATACCAATTGAATCATTTCACGCGAACGGAGATGCATTTTTAACTTACTAGCATCCCAGAAGCTTGATGGTCTTCTATATTTTACATCCATCAATAATGAACCTGAATAAGTATCCTTAATGTATACGTCAAGCCTAATATCTGGCTGATTATTGGCACCACACATATATAATGGACTATTATCATGATCAGTTTCATTCATCTCATACGGTATTTTTGCATCATAAAACATTCGAATCATAATGCTTTCGTTTGCATTTTTATACTCAGAATATGATCCTGCTGGGATTGCTGGTATCAATATATTTTCATCGCTCGTATTAATAGAATTAAACCATCCCCCACAAACAGAATATCCTATTGTTTTTAAAGCATTACTAACTTGAAGCAAGCACCAAATTTCATACAACTTATCAGTCCGCTTCCACTGATAATTGTATGTGGGATCTAAAGAAAAATTAATTTTTTTCGTTCTAACTTGATTATACAGTTTATATAAAGTTTTATATCTAGAATCAATGAAAAGAATTTGCGGTACGTTATTAGACTGTATTTGTGAAACCTCTTGAAACCAAAATGTATTTTCTAGCATTTTAAATGCTGATTGCATTTTTTTTGCCTTTTTACAGAAACACGAAATATCTTTTATGCGCTTTCCCTTAATAGCTCTTTGTTTGCTAGATTTATCTCCATACCTAAGCAATTCATAAATTTCTTTTTCGGATTCTTCAATGTATTTTTCAGCAACATCAATAAAACCTTCTAAATTCCTTCCTAGAAAAAACAATATTTTCTTTATCCATCGATTTTCTTGCAAATCATAGTCTACTGAAATAACGGGACTCATTACAGTTTCTTTTTTATCAGGTCTACGCAAGCGCTGCTTCAGAGTTACCTCGTCAATAACACTTCCACTCGAAATAGGTTTCTCAATATATTCTTTCTTTAGTTTAAAGTTTGCCTTAGTGGTTAAATCGCTTAAAGCAGACATTACTTTAGAAAAATTTTGTGCAATAAGCAAAAAAGACAATAACTTATAAGGAGGCATTGGAATATTCATTCCATTCATATTACCAAAGCCTAAATTCCGATAAATTAAGTCAGTAGCAATCCCCGGAAGTAACTTTTCTAGTTCATCTCGCATAGTTTTCCATTGAGGCCGTGATAAATGCTTTGGTTTAATAGCTACACATGCATAATAAAACTGCGCTCGTACTTCAACAACAATTTGGTAATATCCTGGTATTAATGGGTAATCCTCATAACTAAATAAAGATCTCAATTCATCAGAAGGAAAGAAAAAAGCTCTCTCTTCTCCATCCAAATTACTATTAAGCAGCTCATCCATCCCTTCAATATACAATTTTGCTTGTGGATCATCACACTTAAATAAAACGCTCAACGGCACTAACTCAGCAACCTCTAAAGCAGGTTCTAAATGAAAAAGACCTTCTTCGGTTCTACAAAATTCAGTAATTACTTTACTCTCTTTATTCCATTTGCTAGGTTCAATGAAAAATTCCAAATGAAAGCAACTATCTTCACATTGTATATCCATGCAATTTCAACTCTTTCGCTTTATAGCAAATAATTTTCTTAGTCTCTTTAAAATCCGACACATCCTTATATTTATCAAATAAACTTAATAGTTTACTATCTACAACTTCGCCTGTCTCTTCCATATAACGCCCCAATAAACCTTTCAACTGATCTTCCGATCCACGAAGTTTAGTAAGAACCCTTTGAACAACTTGTTTATCAAAAGCGTCTTCTCTGCTAAAGCACTCTACTTGTGGTAAATTCTTCAAATAAGTATCTATTTGATTTAATATCCTAAAACCAACCCCTATATTACGATTAACAAAATGCAATTCTGAATGTAGTTCTTTCAACAATTCAATTTCATCATCCGTTAAAAGTATTGCTGCATTCTTGTTTTTAAACTCTTGATATGATGCAAAAGATTTTGTTAATACATCACCTTTTTCATCTTCCTTATTTTTACCTTTAAGATCTTTTAGTTCCGAAAAAGATCTTACAGTCAAGGAGATTACGTTAGCACGATCTAGTACTTTATCAGAAAAATGATAAGTTGATTCGTCCATGTTTACCGTACCAACAAATAAAACATTCTCCCCTATTTTTATAGTTGAAGGATATTGCTTTGCATTATAGAGTTTCACTTCTAAATCTTCATTATAAAGTTTCAAATATCTTCTATTTATATCCATTTCCAGCAAAGAGAGAAACTGAGAAAAATAATGTTCCACTCGTGCCAAATTCATTTCATCAAAACAAACTATAAATAATTGATCTCTATCCCGAGATGCTTGTAGCAAAGTATTCACCAAGCCCGAATCACCTGGCCTGTATACCATATGGAGCAAATCAACATATCCAATTAAATCTGCATCGTCCGACCACGAAGATCTAACTGGAATTATTGTTGCTCGTTCATCCGGAATTCCCAATGCCTTCCTGTAAAACTCCACTAATCTCGATTTTCCAGTACCACTCATCCCAGAAAGAATTACTAAATTCGATGATTTCATGGCCGTATGAAAATTAACTAAATCTTTTTCTGCATAAACAAATCCCTTTTTTTTAGTTTCATCGACAAATGTATCAATAAACTCAATTTCCGGATCAATTTCACGTGGTTTCTCTTCATTGCTAACCATTTCTAACACAACACTAGAAATTGCACATTCTTTCATTTTCGCTGCTTCTTCAATAGTCGCAATAATATTTTTTTGAGTCTCAACTCCAATAAACATTACATTTTCAGTATTGGGAATTGAAATTAGATCTTCAAACCATTCTTCTTTAAAGTTGACTCCTTCACGCAGATTTTTAGCTTGAAATGAAAATCCCCCATGGGCATATCGGTATCCATCAATCGGGCCATAGACCCAATATTCATCTTCATTATCTTTCCAAATAACAAACTCTGGAACTATTTTGTCTTCATGCGATATATTGTCAATCCTACCTATGAATTTTTCCGTCATCAATCTATCTTCAAAGTCAGCTTTACTAATGCCATGAATTTTATTGCTAAAGACAGGAATCGCTGTGTATGTAGATTTTTCCGTATATCTATCCGGTTTTGGAACAATACGTATATCTTCCATTTTATAGTATCCACTTCGATATATTGGTTTGAATACTACCAATCGATCCTTAAACCATTCAGTAAACGCTGCTTTCCTAGAAAACACATCCGTATAATCATTATCTTCAAAATCATATTTCCCATTTTGCCAGTATCCTGTATACAATCCTTTATCCCATTGCTCCGGCAGTTCAGAAATTGGTTTAACCATATATTGTAACGCGTTCATTGAATTTACAAAGACTCTCTCTGACAAATTTCGATTTTGAACATCTAGATCTGACGCTAATACTCCCAGCACATCAATCTCAGCCATTTTCTATACACTCTCCTCTAGAAAAATATTGACAAAAGCTTTGATAATCGCTAAATTCACTTAAATTTTCTTCGGGCACTAATGTTCTAATTTTTCTTTGCTTTGCCATATTCATTGTCCAAGAAAGCATAATAACATTTGTATTCATTTCATTTGAAAGTAACCTTGTTTCTAGATCCTCAACTTTATCATTAACATACTCCAAGTTCGAAACAAGCCCCCTTATTTTTGACTCAGAAACATTTCCTACTATTAAAACTTTACCTTTGCTATTTGGACAACCTTCCTCAACTTTAGTTATCTCTTCCTCAACTATTTTTCTTTCAATGACCATTTCCTGTTTTTGTTTTTCAGTTTCAAATTCTTCTATCTTTAAAACTAATCTTTCATTTTCATATTGCAGTTCGCTAATCTTATTGTTTATTTCTTCAATTTGTTTGAGAAATGCCTCTCGTTCTTCAGCAAATCTCCGTCTTTCATATTCCATCTCACTGTTTTCGTGTACTCTCTTTGCTCCAATTGCCGCTATGTTCTTTTTTAACCTATCAACTTCCTCTGTCATAAGTTCTATTTTGGTTTCTAACTTTCTTACTTTCTTTTCTGCTTTTTTTTCAATTAACTTTTTCTTTTCTTCCCACTCTAAATTAAGTTTTTCAACAATATCCGCAATTTTAGCTTCCTCAGTTATCAAGTTGGTAGAATTGGAGTTCACCACCTTCTCTGAAATTAGGTTCATACTTAATTGCGCAACCGGTTCACCATTTTCTGCTGCTCCTATTAACAAGGCTTTTACAACTTCACTTCTTTGGCAATCTTTAATTTGAAAAGCTTTACTTGTCATATCTTCATTTAATATCTCTTTATAGATTTCTGTTATTTTTTTTAAATTTTTAGATTGCAACATAGTTTTTATTACAATTGAACGCTGTATCAACTCGATTTTATCAGGTCTAAATCCAGGAATATTTATCTTCCCTTTATTTAAAACAAATTTTATTTCTTCTGTAGGTGCCGTTTCCAATATTCTTCTCCACATTTCATGCATCAAAAAACTCCCTTCCCGCATATACAAAATGCTTTAATCACGTTTCATTTTTCAATATTTTCAATAACATAATTATATCACTTTTCACTATAATTTTAACTTAAATTCACCTATTACATGCTTGAGATATGTTAAGTATATTTTTTCTCATCACCATTTCATCATATTTATAAAATCAAGGAACTATGGACAAACGCTCTCTAAGTTTGCCCATAGTCCCTTGATTTTAATTATAATAGCAACTTTCTAAATTCAATTATTGTGGAGCACAATATGCTTTTTATTTACACGTGCAAAACACGTGTAGTATAATCAAAACACCAGGAGGACTGAGAACATGCCAATGAAGGTACGAGAAATACTGAAACTCATAAAAAATGACGGTTGGTATGAAGTTGGGCAAGCTGGTTCACATCGACAGTTCAAGCATCCTAGCAAGCCAGGAAAGGTCACTATAGCCGTTCATGCACTAGGTGACGATCTTACTCCTGGTGTTGAAAAATCAATTCTAAAACAAGCAGGTTTGCTGAAGTAGAGGAGGCGATTGTATGGAACGCGATGTATATGTATATCCCGCCGTTTTTGAAAAAGACGCCAGCGGCCATTATGGCGTGTTCTTCCCGGATCTTCCCGGCTGCGTTGCTGTCGGCCACAACCTGCAAGAAGCTCATAAGCTGGCTAAAGAAGCTTTAGGCTCGCACCTGTTCAGTATGTCAGAAGACAATGATGAAATTCCCGAAGCTTCCGCCGTGGATGCAATCCAACAAAAACATCCCGGCGAAATTATCGGCTTAGTCGAAATTTCCTTGCTAGCCGTCCAGGCCAAGCTAGATACTCGCTCCGTAAAGAAAACGCTTACCGTCCCGTATTATCTGAACAAACTGGCGGAGAAAAAGAAAATTAACTTTTCTCGGGTTTTACAAGAAGCGCTCAAGCAGCGTCTAGGGCTTCTCTAGCCCACAAAAGTCCGTACGGAAACTGTAGTTTCCGCACGGACTTTTGCTTATCCATTTTTTGATTGCCAAAGCTTGCGTAGAAGCTTATAATAGAAATCAAATGAGCATATGCTCAAAAGGAGGTCCTATGGCGCGTCAACGATGTTGCGGCTTGGTAGAAGAAGAGCCTCTTTGCCGACGCTTTCGGGCGGAAGGCGGCGAGGAAACGGTTGTACTAGGGGTGGATGAACTGGAAGCCATCCGTCTGAAAGACGCCGTTGGTTTAGATCAGGAAGCCTGCGCCAGCCAGATGGGGCTCTCCCGGCCAACGTTTCAACGCCTGCTGACACAGGCACGCCGAAAGGTAGCCGAAGCGCTGGCTGGAGGAAAACATATGCATGTAGAAGGAGGAGTATATCAAATGAAAAATCGACAATTCGAATGCAAAGCTTGTGGTCATGTTTGGGAAGAACCGCCATGCACAGAGGGCGGTAAGCACGGGTATGAGCTAGCTTGCCCGCAATGCGGCGGCATGGAAAAATTCAAGCTTCAAGAGGGCGCTCGTCACGCTTGCGGCGGACATGGTTCGCATGGCGGCAGCTGCGGTTGCGGCGGACACTAAGACGTCGTTTATTTGACACTGGCAATGGCGTGATGATACAATACGTAACGTAGTATTGGCTTCCGTAGCTCAGGGGATAGAGCAGCGGTTTCCTAAACCGTTGGTCGGACGTTCGAATCGTCTCGGGAGCACCAGTAAGATAAGGGTCTTGGGCTTTGGCTCAAGGCTCTTTTTGTTTTTGTAGGGCAAATCATGGGGCAATAGGATCAATAAAGCGGTTTATAAGCAAAGAGACTGTGCTAAAACGATTGTTTCAACACAGTCTCTTTGCTTCATTTATAGTCTTTAAACAGACGAGCCGCTTTCCGCCGTTCGCCGCGCCGTTGTTCCGGCATGGGGTTGAATCAGGCGAACCAAGCGGGTTGCAAACCAATAATCCAAGCCCCAGTTGAAAAATACCGCCAGTCGATTGCGGTTTCCTTCCAGGCGCAGCAAGTGAACCAGCAGCCAAAACACCCAGGTCAAAAAGCCTTTGCTTTGCAGCGGTCCGATTTTCGCGACGGCAAAATTACGGCCGACGGTGGCCATAGCGCCTTTATCTTGATACGAAAACATCTGCAACGGTTCCTTGCGAAGCAAGCGCAAAATATTCCCGACAGCTAATCTAGCCTGCTGCACGGCTACCGGCGCAACCATGGGCAGCAAAACTCCCTCTTGCTGCAGCCCGGCGGCATCGCCAATGCAAAAGACCCCTTCCGCGCCTGGCACTTGCAAGGTCGGCGTTACCAGCACTCTATTTTGACGGCCTCGTTCCACTGCCAACTGTTCTACCAGCGAAGAGGCTTTTACTCCAGAGGCCCAAATCATGGTATGCGCCGCCAACGCGCTGCCGTCGCGAAAAGTCAGGCAAGCGCCGTCATAGCCGGCAACAGCCGTTTGCAATCGCACTTCTACGCCTTTGCGGCTCAATGCTTGCCGCGCCGCTTCCGATAAGGCTTCCGGCACCATAGACAGCAGCCGCTCCCCGGCCTCCACTAAGACCACTTTAATTTCTTCACGCAATAATGCCGGATAATCAGGCAACAGCGTCCGTTCGATCAATTCCGTCAAGGCGCCGGCGCACTCTACGCCAGTAGCGCCGCCGCCGCTGACGGCAAACGTCAGCAACGCCTTGCGACGCTGAACCTGCTCTTCTTGCTGCGCTTCTTCAAACTTCAACAAAATATGATTGCGAATCGCAATCGCTTCGTCAATGTCTTTTAAGCCAAAGGCATGCGCTTGCACATCTTCCATGCCAAAGAAATTAGTTTCTCCTCCTACTGCTACAATCAGGTAATCATAGGCGACTTCGCCGCTGCTGGTTTGCACCGTCTTTTGGGCAAAATCCACGCTGGTGACCTCCGCCATGCGAAACTCTAAATTCTCCTGCTTTCGTAAAAGCGAGCGTGTAGAACTTGCAATATCAGCCGGCGCCAATGCGGCGGTAGCTACTTGGTACAATAAGGGCTGAAACAAATGATAATGACGCCGATCGATCAACACCACGTCCACATTCTTATCCGCCAATTGGCGTACCGCTTCTAAGCCCCCAAAGCCGCCTCCAACGACAACAATTTTAGGTCTTTGCTGCAATGCTTGCATAATGCCACCTCATCTTGTAATTTATGACCAAAATAAATCTTTACCAAAATTCCAAAGGCTTCTCAATCTTTTTAGTGATTTTTTTCACTTTCTTGTGTAAAAAAATATATTTGTATACACAATACACTACCCTTGTTTGTGATTATTTTACCATAGTCATTTTTCACTGTAAATATATGCATTGCTTTAATTAATATCTTTTATCCTTTAATAAGTATCTTTCTTTTCCACTTTCAACTTTACTTTTAAATCAATTTATTGGCACTATTCTCTTAATTTTCGTTTCAATATGTACATTTCTATCAATAATCCTTTTTACCGCCGTTGAGTCTCTTTTTCTGCTTGTTATTTTCTTTGCATTGATATACAATTTGCTTCTGTCTGCATACGAACCTATCGCTATAATGCAAGTCAAGCTTTCATCAGGGAACTAGGACCATTTATCCCCGAAAAACCTATTTAAGCAGGACTTTTCATCATTTCGACCCAGGACGCCAATGCACAATATATAGTGTTGTTCCTTATTGACCAACACTATATATTCATGTAGAATTAAAATCGGCTTCATACGGAACATCAAAATTCACATCTACATAAGGAGGTGACTGGCGCAGCATCCCATGCTGCCGCCTTGCCCATGCTGACGACTATTGTTAAACGTGACGGACGCCAAGTTCCCTTTAATTTGGAGAAAATAGCCAATGCTATTGCCAAGTCTCTGCAGGCTGCGGGAATTAACGACAACACGAAAGCTTTACAACTGGCTACGGAAGTAGTTCACCAAGCTACCCAAGTTTATACTGAACGAAACACGCCGCCCAGTGTAGAAGATATTCAAGATATTGTGGAAAAGGTCTTAATCAACGCCGACCTGGCCAAAGCCGCTAAGGCCTATATATTATATCGCGCCGAACGCACCCGGATGCGGGAAATGAACACCCGCTTGATGAAAACCTACGAGGAAATTACGCACAGCGCTTCTCAGGAAAGTAATTTGAAGCGTGACAATGCCAACATTGACGGAGATTCCTCCATGGGCGCCATGCTGAAATACGGTTCGGAAGGCGCAAAAATCTTTAATGAAATGTATATTTTAAAACCAGACCATGCCAAAGCGCACAAAGACGGCGACATCCACATTCATGATTTTGATTTTTATACCTTAACTACCACTTGCTGCCAAATCGATATCCAGCGCCTGTTCCAAGGCGGTTTTTCCACCGGCCACGGCCAATTGCGGGAGCCGAACGATATTTCCAGCTATTCCGCTCTTGCCTGTATTGCCATTCAATCCAACCAGAACGATCAGCATGGCGGTCAAAGCGTTCCTAACTTTGACTACGGCTTGGCCGAAGGCGTTAGCAAAACCTTTGTCAAACGCTACCAAGACAACCTGAGTAAAGCCCTGTTTTTTGAGAGCGGTCAGGATAATGTCAAAGAGCTCGTCGTTAAAGCGGCGCAAACGCTGCAAGAACAAGAACAGCTGCAAATCACCTTGGCTAATGACAGCGGCTATCAAGAAAAAGAGTTTGCCTTACTGCAAAGTTCTTTTGACACTGCTTTGCTCAACAAAGCGCAGCAATTTGCTTTTACGCAAGCTGTCGCGGAAACGGACAAAGCCACCTACCAAGCCATGGAGGCTCTGATTCACAATCTCAATACCATGCATAGCCGGGCTGGCGCGCAGGTTCCCTTTAGCTCTATCAATTACGGCACCGATACGTCCCCGGAAGGACGCATGGTAGTTAAAAACATTCTCTTAGCTACGGAAGCCGGCTTAGGCTGCGGCGAAACGCCTATTTTCCCTATTCAGATTTTCAAGATCAAAGAAGGCGTCAGCTATAACCCGGAAGATCCTAACTACGATCTGTTTAAGTTGGCCTGCCGCGTCAGCGCGAAACGCCTTTTCCCCAATTTCTCCTTTATTGATGCGCCTTTTAATTTCCAGTACTACCAAGAAGGCCGCCCGGAAACGGAGATCGCCTATATGGGCTGCCGCACGCGCGTTATTGGCAACCCCGCCGTTCCTTCCCAGGAAATTGTTTACGGCCGCGGCAATCTCAGCTTTACGTCAATCAATCTGCCTCGTTTAGGCATTCTCAGCCATGGAGACAGCAAGCAATTCTATAAAAGCCTGGACGAACTCATTGATCTTTGCATCGACCAGCTTTTAGAGCGCTTTGAAATCCAATGCCGCAAGAAAGTCCGCAACTATCCGTTCCTCATGGGCAATGGCATCTGGCTGGATTCGGACAAGCTTTCCGCTGACGACGAAGTGCGCGAAGTGCTCAAGCATGGTACGCTGACAGTGGGCTTTATCGGCTTAGCTGAATGCTTAAAAGCCCTCACAGGCCAGCACCACGGCGAATCGGACGCGGCGCAAGAAGCCGGTCTGCGCATTGTCAAACATATGCGGCAGCGTATGGATGACGCCGCTAAACAATATGGCCTGAATTTTTCTCTGATTGCTACGCCTGCGGAAGGACTCTCCGGCCGCTTCGTAGATATGGACCGCAAACGTTTTGGCAGCGTTCCCGGAGTCACGGACCGCGCCTATTATACCAACTCCTTCCATGTGCCGGTCTATTGCCCTATCAGCTCCTATAAAAAAGTGCAGTTGGAAGCGCCCTACCACGCACTGACCAATGGCGGCCATATTACCTATGTGGAGGTAGACGGCGATCCCCTCAAAAACCTTGACGCCTTCGAGTCCATTGTCCGCTGCATGAAGGAAAGCGGCATTGGCTATGGCGCCATCAATCATCCCGTAGATCATGATCCGCTGTGCGGCTACAATGGGATTATTGACGAGGTCTGCCCGCATTGCGGACGCACCGAAAACGAGTCCGGTTCTTTCGAGCGCATTCGCCGGATTACGGGATATCTTGTGGGCACACTGGATCGATTCAACAATGCCAAGCGCGCTGAAGAGAAAGATCGTTATAAACACTTAGCCATTAGCGAACAAGCTTAAATTCAAAAAAATTTCAGCCTCCCAATGATAGGACTCTGCCTATCGTTGGGAGGTTTTTTAATAAAAAATCACTCATTTTCGAGGAATAAAAAGGAAAACTTTAGCAGTACGCTGAATTATAGAAAAGTTCGTTAAAATCAGACTTTACTTGCAGCTACTACCCTATACGTTAGAACCTAAGGAGGAGTCCGTTTATGATGCAAAGCAATATCACTTGCAAGCACGACAACTCTTGCTTCTTAAATACTATTGCCTACGAAGCGCTTCTTAACCAAATAAGCGACATCGTTCTCCTCACCCATCTGGATGGCTCCATCTGTTATGCAAATCAAGCAGCTTCTGACGCCTATCAATATTCACAAACGGAAATAGCAGAACTGTCGCTGCAACATCTTTGCACGCCGACCTCTGCAACCTACCTTCAGCATCATCTTGCCGAAGCAAGAGCCACTGCTAAAACTATTCATGTCACACATATTCGCAGCAATCACTCTTGTTTTCTTGCAGAAATCAAGACGTCTTTTTTCCCGCTCCTCGAAAAACCATATTATTTGCATATCGTTCACGACCTTTCTCAGTCCAAAGAAATTGCCCAGTCCTTAACCTCCTTCACTGCCGAAAATCAGGCCCTCCAAACTGACTTATCCGCAGCGTATGAAGAACTGTTAGCCTCCGAGGAGGAATTGCGGCAACAGCTGGATGAACTACTCACGCGCGACTATACCATCCAACAGCAGCAGCTTCTGCTGCAATCACTTCAAAAAAGCATGTTCCAGGTGCTGCACCATTTACAGGAAGAAGATATTTTACAATACATCCTAAAAGCGGCTGCTTCGCTGGTGAAAACTGAGCATGGCTTTATACACAAAACAGACGCTTCCGCCCAAGTACAGTTCCAAGCCCACGGCTTAGGCGTCCATGCTTGCTGCGTCGGTGTTTCCTTTCCCTGGCACGAAGGGTTGGCCGGGGAATTAATGCGGCGGCGACACACCATCGTTGAAAATGACTATACAGCGTACCAAACGCGTAAAGCGCCCCCTACGGCACTGCATGCACGGTTCAACAAAAATCATCTTTCTTATCCTGATATGCACGCTGTGGTACTGACCCCGTTATGGGACAAGGAGGAAATTGTCGGAATTATAGGTTTGAGCCGCTACGAGAGCGAAGGATGCTTCACGCCTGCCGAAGCGGAAGCGTTGGAACAATTCGCAAGCATGGCGTCTTTAGCCTTAAATAGCTCTAAGCTGTTTCATTCCTTAAAGAAAGAAAATCTAGTCCGCCGCAAAGCCGAACAGCGCTTGCTGAAAAGCACTCATGAAAACCATGCTCTTTTAGAAGCCATTCCTGACGCAATCTTCGCCGTCGATAAAGAGGGGCGGTTTTTGCAATACAAAGCCAGTTCCATGGCTTTAGCTTTCCCCGCGGAAACATTTTTAGGCAAAACAGCCCATGAGATTCTCTCACCAGCTTTAGCGCAAAAAGCAATGCGCTTTTTACGGCAAGCGCTTACTTCTCAACGTCTTCAAACTTTTGATTTTGAATGGAATACGCAGCATTATGAGGCTCGGCTCGTCCCAACAGAACCAGATAAAACAATCGCGATTGTCCGCAACATCACGGAACGCTACGAGTGGGAAAAAAAGCTTCGCCACCAAAGCTTGCACGACAGTTTAACCGGCCTTTATAACCGTACTTCCTTTGAAGAGAAAATGCAGAAAGTGAGCCAGCTTCAACAACCAACCGGTCTGCTTGTCTGCGATGTAGACGGCCTGAAGCTCTTAAACGACACCTTTGGTCACGCCATCGGCGATCAAGCTTTGCGCCAGGTAGCCGAACTATTGCAGGACGCCTTTCCTGCCGACGCCTTTCTCGCCCGCATTGGCGGCGACGAATTTGCCGCTGTCTTTAATCAACCAACGCAAAGCTTTTTCTCATCTATTTGCACTAAGATTCGTACCGCTTTAGAAGAACACAACCAAGCCCAGAAAGGCTTCCCTGTCAGCCTTTCTTTAGGCTACGCCATCTCTTCCCAAACTCCCCCGGACATGTGCTCTCTCTTCAAGGAAGCGGATACAAATATGTACCGCGAGAAGCTGCTCCAAAAGCAAAGCGCCAAGAACGCCATTGTCCAGACACTGGAACGCGCCTTGGAAGCAAGGGACTACTTGACCGAAGGCCACGGCAAGCGTCTGCATGATCTCATGGAGCAGTTTATTGGGTTTCTAGGTTTACCTGCTTCTCAGCTAGCAGATTTACGCCTGTTAGCCCATTTTCACGACATTGGCAAGGTTGGCATTCCTGATCATATTCTATTTAAGCCAGGCCCGCTCACGGAAGAAGAATGGACGGTCATGAAAGAGCATACGGAAATAGGCTATCGCATGGCTAAGTCCATTCCCGATTTTGAACCGATTGCCGACTGGATCATCAGCCATCATGAACGCTGGGACGGCCAAGGCTACCCGCAGGGACTGAAAAAAACAGCCATCCCGCTGCCTTGCCGTATTCTCGCTTTGGTTGATACCTATGACGCCATAACCCATGATCGTCCTTACCGCAAGGCGGCCTCCGCGAGCGAAGCTATAGCGGAATTACAGCGCTGTGCCGGCAGTCAATTCGACCCGGAACTGACAACTCAGTTTATCAAACTGCTTGAAAGCGATCATTCGCTCTAGGTCCACTCTAGGATAAAAAAACCGCTGCGCGGTCCTTTGGGGGGAACGTCACACAGAGCATTCCTGTAATATCTAAAAACGGTCTTTGAAAAAAGAAACGCCCGGCAATACAATAACAATGTGCTGACCCGACAAGATAGGCACAAGTAAATGTATTGAGGAGGCGTCTCACTATGAAGAGTACACAAAATGAAAA
>SAAJ01000003.1 GCA_009929485.1 Negativicutes bacterium
CATCGATTACACACTCCTTTGGGTTTGCTAGCACTTACCTTTTCGGAGTTTTCGATGGCTTTTCCTTTTTCACTTTTGCGAACTTAATTGTATGCTATCTATTTAATTTTTATGCAGTTTATTTATTCTTATTTGTAATGTTCGAAATTATATTTTTTATTTTTATTTTTTCCTAAACCGCAAAGCTATACAAGGAGAAAAAACAGGACAGTGTTGCAAATCGGCACTGTCCTGTTTCATTCTTCTAAAAGTGAGCCCCGCCGCCGCCGGATACCACGGCGCCTTCTTCCGTAACGGCTACAACCGCTTTGCGAAGCAGCGCCAGCATATCTAAAAGCTCTGTTTCCGTACTGACCAGCGGCGGCATAAAAACAACCACATCTCCCACCGGGCGGATGAATAACCCGTACTCGCGCGCCTTCAAACAAACCCGGGCGCCCATAGTTTCGCCCCAAGGATAGGGTGTTTTGGATTTCGCATCCTGCATAAGCTCAATCCCGACGATCAAGCCGCGTTGTCTTGCGTCGCCTACATGCTCCAAAGAAGCAATACTCCTAAGGGCCTCAGCCACACAGGCAACCTTTTTCTCCAAGCCTGCAATCACCTTGTCGTCGCGAAATATTTTCAGGCTGCCCAGCGCTGCTGCGCAAGCCAGCTGATTGGCCGTATAGGAATGCCCGTGATAAAAAGTACGCTTTGACTCCATATCGCCCAGGAAAGCATCGAAAATTTTCTGCGTTGTCAGCGTAGCCGCCAACGGAACATAACCCCCGGTAATACCTTTAGAAAGAGCCATAAAATCCGGGCTGACTCCTTCATGCTCGCAGGCGAACATTTTTCCGGTACGGCCAAAACCGGTAGCCACTTCATCGGCAATAAGGTGTACCTTATACTTTTTCGTTAATTGACGCACCGCCGCTAAATAGCCCGGAGGCGACATCAGCATGCCTGCTGCCGCCTGCACCAGCGGTTCCACGATTACAGCGGCAATTTCTTGATGATGCGCCGCTAAAAGCGCCTCCATCTCTTGCAAGCACTGCTTGGCGCAAGTTGTCGCGTCCTGACTGCAGTGATAGCAGGAAGGCGACGGCGCCTGCATCGTTTTAAACAAAAGCGGTTGGAAGGTACGATGAAAAAGATCAACACCGCCGACACTCACCGCGCCAATCGTATCGCCGTGATACGCTTGCGTTAAAGCTACAAATTTTTCTTTCTTTGGCTGCCCTTGATGACGCCAGTATTGAAAAGACATTTTCAAAGCCACTTCAACTGCCGTAGAGCCGTCATCCGAATAGAAGACCTTCTCCAGTCCATCCGGCGCCAACGCTACCAATTGCTCCGCCAGTTCAGCCGCCGGAATATTGGCCAAGCCCAATGCGGTACTATGTGCTACCTTTCCTAATTGCGCAATGATGGCTTCGTCAATTTCGCGCCGCTGATGCCCATGGATATTAACCCATAGAGAAGATACGCCGTCATAGTAGCTGCGCCCTTCCGTATCGGTCAGTTTTATGCCTTTGGCTTCGCAAATTACGGTCTGCTGATTTTCCAGCCACCCTTGCATCTGCGTAAACGGATGCCATACATACTGTTTATCTTGTTGTTCTACCAGATTTTCTTTCATGAAACCCACCATCCTCGTTAACCTTTTTTGTGCAGATAGTTAACTATATGTATTAAAGAAAAGAGCGCTTGTAAACGCTCTTTTTATATTTTAACGTATTTTGTTCGCGTTGTAAAATATCATCTCAGGAATTCAGTTTCATCTTCCTGCATCAATTTGCTGCAATTCCGCTGCTATCCACTCGTAGACACGGGGAGATGCCGCCACCAGCGAAATCTTCCGATCATTTCGAAATGAATGTACCACACCCCCGGCCTCTGTCACCAGCAAAACACCTGCCGCCGCATCCCAAGGGGACAAATTCATTTCCCAATAGCCGTCAAAAGATCCTTCCGCTACACAGGCTAAATCATACGCTGCCGCGCCAAAACGCCGCACCGCCCGAGTTTTAAGAAGTAACGAATTAAAATAGTCCAGATTATTCAAAGGATGCGTAGCCACATCATAAGGAAAGCCTGTCGCTAACACACAAGACTCCAGTGACGGTTTATCCGAAACCTGCAGCAGCACACCGTTTTTTCTCGCGCCGCCGCCTTTTACCGCCGAAAAAAGTTGGTCCAGCATCGGCACATAAACAACGCCCAATACACTTTCTTGTTTATACTGCAACGCGATGGAAACAGCAAAAATTGGCAGACCTTGCGCATAATTCGTCGTACCGTCCAACGGATCTACAACCCAGCAGTATTCGCCCTCCGGTCCGCTTGCTCCTGATTCTTCCGACATAATGGCGCAAGCAGGAAATTCACGGCGCAGCGCCTCCAAAATCATTGTTTCTGAACGAACATCTACTTCGGTCACTAAATCAATCCCGCTGCTTTTGGTCTGCACCAACAAGTCGCGCCGCCCTAAAGACTCCTTTTGCATCGCCCCAACTTTTCTCGCTAAGGCGCTAATCACCTGCAAAGCGTGTTGTAAATCCATTTCTAAAGCCCCTTTCTCCAGACAAGTAACGGAAAGCTTTCCCTCTCGCTGACAGCCTTCTGGTATTAAATTCTGTCCAGCCTTCCAATCCCCTGCCTATCAAAAGATCCCTTTAGGTTTACGAACCCTACAGCGACTTTTAAAAAATTGGCAGTGTACCAAAAAGAACAGCCTGCTTAAATCGCCTGGAGTCAGTCGCCACAACGCTCTATAGGATCATGCAAGTATGTAACTTGCTCTTCGCTGCACATGCCCCGGCGCAATTGCTTGGCCCAAAGGCATTTGCGCAACAAGGCCTTGCGGTTTCCTTCCGCCAAATAGCCGTAAAAGCCCACCAAAAAAACGGCGCGCAGCATTTGCCTGGTGCCGTTTTGGCACGCATACGATTCTCGCACAAAAAAATCAATATCATCCACAGCCTGCATGACCCGGCTTGCCAGATCCCTGTGAGAACTGGAAAAACATTCTACCGCTTGACCATGGCAAGAAATCACGTCAATACTTAAAGCTTGCATGTCTCTGCCATTATTTTGCATTTTTTCCGCCATTTCCAAAATACGCTGTCCGGATCGCAATACTTCCTGCGCCCATTTCACCATCGGTTGTGTTTCGTAAGCTGCGTACTGCATCAACGACCCCATCCCTTCATGTCTGTTTTGCTGTCATTGTTATTAATAGCAAAAGCCATGCCAAAAGAAAAAGGCCTGATTCCAGGCCTTTCGGTCTAGTTAGCGCACCATTTCGTACATCCCGGTACAAATTAACGTTCAACTGTACGCATGGGTACACCCTGCGCCATCGACTACTCTTCACCTTCCGGTTATCGTTTGGAATATAAGCGACTATAAATGGCTCTGCGTGTCAAGCCCATATATTGAGCTGCAGCTGTCTTATTGCCATCAAAACGCTTCACGACACTTTCGATAATGCGCCGCATAAAATCGTCTAAATCAAAGCCTTCTTCTGGCAGTACAAAATCATAAGGGTTCAGCAAGCATTGCATTACCGGCCCCTTTTCAGACACTCCCACAGGCAAATCCTTCAGAGCGATACGCCCCGGCGGCAAAAACAAAGTAACCCGTTCCACTACATTGCGCAGCTCCCGTACATTTCCAGGCCAGGAATAACAGCGTAAATATTGCTTGGCCGAATCAGTTAATTGATATTTACCGCCAGCTTTTTGCTGTAAAAACGATTCAAAGAGAGGCACAATATCCTCGACTCGTTCCTGAAGAGGAGGTATCAATATACGTCCCACATGCAGCCGATAGTATAAATCTCTCCGAAACTCGCCGCTGTCGGCCATATCCTGCAAGTTTCGATTCGTAGCGCAAATAAGGCGCACATCGCATTTTATCTTTTTTAGGCCGCCTACGCGGTAGAATTCATGCTCTTGCAGCACCCGCAGCAGCTTCGCCTGCAGTTCTAAGGGCAGCTCGCCGATTTCATCCAAAAATAAGGTTCCGCCCTGGGCCAAATCTAGTTTGCCTTTCTTACCAGTTCGCAGTCCGCCGGTAAAGGCGCCAGCTTCATAACCAAACAGCTCGCTTTCAAACATGTTGGCGTTTAAGGCCGCACAATTCACATCAATAAATGGCTGACCATGACAGTCCGCTCCATGATGCACAATACGCGCCAAAATTTCCTTGCCGGTTCCGGTCTCGCCTTCAATCAGCACCGGTACACTGCGATCCAAATGAAACCGCTGCGCCCATTCCACCGCCTGTTTCATCGCTGGCGAGGCCACCACAATTTCAGTCGCCCCTCCATATCCCAGCTCCGTACGCAAACGAGACAGTTCATCACGAGCTTCTTTAATTTCCGCTTCGACGCATTCGCTAAAACGCTCGGTCAAAAGTTTATTTTCCCGTCGCAAGGCCAAGTGCTCTTCCATGCGGCTTATCTGCAGCGCAACTTCGTCCAATTGCAGCGGTTTTTGCAAGTAATCATACGCTCCGGCTCGCAAAGCCGCTACCGCCGACTGTACATCGCCAAAAGCAGTACACATTACCACTTCAAACTCATCACGACCAGGCTCTTCCTTTAAGCACTCCAATAATTCCAAACCCGACATGCCAGGCATGCACAGATCCGTAAAGACCAAGTCAAAACGATTTTGATGAAACAATGCCAGCGCTTCCTCGCCGGACGCACATTTCCATACAGCATGCCCTTTTCCCTGCAGATAATCCGTCAGCATCGTACGTATCAGCAAATCATCATCTACAATCAAAATCCGCATAAGCCCACCTCGTTCCACAACCGTCCGCATTTTCCAAACTCCTTGGGGAAAAAGCCAACGCTGCACGCCTCTCAATGAGACATCTGTT
Source organism: Negativicutes bacterium (assembly GCA_009929485.1). Lineage (GTDB taxonomy): Bacteria > Bacillota > Negativicutes > Anaeromusales > Anaeromusaceae > Anaeromusa. The sequence goes on from SAAJ01000003.1 coordinate 4,879, forward strand.
TATTTATATTCTTAAACTCTTGGCTGCCGTTTACTCCTGGCAATCACGAAAAAAAACCCAAGCAAAAAAAAGTTCCACGCCTCGAACCTCAACCGGCCCGCAAAGGGTATCGGCTTCTCCTTCTACGCCATAAAGGGCTACGAACTTTCTATACTCTTGCAAGCTGCCCTCTTCCGAACAATGAAACCATACTGCCGCCTGCCTTGCGCCGACCCGTTCCGCTTCTAAGAGCGCCAAGGCTGTGCGATATAAAAATTGATATTTTACATGCACAAGACTCTGCCCCAACAAGCCCAGCTGAGCCGATAAAAATTCCGTCCGCGAGTCGTCTTCCGCTTTGGGAACGTCTTCACGCTCTACGGTCGCCGTTTTTCCCTTTAGACGCAGCCATTCCTGCACTGAAGGCCCCATAGCATTGCAAGCCGTCGCTTCCAACATCATCACAACCAGTTCTCTTTGCTGGTTACACGCCAGCACATACAAATCACTGCGCGACGGTACGCCGCCCTTTGGCAAGGGTAATCGATACTCAGGAAAAGCGAAAAGTTTTTTCAAGCCTTGCAAACGAGGCTGCCTGGCCGCCATAGCCAGCACGTAAGCAGGCAGTTCCTCATCCTGCCACCAAAGCTGCGCCATATGCCGCAGTTCCTTGGAGCACTCCCATTGCGCCGAATTGCCCAGATACTCCTTCCAACGTTCCAACGAATCTAAGGGAACATGCATGCGCATTCACCCAGCCTCCCATCATTTCCGGTTTTCATGCGCCTTAGTATTTATTTTCTGCAGCATCATCGCAAATTGCTTTCGCTCCGTTTCGTCCAAGCATGCTGTAAGCTGTTTAGCAAAATAGCGATACCCTTCATCCTCCAGTTGAATCAGCTGCTCTCCTTTTGGCGCCAGATGAATATGATATACTCGCAGATCTTCTTGAGACTGACATTTGTACACATATCCCTTCTGCACTAATTTCTGCACAATCGCCGTTACTGTCGATTTTTTCACTTGAAATTTTTCTACAAGATCACGAAAAGTGGGCCGCCCCAGCTCCCGTACGGCATGCAGGTAATGCAGCTGCGTCAGGGTCAGCGCGCAAAGATCCGTTCCTGCTTCCGCCTTTTGCCGATGCTCTCTCACAGCCTGCCGCATCACGCAAGAAATCGCTTCAATGGTCTCTACCACCAGATCTTCTATTTGCATTCCCAAGTCCGGCTCCTTTCGCCAGCAAACGCCAAGCAGTCACTAAAAAGAACTAGCTTAGCTCCCTAACCAATTCCGATTATTTAGAGATATATAAATATGCTTTTGTCTTATATTCGTCGATTATTAAGTTTTCCCTGCCTTGCTTTTACGCCCCATTTAAGCAAAAAAACTACTGGAAACCTCAAAATCATTGATACATATATCTCGCACAGTTCAATTGGTAAAATAGTGTCTTGTTAAAGGAAAGAAGGACCGCTAAAGCGGTCCTTCTACTCTTTTTGCCGGTCACGCAGCGCCCGTTCCATATCGCGCTTTGCGTCGCGTTCCGCCAAATCCTGTCGTTTATCATATAGCTTTTTACCACTGGCCAAGGCCAACTCTACTTTGGCTTTCCCTCGAGCAAAGTATATTTTCAAAGGCACCAACGAAAAGCCTTTTTCCCTGGTTTTCCCCAAAAGACGATTAATTTCCTGGCGATGCAGCAGCAGCTTGCGCGGCCGCAACGGATCGTGATTGAAACGATTCCCCTGATCATAGGGGCTAATATGCATTTGTTGCAAAAATACTTCACCATTTTCAATACGAGCATAGCTATCTTTCAAATTAGCCTTACCGGCGCGCAATGACTTAACTTCCGTACCGGTCAAGACAATTCCCGCTTCAAACGTCTCATGTATATGATAATCGTGGCGGGCTTTGCGATTTTCCGAGACAATCTTTATTCCCGCCCCATTTTGGCTCATTGTTTTTTCCTCCTCTTGCTTTTAACCCGGTCCGATGGTTTGCCGCGTTTTCCCCCAACAACATCCTTACCTGCCTGATGTTTCGGCTTATGCGGCGCATTCTGTTTTTTTGCAACAACCGGGCGCGCCCTTTTCTCGTCCCCAACGCCTTTAGGCTGCTTTTCCCCGCCGGCAACCAGTTGAAAATCAATATTTCGCTCTAGCGAATTCACGCGAGCCACTCGGATCGTCACAGGCTGCCCCAATTGGAAGAGGCGACGCGTCCGTTCCCCCAACAGACTGTAACGTTCTTCAATAAATTGATAATAATCGTCATCCAGCGTAGAAATATGCACAAGCCCTTCCACACCGTTATCCAGCTCTACAAAAAAGCCGAAGGCCGTTACACTGCTGATCACGCCGGCAAATTCTTCGCCAATGAAGCGTTCCATATATTCCACCAGCTTCAACTGCACGGTTTCTCGTTCCGCTTCCGCCGCCGCCCTTTCTCGTTGCGAACTGTGCAGCGCAATTTCAGGCAGCTCTTTTTCTAGTTTTTCCCTTCGTTTTCCCTTAAAGCCTTTTTGCAGCCACTCTCGCAGCATGCGGTGCACGATTAAATCCGGATAGCGTCGAATCGGCGAAGTAAAGTGTGTGTAATACGGCGCCGCCAGACCAAAATGCCCCAAGTTTTCCGCTTCATACCGCGCTTGTTTTAAAGAGCGCAGCATAACGGTACTGACTATTTTTTCCTCTGGCCGCCCGGCAATGCGCGTTAGAATCCTCTGCAGCGCCTCAGGGCGCACTTCCCCTTGCGTCCGCCGCAATTGTTCGCCAAAGTTATTCAGCAACAAATCCAACTTCAGCAATTTTTCCGGATCCGGATTCTCATGGACTCTAAACAAGAACGGCAGCTTCTGACGATGCATGTGTTCCGCTACCGTTTCGTTCGCTACCAGCATAAATTCTTCGATAACCGACTCGGCGATGGTTCGAACACGCCGGACAATTTCCAAAGGCCGCCCCTCAGCATCCAGCTTTACTTTGAGCTCTGGAAAATCAAAATCCACAGCGCCGCGGCGCATACGCCGTTCGCGCAAAATGTGGCAAAGCTGCTCCATTTTTTGCAGATGCGGCAAATGCGAATGATACCGTTCTTCCACCGACTCCAGGCCCTCGACAAGCATTTTTCTCACTACTGTATAAGAAAAACGCTCCGCAACTCGAATTACGGCCGGGAATACTTCATATTGCCGAACCCGCCCAGAGGAATCAATTTCCATTTCACAAGACATGACCAACCGGTCCACCTGGGCGTTTAAGCTGCAAATGCCGTTGGATAGGCGCTGTGGCAGCATGGGGAGCACTCGGTCCACCAAATAGACACTCGTACCGCGTTGCCGCGCTTCTACATCAAGACGGCTTCCTTCCCGTACGTAATGGCTCACGTCAGCGATATAAACACCTAAACGGTATATTCCATCAGCCATTGCCTCTACATAAACCGCATCATCTAAGTCCTTGGCATCCTCGCCGTCAATCGTAATGATGGGAAAATGCCGCAGATCACGCCGTTCCGACAGTTCTTCTTCTTTTACGGTTGCCGGCACGGCGTCGGCTTCCGCCAGCACTGGCGCATCAAAATCAGAAGAAAGCTGATGCCTCCGTAAAATAGATAAGACTTCCAAGCCTGGATCCCCAGGACGTCCCAGCTCTTCGATAATCTTTCCTTCGGCGCTGCGTTTTCGCTCTGGCCAGCTAGTAATCTCTACAACGACTTTGCTGCCACTGGCGGCCCCGCCAAAGAACTCTTTGGGAATAAATACGTCCTGGCCCAAACGCACATCATCGGGTCTGACAAAACCGTAATTGCGCCCGGCTTCGAAGAGACCCACCATCTGCAAATTCGCCCGGCCCACAATGCGAATGATTTCCCCTTCCCTCGAACGTCCCTGTACCGGCCGTCGGGAATGCACACGCGCGATTACTCGATCATTGTGCATAGCTGTCCCCATATCATCAGGAGCAATAAATACATCGCTTTCCTCCGGCTGCTGACGCACTTCGGGAATAACAAAACCAAAGCCCTTATTAGTCATTGCCAAACGTCCGACAACAAGGTTCATTTTTTCCGGCAAGCCATACCGCTCATAGCGAGTTTTAACGATCACCGCTCGTTCTTCTAATTCTGCCAAGACCTCCCAGAATTCAGCCAGATCGTTACCCTTCAAACGCAGCTTTTCCGCTAATTCCTCTGCGCTCAAGGGCCGATAAGCTTCTTCTTGCATAAATGACAGTACAAGCTCTTCCAGGCGGCTCATGACAGATCACCAAGAATCGCCACCAGGGCCTTTCCTTCCGCCGTAACCGAGCCGTCAGCCAAGCGGACTTGCGCAGTCATTTCCGCCATTTTCCCTCGTTGACCCACAACTCTTCCTTCAATCAGCAGTTCTTGGCCGATCGGCGTCGGCGCGCGAAAGCGAACCTCCAGCTTAGCCGTAACAGCCTGCTTTCCTTTGGCATAGTAATACCGCCCCATGATCTCATCCAACAGCGTGCTTACAAGCCCGCCATGCATAACGCCGTTGTAGCTTTGGTGTTCCGGCCCCGCCGTGAAACGGCTGCGATACACGCCGTCGGCCGTATCTTCTTCAAAGTGCATCTTCAAGCCAATTGGATTCAAAGAACCGCAAGCGAAGCACCACTGATTAGGATCTTCTTTCATTTCCGCCATTTCCTAGCCCTCCCGTCATTCTTCTTAGGGAGCCGTCAAAAACGCTTTCACTTGCGCAAAGACCAGCTCCCGTTCTATATCCAAGGTCACCAAATGACCCGATTTCTCCAGCCAGACCAATTCCTTTTGCAAACTGCCGGACTGTTCGTAAATATGCAGCGCGCTCCGCGGCCGCACTGTGTGCTCGCGGCGGCCCTGCATCACCAACAAAGGCGCCTGCACCTGCGGTAGCAGCCGCTGCACATGGCGAATCAGTTGTAATAGGCTCTTCACACACGCCAACGGCGTCGACTCATAGGCTACGGTATAGCAATCGTCTACATCCGCAAAGCGACGCCGTTTTTTAGGCGCATAGGTACGAAAGAGACGAAACATATCTACATAATGAGCTCTTTTATCATACAAATCAATGGGGGCGCTTAACGATACTGTCTTCCATACCGGCAGTTTCGCGCTTAACGCCAATGCCAGCAATCCCCCCATGGAAAGTCCCACTACAGCTACTTCTGAACACAAGGAACGAAGCAGCCAATAACCGTCTTCAGCTCCTCCATACCAGAGCGGCCAGCGAGTTTCCGCCATTTCTTCCACTGTTGTTCCGTGCCCAGGCAGTCTCGGCGCCAGCACCGTATACCCTTCTTGATGCAACGCTTCGCCCAACAGGCGCATCTCCGCCGGCGAACCGGTAAAGCCATGCAGCAGCAAAACTCCTTTTTCTCCTCCTGGCAGCAAAAACGGCTCTGCACCGTGTAAAATCGCCATTGCCCGTCCCCTTCCCTGCTTATTTCTTAATTATACCATTGAGACGCAAGAAGAGCACCGCTTGCAGCGGCGCTCTTCCATTAATAGCTTATGTTTTATACACGAAATTTAGCAATTCCTTGCCGCAAATCTTCCACTGCTTGCAGTAATTGCTTGGCTTCGGTTTGCACTGATTGGACTGCCTGGGCTTGTCCATCCATGGTCGAAGCCAGTTGTCCAGTAATAGCGGAAGTCTCCTCCGCGCCAGCGGACAAGGAACTAAAGCTGCCCACTACCTCTTCCGTCTCATGAAGCATCGCTCCAAACCGCTCTTCCATAGCATTCAAAACGCCCTGCATCTCTTCGACGGCTTGCGTAATTTCCTGGAACATAGCATCGGTGCTGCGTACCGCCTCCTGCTGGCGTTCCGTAACGTCGCAGGCCCGTTTAATTTCCGTCACCGCCTGGTGCGAAGCTTCCTGAACCTGGCCGATTACCTGCCGTATTTCGCCAGCAGCCCGGCTGCTCTCCTCCGCCAGTTTGCGCACTTCTTCCGCTACCACGGCAAACCCGCGACCATGTTCGCCCGCTCTAGCCGCCTCAATGGAAGCGTTAAGCGCCAATAGATTGGTCTGCTCGGCAATCCCCTCGATCGCTTCAGTGAAGGAAGCAATGCGACGATTTTCCTGGTCAACACGCTGGACTACCGCATCAACGCCTTCCACGGCCTGCCGCTCTTCGTTCATCTGCTGATTCAGCACGCCCACAATTTCATTTAGATCCTTACTGAAGCGGCGAATCATCTCATAGGCTTGCCGCACATCCTGCAAACGATTGCCTGCATGCTGCACATGCCCAGCCATATCATGCATCCGGGCCACGCCCTGCTCCAGCTCTTTCGCTTGCGAAGCGGAAACAGTGGCAATTTCCTGTACTGACGCCGCCACTTCCTCTACGGACTGCGCCGCCGAAGCAGCGTTGGCATCCAATTGGCGCGAGCGGTTTTCCACATCACCAGCTACATTCCTAGCGCCGGCAACCAAAGCGCCTACTTCTTGGCGCATATTCTCCAACGACTGAAATAACACGCCGCTTTCATCGCTATAGTTCAAATACGCCGGTTCCACTTTTTGCGAAAAATCGCCCTGTCCCAGCTGCCCCAGTAAGTCTGCTGCATTTGTCAAGGGCGCGGCAAAGCGGCGCGCCAGTAAAAAGGATAGACCCAAAACCAACAGGATAGTAACACCCAACACAAGCAGCAGCGCACTGCGCACATGGGAGGCGCTCTCATTAAGCTGCGCCGCTTCAACCAGCACAACGTATTTCCAGCCGGACTGCTGCGAGGTCACTACGTTCGCCACATGCTCTATGCCGTTGATATCTAAAGAAATTTGCCCTTCTGCAATACCGGCCAGCGTACTTAAAGAAGAGTCCTTCAAATCCGCCAGCTTTTTAAAATTCAGTTCCGGGTTGCGAGGATGGGCAATAATGGTTCCTTTACTGTCCAAGAGCACCACATAACCAGTTTCACCAATTTTGATGTCCTGAATCAGCTTTGTCACTACTGGCAAATCTACATTCAAGCCCATAACTCCGCGAAACTGCCCGTATTCATCGGTTACGGCCGTAAAAATACCGATCGTCGGCACGCCTTTGCTCGTCATAAAGGGATCCGATACCCAAGCGTCCTTCTGTTTCAAGCTCTCTTTATACCAATCACGGCTGCGCGAATCATAGCCTGCTTTGCGAGGAATGGCCGGCCATTGCAAATAACCGCCGTCTGAGAGACCAAAGGAAATAGTATTCACCTTCGGATGACTTTTGGAAAACTGCACAAACTGTTGGTACAGTTCCGCTTCATAGCCCCCTGTCGCAAAGGGGTCCATGGGCACCATGCCGTTTGCGCCTCCTTGTTTTTCCATATAACGAGTAACGCTGGCGCCGCTTTGGCGCACCAAGGGCATTTGCGCTAAAAGGCGAACATTTTCCTTTTGCCCTTCAAAAAATAAGTTTACCGCGTTGTCTACTTGCATGACCTCACGCGTTGTACTTTGCAAAAAATCGCTTTGGGTCTGTTCCTTAACGGTCCGATCCAAAACAGCCGCCAGTACAAATAACGGAATCAACACAATTGCCAGCAGAGCCAACGATAATTTCCCCTGCAACGAACGAAACGGCTTTAACATCCTAGTTCCTCCCTATGTTTCTACAATGAATAGTTTTAGTGCAACCAATCCGGCTCAGGAAAACTATCAGATAAATTCTGATAAAAAACCCGAAAGCCGCTTGCGCCTGTTTCCGGGCCGTACCGTTACGTTTTGATTACTTTTTTCACTTCGATCCCGCTGCGGTCATTAACACGGTAAAATTCACCCTTTTCACCGCTGACCACCATATTTTCACCGCATTCTTCATCCCACTGCACAACCCAGCCTGTTTTTCCATTCGAAAGCTCTACTTTTTGCCCCAATAAGAAAAAATGAATTTCCTTAAGAAGCGCTCTGCCAGCCATTACCTCAAATTCGGCTCCATATACCTGTTTATACAGCTCTCTAGCCGCTCCAAACGGGCTGACCTCGGAACCATCCGGCTGTCTGCGACTGGTTCGGCTTTCATACGCATCTGCTAACGCCAGCACTTTAGCATACGGATGTGTTTTCATGCTGCCCACCCGCATCGGATATCCCTGTCCGTCCGGGCGCTCATGGTGTTGCAGCACTCCCATAAGCACAGGCAGCGGCAATGGCGTCTCTTTGCATGTTTCTTGCAAATATCGATAAGCCACAAGCGGATGCGTCCGCATAATGCGCTCTTCTTCAAAGGTTAACGTCCCTTTTTTATCCATAATGCGCAGAGGCAAATGAAATTTCCCTACATCATGGAGCAATGCCGCGCAAACGGCTTCGCGAATATCTTTCTCGCCAATATTTCCTTGCGCCCGCATAATCATCGCCGTCAAAAAAGCAACACTCAACAAGTGATTGTTAATGAGTGTTTCCTCTTTTTTTTCAAAGTGAAGCAACGGCAAAACTTCAGCCCGCACTAGACATAAATCGGCAATTTCATCCGACACCCGCCAGAGAACCGGCCAATCCACAGGACTGCGCAACCGTATAGCCGCCCATATTTTCTTCATTTCTTCGGAAAGAACGTTGTAGCGCTGCTTAAATAAGGTTTGTACAGGACTAACCAACGGACAGTACGCGCCTATCGTCTTCCACGCTTCCTCAGCGTTTACCGAAGCTGGCAACTCGTCTGTTTCCTGCATTTCTCCTATAACAAAAGTATTTTTATCGGTCCGCACCACATCAATCGCAGATAAGGACAGCCGCTGCAACAAAGCAATCGCCCGTTCATCCAGCACGGTCCCGCCTTGCATTACAATCGCGCCTTTACTGTTTTTCGCAGGTCCAGCCAAACACATGCCCGGCCGCAATTGCTGCACCGAGCAAGACATACCTTGTGCTTCCTGATTCATACCATGTCCCCTCCTGGAGGCATTACTGATTTCAAGCGTCTTGCCTAAATTTATAGAGTTTCTGAAGATAACTCGCAAAAATATAGATAATTTAAAAAAATTATACCAGTTTGCAACAAAAAAAAGAATCCTCCAAAAGGAGGATTCTTTAACATTGGAATTTAAAGACCACCAGCATTAGTAAGACTTTAGTCCCCTAACATCTCTTTTCTACGCGGCTGTACAATGGTTTGAATAGCCATACCGCACCGATCATTCAACAAATAAGTACGCCCTCGTTTGTCCATTACCACTGCATTTTCTCCGCAGCTTTCATCCCATTGAGTCAACCAGCCTTCACTGCCATTGTCCAAACGCACTTTTTGGCCTACTAAAAATTGATGTATTTGAGTCAATAAAGCCCGCGTCGCTGGAACGTCCAGACGGTCACGCGACATATCGCGCCTCAGTTCCCTCGCTGCCGTAAAAGGATTGTGCTGTTTTCCATACATTTTTTTAGATGTCATCGCATCATACATATCAGCAATAGCCAAAACGCGGGAATATGCATGCATTTTAGCTTGCCCCACCGAAATAGGATAGCCGCTGCCGTCTAAGCGCTCATGATGCTGCAAAACGCCAGCTAAAACAGGCAGTGGAAACACGCCAGCTTCCTGCAGCAAGCGAAACCCTAAAACGGCATGCCCTTGTACAGTTCGCATTTCCATTGGAGTCAGCGATTCTGTTTTATGTAAAATTTCTTCCGGAACTTGCAATTTTCCTACGTCATGAAGCAACGCAGACAGGGCCACTTCATTTACTTCTTGTTCATTCCAATCCAGTAAGCGAGCCATCATCGCCGCCAATAAAGAGACATTTAGAGAATGATGCACTAAATACTCTTCCTGGCGAGACATAAAATGAATACAAGGCAGCACTTGCACTGCCAGCAATGATAAGTCCGCAATTTCGGATACGACCGCCTCAAATTCATTCCAAAGGACTTCTTCTTTTGCTTCATTGCTTTCCGCTTGCAAATTGGCAAACTGCCGCTTCAGCCGCACCATCCATCCTTCATAATGCTCACGAAACAAATCCCATAACGGATCAACAATGCTGCAGAAAGGGCCAGGATGCCAAGAAGACTCCCTCTCCACAATTTCAGATACAACGGCCCGTCGGGGCGGCGCCATCCCTTCTTCGCGCCACTCCACAACATCTACAGGCCCGATATGCAGCCGTCCAAGAATTTCAATAACCCTGTGATTCAGCTCGGTTCCCGGTTTCAGGATCATACGGCCGCAGCCATCGGTCACTGGTTCCACCAGTCTCATACCTGGCCGCAATTCATCTACCGCACAGCCTCGGATTACCGCCATGCCGCCCATAAACAGCAACCCTCCTTTGCAAAGAATGAAAAACCCCCGGCAAGGTGCCGGGAGTTAAGGATGTCAAAATATGCTGATTGGCGAGCAACGGCTCGAATAACCAGCCGATTCTTAGCGCATAATAACAGATAAAGCCATGGTTACCAAACCAAAAAGAATACCTAAAATCATTGTTGCTCGCGCTAAAAATTGGTCCAAACCTCTCGCTCTGCCGCCAAAAAGGCTCTCGGCTCCGCCGCCGATGGAGCCAGATAACCCTGCGCTTTTTCCTGATTGCATCACGACACTGGCAATCAAGGCTACGCAGATGATTGCATCAATAATCATCAAGGCTGTGCTCACTACCTACACCCCCATTTTTGTCTTAGCTTATATTTTAACACAAAAGTCAAGAAAGCCCAAGTGAAAGATACTCTCTGTCCGACTACTCAGCCTCTAGAACTACTGGCTAAAGCCAGTCCTTCCACTTTTTCAGCTCCCACCGCTAAGAGCGTTTTAGCGCATTCATCCATAGTAGCGCCAGTTGTAAAGATATCATCCACTAAGAGAATCCTTTTCCCTTGGATCAAGTTGCTTTTTTGTACCCGAAACGCGCCGCGAATATTTTTTCTTCTCTCATTCGACGGCAACTCCCATTGCGGCAGCGTCTCCCTCTCCCGAATCAGCACATCAGGAAGCCATAAAAATCCTTGTTTGCGACTCCAAGAGGAAAACAGTAATTCGGTTTGGTTATAGCCTCGTTCTCGCCGCCGCTTCGGATGCAACGGCACTGGAACCACCGCATCTATACCTGCAAAGCGTACCGTTCCTGCCGCCTGCGTTAAAAGCCAAGCTAAAGCGGCTTGTTTATTATCCTCGCCATGGAATTTAATATCCTGCAACAAATGGCGCACCGCGCCGCTGTACTGACAAACAATGAAACAACCTGCCAAGTGCTTTAATCGATGCAACGCAGGAGACAAAGCTTTGAGGGAGAGCACCGGTCCTAAACATAAAGGGCACCATTGCCCATGTTCCGCCACCGCTTTGCCGCAGCCAGGGCATTTAGGAGGATACACCAGGTCTAGACAGGCTTTGACTAACGTCCCCAACAAGAAAACACGCCTCCTTTGAGGAAAAAACACATATCATCAATCCACAATTTAGGTTTCAACCACAAGGGACCAAGGATTTGATGAATACTCCGCTTAAGTAAACTATTTTTACGTCAGACGCGAAAGAAAACACAGGAATAGTGGAGCTATTCCGAGGCTTTCTGACAAAGCCTGGCGAAAAAAGAGTCCCTTTAGCGCGAGATGTGAATAAATGATTGGCTCTTCAACTAGCAAGTCTCGCCTTTTAGCCGTTCCGCCAGCAACGAATACCGTTTCTTCGTCCGATCATTGCCTACGGCCGTATTAATTGCCGCTTGGCTGCCAAGAAGAATGACTTTCTCTTTCGCTCTGGTAATAGCCGTATAGAAAAGATTGCGCTGCAGCATGCGGTGATGTCCTGGCACAAGAGGCAAAATGACCACCGGGTATTCACTGCCCTGGCTTTTGTGTACGCTCATCGCATAAGCCAAAAGAAGCTGATCCCCTTCACCGGCCTCATAGACTACCTTTTGCTCCGGGTAGCGCACTGTCACTTTGCCGTCTGCCAGTTCGCAAATTTGGCCGATATCACCGTTAAAGACGCCTTTTTCATAATTATTACGAATCTGCATAACTTTATCTCCCAAGCGGAGCACTTGATAAGGCAAATTCAATTCTCCCTTGCCTGGTCCCGGAGGATTAACCGCCTGCTGTAACAGCTTGTTGAGATTTTCCACGCCGCAAGCAAGTCGGTGCATCGGCGATAAGACTTGAATATCACGCAGCATGTCATATCCTTGAGCCGGCAGCTCCTCTTGACACAAGCGCACCACCATCTCCGCCGTCATTTCATCGCTGCTGCAGGGATAAAATTGGAAGTCCCTGCTGCTGCGGCAGTCCGGCGTATAGCCGCCATTAATGCGGTGAGCATTTTCCACAATCCCTCCGCCTTGCGCCTGGCGATACACTTCAGTAAGACGCACGACCGGTACCGCCTCCGAACGCATTAAATCCTTCAAAACGGCGCCCGGCCCCACCGAAGGCAGCTGATCCGCATCGCCTACAAAGATAACCCGGCAACCATCGGGTACAGCCTGCAGAAAACTATCTGTCAAGGGCATGTCCATCATGGACACTTCGTCCAAAATCACCACGTCCGCTTCAAGCTGCCTGTCGGCATCCCGCAAAAACACCTGCGCCCCGGAACCGTCTACCGAAGCTTCCAAAAGTCGGTGTACCGTAGAAGCCTCTTTGCCGGTAGCTTCCGCCAGCCGCTTAGCCGCTCTGCCGGTCGGCGCACCGAGAAGAATCTTAAATCCTTCTTTTTCCAGTACCTCCAGCATACCGCGAACCACCGTCGTTTTGCCGGTTCCAGGTCCGCCGGTCAAAATTAAAACCCCGTGCTGTAGCGATGCCATCATGGCTTGCCGCTGCGCCTCCGCCAACTCTAAACCCGCCTGATCTTCCCACTGTTCCACAAGGCTTTCATAGTTTGCAGATCGTCCTGCACGCGCTCTGCAGGCAAGCTGTTTAAAGCGCTGAGCCACTCGGGTTTCCGCATGGTACAAATACCAGGGATACAGCAGCGTCAAACCTTCCCAGGCTTCGCTGCACAGTACGTCTTCTGCGATAAGGCGACGCAAACATTCGCCCACCTCCAGCGAATCCACGCCCAAAAGCTTGCTGCACTCACTGCGCAGCATTTCTTCTGGAATGCAGCAGTGTCCGGCTTGCCCTACAAGAGACAACGCGTATTCAATCCCCGCTTCCAGACGCTCATCGCTGTTTCTGGGCCGCCCCATGGCTTGCGCCATTTGGTCTGCCGTACGAAAGCCAATGCCGTCCACTTCCGCCGCCAAGCGGTACGGATTGTTTTGCAGCACCTCCTGAGAAAGCGAGCCATAGACAGCAAAAATTTTGCCGGCATAGGCGCCGCTGACGCCGTGCATTTCCAAAAACAACATCAATTCCCGCTGTTCGGAAACCTCACTATAGGCATCATGCATGGCCTGCGCTTTTTTCTTGCCAATGCCGTCCACTTCAGCCAGCCGTTTCGGCGAGGCCATCAATACATCCAGCGTCCGCTCCCCAAAGCGCTGCACCATCCGAGCGGCCAAGGCCGGCCCAACGCCTTTGACAACGCCAGAAGCCAAAAAACGCTCAATCCCTTTGACGCTGGTAGGAGCGACGCGCTTCAACGACGCTACCTTGAACTGCCGGCCAAAACGGGCATGTTCCACCCATTCACCGCTCGCTTCCACAGCCTCGCCCACTAAGGGCGCTGACATTTGACCGGTTACAGTGCAAGCGCCGGTACGACCATCCAGCTTCATGCGAAATACGGCAAAGCGGCCATCCGGACTTTGATAGGTGACGGAATCCACCGTCCCGGTGATGACTTCCATAAAAACTCCTTAGTACCGTTGAACACAGAGTAACAGAGTAAACAGAGGAACTGCAGAGAAAATTACTCTCTCCTGCGTCTCCTCTGCTTCCTCTGTCTCTCTGTATTTCGTCTTTTTATTTGCTATAAGATTTCGCTTTCCACTGCTAAATTCCTGCCTCTAGGCGTTATTCTTCCTGCAGCTCCAGCCACTGGGCATAAACGTCGTCCAGCTGTGCCGCCAACTTTTCTCTTTCTTCAGCCAGACGCTGCATTTCTTCCGGCTGCTCCAGATTCTCCGGCAAGTACAGCTGCTGTTCATTCCATTTCAACAGCATTTCCAGTTCCGCAATGCGTTCCTCTAGCTTAGGCAGCTTACGTTCTGCGTCGCCTTTGCGACGAGAAGCGCTCATGGCAACTGGCATCGGCTCTTCTTTAGGAGCAGCAATTGCCGCTGGCTTCTGAAGCGTACGCTCCTTGGCATCCGGCTCCGCAGCCGTGTCTGCCAGCAATTGCTGCGCTACTTCTTTTTGCTCTTGATAGTAGCTGTAATTGCCTACATATTCCCGCAATACGCCTTCTTCCAGCTCCAAAATGCAATTGGCTACTTTATCGAGAAAATATCGGTCATGAGATACCACTAAAAAGGTGCCGGGAAACGCCATAATCGCTTCTTCCACCGCTTCACGCGCCGGAATATCTAAATGGTTCGTCGGTTCATCCAGCACCAGAAAGTTGGCCCCGGACAACATGAGCTTTAAAAAAGCCAGTCTCGCCTTTTCACCGCCGCTCAAGTCGTCAATACGCTTATACACGTCGTCACCGCGAAACAAGAACGCTCCCAAATAACCTCGGCTGCGCTCTTCGCTCAAATGGTACTCGCTCATAATTTCATCCAGCAAGCGATGCGGCCCATAGAGAGTCTCATGCTCCTGCGCAAAATAGCCCACTTTAACGCGATTTCCCAGTTTAATCTCGCCCCGTAGCGGCGTTAGCTCGCCCAGGACCAGCTTCAAAAGAGTTGTCTTCCCCGCGCCATTCGGCCCTACCAGCGCTACACCGTCGCCGCGCCGAATTAAGAGAGACAGCTTTTCAAAAATAGTACGGCTGCCATAGGCGGTAGCCACATTCTTGCACTCCAGCACCCGCTCCGCACATTCCGCCGGCGGCGAAAAAGCAAAGTGATCAAAGCGGGCTTGCGAAGCCGGCAATACAATGCGTTCCATGCGCGCCAGGCGAGTCTCACGCCCCCGAGCCTGTTTCGATTTAATCCCCGCCTTATAGCGGCGAATAAACTCTTCTGTCTGCGCAATAACAGTCTGCTGCTTCTCATAGGCCCGTTGTAAGGACTCCATACGCAGCGCTTTTTGTTCCAAATAGCGGCTGTAGTTACCTTCATAAGCGGTAACCGTGCCGCTTTCCAGCTCCAAAATACGCGTGGCCACGCGATCTAGAAAATAGCGGTCATGCGAAATGATCAGCATGCCGCCGGCATAACCGCGCAAAAACTCCTCCAGCCACTTCGTCATGGCAATATCCAAATGGTTTGTCGGTTCGTCCAAAAACAAAAAGTCCGGCTGCCTCAAAAGCGCCCGAGCCAACAATATACGGGTTTTCTGCCCGCCCGAAAAAGCAGCCGCTTCCCGCCCAAAATCTTCTTCTGTAAAGCCCAAGCCAAAAGCCACTTTACGAATCGTTGCATCTACCTCATAACCGCCGCCGCGCTCAAAATGCTCCGTCGCCCTGGCATAGGCCGCCATTTTCCGTTCCAGTTCTTCCGGCTCTTTTTCGTCAGCCAATTCTTTTTCCAAACGCCGCATTTCTTCGCCGCAAGCCAGCACATCTTCATACGCCTGGCGCAGTTCTTCATACAGCGTAACCGCTCCAAAATCGCCCTGCTGTTCTACATGCCCCACGGTTTCGCCGGCCGGCCAGGAAATCTGCCCCTCGTCATGCTGCTCGGTTCCTAAAAGGCAGCGAAACAGAGTTGTCTTGCCTGCGCCATTTGCTCCAATAATACCAATTTTATCGCCGCGCCGCACTTCAAAAGATACATTTTGAAACAGCGTCTCTATGCCAAAGGCTTTGCCTACTTGTTGCACCCGAATCGTTCCCATTTTGCACTCCCATCATTTGTCCCTAAAATATGCTCTTAATTATAGCATACAACTGCGGAAATAGGGACGGAACACAGAGGAACAGAGGAAACAGAGAAAAGACAGAGAGGTACGAAATTCAGCTTTCAAAAGCAACGGCAGCTGCCATTATAAACTTCGGCTGCGTGCTTCTAACTTTCAGAGACGCGCTCAAAAAAAACAAGCCGCCTCGCAAAGGAGACGGCTTGCTTAAACTCAACGATATAGGTCTTAGCCTTCCAAGGTGCAGATCGCGTCAGGACGACGCACTAAGAGCGCCGCCGTTTCCAGCACACGGAAGACATGGTTCATATTGGTGGCCCCCATATAGGCAGTGGCCATATCCTGACCGATGGCCAGATTCAAGTTCTGTGTGCCTGTGGCCAAAACAACGGCTTTATTGCCGGAGATAACATTCGAGTAGTGAACGCCGCCGGTCAAAATGGCTTTTACCTGATCCAGTTCCAGCATGCCTGTATTGCCGAAAACGCGCACCAGCTTGCCGAATAGCATCGGGCTCACCACCATAGCGTACGGACCGTAATGACCCGCTTCAGAAAGAGCGCCTACGGCTTTCACTACATCCGCTAACGCTGCGCCAGTCTCGCTCCAGTCGCTCATCTTCTGCGTCAGACGGCCGGCCACATTAAAGAGCCCAGCATGTCCTAGCTCCGCATTGCCGTTAAAAATCAAAGAATCTTCCTGCACCGCCACATAGTTGGCCGCCACCGCTGCTGTCGATACATCCAGAGGCAAGCCCAGATGCCGGTCCGCTTCCACGTCGCGCCACATAATTTTGAAATCCTTATACAACATTGGCAGATTCACCGTCGCCCGATGGCTGGCTTCCACCACAAATTCTTCCGTTTCTCCTACCATATCAATCCCAGTGGGAGATTTTCCGCTGAATACGGAATAAGGAATACTGTACACGCCCGAGCCCATGGGGCCCAAAACATCGATTACACGACGCGCTACCAACATAGTACGCGCGGTTTCAACTACCGCTTGATCTACGCGAGCCCATTCGCCGTCTGTCAAAGGCGCTGATTTACGATCTAAATAATCCATGTTCATTCCTCCTTATTTTTTACCAAACAAGCTGCCTACGGTCATAGCCGGAACTTCTTCCGCCTCGCCGTCAACCACATGCTCGCCGCCTGCTGTATGGTCCTCTAAAAACTTTTCCTTTTGAATTTCATCAACCCGCGTAATCAAATGCGTCAGTTCGGCTACATGCTCTTTTTCGTCATCCCGTATGTGTGCCAAAAGGCCCTTGATTTCTTCGTTATCAATATTGTCAATATGCCACTGGTATTGATTGATGGCTTCCAGTTCGCCCACCAAATCCTCACGCAGCCAAATCAACGTCTGTTCCAACGGACTTGCTTCTCGGGACTCATTTTTTCCATAAGCCATGTATATCTCCCCCTATTAATAGATTTATAGTTTTTTTCTTCACAAATAAGCATTATCCTTCTTTTAATTTTCTGTCATTTGAAGAAAATTAAGCTTTGAACAAGAGTCGCGGAGGGTTCGACAGAGGCTGCGGCGGCCGTGATTGCATTTGAGACTTTTATTGGAGTAAGACGGTCCGCAGGCCGAAAATGCTGGCGAAGTCGGATTACATTTTCGCCTGTTTGAGCGCAGCGAGTTAAGAAGCAAAAAAGAAAACCGCTTGCGCGGTTTTCTCTAGTAGTCCCTATTCGACTTTATACTTTTTCCCTACAGCCGCTCCGTAAACGACGAAGCGCTCTTCTTCGCCTAAATCCAAAAGATCATGCAGCGCTTCATCATCAAAAGCGCCGATGGCGCAGCAGCCACAGCCAACCGCTTCGCTGCTAAGATACAAATTCTGACAAACATGGCCGGCATCTAAAAATAAATAGCGATAGCCTCGTTCGCCGTAACGCCAAGTCATACGCGGCGATTCGGCCACCCAGAAAAAGCTGACCGCACTATTTTTTACAAATTCCTGTCCTTTGCAAGCATGACTGAGCACTGCCGGCCAAGCCGCTTCCGTGCTCAGCTGCTGCAATTGATGATCCAGCGCTAAAAAGCGGTACAGCCCTGGTTCCAGTCCTTCGACACGGTTAATGAGCAAGTACGTCTCCAATGCATGCCTCGCCCCGGCGGAAGGAACCGTACGAAAGGTAGCCGCCCTCGGCACTACCTGTTTGACCCCTTGCGTGCACCAAAGCAGAAAAGACAGCTCCTCCTGGGTTAAAGCTTTGCTCGCATATTCGCGCACGCTTGTGCGCAATTCAATGAAGGCCAGAAAATCAACGGGCATAACCGGAAAGGTATCCGGCTGCGGCAAATTGAAAATAGGAAGACTACGGTCAACCTCCGATTCCAGCCGCGGCTGCGCCAGCCCCATCTGCTGGGGCGTCGGCACGCCTCCGTCCAGCCGAGTCTTTTTCAAGAATTCCTGCCCCGCAGGCTTTCGCATTAGACCTTTCCCCCCTTGCCCTTTTTACGACGGCCTTTCAGCTCCAGCAGCAGCTGCTGCGGCGTCAGCTCATGGAAGGCCAACAGCACTAGACAGTGATACCACAAATCAGCCATTTCATAGAGAATTTCCCCGGCATCATGGTTTTTCGAGGCAATGATGGTTTCCGCCGCCTCTTCGCCGACTTTTTTAAGAATCTTATCTTGTCCTTTTTCAAAGAGATACGTTGTATAAGAGCCTTCTACAGGCGCCATTTTGCGCTGATGAATCACATCATACACTTCACCCAGCACAGCCGGCAGCGATGCGCCATACACTTCAGAGGCGTCCACTTCCGGCGCTAAGACAGCCGTTTTATTCTCCAAACGGCGACTGAAGCAGGAAAACGTGCCTTCATGACAAGCTACGCCGCTTTGCTCCACTTTAACCAACAACGTATCGCCATCGCAGTCATAAAAAATATCCTTTACCTTTTGCACATGACCGGATGTTTCTCCCTTTTGCCACAGCCGCCCCCGGCTGCGGCTGAAAAACCAAGTCACGCCGCTTGCCAGAGTCTTCTCCAGCGCTTCTTTATTCATATAAGCGACCATCAGCACCGCGTTTGTCGCTTCATCCTGAATGACCGCCGGCAGCAAGCCCTGGTCGTCAAATTTCAATTGTTCCCATTCCATTAATAACGCACCTCCACTTGGCGGCTTCGCAAATAGTCTTTAACCTGCCGCACTGTAAATTGTCCATAGTGAAATACCGAAGCCGCCAGCACCGCGTCCGCTTTGCCAGCGGTTAAAACATCATAAAAATGACTCATCTCGCCGGCGCCGCCGGATGCGATCACAGGCACATTGACCGCCTCCGCCACAGCGCGTGTCAGCGGAATGTCATAGCCGTCTTTTGTGCCGTCCTTGTCCATGCTTGTGAGCAGAATTTCTCCGGCTCCCAATTCCGTAGCCTTACGGATCCATTCCAACACATCCATACCTGTCGGCGTCCTGCCGCCATTGACATAGACTTCCCAGCGATTATCGCCGCAGGCTTTCGCATCTACTGCCAGCACGATGCACTGCCGCCCAAAGGCGTTAGCGCATTCACGCAGCAATTGAGGATTTTTGACTGCCGCTGTATTAAAAGAAGCCTTATCAGCTCCAGCCGTCAGCATGCGCCGCACATCCTCCACGCCGCGAATACCGCCGCCGACGGTAAAAGGAATAAAGACTTGTGACGCCGTGCGCTCCACAACCTGCACCATCGTGTTTCGTTCTTCGCAAGAAGCGGTAATATCAAGGAAGACCAATTCATCCGCCAGCTCGCCGTCATAACGCGATGCCAGTTCCACCGGGTCTCCGGCGTCGCGGAGGCCGACAAAATTTGTCCCTTTGACTACCCGGCCGTCTTTCACGTCCAGGCAGGGAATGATACGCTTCGTCAGCATGCCGCTTCGCCTCCTTTCGCCGCTTGCAAAGCCTCCTGCAAGTCCAAACTGCCTGTATAGAGAGCCTTGCCGATAATGACGCCTTCTACGCCGCGAGACGCGACGCGTCCGACTTCGCGAATATCCTTCAAGTCCTTGACGCCCCCCGAAGCAATAACCGGAATACCGGCCACTTCCGCCAAAAGCGCCGTAGCCTCGGCGTTGACGCCGCTCAGGGTTCCGTCACGACTGATATCGGTATAAATAATACGGGCGACGCCTACAGCCGCCATGCGTTTCGCCAGCTCCGTCGCTTCCATGCCGCCGCTGATTCCCCAGCCTTCCACCGCTGCAACGCCGTCTTTGGCGTCAATGCCCACAACAATGGCAGCACCGAAAAGACGGCAGGCCTCCTTAACCAATTCAGGCTGACGTACCGCTACTGAGCCTAAAATCACCCGGCGAACGCCTTTAGCCAAAAGCAGTTCCACCGTTTGCAGATTGCGAATGCCGCCGCCAAGCTGCACAGGCAAGTTGACGGTTTTTAAAATCTCTTCTACCGCTGCCAGATTGGCAGGCTTGCCCGCTAACGCGCCGTCAAGATCCACTACATGCAGGTATTCCGCGCCGGCCTCCTGCCAGCGCAGCGCCATGGCGGCAGGGTTATGGCCATAGACCGTTTCCTGGTCAAAGCGGCCTTCGGTGAGACGGACACAATTGCCGCCGCGAATATCAATTGCCGGAAAAAGTATCATGGCTGCCACTCCTTGAAGTTTTTTAAGATCTGCAGGCCCACGGTTCCGGATTTTTCCGGATGAAACTGCACTGCCTGCACATTGCCTTGGCCGACGGCGGCCGTTACGGCCCCGCCGTATTCCGTCACCGCCGTCACCAGCGATGCATCTTCCGGCACGGCGTGATAACTATGCACGAAATAAACGAAGCTTCCCGCCGGCAGCCCTCGAAACAAAATCGATTCCTGCCGCCACGTCAGGCTGTTCCAGCCCATGTGAGGAATTTTCAGTCCCGGAGCCTCTATCAGCTTGACTTGACCGGGAAAAATTCCCAGTCCCGGCACGCCAGGATCTTCTTCACTGCCTTCAAAAAGCATCTGCAGACCTAAGCAAATTCCCAATAGCGGCTTGCCGGCCGCAGCCGTTTCCCGAATGGCCGGAACCAAGCCGTAGCGCTCCAGGTTTCCCATACAGTCGCCAAAAGCACCGACCCCGGGCAAAATCACCTTAGCCGCGCTCAAGATATCTTCTGGCTTGGACGAGACGCGCACCTCGGCTCCCAGCCGCTCCAAGGCTTTTTGCACACTGTGCAGATTGCCCCGCCCGTAATCAATAATGTTGATCATACGCCTCTCTCCTCCATGCCTTTTTCTCTAATCCAAGGTGCCCTTCGTCGAAAGAACGCCCCTAACCCGGCTGTCTTTAGCCATGGCTTCCGCCAACGCCCGTCCCAACGCTTTAAAGATGGCTTCTACCATATGATGGGCGTTTTTACCGGACAACAAGCGCACATGCAAGGTTAGCCCTGCATGCACCGACAAGGCCCGCAAAAACTCCTCCACCAGCTCCAAGTCAAAGTCGCCGACCTTGCCAAAGGGCAGCTGCGCCTCAAAAACAAGATACGGGCGGCCGCTGATATCCAAACTAACCATAGCCAACGCCTCGTCCATCGGCACAAAGGCTGTACCATAGCGCGCTATGCCGGCTTTATCTCCCAGCGCCTGCTGCAACGCCTGTCCCAGGCAAATGCCGGTGTCTTCCACTGTATGATGACCGTCCACTTCCAGATCGCCCTGCACTTCCAGCTGCAAGCCAAAAAAGCCGTGCCGTCCCAGCAGTACCAGCATATGGTCAAAAAAGCCAAGACCTGTCTGCACCAGCGGTGTTTTCGGCTCATCCAGCTGCACCGAAAGGCAAATCTTGGTTTCCGCCGTGCGGCGCTCCACCGCAGCCGTACGCATTAGCTTCTCTCCCAAAAGGCCCGCATTTCGCGCAGCAACGCATCATTCTCCATAGAGGTCCCGACACTGAGCCGGAAGCAGTCGCTTAAATCGCCGCTGAAATTGCGGATACAAATGCGTTTTTCCATTAAATACGCTACCATATCTTGCGTTTTAGCGCTGCGCCCAAAGATGAAATTCGTCTCGGACGGATACACCGTCAGGGCTGGAATTTTAGCCAGCTCTTCAGCCAGACGCTTGCGTTCCAACACCAAGGTGTCAATCAAAGGCTGAAACTCGTCGCGCATCTGCCACACTGTTTCCGCAACCACCAAGGAGATAGCGCTCACATGGTAAGGCATCATCAGCTTGCTGATCATCGTCGTAACCTGTGCGTCCGCCAGCATGTAGCCCACCCGCGCCGCCGCCAGACCATAGGCTTTAGAGAAGGTTCTGGCCACAATCAGATGTCTGTATTTCGGCAGCAAATCCACTACAGACTCCCCATAGAATTCCATATAGGCTTCATCAGCCACTACCGGACAAGGCGCACCGGCGATAATGCGCTCAATTTCTTCGCGCGGCGTCACCGAACCTGTGGGGTTGTTGGGGTTGCAAAGCAAAATCAGGGCGGCGTTGTTCTCTCTGGCCGCCTGCAGCACCTTAGCCGCATCCAGTTGGTATTGTTCATTGAGAGCAACCGGCACGGCCACGCTGTCCGTGATTTTCGCATAAATGCCATACATGGAAAAAGAAGGCGTCGGATAGACAATACTCCGTCCCGGTCCGCCCAAGGCATGACAGATCGCAGCTAGTATTTCGCTCGAGCCGCCGCCTACCTGCACCTCTTCTACGGCTAAACCATAGGATTCGGCCAGCATTTCCCGCAGCCCCATTTTCCCCAAATCCGGGTAGCGGTTAAAGGCCAAACAAGCCAACCGGTCCTGCACCCGTTCCGCCACCCGAGGCGGCAGATTAAAGGGGCTTTCGTTGGCATCCAATTTTACAGACCAATCGCTTTCTTCCACATTATACACCGGCAATTCTTCCAAGCCGGGACGATACGTCCACATCAGTCATTCCTCCTTACCTTTACTGCATTGGCATGCGCCTGCAGGCCTTCCGCCTCGGCCAAACGGATGACATCATCCGCCACAGCGGTCAGCGCTTCCTGGGTATATGCAATTAAGCTGGTTTTCTTCATAAAGGTCTCTACGTTGAGCACCGAATAAAATCTCGCCGTGCCGCCTGTAGGCAGCACATGGTTGGGACCGGCGAAATAATCGCCCAACGGCTCCGGCGAGTAAGGACCTAAAAAGATAGCTCCCGCATGCCGCAGCTGCGGCAGCAGGGCGAAAGGCTGCGCGGTCAGCACCTCCAAGTGCTCCGGTGCGGCCACATTGGCCAATTCCGCCGCTTCCTCGATGGAGCCAGTCACCAAAATCAGGCCATTCTTCTCCAAAGCCGCCGCCGCCATCTCGCGACGCGGCAAAAGCGCCAACTGCCGCTCCAGTTCGATTTCTACCGCCGTTGCCAATTTTTCACTATCCGTAATCAATACGCTCGAAGCCAGTACATCGTGTTCAGCCTGGCTGAGCATATCAGCGGCAATATAGTCCGCCCGGGCGCTGTCATCCGCTAAAATTAGAATCTCGCTGGGCCCGGCCAGCATATCAATATCACAGTGACCATAAACGGCTTTCTTAGCTAAGGTAACAAAAATATTGCCAGGACCGGTAATCTTATCCACTTTGGGCACGGTTTCCGTACCAAAGGCCAACGCAGCCACGGCCTGAGCTCCGCCCACTTTAAATACCCGATGCACCCCCGCTTCGCGCGCCGCCGCCAGCACGCAGGGCGCTAACCGACCTTGACGGTCCGGCGGAGCTACCATGATAATCTCCCGTACGCCAGCAACCGCTGCAGGCACGGCGTTCATGATCACCGACGAAGGATAGGTGGCTGTGCCGCCTGGCACATACAAACCAACTCGGTCCAAGGGCCGGCTGTTCTGTCCCAGCATGGCCCCATGCTCCCGATAGGTCAGCCAAGATTTAGGGAGCTGCTCGCTGTGGTAGCGGCGCACATTGGCCACCGCCCGGCGAATGCTTGCCAACAACGCCTCATCCACCTCTTGACAGGCTTCTTCCCACTCCGCCGCCGTCACTTCCAGCGTGTCCGCCGTCAGCTGCGCCCCGTCGAAGCGCTGCGTATAATCGCAAAGAGCTTCATTTTTGCGACGACGCACATCATCTACAATCCGCTGCACAACCTGCACGGCGGATAATTCCTCCCCGAAGGATTCTTTAATGCGCGCCTTAGCCTTTTCTCCCAGCTCCACTTCATCAAAGGCAGGCTTGCGCAATAACGCCTCACAGCCTTCACGGCCCAACTCACTTGCTTTTTTTTGGCGAATCATTGCTTTCCCTCCTCCTGCAGCAAGGCGCGGAGGCCTTCCACCATAGCTTGAATGCGGTCAAACTTCATTTTGAAGCTCACGCGGTTAGCAATAAAACGAGCTGTCGCTTCTTCAATCGGCGCGATCTCATCCAGCTGATTTTCCTTCAATGTTGTGCCAGTTTCCACGATATCTACAATCAGCTCCGCCAGCCCCACCATAGGCGCCAGCTCAATCGAGCCGTTGAGCTTGATAATCTCCACTTGAATTCCCTGCTGATAAAAAAACTTCTCCGCCACCTTGGGATATTTCGTAGCCACCCGCATGTGCGCATAGTCGCTCAGCTTTTCCCGCTTCATAGCCCGCGGCACCGCCACCATCAGGCGGCAGCGTCCAAAACCGAGATCCAGCAATTCATAAACATCCCGCTCTTCTTCCAGCAATACGTCTTTGCCGATAATGCCCACATCCGCCGCTCCATATTCTACATAGGTCGGCAAATCCGCAGTCTTAGTAATAATAAAGCGCACTTTCTTTTCTTCGTTCGTCAATACCAACTTGCGCGATTTTTCGCTGAGATCGTCGGCTGTATAACCAATGCGTCCCAACAATTCCGCCGCCTTGGCAAACAATTTCCCTTTAGGCAAAGCTACCGTCAGGTAATTCATATCACTCGAAGTCATTGCGCCGCCTCTTTTCCGTTAATTCTTTATCTAGTTAAAGTGTTAATACGTAGATATTAACACTTGTAAAAAGATTCGTCAAGCTGTGTAGGATTTTGCCAAAGAATGTCGAATAAGAAAAACTATTCGCGTTATTTCAATGTTTACAGGAGGGTTTTTCTATGCCCGCATTTCATATTGTTGTTCTCAATAAGCTAAAGCAGGAGCATCGGGATATGATCGAGGCCGCCGCACCAGGCAGTACTATCGTTTCCTGCGACCTGGAAGAAGCCGGAGTTCATATGGACAAAGCCGACATTCTTCTAGCGTGGGGCTTCAATGACATTCGCCCGCTGTTTTTGTCCGCTTCCCGTCTGCACTGGGTTCATTCCCTCAGCGCCGGCGTGGAAAAACTAACCTTTGCCGAAATGCGTCGCAGCCAATGCCTGCTTACCAACTCGCGCGGCATTCACGGCATTCCCGTTTCCGAGCACGTTTTGTCCATGATGCTTTCTTTCTCCCGCAGCCTGCCTGGTTGCGCTAAAAATCAGGCGGCGCATCTTTGGAAGCGAGTATCCTGTGATGAGGTGCACGATAAAACCATCGGCATCTTGGGACTGGGCAGTATTGGCCGAGAAATCGCCAAAAAAGCGAAAGCCTTCAGCATGAATGTTCTGGCCATGAAAAGAGAAGAAACCTCTGAACTTTTTGTCGACCAGCTTTACAAGCCCCATGAACTAATGGAAATGCTGCCGCAGTGCGATTTCGTCGTTGTCTCTCTGCCTTTGACGGAAGAAACGAAGGGCCTGCTGACGCTGGAACAGTTCCGCGCCATGAAACCTTCTTCCTATTTCATCAACATCGCCCGCGGTGAAGTTCTTGTAGAAGCGGATCTAATTACCTCTCTGCAAGAAGGCTATATCCGCGGCGCCGGCCTGGACGTTTTTGCCCAGGAACCGCTGCCTGCCGACTCGCCTCTTTGGGATATGCCCAACGTCATTATAACGCCCCATGTAGCGGCGCTATCACCCTACTACCTGGATCGAGCTATTAAACTATTCGCCGATAATCTTACCCGTCTCATTCATGACCGGGAAATGTTTAACATTGTCGATAAGGCGAAAGGCTATTAAACTTATCAATTTAAATCGTCGGCTTGCCGCAATAAAGTCAGCTCCGGAGGCTCCCCTGCTTCCGGAGCTTTATGATGTCGTTTTACCGCCTCTACCAGCGCCGCCTCGCACCCTGCCGCAGCAAGCAGCCGGGCGCTGCGTTCCGGATGGTGAAAATAGACATGAATGGCGTGACGCGCGTTGCTCACTTTACCGCCCCTGCCTTCACGACCCCATTTGCGTACTCCCGGCGCCAAGCGATGAAGCAGCACCATGGCAATTTTATCCTTAGTGCTGACATCGCCCTTTTTTTTGCCCACATCATGCAGGAGCGCCAAGCGGATGAGAAAACGCTCCTCCACATCCGCCCTGCCTACGGCAAGCTGCCTGGCGCTGCGAACTACGCCCAGGCAATGATACTGATCCGGTAAATTCATAGCCCAAAACAGAGTCTGTTCCGCCTCATTCAAATAGGCTTGCACCAATTCTCGATCCGCGTCGGTTATGACGGCATGAAGCGCCGCCCATACCTGGCGTACACGCTGCTGCCACATCTGCATCAATCTCCTGTAAAGTATTCCAAGCGCCCGCAGCAACGGCCCTCGCAACGGTGTTGCGCCTCAGTACGATTTTCTTCCTGCGCCGCCAGCTCTACTCGCAGCCCTTCCTGACGCAAGCTCGTCGCCCTCTGAATGGCTTGAACCAAGCCGTTCTTTTCCCAGGAAATATATACATCGCTTTTCGCGGCGCACACTTCCAGCTTTTGGCGCTGCCGCGCCAAGAGAACCCGTTCAATCCCCAAGGCAAAACCGGTGGCCGGACAGGATTCTCCATACGCTCCCGCCAACTGGTCATAGCGCCCGCCGCCAAGCACAGGAAAGCCCAGCCCCGGCGTATACGCTTCAAAGACCATGCCTGTATAATAGGAAAAATTCCGAAAGACTCCTAAGTCAAAGACGACATGCTCCGCTACTCCATAATGCTCCAGCAAGGCGTAGATTTGGGCTAAGTTGTCGAGCGCCCGGCGGCTGACGTCATTATTCACCAAACTGCGAGCTTCTTCAAGCAATTCTCGTTTGCCATGCAGCAAGGGAATGCGGCGTAAAAGCTGCTGCACTCCTGCAGAAATGCCACTGTCTACGAGCAATTTTTCCAAACCGACTAAATCCCGGCTTGTTAAAGCCTGGCGAATTTCCCGGCTCCGCTCCCCTTGCAAGCCGGCTTCCGCTAAAAGACCGTTGATAAAATCCACTTGCCCCAAGCTGATTTGAAAAGAAACCAGTCCCGCATCCAACAGACTTTCCACCGCCAAGGCCACTACCTCGGCGTCTGCCGTAGCACCGCCTTCACCCAAAAGTTCAACTCCGGCCTGGTAAAATTCGCACTGCCGTCCAGCCTGCGCCTCTTCATATCGAAATACATTCGCTAAATAGCAAAGCCGCAAAGGCGCCTCTTGATCCTTCAGGCGAGTGGCCGCCACTCTGGCAATGGGAGTAGTCATGTCCGGACGCAAGGCTAAAAGACGATTATGGCGATCGAAAAATTTGTATAAATGCGCCTCAATTCCCTCACTGCCCGCCTGCAAGGTTTCCATATATTCCATCGTAGGCGTAATGATTTCCTCATACCCCCAGCGGGCGAACAAACGAATGAGACTTTCCTCCACTTGTCGTTTCTGCCCCACTTCGCCTGGCAGGAAATCACGCATCCCATAGGGAATTTTAGGTACAAATTCATTCTTTCTCATGTATATCTTCGTCTCCTTGCTCCGCCTCATTTTTTACTTCCATGCGTTCTAAAATCAGCTTATAACCGTCAGCGCCGTAATGCAGACAGCGCTTAACACGGCTGATTGTAGCGGTGCTGGCCCCGGTACGCTCTACAATTTCGTCATACGTATGCTTTTTGCGCAGCATCCGAGCTACTTCCAACCGCTGCGCCAGCGCCTTAAGCTCGCTGATCGTACAAATGTCTTCAAAGAGTTGATAACATTCTTCCACTGTTTCCAACTGCAATACCGCTTCACACAAATGGTCGGTAAGAACATCCTTCAACTTCGGATTTACCATTAGACTACCCCTTTCATTAACACATGAACATCTTATACATATTCTACCTTTCCCTTCAAAGTCCTCCCTTCACCTCTTTTCTTCTTTAGTTTGTGAAACTATTTTTTTCTTGACAGCGCTCTAGACGCGTGCTAAAGTTATTCTCACGTAATCAATTGCATCCGTAAGCATTTGATTCCTATAAACTGATAATTTCATATTTTTTCATCAAGAGCTGGCAGAGGGACGGGCCCGATGAAGCCGCGGCAACCATCACACAGGTGAACGGTGCCAATTCCTGCAGGATACGCCTGGCAGATGAAGAACTGAGTTTTACTCATGACGTCTCTTCGCTTGCCACGAAGAGATTTTTTTGTATTTACATGCATATTGCAGAGAGGGGATTCACCATGATTCAGCTAGAAAACATTGAAAAAACTTATCCCGCTTCCGGCGGTTCCGACGCCGTTCACGCCTTGCGGGGCATCAGCCTCACCATTGAAGAGGGAGAGATTTTTGGAGTCATCGGCAAGAGCGGCGCTGGCAAGAGCACCCTCATTCGCTGCATCAATCTTCTGGAGCGGCCCACTGCCGGCACGGTCATCGTTAACGGTCAAGAACTGACTTCTTTTAATGAACAGCGGCTGCGGGAAGCGCGCAAAAAAATCGGCATGATTTTTCAACATTTTAATCTGCTTTCCTCCCGCACGGTATTTGATAACGTAGCCTTCCCTTTAGAACTGGCTGGAGTCAGCAAAAAAGAAATCGAACAAAAAGTCAGCCGCCTCTTGGAGCTGGTTGAGCTGTCCGATAAACGCGATCAATATCCGGCCCAGCTTTCAGGCGGACAAAAACAGCGCGTAGGCATCGCGCGGGCGCTGGCCAATCAGCCAACGGTACTGCTTTGCGATGAAGCCACCTCCGCCCTAGACCCGCAGACCACCAAGGCAATTTTGGAACTGCTAAAGAACATTAATAAGCAGCTCGGCCTGACCATTGTGCTTATCACGCATGAAATGCAGGTCATTAAAGAAATTTGCGACCGCGTCGCCGTCATTGAAAACGGCGTCATCAGCGAAGAAGGGCCGGTTCTGGATGTATTCACCCAGCCCCAAACCGATACGACCAGAGAATTCATCCGCACCATCATTAACCATGATCTGCCGGAAATTCTTGCTGACGTAGCTTTCTCCCCTACGCCGTTGCCGGAAGGCAATCTGGTACTGCGCCTGTCTTTCTTGGGACAGTCCGCTGAAGAGCCTGTCATTGCCACACTGATTCGCCAGTATCAGGTCACTCCCAACATTCTCTACGGCAACATCGACCACATCCAAAGCACACCCTATGGTACGCTGATTTTAGAGCTTTCAGGCTCTCAAGAAGATCTGGACGCGGCGTTAGCTTATTTGAAACAACGCAATCTTGGAATTGAGGTGATCGGCTATGTCGCAAGACATGCTTCTCTTGCTGGTTAAGTCTTTGGGCGAAACCACTTATATGGTAGCTTTTTCTTCCTTTGTCGCCGCTCTTTTCGGTATTCCCTTGGGCGTCATCCTGGTTACAACCGACAAAGGACATATCCTGGAAAATTTAGCTCTCTATCGCGTTTTAGGCGCTATTGTTAACGCTTGCCGTTCGGTTCCTTTTATTATTTTGATGGTAGCCATCATCCCCATCACGCGCATGATCGCAGGAACCTCTATTGGCACTGACGCCGCAGTAGTTCCTTTAAGTTTAGCCGCTATTCCGTTCCTGGCGCGCATTGTAGAAACCGCCATTAAGGAAGTAGACTACGGCCTGGTGGAAGCCGCTCAGGCCATGGGCGCCTCGCCGCTAGCCATCATTACCCGGGTGCTTCTACCAGAGTCTATGCCGTCCATTATTTCCGGTTTAACCTTAATGGTTATCAGCCTTGTCGGCTATTCCGCCATGGCTGGCGCCATCGGCGGCGGCGGCCTGGGTGACTTAGCCATTCGCTACGGTTATCAGCGCTTTCGCGGCGACGTGATGTTGGCAACGGTTGTCGTCTTGGTCGCACAGGTACAGATTATCCAGTCCTGCGGCGATCTGATTGCAGCCAAACTCAATAAAAAATAAGAAAATTCAAGGAGGTAATTTCTATGAAAAAAAGATCTCTGCTTCTCCTGGTAGTTCTTCTCTCTTTGGCCTTGGTTATTGCCGGCTGCGGCGGCAACGACGCCAAACCGGCGGCGCAAAACGCCAAAACCGTTCTCAAAGTCGGCGCCACACCGGTGCCGCATGCGGAAATTCTTAACGTCGTCAAGCCGCTTCTGGCGAAAGAAGGAATCGACCTGGTTATCGTCGAAATGAACGATTATGTACGTCCAAATCTTGCGGTAGCGGATAAAGAATTGGATGCCAACTTCTTTCAGCATGTGCCTTACTTAAACAAGTTCATTTCCGAGCGCAACTTGCAGTTGGCTTATACTACCAAAGTTCACATTGAGCCTATGGGCATTTATTCCCAAAAAATTAAAAACCTTAATGACTTGTCTAACGGCGCTCAAGTTGGCATTCCCAACGATCCGACCAATGGCGGACGCGCCCTTTCTCTGCTGGAAAAAGCCGGCTTACTGAAGCTTAAGGAAGGCGCCGGCGTAAATGCCACGATTTCCGATATTGTAGCCAATCCTAAAAACTTGAAAATTCGTGAGCTTGAAGCGCCTCAACTGCCTCGTTCTCTTGAGGATCTGGCCATTGCCGTTATCAATACGAACTATGCGCTAGAAGCCAAACTAGTTCCTGCTAAAGATGCTTTGTTCATTGAGCAAAAGGATTCTCCCTATGCTAATATCTTGACGATTCGCAAGGGAGACGAAAATCGTCCTGAAATTCAGAAGCTGACGAAAGCGCTGACCTCTGAAGAAGTGAAGAAATTCATCAACGAGAAATATCAAGGTGCAATCGTTCCAGCGTTTTAATCTGACGTGCAGCCCCTGTGCGGAAGCAACGCTGCGTTGCGCCTGCATGGGGGTTTTTCTATGTCAAATCGCAAACTAGCCATCTTACTCTTGAGTGTTTTAGTAGTTATGATCGGCATCGGCTATGCCGTAGCCATCATGACCAGCACTGTCAAGCCGATCAAGGTAGGCGTTATTGCCGGACCTCACGAAGACATCTTGAAGGTCGTGCAAAATGTCGCTGAAAAAGACGGTCTGCAAATTCAAGTCGTAAAGTTCAACGATTATGTAAAAATTAACGAAGCCCTGGCCGGTGAAAAATTGGACGCTAATATTTTTCAACCGGAAGCCTATTTAACAACCGTCACTAAAGACCGCAGCTTCAAACTGCAAGCGGCAGCTAAAACCGTGCTTTTCCCTCTGGGTTTTTATTCAAAGAAAATTTCCAATCTCAATGATTTGCCCCGCGGCGCTATTGTCGCCCTGCCGCAAGATCCGATCAGCTTGAGCCGCGCTTTGCTTCTCCTTCATAAAAGCGGCGTCATCGCCTTGCGCCAAGATGCCCTGGCCACACCCACTCTAGAAGATATACAGACCAACCCCTTGGGACTGGTGTTTAAAACAGCCATGGCCAACACGCTGCCTAGGCATATGGAAGATGCCCATATATTGGGCATTCCCAGCGGCTACGCTTTTTCTTACGGCCTAGCCCCCAACAAGGCTCTCCTCATGGAACCGGCTTCTTCAGCCTATGCGCATGTCATCGCCGTGAGGGAAGGGGAAACTGATAACCGCTCACTGCAGCTGCTAATCAAAGCCTATCACTCTCCAGAAGTTCGCAACTACATTGAAGAGCATTTTCAGGGTACCATCCTGCCAGCCTGGTAAAGCAGAGGGGTATGGAGAATGAACAGGAGTCAAGCGAGGGCTTCGATGGCTGCCATGAAGGCCGCTTGACTTTTCGCAATATTCTTGTTATACTTAAATCAAAGAAAAGGGTAGATGAAGAGAAAGTCGCCGGAAGCAGTGGCGACAGGTAGCTCGGCAACTACCACAGTCAGGGGTGAGTCCAATGAAAGAGGAAGCAGAGTTTCGGTCACCATGTAAGGGGGCGGTTGTATCAGCAAACAATTGGGCAGTCCCACAACTGAATAACTGACTAAACGAAGTGCATCCAGTGTATGCACGGAAGAGCGCGATTCCTATCGTGCGAAAACAATAGAAATCCCCGGTCGACTGGCTGAGTCGACCGGGGATTATTTATTACGAAGAAGCGACAATACCATACAAGACAATTTCATTAACACTATTCGCCATCTCGTCAATATTATCTTTTACAAAGCCTTGAAATACCATCATCACAATCACGCTAAAAATACCGCAGCCTACAATACGCGTTTCACAGTTTCGCAAAGCCCCTGCCTCAATGCCTTGCGAAATTACAGCCTCCAGGCGGCCGATATTGCGACAAAACCATTGGTTGTATTTTTCTATAGTCTGCTGCGGCACCGCGGCCAACTCCGGCGCTCCCAAGCCCCGCATTTCATGCATCATTACGCGCCACAAATCCGCATTCACCACAAAAAAAGCTAAAAATTCCCGAATCAACGTATGAATTTTTTGCAATGGCGGCTCTGAAGAATGAACGATCGCTTCGGCAACCTCTTCAAAAGGAGCGCTCCGCTCTTGTATCAAGGTATAAAAAAGCTGCTCCTTATTGACAAAATAGTTATACACAGTCCCCTTGCCTGTATCGGCTAAGGCAATGATTTCATCGACTGTTGCTTTATGATAGCCCTTCCGTGCAAACACTACGCCTGCCGCATCCAGAATCTGCTGTCTTTTGTTCCGGACCTCTGCCGCTGCTTCTGAGACGTGTCGCTTGCGCATGGCCTTAGTTCCCCCTATATAAAAAGTGCGGGGGCTCCGCCCCCGCCTGCTTAAGAACTCGCCGATTTATTCAATACAGCGTTCCTTAGTTGAAGCCTGATTCGATTACATTATAGTTCTATTTCTCACAGTCTGTCAACCAAGAGACCAAGAGAGACAACCTAGCGGCGAGCCAACGCCCGATAGGCAATATCCTTACGATACTGAACGCCTTCAAAGGAAATACAAGCGACTCCCTTATACGCTGCCGCTACCGCTCCGGCAATATCAGCGCCGCTTGCGGTAACGCCCAATACCCGACCACCGGCGGTAACAATCTCGCCGTCCGCCGACAACCCTGTTCCAGCATGGAATACGACCGTTCCCGCTTCTGCAGCCTCAGCTAACCCCCGGATAACGTCTCCTTTGCGGTAACTTTCCGGATAGCCGCCGGCCGCCATAACCACGCATACGGTGCTGCTTTGTTTCCACTTCACTTCGGTCTTAGCCAAAGTTCCGTCTATGCAAGCCAGCATAATCTCTACGAGATCGCTTTCCAGTAAAGGCAATACCACCTGCGTCTCCGGATCGCCAAAACGCGCATTAAATTCGACTACCCGAGGGCCTTTCTCAGTGATCATCAGCCCCGCATACAGCACCCCTTTATAAGGACAGCCTTCTGCTGCCATGGCTTTAACCATAGGCTGCAAAACAGTTTCCAAAGTCTGCTTTAAAATAGACTCCGTAGCCACTGGCGCCGGAGCGTAAGCGCCCATGCCGCCGGTATTCGGCCCTTGATCGCCGTCAAAAATGCGTTTATGGTCCTGAGCCGCTACCATCGGCACTACCGTTTCGCCATCGGCAAAAGCCAGCAAAGAAGCTTCTTCTCCCTGCATAAACTCTTCCAGCACCACACGGTTACCGGCGCTCCCAAACCGCCCCTGGCAAAGCATATCGTCAATGGCGGCAATTGCTTCTGCCTCACTCATCGCTACGACCACACCCTTGCCGGCGGCAAGACCGTCGGCCTTGACTACGATCGGTGCGCCATTTTTGCGCACATACTCTTTTGCGGCTTCCGCGTCGGTGAAAACCGCAAAGTCCGCTGTCGGAATACCGTATTTCGCCATAATTTCCTTGGCAAACTGTTTAGAGCCTTCCAAACGAGCCGCAGCCTGGGAAGGTCCAAAAGCGCGCAAGCCTTTGGCGGCAAAAAAGTCCACTATTCCTGCAACCAACGGGCCTTCCGGCCCTACCACTGTCAAACCAATGTCGTTCTCTTTGGCAAAAGCCGCCAATGCTTCGTGATCCTCCACGCCGAGATTCACGCATTGCGCTAAAGGCGCCATCCCAGGATTGCCGGGAGCGCAAAAAATTGCGGAAACACCTTTGCTTTGCGCCAGCTTCCATACCAGCGCATGCTCGCGGCCGCCGCCGCCAATGACTAAAATACGCACGATCCCACCTCTTTCCGAAAATAGTCTTCAAGTTTCCTGTCTTTCAACTACCGAAAAAACAGAGGCAGCCGGTACTCTGCAAAGAAAACAATCATGCCGCATTTGCTCCAACATCCATGTTCTCTAACATCCTCCGCTGCCTCTGCCTGGTTCTAATGTTTGAAGTGACGCATGCCGGTAAAGACCATGGCAATGCCATGCTCGTCGGCCGCCTGAATGGATTCTTCATCCCGTACAGAGCCGCCAGGCTGAATGATGGCGGTAATGCCGGCTTTAGCCGCCGTATCAATGGTATCTCGGAAAGGGAAGAAGGCGTCGGAAGACAAAACAGCTCCTTTAGCCGCTTCGCCAGCCTGTTCCAAAGCAATGGCCGCTGAACCAACGCGATTCATCTGGCCGGCACCAACGCCCAGCGTCTTATCATCCGCCGCTACGACAATGGCATTAGACTTCACATGCTTGACCACCGTCCAGGCAAAACGCAGCTGCTTCCATTCCGCTTCGGTCGGCTGACGCTTAGAAACCACTTTCAGCTCGCTTTCCACGAGTTCTTGCGTATCTGTTTCCTGCAGCAACAGGCCGCCGGAAACTTTTTTAATATCCCATTCTTTACGCCCCTGCTTGGGCAGCGGAGCCGCCAAAAGACGGATATTCTTCTTCTGAGACAAAATATCCAGCGCTTCCTTGGTATAGGAAGGGGCAATGACCGCTTCTAAGAAGATAGTGCTCAGTTCACCGGCCGTTTCCGCATCCACTTCCCGGTTCAAACCGACAATACCGCCGAAAGCAGATACCGGATCGGCGCTATGCGCCTTGCGGTACGCATCGGCCAGAGTTTCCCCCATGCCGGTGCCGCAGGGATTGGTATGCTTGATAATAGCCGCTGCTGGCTGCGGAAAATCCGCCGCCACGGCATAGGCTGCTTCCAAATCCACCAGATTGTTAAAGGACAATTCCTTGCCATGCAGCTGCTGCGCCGCTGCCAGGCCGCTTTTTGCGCCTCTTTCTTTGTAGAAAGCGGCCGCTTGATGGGGATTCTCGCCGTAACGCAAGTCCTGGGCTTTTTCCCATACACCATGCAAAGTAACAGGGAAAGTGTCTTCGCCATCTAAACGCTGCGCTAAGTAGCGAGCAATGCAGGCGTCGTATTCGCCGGTATGGCTGTATGCTTCCTGCGAAAGACGCATGCGTGTTTTATCCGACACTTCGCCGCTTTGGCGCAGCTCTTCCACTACCGTCTGGTACCGCTCAGGATTGACTACCACGGTCACATAGGCGAAATTTTTCGCCGCCGCACGAATCATAGCCGGTCCGCCGATATCGATGTTCTCGACGGCTTCCTCCAAGGTTACCCCTTCTTTGGCAATGGTCTGGCGGAAGGGATACAAGTTCACCGCCACCAAATCAATACCCGTGATGCCATGCTCTTTCATCGCCGCTACATGGGCTTCGTTGTCACGAATCGCCAAAATGCCGCCATGCACATAGGGGTTCAAGGTTTTCACACGGCCATCCATGATTTCAGGAAAGCCCGTAACATCGCTTACATAGGTCACAGGCAGCCCCGCCGCCCGCAGCGTCTTCATCGTGCCGCCAGTAGAGACGATTTCCACGCCCATTTGGCAAAGTTCTTTAGCAAACTCCACTACGCCGCTTTTATCAGAAACGCTAATTAACGCGCGCCGAATTTTCATCATTTTTACCTCACTTTTCGCTTCGGATATGGACCTGTCGCCCTTCAATCTCCAGCCGCTCCTCGCAAAACAATGCAATCGCCCGCGGATACAGCCGATGCTCCACATGAAGAATACGATCCGCCAGAGTCTGGGTCGTATCCCCCAGTTCTACCGGTACGGCTTCCTGCAAGATGATCGGACCGCTGTCCATGCCTTCGTCTACAAAATGCACGGTACAGCCTGCCACTTTAACGCCGTAACGGAGCGCTTGTCCTTGCGCATCCAGGCCCGGGAACGCAGGCAGCAAAGAGGGATGAATGTTGACGATAGCTCCAGGAAAGCGCTGAATGAAGCAAGCGCTCAAAATGCGCATAAAGCCTGCCAGTACTACCAGATCCACCTGATGCCGCTCCAGCTCGTCCGCCAGCGCGGTTTCATAAGCAGTTCGATCCGCAAAGGCTTTTCGCTCTAACACCACCGTCGGGATGCCCATGCCGCGCACACGCAGCAAGGCTTTGGCCTCCGGATTATCGCTGATGACAACACCCACCTTGGCCAAAGGCAGCCGCCCAGCATGAATAGCATCCAAAATAGCCTGCAAGTTGCTGCCGCGTCCGGAAACAAGTACGCCCAATGCCTTTTTAGCGGTCATGGTCGAACTCGCCCCCTTTAAGAGTTACTTCCCCGTTGCCGGCTACGACGGAACCAATGCGATAGCAGGTTTCACCGCGCTGCGCCAAGTCATCCATTACGGCCTGCGCCTGCGCCTCAGGCACTACCAAAATCATGCCGATACCCATATTGAAGGTACGGTACATTTCCGGCCAAGCCACATTGCCCCATTCCTGGAGGAGTGAGAAAATCGCCGGACGCGGCCAAGCTTCAATATCTACTTCCACTGCCGTGCCTTCAGGCAGCACGCGAGGGATGTTGTCGTAAAAGCCGCCGCCAGTG
Source organism: Negativicutes bacterium (assembly GCA_009929485.1). GTDB lineage: Bacteria > Bacillota > Negativicutes > Anaeromusales > Anaeromusaceae > Anaeromusa. Next base: position 41,626 of record SAAJ01000003.1, read on the forward strand.
ATATGCACCAAGCCGCGCAGGTCAAAGCGGCCGAACAAAGGCAGACACGCTTTGGGATACAGGCGAGTAGGTTCCAAAAGCTCCTCGCCCAATGGCCGTCCCAGTTCCGGTACAACCGTCTTCAGGTCCAGCTTTTGCACATCCAAACAAATTTTACGCACCAACGAATACCCATTGGAATGAACGCCGCTTGAGGGCAAGCCTAGCACCACATCGCCGGCCTGAATGGTTTCGCCGGTAATAATCTCTTCTTTTTCCACTACGCCGACAGCAAAGCCGCCGATATCGTATTCGCCTTCACCGTAAAAGCCGGCCATTTCCGCAGTTTCGCCGCCAATAAGGGCGCAACCGGACTCCTTGCAAGCCCTGGCGATGCCGCCGACAATATCAGCAACCTGCGTGGGGCTGACTTTGGCTACTGCCAGATAGTCGAGGAAAAAGAGAGGCTCTGCGCCTTGCACCAAAATGTCATTTACACACATGGCTACCGCATCCTGGCCGATGGTATCATGCTTGTCCATCAGAAATGCCAAGCGCAGCTTAGTGCCAACGCCGTCTGTGCCCGAAACCAGTACAGGCTCCCGATATTTTCCCGTGTTCAAAGCGAACAGGCCGCCAAAACCGCCTATATCGCCAAGCACTTCCGGTCGATAGGTGCTGCGCACATGCGCTTTCATCCGCTGCACCGCCTCATTACCAGCGTCAATATCTACGCCGGCGTCGCGATAGGTCAGGGACGGCGCGTTCTTCTTCATCTCAGACATGCACTCTTCCTCCATTAACGTCGCTTTTGCTCAAAAATGAATTTCTGGGTTGCAATTTCCGCTTCGCACTCGATCTCCGTAGGATAGTCGTTATTAAAGCAAGCATAGCACATTTGGCTGGCGTCTACATTAGCGACGCAGCCTTGCAAGCCTTCAATCGTCAAGTAATGCAGGGAATCGGCACCAATAAACTCACGGATTTCCTCCACGCTTTTGCTGGCGGCGATCAGTTCCTTGCGAGCCGAAGTATCAATACCGTAATAGCAAGGGCAGGAAATCGGCGGCGAACTAACGCACATATGCACTTCCCTCGCGCCTGCTTCCTTAAGCATATGCACGATTTTGCCGCTCGTTGTGCCGCGTACAATAGAATCATCCACCATTACCACGGATTTTCCGGCCACAGCCGCCCGAACGGCATTCAGCTTCAACCGTACGCCCATATCCCGCTTCTTCTGTTCCGGCTGAATAAAGGTCCGGCCAATATAGCGGTTTTTCATCAGGCCTTCCATAAAAGGAATGCCCGACTCGTAACTATAGCCCAAAGCGGCTGTCGTTCCCGAATCAGGCACGGAAATGACGACGTCCGCTTTGACGCCATGCTCTCTGGCCAGTTGCCGACCCATTTCAAAACGCGCCTGCTGCACGCTTTGACCGTCAATCACACTGTCCGGACGAGCAAAATAAATGTATTCAAAAATGCACAATGCTTGCCGCTTCTGTTTGGCAAATTGAAACGAATGCAGACCGTTTTCATCGACGACCACCATTTCCCCTGGTTTTACGTCACGGACAAACTCGGCACCCACCGTATCCAACGCACAAGATTCCGAAGCAATCACATAACCGCCATTCAGACGACCAACGCAAAGAGGCCGGAAGCCGTTCGGATCGCGCACGCCTAAGAGCTTGTCCTCGGTCATGACCACCAAGCAGTAGGCGCCCTCCACGTCTTGGAGGCTTTCCATAACCTTTTCCTCCAAGTTGTCTTTGCGCGAACGGGCAATCAAATTAACTATCACTTCGCTGTCAATAGACGTTTGAAAAATACAGCCTTCTTCTTCCAGCTTTTTGCGCAGCGAACCGGCATTCGTTAAATTGCCGTTGTGAGCCATCGCAATAGTCCCGCCGGCGTACCGCACCATCAACGGCTGCGTATTGGCCAAAAGACTGGAACCTGTTGTCGAATAGCGCACATGGCCTATAGAGATATATTGGTTCTCCATCCGAGGAAGCTGGTGGCGAAATACTTCGCCTACCAACCCCATGCCGCGATGGACATCCATCCAGGCGCCGTCGGTAACGGCAATGCCGGCGCTTTCCTGTCCCCTATGCTGCAAAGCATACAGCCCCCAATAGGTACAATGCGTGACATCTTCCGTATGGGAATAAATACCGAAGACACCGCATTCTTCATGCAGAGTATCGTTGTCCATCACATCGATCATTGCTTACCTCTCTCCTGTCAAACGATACAATACTTCTTTATAGGCTTCTTCCACATTGCCCAAATCGCGGCGAAAACGGTCCTTGTCCATTTTTTCACCGGTCTTGCTGTCCCAAAAGCGGCAGGTGTCCGGAGAAATTTCGTCTCCCAAAATCACTTCGCCCTTATACAGGCCGAATTCAAGCTTGAAGTCAATCAGTTCCAGCCCTTTTTCTTTTAAATGAGCCGAGAGGATTTCATTCGTTTTCAGAGCATACTCAGAAACCTTTTCCATCTGCTCCGGCGTAGCCAGATTCATAGCGGCGATATGATAGTCGTTAATCATAGGATCGCCCAGTTCGTCATCCTTATAGTAGAACTCCAGCACGGTTTTTGCCATTTTTGTTCCTTCCGCCAAGCCCAAGCGTTTAGCCAGGCTGCCAGCGGCGATATTGCGCACAACTACCTCTACAGGCAGAATGGTTAGTTTTTTTACCAGCATTTCCCGGTCACTAAGACGTTTGAGCAAATGATGAGGAATGCCGGCCTTGCCGAGCAATTCAAAAAAGAAGGTGGCAATCTTATTGTTCAAAACACCCTTGTCGGTAATGATGCCTTTTTTGTCGCCATTGAAAGCAGTGGCGTCATCCTTGTAATATACAAGCAATTCATCCGGGTTTTCCGTCGCAAACATTTGTTTCGCTTTGCCTTCGTAAAGAGGTTTCTTTTCCACGCCTATATCCTCCCTATGCCTTTGCGGCTTCTTCGTTCCAAATTTTTGTAACCTTATCCGCTTTAGCGGCTACTTCTTCAGCCATCTGCTTCCGGTACTCCTTCAGCTTAGCGGCTAAATTTTCATTGCCTACGGCCAGTATTTGCACAGCGAAAATCGCGGCATTTTTGGCGCCGTCTACCGCCATCGTGGCTACAGGAATGCCCGAAGGCATCTGCACAATGCTCAAAAGAGCGTCAAAGCCCGCCAAGGGAGTTGCTGCTATAGGCACACCGATTACCGGCAGCGTCGTAAAGCTGGCGATCACCCCAGGCAAGTGGGCTGCTGCGCCAGCAGCGGCAATAATGACCTTTACGCCGCGCTCGGCAGCGCCGGCGGCAAACTCATGAACCACATCCGGCGTACGATGCGCCGAGGCCACAACGACTTCGCATTCCACGTCAAAGGACTTGAGCACTTTAGCTGCCCCTTCCAGCCTCGGCCAGTCGGAGTCGCTTCCCATGATGATAGCAACCTTCATAAACAGCCTCCTTTTGCACTTCACCGTTTAACCATATTTTGTCAGTTCTATGTTTGCTGCGATTCTCCTGCACCTTTCCTTCCGGCACCGGACCTGTTGCGGAAGGAAAACCCGGAGAACAGGCGCGGAAGAGTACTCTCTTCCGCGCCATGGCTGCTTCGCCTCACAGGGTATTTTAGGAGTAAACGATATACTATTCCGCAAGGAACATATAGCGCATTACTACCAGCACCGCCAGGATATAGACAATCCAATGGGCTTCTTTGCCGCGCCCATTGATGAGCTTTAAGAGAGGGTACAGTACCAGACCAGCAGAAATGCCGTTGGCAATACTATAAGTAAAAGGCATCAGAATAATAGTCATAAAAGCTGGGAAAAACTCAGTGAAATCGGTGAAATCAATGTTGCGCACCGACTCCATCATCAAGGCACCGACAATAATCAAGGCCGGAGCCGTTGCCGCGCTGGGAATGAGCCCCACCAACGGCGTGAAGAACATGGACAACAAGAACAGCGAGCCGCAAACTACAGCCGTCAGGCCGGTACGACCGCCAACACCAACGCCAGCGGCGCTTTCCACAAAAGCGGTAATGGTGCTGGTTCCCAAAAGCGAACCGATGCTGACGCCGGCGGCATCAGTAAGCATCGCTTTACCCATGCCTGGAAAGCGTCCTGTTTTGTCCATCAGGCCAGCTTTCGTAGCCATCCCCACCATAGTGCCCATGGCATCGAAGAGTTCCACAAAGGTAAAGGTGAAAATAATAGTTAAGAGTCCCATATTCAAGGCACCCATAATATCCAAGGCAAAAAAAGCATTGCGGCTGAAATCGGGAATGGAAACCGGCGAAAAGCCAGCGGGAATATTAACAATTCCCGTCGCAATGCCTGCAAGCGAAGTCAGCAGAATGCCAATCAAAATTGCGCCTTTTACTTGACGGCCCATTAAAATCGCCGTGATAAAAAGACCGCACAGCGCCAAAAAGACATCAGGACTGCCCAATTTTCCCAGCTCGATAATGGTTTCAAAGGACAGCGGCGTACCATTGCCATGTGCCGCGACTATCTTTTCCAGCGTCGGCGGAATGAGCGACAAGCGAATGCTCATAATGCCGGAAAGTTTCAAGCCAACCACAGTGATAAACAAGCCAATCCCTACAGTAATTGCATGTTTCAAGGCCATTGGCATGCCCTCTACGAGCAATTGGCGGACCCGGGTAACCGTCAACAAAATAAAAATAATACCGGAAATAAAAACGGCGCCCAAAGCGGCCTGCCACGGCACACCCATGCCGATGATAACAGTAAACGCATAAAATGCATTCAGGCCCATTCCCGGAGCCATAGCGATCGGATAGTTAACAAACAAGCCCATCATAATTGTAACCAGACCGGCTCCAATGGAAGTGGCCAGCAAGACGGCGTTTTTGTCCATCCCTGCGGCGCCCAGAATGCTGGGATTGACAAACAGGATATAAGCCATAGCCATAAACGTAGTAATCCCTGCGGTGATTTCGGTATTTACATTGGTGTTTCTTTCACGCAATGCAAATAGCTTTTCCAACATGTGCGTCTCTCCTCTGTCTGCTATTTTTTTGATACCTAGAGAAATCTCCTGATTTTCCGAATAAGCGCAGCCACCTGCTCAAACAAAAAACACCGCCAGAAAATTCGCGGGTTTTGCCTGAGCGAAAATTCCGTCCGGTGCGGCAGCTAGGGAGTCTTTCCCTGCACTATCTGGCATCTGCTGGAGATTCCGCTCGTAGTCAGACAATTTACGGTTGTCCGGTAGAGACATTTGGGCCGTATTCCCAAACATATACGAGCCGTATGCGGTTACGGTTTTATTTTAACAGCATCAGCAGAGTGAGTCAACGAAAACATGAACCTTGTTTCTTCATTTTTCTTTAACGTTCGGGTTTCTGTTTTTTTCTTTTTTCTTTAAGATTTTTTATTTTTTGTACGATATAAGGGATGAAGGTCCTGTGTCATACGTGACAAATCCTAAAGTAAAGGAGGCCCCTCGTCATGGTTGAACGCATACAACGCATCAATCGCATCCGCCCTGTTGATTCTTACTCCTCGGGGCAGTCCGGTTTGAAGCAAAAGCGCAAAAAACAAGCTCCTTCCTTTGGTCGTTCCTTACAAAAGGAAGTGGCTGCCGAAGCGGATAAAGAGAAAAACACTCCCCTGCCGCCGTTACAAGCGACCATTTACTATACGGTATAGATAACAATAAAAAAATGACCGTAACGCCCAAACGGCTTTACGGTCATTTTTTTATTGTCGAGGGGCGCTAAGCGCCCCTCGACAACTTACTTATTCAAATTCAATTGTTGCTGGCGGTTTCCCTGTGCAATCATAAAGCACACGGTTAACGCCTTTTACTTCATTTACAATACGACTGGTAACAATCGCGAGTACTTCCCACGGAAGCTGCGCGCTTTCAGCGGTCATAAAATCAGATGTCATAACGGCACGAAGAGCAATCGCATAATCATACGTACGACCATCCCCCATAACACCAACCGAACGCATATTGGTGAGCGCTGCAAAATACTGTCCCAGATCTTTCGCTACGCCGGCTTTTGCTACTTCTTCACTGTAAATAGCATCCGCATCCTGAACGATCTGTACTTTTTCTTCTGTCACTTCACCGATGATACGAATACCAAGTCCCGGGCCTGGGAACGGCTGACGGCTGACAAGATATTCCGGAATCTGTAATTCCCGACCAGCTTTTCTTACTTCATCTTTAAATAACAGGCGCAGCGGTTCTACGATTTCTTTGAAATCAACATAATCCGGCAGACCGCCTACATTATGATGGGATTTGATAACCGCCGATTTGCCCAGACCACTTTCGATAACGTCCGGATAGATGGTTCCCTGTACGAGGAAATCCACCTTGCCAATTTTTTTAGCTTCATCTTCGAATACACGAATGAATTCTTCGCCAATAATTTTACGCTTTGTTTCCGGATCAGAAACACCCTTGAGTTTTGCATAGAAGCGCTCTTTAGCATTTACGCGAATGAAGTTCAGGTCATAATGACCATCCGGACCAAATACAGCTTCAACTTCATCGCCTTCATTTTTTCTCAGTAAGCCATGATCAACAAATACACAGGTCAGTTGTTTGCCGACAGCTTTTGACAGCAATACAGCAGCAACAGAGGAGTCAACCCCGCCCGACAAGGCGCAGAGAACTTTTCCGTCGCCAATCTTCTGGCGAAGCGTCTGAATTGTCGCTTCTACAAAGGAATCCATTTTCCAGTCGCCATTGCATTCACATACATTGAAAATAAAGTTATGAAGCATTTTCATACCTTCAACGGTATGCATAACTTCCGGATGGAACTGTACAGCGTAGAGTTTTTCGGCTTCATTTTCCATCGCTGCCACCGGACATACAGGTGTAGAGGCTGTAACCTTAAAGGATGCCGGAGCTTCTGCAATATAATCCGTATGACTCATCCAGCAAATCGTTTCCTTGGAAACCCCTGCAAAGATTTTAGAGCTTTCGCCTTTAATGCTGACTTCCGTTTTGCCATATTCGCTGACCGGAGCGGTTGCAACCTTGCCCCCCAGTAAATGTGCCATAAGCTGTGAGCCGTAGCAAATTCCCAAAACCGGAATTCCCAGCTTTAAAAGTTCTGCACTGCATACGGCAGAATCCTTTTCATACACACTATTCGGGCCGCCGGTAAAAATAATCCCTTTAGGCTGCATTTTTTTTATCTCTTCAATGCTCATCGTATACGGAAAAACTTCGCAATATACGTTGCACTCTCTGACGCGTCTGGCAATCAGCTGGTTGTACTGCCCGCCGAAATCCATAACCAAAATAAATTCATTTTGTTTGGCACTCATGAACAAGCCCCCTTTCTATATGAAGAAAATTAAACCACACCCGAGGCTACTTGTAAATACCTTTTAAGAGCGTTTCTTTACGCAAGCTGGCGCATTCGCACTCGCCCACAGTACGCAAATGACGAATTGTGTCAAGGAGAATGCGGCTGAGCATGGGGGCGTCATCATAAAAAATATCTTGTAAGTCTTTGTGGGACCAGTTTTTCACAACCCCTTCGCCGTAATTGACGACAAAGTACAACCCTGCAAAACAGGCGCCGATTTCCCTTGCTAGATATACTTCCGGACAAATGCTCTGGCCAACAATGTCCGCATGGCCCTTGAGCATGGCGATTTCCGCCGGACTTTCAAAATGCCGTCCGTCTGTAACCGCATATATTCCTCTGCTGAAAATACGTCCTAAATAGTGTTCTTTAGCGGTTTCTACCAGCACTTCCCGCATTTCCGGACAGATGGCATCGCGCATCACCAACAGGTAATGCCCCTCAAGGCCGACATCTTTACGCATGGACTGATCCAAGTAATCATGGGGAATGACAATATCCCGGGGATCCAGGAGATGATTGACGGTACCAACGCCGCCTTCCCCTAGAATGCGGCGTACGCCTGCCTCGCGGAGCACCCAGAAAATCTGCCTAGAAGCGTCGGCACGGCTGACCTGCCGACCCCAGCCATGCATTTTGCAGGTTAACACCGGCTTTTCATCTACCGTAAACAGCCGAAACGGCGGACTTTCACCATAAGGCGTTTCAAAAACCAGTTGGTCTTCCAAAAGAACAACCCCTGGATCATCCGCCCCTAAGGGAAAATCACTGGATAGAGTACCCGAGCCGCCGATGACGGCAAAATCAGCCTGAACCGTTACCTTCATGCTTCCACCTCATCATCAAAACGTTTGATAATTTCATATACTGTATTACGCTGCGCCGGTCTTCTGCCGGCTTGTCGAATCAGGCGAACCATGGACTCTACATTCATCGCATGCGACGTACCCGCCGCCTTAACAACATTTTCCTCCAGCATGACGCTGCCCAAATCATTAGCGCCAAAAGCCAGGGTCAACTGCCCAATTTCCTTGCCCTGAGTCACCCAAGAGCCTTGCACCGTGTGAATGTTATCCAGATACAGCCGCGCCACCGCCAGCGTACGCAAGTATTCCCAAGAGGAAATCTTTTCGCCCCCCAGCTCATTATTCCCCGGTTGGTACGTCCAGAGGATGAACGCCCGGAAGCCGCCGGTTTCCTCTTGCAAGCGTTTGATTTTCTCCAAATGCTCCAGCCGCTGCGCTCGGCTTTCCCCCATGCCGATTACCATGGTGGCTGTCGTGCCAAAGCCCAAAAGCTGCGCCTGGCGCATTACGTCCAGCCATTCGCCGCTGGAAATTTTTTTAGGGCTCACGCGCTGGCGAATCTCATCTACTAAAATTTCCGCGCCGCCTCCTGGCAGCGAGTCAAGGCCAGCCTCCCGCAATTGCCGCAGCACTTCCGGTATTGAAAGACCGCTTTGCTTAGAGAAATAAAAAATTTCCGTCGGCGAAAACGAATGAATTACAATATCATAGCGCGCTTTAATCGCCTTCACTAAATCCAAATACCAGGAAAAAGGCAAATCCGGATGCAGTCCGCCTTGCATGAGAATTTGCGTACCGCCGGCTGCTACCGTCTCGCCGACTTTCTCCAGCACCTCTTCATGAGTCAGCACATAGCCTTCCGGATGTCCGGGACGCCGAAAAAAAGCGCAAAAGCGACACTCGCTGGTGCAAATATTTGTATAGTTAATATTGCGGTCCACAATAAAAGTTACCGTATCGTCTGGAAAACGTTGGCGCCGACAAGCGTCCGCCGCCAAGCCCAACGTTAAAATATCTTCTTGTTCCAGAAGCGCCAAGGCTTCCTCTTTTTTCATGCCTGCGCCTCCCCGGCAAATGCCAGTTGCGGCACTTTTTCAATCAGTCCCAACGCATGCGCCCGCTGGTAAAAGCCCAGCAACGCCTGCTGATGTGTGGGCGTCAGCTCGTAATTTAAAAGGCCGATATAATGCACAATCTCTGCCGGTGTAAAACCGTCCCGGCGAATCCAAGCCGCCGCCTCGTCCAGATGCTCCAAGCCGTAAGTAAAAGCCTCTCGCAAGCGCTGCTGCACTTGAGCCACTGCCTGCGGCTGTGCCGCGGCAAATTCACGCCTAGCCACCCAAACCGCGTAGACCATGCCGCCGCCAGTCAGCGCCCGCCATTGGCCGCCCATATCATAATAATAGTAGCCTTCTTGCTGATGCAAGTACGCTCCCAGGGCGTCATCGCCGATGAACAGCACCGCGTCAGCCTTATCCAAAACCTCTTCCGTCCACAAAGACGTCGTAGTTTCATAGCTCACTTGACGCAAACCGTAATGCTGCGCCAGCACAATTTTTAATTGGCGGTGCGAAGTAGCAGACTTGCTCGTCAGTAGCACCTTGCCGCCTTCCAGTTCCTCTATCGGCTTTTTAGAAACAAGCAAAATGCTTTCCAGCGCCGTCTCGGCGCTGATGGATAAATCCGGCAAAAGCAGCAGCTTATCCGCATGCTGTGCATAGATAATGGACGAAACCGGACTGACATCCAATTCGCCGGCCAACAGCTTCCCGTTCAACACGGCCGGCACGTCGCAGACAACCTCAAGTCCAGCGGCAAAGCCGCCTTCCATCAAAGCATAATCCAAAGGCAAACAGTTCAAAAACTGAATATGTCCTACCCTAGGACGCATTTCATTCATGTTCATTCCTCCCGTTGCAGGGGTGATAAAAGGTATCCCGTTCCACCGGAACATAGCCGGTTTCCCGGATTATGCCGCAAAGCTCCTCTTTGGTAATACCCTTGCGCGTAGTACTTCCCGCGGCATGAATAATCTTTTCTTCCATGACGGTTCCGTCCATATCATCTACGCCAAAAGCCAGCGACAGCTGCGCCACAGGCATAGTCAGCATCATCCAGAACGATTTGATGTGCTCCACATTATCCAACACCAGCCTCGCCAAGGCGATCATCTTCAAATCTTCCCAGGCGGAAGCTCGCTGCAATTGAGCAAAACCCGTATTGGCCGGATGAAAAGGAAAGGACACAAAGGCTTGAAAGCCGCCTGTCTCATCTTGAATATCACGCAGCGTCAGTAAATGCCGCAGACGCTGCTCTGGAGTTTCCACATGTCCGTAAAGCATGGTGGCATTCGTAGGAATGTTCATTTGATGCGCCGTGCGGATAATTTCAATCCATTCTGCGCTGTTCGCCTTATCCGGGCAAATGCGCCGCCGTACGGAGTCATCCAGAATTTCCGCGCCGCCGCCTGGCAGAGAATCCAATCCAGCTTCCTGCAGCTGCCGCAGCACTTCTCTAAAGGACAAACCGGTCAGCTTGGCAAAATGCCAAATTTCCACAGGTGTAAACGCTTTAATATGCAATTGCGGCCACTTGGTCTTAACTGCCCGTACGATCTCCAAGTAGTAAGAAAAAGGCTGATCAGGATGCAGCGAACTCACCATATGCACTTCCGAAAGATCCGGCGCTTCCGCTACCGCCCTAGCCACCAAATCAAGCACATCTTCTTGGGAAAGCAAAAAGCCCCGCTTATCGCCCTGCTTACAGGAAAAAGCGCACAAGGGACACCCTGCGGTACAAACGTTGCTCAAATTCACATGACGGTTCACATTATAGTAGACTTCCTTGCCGCTGCTGCGCTCCTTGGCCGCCCGAGCCCACGCCCCTAAATCCAGCAAATTGGCCTGTTCATACAACGCCAACGCATCTTCTAAATTTAGCCTCTCCCCTGCTTTCGCTTTGGAAGCGGCAATCTCCAACGCCTTCATGTATACGCCACCTTGTCTGTTGTTTTAAATCCGTGCAACACAAAGCAGGCTTGCAGTGCCAAAGCGCTGCAAGCCTGCCGAAGCAGTTTTTATCCCTGCCACTCCCAAAAAGGAAAACGGCGCAAAATCTTCGTGATAAAGTAATCGGAAAAAGAATAAGCCACCCGCAGCGTCAGCAGTATCGAAAAAGCGGTCAGCCACCCCAAAGCTTCTCCTGAACGATATTCGTAGGGAACAAGCAATATTTCCAGACCGGTAACCACAACAAAAGCCAGCGCTAAAGGCACAAAAGAATGCACCACGCTAAAACCCATCTTGGAGTAAAGAATTCCACGCCCGGACACTCTTATGGAATTAAAAAAAGACAGCAATTCTTCATGCAGAGGCTCCGCCCATTCCCGGTAAAGACCGTGAACCACCAGCGATCCTGCCGCTGGATAGCAGTTTTTCAGCACAAAGGACAGGGCCCCTCGATTCACTACCTCTACAGTCAAGCTCATACGATCCGGCTGGCCCCATTCGTCCAGCACCGCAAAAAGCTCTTCACGGCTGCTCACTGTGACTTCTTCCTCTTCCTCTTGCTCTGTTTTCTTCTTGCGCCCTAACGGATTGCAACCTCGAGCTAGCACGGCTTGCCAGTTGATTTCGCCTTCCCGCTCCAACCGCGACAATAAACTCTCCAATCCCTGCGCGTCCAAATGACAAGCAGGTAAATTACTCTTAAATTCGTTGCTTTTTTCTTCTTGTTTTTGCACGCTCACGCCTTGCCCTCCATTTTACACTGTACTTTAAAACCACGAAAAATCAAAAAATTAATTTAAATTATTCCTATTAGTGAAATGATAGCAAATCCGATAGTTCCGCGCAAGGAAAAAATAGGGTAATCTTGAACCCCTTTTCGCGTCTTTCGTGTATTTCGCGGTTCAATTTCAAATTCTGCTGTATACAAAAAAGAAGCTGCCCACGAGCTTAATCGCTCGTGAACAGCCTCTAATTTCAAGGAAATTCCGGTAACAAGGGGGCTTGATTACATCATGCCGCCCATGCCGCCCATTCCACCCATGCCGCCCATGGCAGCAGCAGCGGCAGCAGCGCCGTTATCTTTTTCCGGCTTGTCAGCTACCAGGCTTTCGGTGGTAAGAACCATCGAAGCAATGCTGGAAGCGTTCTGCAGAGCCGAACGGGTTACTTTCGCAGGATCCACGATGCCCGAAGCGATCATGTCCACATATTCTTCGGTCAACGCGTTGAAGCCTTTGCCTTTGCCGGCTCTCTTCACGTTTTCCACAATAACCGAACCTTCGAGGCCGGCATTGTTGGCAATCTGACGCAGAGGCTCTTCAATGGCCCGACGCACGATAGCTACGCCGGTTTTTTCGTCGCCAGTAACTTGTATTGTAGCCAATACATCTTGGATGTCAATGAAGGTGGTGCCGCCGCCAGCGACAATGCCTTCTTCTACAGCTGCGCGAGTTGCATTGAGAGCGTCTTCGATGCGAAGTTTCTTTTCTTTCATTTCCACTTCCGTCGCAGCGCCTACTTCGATGACAGCTACGCCGCCAGCCAGTTTAGCCAAACGTTCTTGGAGCTTTTCACGATCAAAGTCGGATGTGGTTTCTTCGATGTGCGCACGAATCTGGTTCACACGAGCTTTGATTTCTTCCTGGCTGCCTTCGCCGTCGACGATGGTTGTTTCTTCTTTGGAAATGCGAATCTGGCGAGCGCGGCCCAAATCAGCCAGTTCTACGCTGTCCAGCTTGCGGCCGAGTTCTTCGGTAATAACCGTACCGCCGGTGATGATGGCAATATCCTCCAGCATCGCTTTACGGCGATCGCCAAAGCCAGGAGCCTTAACAGCTACCGCTTTGAAGGTGCCGCGCAGCTTGTTGACCACCAAAGTGGCCAGTGCTTCGCCTTCTACGTCTTCAGCAATGATCAGCAGTTCTTTACCCTGCTGTACTACTTTTTCCAGAACCGGCAGCATGTCGGCAATAGCGCCGATTTTGCGATCGGTGATCAGGATGTACGGATTGGACAGAACGGCTTCCATTTTGTCCGTATCGGTGATCATGTAAGGAGAAATGTAACCGCGGTCGAACTGCATGCCTTCTACAACTTGCAGATCCGTGCCCATGCCTTTGGATTCTTCAACAGTGATAACACCGTCTTTGCCTACTTTTTCCATAGCTTCAGCAATCAGCTGGCCGATTTCTTCGTCAGCTGCGGAAATAGAAGCAACCTGAGCGATAGCATCCTTCGTTTCCACTTTCTTGGAAGCTTTGCGAATTTCTTCTACCAAAGCAGCAACGGCTTTTTGAATGCCCTTTTTCAGAACCATCGGATTAGCGCCGGCGGCGACATTGCGCATGCCTTCGTGAATCATAGCCTGAGCCAAAATGGTAGCCGTCGTGGTGCCGTCGCCTGCAACGTCATTGGTTTTGGTGGCAACTTCTTTCACCAACTGAGCGCCCATGTTTTCAAAAGGATCTTCCAGTTCGATATCCCGAGCGATAGTCACGCCGTCATTAGTAATGAGCGGTGCGCCGAATTTCTTATCCAAAACCACATTGCGGCCTTTAGGTCCAAGAGTTACTTTTACAGCATTAGCCAGAGAATTAACACCGCGTTCTAATGCGCGGCGAGCTTCTTCGTCAAACAAAATCTGTTTTGCCATGTTCATTTCCTCCTCAAATTATATGCTTACGCCTAGGCTTGCGCCGATTATTCTACAATAGCCAGAATGTCCCGCTCGCTGACGATGAGGTATTCCTTGCCGTCAATTTTCACTTCCGTACCTGCGTATTTGGAGAAAATAATTTTATCTCCTGCTTTGACATCCATGGAAGCGCGCTGGCCATTATCCAATACTTTACCAGTGCCTACCGCAACAACTTCACCTTCCTGCGGCTTTTCCTTGGCCGTGTCAGGCAGCACAATTCCGCTCTTGGTGGTGAGCTCTCCTTCCAGAACCTGGATGACAACACGATCTCCTAATGGCTTAATCATCTAGATACCCTCCCTTGAAGATGTCTTATTTTTGTTAGCACTCACCTTGATAGAGTGCTAATCACATTTCTTATGATATAGAAAACGCTCAAAAAAATCAAGAGCTCTCTTGAAAAAAAACGGCTGTTTTCAGCCGTTTTTCTTATTTATCCCCAAAATCACCCTTGTTTTCTTTTTTGCGCTCTTTTTTACACCTGTACACGCCTATTTATTTAGTAGCTGCATGAATGATAGCTTCAGCCACTTCGCGAATGGAAATGCGTTTCGCCATGCTGTATTGCTGAATACGACGAAAAGCCTCGCTTTCATTCAAATGATGGGCGTCCATCAATATTCCCTTCGCCCGATCAAGGATTTTACGCGTTTCCAAGGAGTGTTTCAAGTCTTCCAACTCTTTTTCCAGCTCTTGCATTTCTCCAAAACGAGACAGGGCAATCTCAATGGCCGGAAACAAATTGGCTTCTTTTACCGGTTTCACCAAATACGCTAAGACGCCAGACTCTTTGGCCTTTTCCACAATTTCTTTTTGACTAAACGCCGTCAAGAGCAGTACAGGCGCCAGTTTTTCCGCAGAAATAAGCTTTGCCGCCGTTATTCCGTCCATATTTGGCATTTTCACGTCCATAATGACCAGATCCGGCCGATACTTCTTGGCCAATTCCACGGCTTTTTGACCGTTGACAGCTTCACCAACCACAGTGTGTCCGGCTTCTTCCAGCATTTCCTTCAAATCCATGCGAATAATTGATTCGTTGTCGGCAATAACAATGCGTAACGGTCTCATAGCTAGCGTCCTCCTTCAACTGATTTGGGAATGGTAATGCGCGCCCTGGTTCCTTGGCAGCTTTCCAGCGAAAAGCGCCCGCCCAGATCTGATTCCACAAGGGTTCGGGAAATTTGCAGGCCTAGGCTTTGCAAGTCCTGTATGGCAAAGGTTTCTGGCAAGCCGACACCGTCGTCGTAAATCACCACTTCGTACATGTCCTCGCTGCTGCTGATGGAAATGCCGATGGTGCCTTTTTTTCTGCCTACAAAGGCATGCTCCAACGAATTTTGAATGAGTTCGTTAATGACCAAGGCCAAGCTGCTAGCCTGTTCGGACGGCAAAATGACCGTATTGCCGTCCAGTTCCGTATTCAAATCAAATTCAGGCTCCAGCATGTTTTGGCTAACTGTCTCCAGTATATTACGCGCCACTTCCGCTACGTCGATGATTTCCGCATCCTGCTGAGATAAAAATTCGTGCACAACGGAAATGCTGAGTATGCGGTTGACGCTTTCCCTCAGCGCCGCCTGCACCTCCGGCGAGGTGCTGCGCCGCGCCTGCAGCCGCAGCAGACTGGCAATGGTCTGCAGATTGTTCTTCACTCGATGATGAATTTCCTGAATGACCGCCGACTTAATGAGCAGTTCTTTTTCTTTTTTGCGCAGCTCCGTCACGTCAGACACCAGCACCACTAAACGCTGCACCTTGCCTTTATGTAAAACAGGCAGGGCCCTCATGACCAGTACCATGCCGCCTGCTTCACACTCGGCTTCCGCCGGTTGCTGCGCCGCATGGGCTTTTTCTACAAACTGCAGTTGCAAGCCCCGCTCGTAAATATGCCGTCCCGGCAATTGCGCCGCCCCCAACACACGATACATGTGCGCCGCCGCCGCGTTGGCGAACAAGATTTGCCCCTTGGGATCCACAAGAATAATGCCATCGCTGGCCGTGAGCGTCTTAAAGCAAGCTGCCGGCACCGCAGGAACCGCCGCCAAGAGCAGCCATTGCGCCGTCTCTAAAAGCAATTCATGCCCAGCTGCACCGGCTTCTTCCATGCTAGACTCACAGCTCAAAACGGCAATAACTTCGCCTTGGGCATTGCACACAGGCAGCGTCTGCATCTGCCCCAGCATGCCTAGAGCCCATTCCCGCTGCCCCAAAATGCTCTGTCCATGCTTCAAAGAGTACTCAATGAGCGGCTCCTCCAGGCAAGGAACCACGGTTCCCAGTAAATGAGGCTTGTAACGCACAAAGGTAGTATGGGGCCTGGCCTGGGCCGCAACAACCACCACCTGGCGCTCTGCAGCGCGCACATACAAAGTCAGCTGCGCATGCGCCAAGTCTGCCGCTACCGGCAGCAACGCTCCCATGCGCTCCAAGTACGCAACGTCTTCTATTGCCAATTCAGTCAGCTTTTTGCATAAATCGCCAACCATTCCCATCGCAAGCCCCTCCTTTCAGCAATCTTTCTTTATTCTACCGTTCCCAGCGGCAACGACGGAACCGCATTAAGATGCAAATCCGCCAATGGCCCGCCGAAGGCATATTGATAATGGGCCCTGCAGGCAATCATAGCCGCGTTATCGGTGCAAAGCACCGGCGGCGGATACAAAAGCTCCCATCCATGCTGTTGGCACAAGTTCTGCAAATGCTGCCGCAAGCCCGAATTGGCCGCCACGCCGCCCGCCAGAACGAGTTTGTCCAGCTTCAACGTTTGCATAGCCAACAAGGTTTTCTCGCCCAGAATGTCCACTACCGCCTGCTGGAAACTGGCGGCCACATCGGCCGGCACGTAGGATTCTCCTTTTTGTTTTACACTGTTTAAGTAGTTAAGCACCGCCGATTTCAAACCGCTAAAACTGAATTCCAACTGCTGGTTGCCGGACAGCGCCCTGGGAAAGGCAATGGCGTCCGCACGTCCCTTGCGGGCCAATTCATCAATATGCGGCCCCCCCGGATAAGGAAGGCCCATCACCCTGGCCACCTTGTCAAAAGCCTCCCCGGCAGCATCGTCGCGGGTTTGCCCCAGCAAAATAAGTTCGCTGTAGCTGCGCACATGAATCAGCGAGGTATGTCCGCCCGATACCACCAGCGCCATAAAAGGAGGCTCTAGGTCCGCATGAGCCAAAAAGTTGGCAAAAATATGTCCTTCCAAATGATGCACGCCTACTAGGGGCTTGTCCATAGCAAAAGAAAGCGCTTTAGCCGTGGCCACGCCGACCAGTAAGGCGCCGACCAGCCCCGGCCCGTAGGTTACACCTAAAACATCTATATCCTGCAACGTTGCGCCAGCCTCTTTGAGCGCTTCATCCACCACCGGCAGAACATGCTCAATATGCTTGCGTGAAGCAATCTCCGGCACAACACCGCCATATTTCCGATGTAAAAGTATCTGGCTGGAAATAACATTGGACAAAATTTCCCGGCCGCCCCGAATAACAGCGGCGGAAGTTTCGTCACAGCTGGTTTCCAAGGCCAGTGTCAGCCGTTCCTGTTGTTCCTTCATCTTCCATTCCCCGTTCCAGCTCATTCCAAAGAATGAGCGCATCTTCTCCGTTATCGCTGTAATATCCCTTACGCACACAGTCCTGATAAAATCCTTGCGCTTCATAGACTCGCAAAGCCGCCACATTGCTGCGACGCACTTCCAGCGTCATGCGCCTAGCGCCTCGCTCGTAGCAGTGTTTTTTCAGCACTGCTACCAATTGCGCGCCATAACCGCGGCGGCGAAATTCAGGCGCTACGGCCACATTGGTAACATGGGCCTCGTCCAGAATCACCCAGGCGCCGGCATAGGCGATGACAACGCCATCCAACTCCAGAGCCAAATAACAGGTCACCGGATTGTTAAGCTCCATAATCATAGTCCCCTTGCTCCAAGGAGCGGAAAAGGACGCCTGGTTAATCACATCTACTACATCCAGATCGCTGTGCTGCAGTTTACGAAAAACCGTCATACGGCGCCAGCCTCCCGGCCATGTCGTTTTTCCCAAAGCACCTCCGCTTCGGAACGTCGAATGTACATGGGTTCCAAGGTCATCGCCTCATCACAGTCGTCTTGTTGCAGCCGCTGCCAAGCCAAAGCTGCTACACTGGCGGCGCGCGGCATGGCCACTGATAAAGGCGTAGGCACGAGAGCCTCCCGCCATGCTTCATATTCAGGCTGCCGCAGCCAGGAAACTCCTTCTCCCAAGGCCATGGCTGGCTCGCCAGCTGCAATCAATTCTTCCAGAGCCGTCCGGAAGGCTATCACCCGCGGCGGCTGCGCTTCCACAACCCGCCCATTTTCTATGCGATAACGCCCTTGGTACACATTACCTTTCTGCGCATCCAAAAATGGCGACAACAACAGCCCCGGCGCGGGACAGTTATAGGCCAGCGCTTCCAATGTCGGCACGCCGATAAGGGGAATGCCCAGAGCGTAAGCCAAGGCTTTCGCCGTCGCTAAGCCGATGCGCAGCCCTGTAAACGATCCGGGGCCAAGACTGACCGCCACTGCCTGCAGCTGCTGTTTTTCCACCTGCGCCGCCTGCAGCAGCATTTCAATATGCGGCAACAGCAGCTCCGAATGAGTTTTCGTCGTTTCCAGCTTCCACTCCGCCAAAAGAGCCGACTCAGTCGCTAAAGCTACGCCGGAAACCAGAGTAGCCGTCTCAAGAGCCAATACCGGCATCTGCTTTCAACTCCTCACACAATCTTTGATAGCCCTCGCCATGGGGCTCCAATTCAAGCTCACGTTCATCCTGCGCCGCACCACAGCGCAGATAAATGCGCAAATGCTCAGCAGGCATTTCCTCCCAAAAAGCATCCGGCCACTCGATAAGCGCGATGCCGCGCCCTTCTACGTACGTGTAAAAATCAATGTCCCAAAGCTGCGAAGCATCTTCTAAGCGATACAGGTCAAAGTGATACATTTCCCCTTTGCCGCTTTGGTATACGTTCATTAACGTAAAGGTCGGGCTTGTTACATCCTCCGCCACGCCTAGACCGCTAGCCAAGCCTTGCGAAAAAAGTGTTTTTCCCGCCCCCAGGTCACCGGAAAGACAAAGCACTTCTTTGCCGCGCAGCAACGTTCCCAGACGCTGCGCCAGTTTCCAAGTTTCCTCCGGCGACACCGTCTTCCATTTCCAAGACATTACATATCCTCCTGTTGGAAATGATTATACCCCCGCGGCTGCAGCAGCGCCCGCTGCCCGTCGCTCTGACGCAAATAGACTCCCTGTCCCCGGCTGACTGTGCCGATCACCGCCAAAGGCAGCTGCGGCATCTCACGTTGCAGCTGCGCCAGCGTATCCGGCGACATCGTGCTAAGAAGCTGGTAATCCTCGCCGCCGTAAAGAGCCCATTCCAAAGGATTGATCCGAGCCCGCCCCGCAGCCTGCAGCACCTCTGGCGAAAGCGGAACGTCAGCCGCCCGCAGTTCTATAGACACCCCGCTGGCTTCGGCGATTTCATTGGCCTCACTGGCCAAGCCGTCGCTAATGTCATTGAGGCTGTTTATGCCGGCTTCGCCTAGTATCTTGCCCCAGGCAACTTGCGGTCTAGGACGTAAATGCCGCTCTTGCAAAGGCTTGGCCCAAGGCTCTTCTTGGGCTTCCTTTTGCCCCAGCAGCCACAGCCCTGCGGCAGAATCGCCCACCGTACCGGTCAAGGCCACTACATCGCCGCACTGAGCGCCGCTGCGGTAACATACCTTCTGAGGCAGCGCCTCGCCGGTAACAACCACATTTAAGACCAATCCTTGCAAGGAGGAAACAGTATCCCCGCCAATAATGCCCACGTTATATTCTTTAGCCAGCGCCCGCATGCCTTGATAAAGGTGTTGCACAAATTCCACCTGGCAGTCCTGAGGCAGCGCCAAAGAAATCAACGCATGGCGCGGATTGCCTCCCATGGCGGCAATATCGCTGAGATTGGCCGCCATAGCCTTCCAACCAAGGCTCCAAGCATCGGTAGTGGTCAAAATAAAATGCACGCCTTCCACCAGCATATCGGTTGTTAACAGCGTCACATGATCTGGGGTCGGCTGCACTACAGCGGCGTCATCGCCAATACCGACAATCACCCCAGGAGTCTGAGTTTCCTCCTGGAGTAAACGAATCAGGCCAAATTCGCCTACTTCGCATATTTTCATAGTCTTATAGCTCCCATCCTAAAAAGATAGCATCTGTTTTGTTTATTCTTGACCAACAAGCAATTCCCTGCTGAAAAAAGAAAGCCGAGGGCCCCTTTCTAAAGAAAGAGTCCCCCGCTTCATTGCGGTACTTCTATAAACAGATGCCAGGATCAGAGAATCTATAAGCGTCCTTTTAGCAAGAACCGCCCGATTTTCCCAGATGCTCGCTGACAATCTTCATGGCGCAATAATCGCCGCACATGGAACAAGCTTCCGCGTTGCCGGCATTTCGCTCCTGCCGATAGCGGCGCGCTTTTTCCGGATCCAAAGCCAAAGAAATCTGGCCTTCCCAATCCAAGGCTTTACGGGCTTTCGCCATCGACAAGTCCCACTCTTTCGCACCAGGCACGCCTTTCACAATATCCGCAGCATGAGCGGCAATCCGCGAAGCCATTACGCCTTCACGTACATCGTCAATGGTCGGCAGCGCTAAATGTTCCGCCGGCGTCACATAGCACAAGAAGTCAGCTCCTGCAGCCGCAGCCAGCGTACCGCCAATGGCGGCCGTAATATGATCATAACCTGGGGCCACATCGGTAACCAACGGCCCCAGCACATAGAACGGAGCGCCTTTGCAAAGGCGCTTCTGCAGCTTCACATTGGCCTCAATCTGGTCATAAGGCACATGACCGGGTCCTTCCACAAGCACCTGCACGCCTTTGGCCCAGGCGCGGTCAACTAGCTCGCCCAAAATCAGCAATTCCTGCAATTGACCCCGGTCAGTGGCATCCGCCAAACAGCCGGGACGCAACCCGTCGCCTAAGCTGATGGTCGCATCATGACGCAGACAGATGTCCAGCAAATCATCATAACGCTCATACAAGGGATTTTCCTTATTATTATGGAGCATCCAGCCAGTCAAGAACGAACCGCCGCGGCTGACAATGTCCATCACGCGACCTTCCCGGCGCAGCCTGCCGATGCTTTCCATCGTAATGCCGCAGTGAAGCGTCATAAAATCAGCGCCGTCCGCCGCCTGTTTCTCAATGACATGCAGCATGTCGTCTGCAGTCATCTCCATAATGGAACCCTTGCTTTTAATAGCTTCCACCGTAGCTTGATAGATAGGTACTGTACCAACAGCAACGGTCGAGCGTTCAATAATCGCTCGCCGGGACGCGTCAATATTATCGCCAGTAGACAAATCCATTACCGCATGGGCCCCTGCAGCAATAGCTGCATCCAGCTTAGCCAGCTCCGGCTCTAAGTCCGGGAAGGCACTGGACGTGCCGATGTTAGCATTTACTTTGGTCGAAAGGCCCTCGCCAAAACCAAACGGACGCAAGGACGTATGATTGACATTGGCACATATCGCCACCGTACCTGCCGCCACTTTTTCTCGCAACGCCTCTGGCGCCATCCCCTCCGCTTTAGCTACTGCGGCCATAACCTCGGTAATCTTGCCTTGTCTTGCCAACTGCATTTGTGTTGCCATGTTTTTTCCTCCTTCTCGTTCCAGCTTGCGCCGGACGGCATGCAGCCGCTAAGAGAGAGTGGCGATAATACAAGGGACCCTCTCCGCAAAGAGAGGGTTGCAAAATCTTTACGATTTTGTCCCACTTCCCTACGCTGGCATTACCCAGAATCAGGTTCCAAGGGTCAACCGCCGCAGCAGTTTCTCAGCTTTCGCTCCCCTAGTGGCTACTATGCAATTATTTACTAGTTATTGTAGCATAACAAAGCCGCCGAAGCAATCGGCGGCTTGCGAAGGACGAGCTAGCGTTTAATTATTTTTTCCGAGCGACTCAGCGGTTCGCTAATGTCCACATGCCCCTGCAATGTAGCGCGGCGCTTGCCTTCCACTAAAAACTGCACGCTTTGCACTTCGGGAAATTCCGTCAACGTGTTCACAATAGCCGCCACTAAAAGACGTTCGCTCGTAGAGCCAGCGCTCTGGGCAATCGCCTCGCTAAAATCCACGTAAGCAATTTCGTCTTTAACCCACAGCCCCTTGATTTTTGCTTCCTTGGGCAACAAACCCACCATACCGCTTCCATGAGGCGGAGCCGCCAGCAGTTCCATGGCGGTTCGGGCCGGGTGATCATTTTTCTTCACTTGAAAAACTTCCGGCAGCAGCCATTTGGCATCGTTAGACCCTCTGTATACCTTTATGCGCATTGTACCCGGCTCCGGCTGCGACGTATCTCCCTGCGGCACAAGCACGGCTACCGGAGGCGTTGCCGCCGCTCCAGGCGTTGTTGCCGGCGTCTGCGCCGCTGATGGTTTCATGTCGCTTGCGCAGCCGCCTAAAAAGAGCGCCGCCATCAAAAAGCAAGCTATGGTTATATCCCGCATCATTGGACACCCCCTGACGCTGCGGCCTTGCGGAAAAAGCTATCCAAGCCCATCACAATGGCGTTAGCCATTTTTTGTTGAAACGTCGGCGAGGCCAATAAACGTTCTTCTTCCGAATTGGAAATAAAGGCTAATTCCACTAAGGCAGCCGGCATAACCGTCCTTTTGATTACATAAAAATTAGCTGTATTGGCCCCTCGGTCATTGCGTCCGCCGGCATTAAGCAGCTGCTCCTGCAAACAATCCGCCAGCATGCCGTCGTATTTCGTCTTCTCATAGTAGAAGCTGCTAGTACCGCTAGCCGTGGCGCTGCTAAAAGAGTCGTTATGAATACTGACAAACGCATCCGCTTTAGCGTTGTTCGCCACTGCCGTCCTTGCACTCAGCTCTTCTACATTGCTCGCATTAGGTCCAAAGACATCCTTGTCCGTCATGCGAGTCATAATCACGCGAGCGCCTGACTTTTCCAAAATAGCTTTCGTGCGCATGGCCACGGCCAAGGTAACATCCTTCTCTTTGAGGCCGCTCGGCCCAAGAGCGCCTGAATCGCTGCCGCCATGCCCCGGGTCAATAGCGACCACTTTTCCTTTCAAGCCAGCAGAAAATTTCAACTTAGTCAAAGGCGCCGATGACAACTGGATGTCCAGCACAACGCGGCAAGGGCGTCCAGCCTTATCGTCCGCCGGCAAGGTGAACACCTTGTAATCTCCCGCCTGCACCACGCCCGGCAAATTCACCGTTAAAGCAAGATCTGAACCGCTGCGCTTAAAAACCGCCGTATTGGCAATTTTTCCATCCAACTGATAGGACGCTTTAACCCCTTTGCCCAATTTTACTCCCGGCAAGGACAACGTCAAATTAGGAAGCGGCGCAGCCGACACCGCCGCTTCCGGCACGGTCAGGGGCCCGTTCAAATCCAAAACGAGCCGCAGCTTCGCAGCGCCTGTCACCGCATCGGTATGCACATGAGATTTCACCCCCTGCACCTGCGTCGCCTGCGAGGCCGCTTCGGCCACAGATGCAGCGCTAAAGCATAGCAGCAGCAAAAATAAGCATAAAAAACGAACTATGCGTCGCAAAAAATACCCTCCTTTAAATCCCCAGAAGCCGTGGCTTCCCAAAACGAAAGGCGGCACGCCGCAGCATGCCGCCTTTATGTACGTCAGACGGGTATCAGCCCCAGACTGATCTTGAGTGCTTCATCTACCTTACGCATCATATCGGCATCCAGGTGCGTCACTTTCTCCTGCAGCCTTCGCTTATCAATGGTCCGGATTTGTTCCAACAAGATAACAGAGTCTTTGTCGAGTTGAAAGCGCTGCGCCGCCACTTCTACATGCGTAGGCAGCTTAGCTTTAGAAATTTGTGAAGTAATCGCCGCAATAATCACAGTGGGACTGTAGCGATTGCCCACATCATTCTGCACAACCAACACTGGCCGGTGTCCGCCTTGCTCGGAGCCGACAACAGGGCTCAGGTTTGCATAGAAAACATCCCCTCGCCGTATCGCCATCAGCTTTTACCTTCCATCCACATCATGGACAAGGAAAAGCATTCCACATCAACTACAGGAGCCTCTTCCGCAAGGCCCAAATTAATGGCAGCCATTTCCTCATAGCCGCGCCGCATTTGTTCCCGCTTGCGTGCCTGCAGATAAATTTCCACGGCATCCTCAAAGCACTGGCTCACCGAGCACTGTTTTTCCTTTGCCACACCGCCCACCTCTTGCACTAAGGAGCTGGGAAGGGTGACAACGATTTGACGCAAATCAGACATCCAAGCTACCTCCGCTCTTTAGGCACCTGCCTGCATCTCAACAACCATAGTCAAAGCAATTATATACCTATTATAAAAGGCATGCCCTCCAGTGTCAAACCGTTTTCTCCGTCAAGGCATGCCGCGCAGTCGCCAAAGCGGCGACAATGTCTCCTGCCGCCATGCCGATCCTGCCGGTTTCCGCTACAATATCGCCTGCTAAGCCGTGCAGGTAAACCCCTGCCACCGCAGCTGCATCCGGCGCCATGCCCTGTCCCAAGAGCGCCGCAATTATGCCTGTCAGCACATCGCCACAGCCGCCTGTCGCCATGCCTGCGTTGCCTGTGGGATTAATCCAAGCTTCCCCGCCGGGAGCGGCAATGACAGTTCCCGCTCCTTTCAGCACTACCACTGCCTGCCAGGCTTCCGCCGCTAATTTAGCAATACCCAAACGGTCCGCATTGACTTCCGCAGCGCTGCACTCCAACAAGGCCGCCAATTCTCCCGGATGGGGCGTCAAAACAGCTGGCACTTTACGCCCCGCAAGAATTTCAGCTTGGCCGCAAAAAGCATACAGCCCGTCGGCATCCACTACCAGCGGCGTCTCCACCGCCCGCGCCACCTGTCTCACGCAAGCCAAGGTGCATTCTTGTCTGCCTATGCCAGGCCCTATGGCCAGGGCATTCATCGAACCAGCCCACTCCAGCAGGCGCTCCGCCGCTTCACTATGCCAGCCGCCATCTGCCGCCTCCGGCAGAGGCCTTGTCATCACCTCTGTCAGCTTCAAAGCCGCTGTGGGCTGCAAGGACGCAGGCGTCGCCAACGTAACCAAACCGGCGCCGGCGCGCACAGCCCCTTCCGCCGCTAGGCAGGCGGCGCCGCAAAAGGACAAGCTTCCTGCCGCCACCAACACTCTGCCGCTAGTTCCTTTATGAGCATCTTCCGGCCTTGTCGGCAATAATTGGCGCACGAACGCAGCCGTAGTCAACTGCTGCTGAATCCCGACTCCGTCCAGCACCTCCGGCGGCATGCCTATATCCGCCGCCATCCAGCCGCCTGTACAGGCAGCGCCAGGATAAAAAAGCAGCCCTAGCTTAGGTAAGGCAAAAGTAACCGTATAGGCCGCTTGCACCGCATCTGGAGATACTTGACCTGTATCCGCCTCCACGCCGCTAGGCAAATCTACCGCCCAAACCGGCAACCCGCTTTGATTCATCAGCCGAGCCGCTCGAGCCAGTCCTTCCCCCAACACACCTCGGAACCCAGTACCTACAAGAGCATCCACCAGAACGTCCGCAAAGAGAATGCTCAACCGCGCCTTTTCCCAGTCCCGCTCTTCGCGCAGCACAATAACTTCGCCTCCATACCGGCGCAAAAGTTCCAAATGAAACCGAGCGTCTCCGGTGACCATCTCTTCGGACATCGCCAGAAAAACCTTCACCTTCGCGTTTTGGCACAAGGCATGGCGCGCAGCCACAAAGCCGTCGCCTCCATTATTTCCCTTACCGCAAAAGAAAAGCACTTTTTTACCTGCCAGCCCGCTAAAGACCTGCGACATATGACGCGTCACCGCCGCGCCGGCATGTTCCATTAACATTTGACCAGGAAAGCCATATTTTTCAATGGTGATTTGATCGCAGGCCCGCATCTGCGCTGCCGTCGCTACTTGCATGCTCTAACCCCTCCGTTCCCCATAAAAGGCATTGCGCAGCCGCATACATTCTTGTATGCGTCAAAGACAAATGAATATCGATAACGCCATGTTTGGCTGCCAATTCTCTAAAAAAGCCGTGCACTACCAGCTTAGGCTTTCCTAATACATCATTTAGCACTTCTACATCCTGCAGCGTGCCGCCGCGCAGGCCTGTACCCAAAGCCTTGAGAAAGGCTTCCTTCGCGGCAAAGCGAGCTGCATAGGAAGCCGCTCGTCCAGCACCGCGCCCCTCACAAGAGGCAATTTCCCCGGGCGTATATACTCGTTCCAAAAAGCGAGGCCGCTCAATGGCTTTGGCCACCCGGTCCACTTCCACTAAATCCAACCCTATGCCAATAATGCGCATGCAGGTTTACACCTCTTTCATTTCAAAAAGAACCTCTTGCGGTACAATTTGTACGCAAGAGGTTCTTACCACTTCCTACAGCCGCGTCGAGCGCATAATCAGCACTTCCACACGCCGATTTTTCGAACGTCCCTCCGGCGTTTCATTCGTCATAACCGGCCGATACTCGCCATAGCCAATCGCACTGAAACGTTCCGGTTTCACCGAGCCATCAGCAATCAAATAGCGCATAAAATTAACAGCCCGTTGCGAGCTCAGTTCCCAGTTAGATGGAAATTCCCGAGTATTAATTGGCACATTATCCGTATGACCTGACACGGTGATCCGTTGATTTAATACGGCCAGCATTTTAGCAATCTCACCGGCAAAACGTTGCGACTGCGGCAACAAGGTCGCACTTCCCGACGGAAAGAGAGCGCTGTCCCGAATCCGAATCATCAAACCATCTTCAGTCATCACCGTCTGCAAGTCCCCTGCAAGATTGTTGTTCTTGATATACTGTTCCAGCTTCTTCTGCGCTTCCATCAAGTCCATGGATTCCTTAAAAAAAGCCTGCTCCTTGGCTTCATTCATACCAGAGGCATTCATGCCTTGAGGAGGAGTTGGCGGCGGTCCTTGCGTCACCATCGGTTGCCCTGGAGCACTGTCCAGCATAGCCTGACCGCTAAAAGCTACATTGAGTGAAGCCGCAATTTGCTCGAATTTCTTCTGATCCACCTGAGCTGCAGCAAACAGTACAATAAACAAGGCTAAGAGCAATGTCAAAATATCAGCGTACGGAACCAGCCAGGTTTCGTCAATATGTTCTTCATGATGTGCTTCGTGGTGTTTTTTTCTGGCCATCAGAGACTACTCCTCTTTCTTAGGCTTCAATCCAGCCCGCTCATTCGCCGGAATAAAGACCATCAGTTTTGCCTCAATCGCCGTAGGCGAATCGCCAGCCTGCAAGGACAAAATTCCTTCCACCATCATCTTGCGTATTTCCGATTCCTTGCCGGACATGATTTTCAACTTGTTAGCAAAAGGATGCCACAGTACATAACCGGTAAAAATACCCAAAAGAGTCGCCACAAAGGCGGCTGCAATAGCTGGTCCTAGTTTGTCAATATCAGACAAGTTACCCAAAGCGGCAATCAAACCAACCACAGCCCCCAATACGCCCAGCGTAGGAGCATACGTACCTGCTTGAGTAAACATCAGCGCTCCAGTACGATGGCGTTCCTCCATGCTACGGATTTCCGCATCCAACACATCCGCCACGAAGTCCGGATCCAGACCGTCAATGACCATGCTCAAACCGCTCTTTAAAAACTGATCTGAGATTTCATCCACACGGCTTTCCAGCGCCAAAATACCCTCGCGTCGAGCCGTTTGAGACAGCTCGACAAACAACGGGACTAATTGCTGCTTAGTCATCATCTCCGGCAGCCGTATCAATTGCTTAAACAAGGTGGGCATCTGTTTAATTTTATCCATCGGAAAAGCATTAAATAAACAAGCAACCGTTCCCAAGATAATAATCATAAACGCCGCTGGATTAATCAATGCCGTCAAGCTAGCACCTTTGACCACCATCCCACCTACGACGGCCACCAGACCTAACACTACTCCAATAATTGTTGACTGCTCCAAAACCAGAACCTCCTGCTCGTCATCTTCGTATTCCTTACTTGTATGATATCGGTTTCAATACGGTCTTATTATAGTCTTTTTTTACGCAAACAGCCTATATATTCCATAAAACAACGCATTAAATACATCTTTAGTTATTCAACGCCTAAGAGCAGATTCCTTTTTTCCATGGCAGCGCAAAAAAAAAAGAAGCATAAGTAGGAAATCTATCCCACCTATGCCCTAATTAAAGCCTTCTAAGTTAGCAACGTCCTAGTTTAGCCGTCAGTTTATTAGCAGCAACAGCCAACATGTCGATAGGGCTGTTGAACGGCGGCGAATAAGCAAGATCGGCGTCAAACAACTTGTCAACAGTCGCTCCCAAGCTAAGAGCCATAGCCGCCACATCTACCCGTTTCACAACATCCCCTTCTCCCCAGGCCTGCATCCCCAGCAGCTGCCGCGATACCGCATCCGCCGTAAGCTTCAGCAGTACCTTGCGGGCTGCCTTCATATAATGCGGCCGATCATAGCCGGCAACCGTCACACTGACGCATTCAAAGCCCGCTGCCGCACCTTGACGCTCATTCAAGCCGGTTCGCCCCACTTGCATTTCAAAGAGCTTGACCGCCGCCGTCCCCAGCACCCCGCCGAATTTCACTCCAGCGCCGCAAAGGTTTTCACCGATAACACGGCCATGCTTATTAGCCGTTGAGCCCATAGGCAGAAATACTTTCTCACCGCTGACCCTATGCGTATTTTCCGCACAGTCTCCGCCCGCAAAAATAGCTTTGTCCGAGGTCTGCAGATACTCATTCACGGCAATAGCGCCGCTCGTGCCAATCTCCAGCCCCGCTTGGCGAGCCAGCTCTACATTGGGCCTTGCGCCCAATGCTAAAATCACCAAATCCGCCGTCAAAGTCCGTTTGTCTGTTTTTACTTCACGCACCTGCGCATCGCCGCCAAAGGCTTCCACTGCTTCTTCCTTCAAAAATTGCAGGCCTTTAGCCGCCAAAGACAGTTCCAGCTCCTGCGCCATGTCTTCGTCCAAAAGAGCCGGGAAAAGCTGATTTTTCATTTCCACTACCGTCACATCTACATCCCACATGCGTAAAGCTTCCGCTATTTCCAGGCCAATTAGACCTGCGCCAATTACCACCGCTTTTTCATATTTTTGCGTTTCCAGCCCCCTCCTGATAGCAGCAGCATCTTGGGGACGCCATACATGAAAAATGTTTTCTTTTTCTACGCCAGGCCAGGCCGGCTTCAACGGCGAGGCGCCTGTAGCCAAGACCAATTTATCGTAAGCAAATTGTTGCTTTGCCCCAGTTTCCAAATTCAAAGCATGCACGATCTTTGCCTCACGTTCGATCGCCACAGCTTCCATCCGCGTCAAAACATCCAGGTTTTTAGCCTTTTTGAAAAACTCCGGTGTACGCAGCGCCCCTGAAGGCGAACTCATCAGTTGGCGAACCTGTTCCACCTCGCCGCCGATAAAATACGGCAACCCGCACGCTCCATAGGAAACAAGCTCGCCTCGCTCCAATACGGTAATTTGAGCTTCAGCATCCAGCCGGCGCACCTTGGCGGCGGCTTTCAGTCCGGCGGCCACACCGCCTATCACTACGATTCGCTGCATATTTTCGCCCCTCTCCTCGTCTTTACAACAGCTAGTTATTGTCTTAGTTCTCCTTTTCCCAGCACTTTCCTGCCAGGATATAAAGAGTGAACAGGAGAACCGGAGTCGCGAGAGAGCACGGAGATTGAACAAGAGTCGCGGGAGTCACGGAGGGTTCGACTGTGGGTTACGGAATTTTAACAGGAGTACGACGCCGCCGGATGCGGTTAGGGTCGGTTGCGCCATGGACGGCATAGCAACCGACGTCTATGCAGAAGCGCATAGCTCATAAAATTCCCTTTCGCATTTTTCGTGTATTTCGCGGTTCGTTTTATTAGTTTTGGTACAACAGAAAAGCCGCCTCCTGCCGGAGACGGCTTCATTTTTCAGCTTATCCGCGAGCGCGCTTGCCCATTTCTTTATCCACATAGAAGATGGCGCCTACGCTCTTGTCGCCAATCAGACGGAGCTTGTCGACTACCGCTGTAGCGCTCGCTTCTTCTTCCACTTGCTCTGTGATGTACCACTGCAGGAAGATCTGCGCCGCTACGTCTTTTTCTTTAACTGCAAGATCATATAAGCCGTTAATGCATTTTGTTACATACTGCTCATGTTTGAGCACTTCTTCAAACATCTGCAACGGCGTTCCAAAAGCTGCTGCCGGTGCGTCAACTTGGGAAAGCTCCGGCGTGCCGCCTCTTTCCAAAAGATAGTTCATAAACTTAAACGCATGTTCCATTTCTTCTTGATATTGAATGCGCAACCAGGAGGCAAAACCGCCTAAGCTTTGCGTTTCGCTATATAACGACATCGCCAAATAAATCTGAGCGGAATTCATTTCCACCTGAATCTGCTTATTAATCGCGTTTTGTAATTTTGCCGAAATCATAATCTAATTCCTCCTTTAGAACTTTGATGTTTTTATTTTAACATAAGTCTCTAATGAAAACAATAATTATTGACGGTAAATTATAATCATTGTTCTTTACTATTTATTTCTCTCTTTATTTTCCTTCCCCCCTACCGTTTCTAAAGCATCCATTGTATAATTAAGAGTAAACGTTTAAGGCTCGAAAGGAGATTTTTTATGGCTTTTTTAAACGAAAACTACTTAAAATTACCAGGAAGCTATTTATTTGCGGAGATCGCCCGTCGCGTGAATCACTTCAAAGAAGAAAACCCCGAAGCGGATATTATCCGTTTAGGCATAGGAGACGTAACTCGTCCTTTGCCGCAAGCTTCTATTGAGGCTATGCACAAAGCGGTTGACGAAATGGCCTCAAGCGATACCTTCCGCGGTTACGGCCCGGAACAAGGCTATGCTTTCTTAGTGGAAAAAATTATCGCTCACGACTACGCTAGCCGCGGCATTCAACTCGGAACGGATGAGGTCTTCGTCAGTGACGGTTCCAAGAGCGACGTCGCCAACATTCAAGAAATCTTTTCCAGTGACTGCACGGTAGCCATTACTGACCCGGTTTATCCAGTGTACCTGGATACCAATGTCATGGCGGGCCGCACAGGAACCCTGCAGGAAGACGGTCGCTTTGCCAATGTCACCTACTTGCCTTGCAATGCAGAGAACAACTTCATTCCTTCTTTCCCAAAAGAACGAGTGGATATGATTTATCTTTGCTGCCCCAATAACCCTACAGGCACCACCCTTTCCAAAAGCGAACTAAAAAAATGGGTGGATTACGCCAAAGCCAATAAATCCATTATTCTCTTTGATTCCGCCTATGAATCTTACATTCGCGAGGCGGATATTCCTCATAGCATCTATGAAATTGAGGGCGCCAAAGAAGTGGCTATCGAATTCCGCTCCTTCTCAAAAACAGCTGGCTTTACCGGCACTCGCTGCGCCTACACGGTTGTGCCTAAAGAACTGATGGCTTATACCAAAAGCGGCGAAGCCCACTCCTTGAATCCGCTCTGGAACCGTCGTCACACTACTAAATTCAACGGCGTTCCTTATATTATTCAGCGCGGCGCAGAAGCCATCTTCTCTGAAGCAGGCCAAGCCCAAGTGCAAGAAACCATTGACTACTACATGGAAAATGCCCGGATTATTCGCGAAGGCCTGCAAAAAATGGGGCTCTCCGTCTTCGGCGGCGTCAACGCTCCTTATATTTGGCTAAAAACGCCGGCTGGCATTGATTCTTGGGGCTTTTTCGATAAGCTTCTGAACGAAGCCAATATCGTCGGCACTCCTGGCGCAGGCTTCGGCCCCTCCGGCGAAGGGTATTTCCGGTTGACTTCCTTCGGCACGAGAGAAAACACCATTCGCGCCATTGAACGCATCCAAACTCGCTTAAAAGTCTAAGTACGAAGTACAAGTTTTGAACAGGAGTAAAGGGAGTAATCGGAGGGCACGAAAGAGTCAATGGATGGATTATTGTCATTGCGAGTCGCGCAGTGACTCGGCAATCTCTCCGCCGATCTCCACACCTTTACTATTGAAAATCTTATACAAAGAATCAGCGCCTCTAGGTGTGGCTATTGCCGCATTTAGGGGCGCTTTCTCAATTCCGTTCTTGTCCGTAACCCTCACTCTACTCCCTATGCTCTTGTTAAAAAATCACATACCTTATTTTCTCTTGCGTACCCTCTCGCGACTCCGATTCTCTTGTTCATTCCTGCTTATCTTCTCTGTTGCTTAGCGCAGCAAATCCTGCAACAAGGCTGGCAGCTGCTGCAGCTCCACCTTGTGATCAGCCTTCTCCGGCAAGCCTTTGGCATTGATCAGGCAATCCGTTACTAAAACCGTCTGCACCCCAATCGTGCCGGCAACCAAATCCTCTTCCACGTCATTGCCCACCATCAGGCACTCTTCAGGCAAAACTCCCTGACGATTCAGCACATCTTGATAATACCGCACATCGGGCTTGCAATAATATTCGCTTTCATAGGTAGTGATATGCGAAAATTCCTCGATCGCTATGCCAGCCCAAGCCACACGCTTTTCCACGGCCAAACGCGGAAAAAGCGGATTGGTCGCCAAGACGGCCGTCCGGCCAGCTTCTTTTACCGCTTTGACCGCCTGTGCTGCTGCTGCAGCGGCACAGGTCTCTTTTTGCAGCCTATCGAAATCTTGCCGATAAAATTCGTCGATCAAAGGTTTTAACACATTCTCTGGCAGCGGCAGCCGTCGATAAAACTGCCGCCAAAAGCGCTCTTCGTTTTTCCGTCCCGCCTCCGGCTGCATTACCATCGCCGCCGTCGCCTCCAAAAGCGCGTTAATAAAGGGTTGCGCCGGCGTAACGGAAGCCACCTTAGCCGCCAAGGCTTCTATATATCCCTTAATAAAACGTCCCTGATCCATAGGCAGCAACGTTCCGTCCAAATCAAAACAAACTACTTTTATCAATAAGATCCCTCTTTTCTATTTCTGCTCATTTTCCTATTCGCCTCTGATGCTGCATTTCCCTTGTTAAGAAAATTAGATGAATAAGAAACACTGCAAAGACAAAAAACAGCCGGCCCCGCAAGGGACCGGCCATTCTTTTTGCTTTAAGCAATTATGCGTCAGCGAGGCGCTTGTAGGTAGCGCGACGATCAGCGGCATCTTTTTCTGTTTTGGCGAACAATGCTTGCGCATTATCCGGGTTCTGCTTCTGAAGAGAAGCATAACGGACTTCGCCTTTAAGGAAGGCTTGGAAGTCACCAGTAGGCTCTTTAGAATCCAAGGTGAAAGGATTCTTGCCTTGCTCAGCAAGCTCCGGATTGAAGCGATACAAGGACCAGTAGCCGCATTCCACAGCTTTTTTAGTTTCTTCCTGGCTGCAGCCCATGCCTTGTTTCAGGCCGTGGTTAATACATGGAGCATAAGCGATAATCAGGGACGGACCCGGATATGCTTCAGCTTCAGCAATGGCTTTGAGGGTTTGGTTTTTGTCCGCACCCATGCCAATCTGCGCCACATATACATAGCCATAGGACATGGCCATCATGCCGAGATCTTTTTTCTTGGTTTTCTTACCGCTAGCGGCAAACTGAGCGATAGCCGCTGCCGGGGTCGATTTGGAGGACTGACCGCCAGTATTGGAGTACACTTCGGTATCCAGAACCAGCACGTTGATGTTTTCGCCGGAAGCCAATACATGGTCAAGACCGCCGTAGCCGGTATCATAAGCCCAGCCGTCGCCGCCGAATACCCACTGAGAACGCTTGGTGAAGAAGTCGCTGTTTTTAGCGATTTCCGCCAGCACAGGCGCTTTGCCTTCGTTGCCTTTCAAAGCGGCAGCCAGACGAGCAGCACGCTCACGAGTGCCTTCGCTGCTATCGACTTTCTCCAGCCAATCGGTCATAGCGGCTTTCAGTTCCGCATCAAGATCCAATTTAAGAGCTTCTGCTACATCGTCAGCCAGTTTAGCCCGAACTGCATTAGTACCAAAGAGCATGCCTAAACCAAACTCAGCATTGTCTTCGAAGAGGGAGTTAGCCCAAGCCGGACCATGACCTTCGCGGTCGGTGCAGTACGGCATGGACGGAGCGCTGGCGCCCCAGATGGAAGTACAACCCGTAGCATTGGCTACCATCATGCGATTGCCGAAGAGCTGCGTTACCAATTTGACGTAAGGAGTCTCGCCGCAGCCTGCGCAGGCGCCGGAGAACTCGAGCAGCGGCTGTTCGAACTGGCTGCCTTTAACCGTCAGCTTGTTCACAGGGTTAGCTTTCACAGACACTTCTTTCGTTGCATAGTTCCAACGCTCGTTGCAATTGGAAAGCTGGCTTTCCAAAGGTTTCATGATCAATGCTTTTTCTTTTGCAGGGCACACCTGGGCGCAGTTGCCGCAACCGGTGCAATCCAGCGGAGAAATAGCCAGATGGAAATGAAGTTCTTTAGCGCCTACAGCCGGCTTGGTTTGGATACCTTCCGGAGCATTTTTAACTTCTTCGTCGTTCATCAGCACCGGACGGATAACTGCATGAGGACAAACATAAGCGCACTGGTTACATTGGATACACTTGTCAACTTGCCATTCCGGCACGTTCACGGCAATGCCGCGTTTTTCATAAGCAGAAGTGCCTACCGGGAAGGTACCGTCTTCTACGCCTACGAAAGTGCTCACAGGGAGGCTGTCGCCTTCCAGACGATTCATGGGGTCAACTACTTTTTCAACAAATTCCGGTTTGACGCCTTCGGCGCAAGCCAGATCGTTCGGCGCATCCGCCCAAGAAGCGGGAACGTTGATTTTGACAATAGCGTTAACGCCTTGGTCGATGGCTGCATTGTTCATGTCAACAACGTTCTGACCTTTTTTGCCATAGGATTTTTCCACAGCATCTTTCAGATACTTAATGGCGTCTTCCACAGGAATGATGTCGGCAATTTTAAAGAACGCCGATTGCATGATCATGTTAATGCGGCTGCCCAGACCGATTTGATTACCAATCTTCACAGCGTCCAGAGTGTAGAAGGAAATATTGTTTTTGGCAATGAAGCGCTTCATGGCCGCCGGCAGATGCGTTTCCAGCTCTGCTTCGTTCCAGATGCAGTTCAAGAGGAAGCTGCCGCCTGGCTTCAAGCCGTCAAGAACATTGTACTTGTAGACATAGGCCTGGTTGTGGCAGGCGATGAAGTCAGCTTTGTTGATGAGATAAGGCGATTTAATGGCAGATTTACCAAAACGCAAGTGACTCATGGTAACGCCGCCGGACTTCTTGGAGTCATAGGCGAAGTAGCCTTGCGCATACATGTCCGTATGGTCGCCGATAATTTTAATGGCGCTCTTGTTGGCGCCGACGGTGCCGTCGGAACCCAAGCCCCAGAACTTACAGGCTTTCGTGCCAGCAGGAGTAGTATCGAGATCCTCTGTCGGCAACGGCAGGCTCAAATTGGTCACATCGTCGACAATACCGACGGTGAAGCCGTCTTTCGGCTGTGCAGCTTTGAGGTTATCGAAGACCGAAACCACATGAGCTGGCGTGAATTCTTTGGAACCCAAGCCATAACGGCCGCCGACGATAACAGGCTGCCAATCTTTGACATTGTAGAACGCCGTTTTAACGTCCTGGAATAAAGGTTCAGCCTGAGAGCCAGGTTCTTTGGTGCGATCCAGTACGGCAATTTTCTTAACCGTCTTAGGAATATATTTGAAGAAGTGAGAAATGGAGAAAGGACGATACAGATGAATCGACAGCAGACCCACTTTTTCACCTTTGCTGCGCAAATAATCGATTGTTTCTTCAATCGCTTCACAGCCGGAACCCATAGCAATGATCAAACGATCTGCTTCAGGATCGCCGTAGTAATCAAACAAATGATACTCACGGCCAGTAATTTTATACACTTCCTGCATGTAAGCTTCTACCATTTCAGGAATAGCCTCATAGAAGCTATTAGAAACTTCACGTTCCTGGAAGTAGATGTCCGGATTCTGTGCGGTACCGCGAATTACCGGATGATCCGGATTCAAAGCGTTGCGGCGGAATGCATCAACAGCTTCAAAGTCGGTTACCTTCGCCATATCTTCATAGTCGATGAGCTCAATCTTCTGAATTTCATGGGAAGTACGGAAGCCGTCAAAGAAATGCACAAAAGGAATGCGGCCTTTCAGAGCGGTTAAGTGAGCTACCAAGGCCATGTCCATGGATTGCTGCACGCTGTTGGAAGCCAGCATGGCAAAACCGGTCTGACGAGCAGCCATCACGTCCTGATGATCGCCGAAAATATTCAAAGAGTTGGCAGCCAACGCACGTGCGCTGACATGGAAAACGGTCGGCAGCAATTCGCCGGCAATTTTATACATATTAGGAATCATCAGCAGCAGGCCCTGCGACGCCGTATAAGTGGTCGTCAAAGCGCCAGCTTGCAAAGAGCCATGCACCGCACCGGCAGCGCCGGCTTCGGACTGCATTTCTACCACGCGAACAGGCTGACCGAAAAGATTTTTCTTCCCTTGAGCAGCCCATTCATCCACATGCTCCGCCATCGGCGAAGAAGGAGTGATTGGGAAAATCGCAGCTACTTCGGTAAAAGCATACGATACGTACGCCGCTGCAGTGTTGCCATCCATTGTTTTCATTTTCTTCATTGACTAAATTCCCCTCTCTTTTCTCTAAGTGTATTTTTATGAATATTACTAAAAAAAATAGTGGAAAGAATATATATCAATTATCTTTAATATACATCTTTCCTGTAACATTGTAAAGGCTTTGCACCGTCTCTGAAACAAATTAAAGTTTTCACGTGTATTCAGTGTACGTGCATTTTTATTGTACCACGCAAAACTAAAAGATGCTAGTCAACTTTTTTATAGTTATTTTTTTATGAATTATTGCATAATTGTTATGGAAATTTAACATTTGCTACTTGTTTTTCGCAAAGCTTTCAAAATACTCACCTTACTAAAACTACTCGCAAAAAGATTTCTTTCTTTTTACAAAGTTACTCTCCGTGGCAAGGGAAGCAATACGCTTGATTTTCCCTGTTTCCACCTCGCTTTGCCTACTTTCTATCTCTATAGGTACCAATAGAAAGAATATGCAATTATCTGCATATTCTTTCATGCACATCGTCAGTTTTTTCTGATTCTATTTTCTGTTTCCTACATTATATATGTTTTTGTGCATCCGAGCTCAAAATTTACTTTTCATCTTTTTTATTTTTTTCCAACCATTCAAAGATTTTCTGATGCGGCCCCGCCCACAATACAGTCGCTAAGGCTTCTTCTCGTACTGCCAGCCCGCCAGATTTTGGCAGGTCTTTGACCGGCGCACATTCATAGATGGCCATCTCCCAGCGACGATGGCTAAAAACATGTGATACCCTCCATAGCGGAAAAGCCGGCTGCAAAAGTTGCAACCCTCGCTCAGACAGCAGCTTGGCCGCTTCGTTCTCTGACGCCGCCTCTGCAGAAACAAACTGCCACATGCCAGCCAAAAGCCCGCGAGCAGGCCGTTTTTCCAAGAGATAACCATCCGCCCCTTTAGCCAGACCCACTGCCACATGTATGCACGTAGGAGGCTTTTTGGGCTTACGCACTGGTAAAATTCGTTCTTGCCCCTGCAAACGAGCCAAACAGTACGCCGTCACCGGGCAGCCTTCGCAGCGCGGCGTTTCCGGAATACAAATAGCTGCGCCAAAATCCATCAACGCTTGGTTGAAGTCGCCAGGGCGCTTCGCCGGCAGCACGTCAGAAACCAGTTTGGCTACCATCTTTTTAGCCGCCGTTGTCTGCACCTCTTCCTGCAGCCCGTATAGGCGGCTGAAAACGCGCAGCACATTGCCATCTACCGCAGGCACAGCCTGCTGATAAGCAATACTCAAAATAGCCCCAGCCGTATATTCACCAACCCCCGGCAACGCGCGCAAAGACTTTTCATCTTTAGGGACTTCCCCGCCATATTGAGCCACCGTTTCCTTGGCGCCTTGCCATAAATTTCTCGCCCGCGAATAGTAACCAAGCCCTTGCCACTGCTGCAGCACTTCTTCTTCCGTAGCCGCCGCTAAATTTTCAATAGCCGGAAAGCGCTCTAAAAAGCGCCGATAATAGTCTTTCACCGCTTCTACTCTCGTTTGCTGCAGCATCACTTCCGAAACCCAGGTTCGATATGCATCCGTCTGCTCACGCCACGGAAGCTGGCGTTTATTCTCATCGTACCAGCCCAAAAGAAGTAACGGCCATTCTTTTTGCATAGCCCCTCCTAATTCGCTCTTTTCTCGCAAAAAATATCATTTTCAGGATAACAGCGCCTAAACCAGTCTATTAGTCCTAAAAAATAACCCATATTTAACAATGACGCCACATTCCTTTGTTTATAATAAAAATAGCACATTTCTTTTATTGTAGCTTATTGGCCAAAAACGCGCCACTTACTCCAAACAAACCTGCGTTTTCAACGTGTTGGATGAAACAAGGAGCTGAGCAAACTATGAACCGCAAAGTCCGCAAACTACTCCTCCACTTAGGCCGTTCCGTCAAGCGCTCGCGCTGGCAGGGCGTTCCCTCTACCCTGCTTTCGGCCTTTCCCTTCTCACGTCAGTTGCAGCCGCTAACAAGCACGCCAGTCTCCCGTCCAGTGTCTTCCCAGCCTTCAAATCTGGAATCAATACTACAAAGCCGTGCCATTACTACCCATTTTCAACCCATTGTCGATTTACGTACCGGCAGTATTATCGGCTATGAAGCGCTCAGCCGCGGTCCTCTTGACAGCCCCTTGCATTCGCCTGTGTCACTATTTCAAGCGGCTGACACAGAATCTCTGCTAACACAGCTGGAGGATTTATGCCTCGACCAGGCCTTGGAAAATGCCGCCGTGCATCAGCTGGACGGTCTGCTCTTTCTCAATGTCAATCCCGTTACACTGGGAAAACACGCTAGAAATTTTTCCGCATTTCTAAATCGTTTGCGCCAGCAACAGCTAGGACCGGCGCATATTGTCTTTGAATTAACAGAACGCACCGCCATTCAAGACTTTGACCTTTTTCGCGCTTCCATCTCCCGCTGCCGGCATCATCAGTTCACTATTGCCATTGATGATGCCGGCGCCGGCTATTCCAGCCTGCAGGCCATTGCAGAATTGCAGCCTGAATATATAAAAATTGATCGTTCGCTCATTCAAAATATACAAGAAAGCAATTTAAAAAAAGCCCTGTTATCAGCGCTTGTCGATTGCGGCCATGCCATCCATGCAAAGTTAATTGCCGAAGGCATTGAAACGTCTGCGGAGCTGGCAGAGATCATTCGCCTAGGCGTAGACTACGGCCAAGGATTTTTTCTGGCTCGTCCAGCAACTCCGCCGCCCCCGTTAGCGCCAGAATGCCCCCAAGCGATCCAGGTTCTCCAAGCTCAGCGGCATCAGGAACAAACCCTTTCGAAAACCTTCGGCCTTACCATTGGCGATATTGCCCAATATTGCCCGAGCGTCAGCGCCGCCACGCTTGTTTGCGACCTGGAAGACTACCTCCACGACGAAACCATCCCAGGCATTGTGATCACCGAAAACGAAACACCCCAAGGTCTATTGATGAAAAACCGCCTATATTCGCAGCTCGGCACCCAGTTCGGTATTTCTCTTTACTACCAGCGCCCGGTGGAACGCATTATGGATCGCCAACCGCTTGTAGTCAGTGCCGATCTGCCATTAGAAGCCGTTTCCCAAATCGCTATGAGCCGCCATGCCGACCATCTTTACGACCTGATTATTGTCGTCAAAGACGGCGCGCTGCACGGCGTGGTATCCATCATTCATTTGCTGAAAAACGTCACCAACTTGCAAATTCGCCGCGCTTTCAACGCCAATCCGCTCACAGGGCTGCCAGGAAATTTAATCATTGAAGAACGCCTAAAAAACCTCATTGCAGAAAAGAACGCCTTTGCCGTTCTCTACATTGATTTGGATAATTTCAAAGCCTTCAATGACAAATACGGCTTTGAACGAGGCGACCAGGCTCTTTTGCACACCGCCCGCCTCCTCAGCTCCTGTTTGGCCGAGCATTGCGCCTCTTCAAGCCGCGATTTCCTCGGCCACATCGGCGGCGACGATTTCGTCATCATTACGACTCAGGAAAATGCGCTTTCTCTCTGCCAGACCATCTGCTGTCAATTCGACCAGGAGGTCAATTCACTCTACCTGCCGGAAGACCTGCAGCAACAACATATACGCGTCCTCAACCGCAAAGGAGAAGAAGAAGTATTCCCCCTCATGAGTTTATCCATCGCGGTAGTTCATAATCAACAGGAAACCTTCGGCAACTATCTGGAAATTTCCGAACTTGCGGCTAGTCTAAAAAAGAAAGCCAAAGAAATGCCCGGTTCTTCGTGGTGCGCGGATCGTCGAACCGCTGCACCGCTGCAAGCCGCCACCTCCTGACTTTCTGGCAATCATTTCTCTTTATTTTTTCGTATGACCCTGTTCCCAAATCTGCCGCAGCTTGCGAGCCGCGCCGCCAATATCCTCTGCTCCCAAAATAGCGGATACCACAGCCGCTCCAGCTAAGCCGCTTTGACGAACTTCCTGCAAGTTGCCTGCAGCAATGCCGCCAATGCCAACGGCGGGAATACGCAATACCTCTCTTATGGCCTGCACGTCCGCCCACGACAATTGCTGTACGTCTTTTTTAGTGGACGTAGGAAACAAACTCCCAATGCCTACATAGTCAGCCCCGCCTTCTTGCGCAACGACCGCTTCCGCCACCGAGTGCACAGACACGCCAATAAGGGCCTCTTGCCCCAACTGGCGCCGGGCAATGGACAAGGGCAAATCTTCCTGCCCCACATGCAGGCCATCTGCGCCAACAGCCAGGGCAATATCCAAACGGTCATTGATAATTAAAGGAACCTCCAGCTTTCGAGTCACTTCCCGCACCGCCAAGGCTTCTTCGTAGAAAAATCGGCTTGAGGCATCTTTTTCCCTCAATTGCACCAAGGTCGCGCCATTCCGGCAAGCTTCCTCCACACAAGCCGCTAAAGTTCTCCCCTGCAAAAAACTGCGATCCGTTACTAAATATAAAGTATAGTCAATCTGACTCTTTTTCATGCTGTTTTACACGCTCCCCTTTTCCTGCTTCTTTCCCACGGCGCGCTTTTTCACGCAAATAAGCAATTTGCACTACCGTCGGTATGGTTTTGCGGTAAGCCGGTCCCGCCAAATCCCAGCCAACTACCAAAGCGCCCAGCGCCAACCCCAAAGGACCAAGCCAAGCTGCCGCCACGCCCTCTCCCAGCAGACCGGCGCCAGCCTCGCGAGCAAAAGCAGTCGCTACAAGGCGAGCCACATTCCAGCTCACCAAATACCCTACTGCCGGCAAGAAATGCCGCAAAGTCCCTTCTAAAAACAGCCGTTCCACATCCTCTGCGTTAGCGCCTTCCTTCGCCAGCAGCTGCCGCAAAGGCTCCTTTTCATCCAAGGACAATTGTTCTACCGCCTGATGAAAGACCTGCAGATAAATGCGCTGTTCCAGTTCAGCTTCTGTTTCTTCTTCCGTCCAGGAAATTTGCAGCGTCTTGGCTACGTCCCGAACTAATTGCAAATACGAAGGCATGCCTGAAAAATGCCGTTTCACATCATGACTGCCATGCTGCAAAATGGCCGCCACCAACTCTTCCGGCAGTGCTTCCGGAGCTTCGGGCAGATTATATTCCCGCAAGACAGCCAAATCAGCCGCCTCTGTTTCTTGCAATAACGCCAGCAGCCTGGCGTTGGATAACTCCATTTCATCCCGTTTCATACGCACCCCTCCTTTGCAGTATCATTCGCGATTTCACTTAGACTTTCCTGCCCTATTGCACGCTAAAAGCTACGGTCAAAAATGAACGAGGAGTGGAGTGAGTAAAGCGAGGAAACGACTGAGGCTGCGGTGGCAATGATTGTATTTGAGACTTTTATTGGCGCAAGACGGTCCACAGGACGAAAAAGCTAGCTAAGGCAGATACGGTTACAGTTATGCCGCCGTTTATGCAGAAGCTCCTAGCCCTTGATATCCCTAGGTTTTTCAGCCGTAAAAACTTATAAATTCTGTTATAGGGAAAAAGTGGGGGAACCTTGCTATACAAGGTTCCCCCACCTCTTGAAGGTCTGCTTATTTTTTCAGAACCGGCACCGTATTGGCCCCATGTTCCATCACCGTAACCGTAAAGTCGTCACGACCAATTTTTTCCTTCGCAATGGCCATAGCTTCTGCCGCGCTTGTCGCCGGAATAATGCCGCCGGCATTATTCATGAAATCTACATTGTTAGGATGCGTCACGATAATCAAGGAAACCTGTTTGGCAATATTAGCCAGTTTAAACGCTACATAACCAGGAATGGTAAAACGTTCCCGCAATGCCAGTTCAAATTCATGAATATCTTTGTGTTTGAACCAGCCGCTGAATTCCGGCGGTTCCGTAATATCGCGGCATTCTAAGAAGCAAATGATAACGCCCCCTGGTTTTACCGCCATGAATGCATTATCGATGGTTTTAGAACCTTGGTAAAGGTTGATATCTTTAGGATAACCGCCGGCGGAAGCCAATACCAAGTCCGCTTTAGCCTCAATCGGAATCCCAAAGATTTCTTCCACCGTTTTGGTTCCTTCACGCCAAGCACTGCGCCAGTTTCCAGCTACAAAGCGGGCAAATTTCCCTTCCGGCGTAAACACAGCGTTAAGCAAAAAGGCGGGTTTCAACAATTCTGCATGTTCTTCCATATCCAGGTGCATAGGGTTTCCTTCCAGCTTGCCGGACACGCAGTCCGGGCTGATCCCCTTGCCCACTACTTCGTTCAAGGCGATGCAGTGATTGCTTTGGATGGCTTCCCAACTGCTGACGCCAGGCATAACCGATTTGCGTCCGCCGCCAAAGCCGGCCATTAGATGGTATACGATGCCGCCGGTCAAAATCACTTTGTCCGCAGCTGCAACCAGCTTGTTCATATACGCTTTAACGCCGCGGCTCGTAGTCCCCATATAAGTAAGCTTTTCTGAGTCGCTCGCTTCATGCTGATGAATACGAACACGCCGGCAAACTTCCTCGCCGCAAACACTGCGGTCTTCTTCCGGCGTATGCGGGCGATGGCTGCCCAGAGCAACCACAATGTCAATATCCGCGTCCGGCACGCCAGCCTCGTTCAGTTCGTTCAACAAAGTCGGTAAAAATTGGTCAAATTTCGTCCAAGCACGCGTGACGTCGCTGACAATAACAGCTACTTTTTCACCCGCTTTGACCACTTCTTTAAGCGGCGGCGAATCAATCGGATTGCGCAATACTTCCTGTACTGCCGCATTGACATCCGTAATCGCCGGAGCGGCCTTGCCTTCAATGACATGCAAGACCTGCTGCGCCGGCACCTGGACCTGCACCTGTTGATCGCCCAGTCCAAAGGTAAATGTTTTTTCCATAATACTAAGAGCCTCCTTTAGTTTCCCAGCCGCACCAAGCAGGTTCCCCCGCCGGATAAGCGCCGGAAAAGCCGGAAGCATATCGCTCCGGCTCCTCCCGCCAATCTTTATTCCTATCGTGTGAATGCAGCGGTTCTGGTTTTATTGTCTTTCGTATTCGCCGCTGTTCTGGACATTTCCTGCAAAAATTTACCCAGCCTGCTTTTCTGCAATATTTTGAATGCTTTGATCCGGCTTAACCATAATCCAAGCAGCAACACCAACCAGCGCCGTTAAGGACGTGAAAGTAATGGCCGCTTGCCAGCCATAGGTTGTCGCAATCCAAGCCGTCACAATCGGCGCCAAGACGCCGCCAACATTACCCCAGAAGTTCATCCAGCCGGCAACCGAACCGGCATAGGCGCCGCCAATATCATGGCAAGCCGCCCAAGAGGCATTAAAGGTAAAGCCCAACGACCCCAAAGAAACGGTCAACCAAAGTACGTTCTGCCACGGCTCGCCGGCAGTAGCTGCAAAATACAAGGTTACACAGCACACCAGCAGCCCTGCAATGCCAAAAACAGTCCTGGCCTTGTTTTTGGAAACCCCAGCAGCAACCATGCGGTCACTGATGTAGCCCGCCAGGAACGTCAAGCCGCAAAGCATGGCCCAAGGCAACGCAGCTGCCCAGCCCATTTTTTGCAGGGAAAATTTCTGCGCCTCCATCAAATACAAAGGCAGCCATGCC
This sequence comes from Negativicutes bacterium, assembly GCA_009929485.1. Classification (GTDB taxonomy): domain Bacteria; phylum Bacillota; class Negativicutes; order Anaeromusales; family Anaeromusaceae; genus Anaeromusa. Next base: position 85,615 of record SAAJ01000003.1, read on the forward strand.
AAGAAAACAAACATAATGTAGTCCGTAATAAAATATTGAATCCCAATGGCCCAAAACTGACGGGAACGCATAAAAGCGCTCCAAGGAGCCATTTTCTTGCCGCCAGCCACAGCACCCGCTTCAATATATTCCTTCTCTGCCGCATTAACCAAAGGACTCTGCCCTGGCTTTTCTTTCACATAACGATACCAAAGGAAAGCCACAAGAACGCCTACAACGCCAAAGATAAAGAATACCGACCGCCAGCCCAACGCCAGCATTAAGGCCACCGTAATAGCCGGTCCAAACACAGGGCCAATAAAAGAACCGCTCAAGAGAAATGAAGAAGCTCTGGCTTTTTCCCCCGAAGGAAACCACCGGCCAATGAAATTATTAAACGCCGGATACACCGGCCCTTCGCCCATGCCGAAGAGACAGCGAACCGTCGCCAAACCAGCGAAAGAAGACGGAACCGCCGTCAAAGCAGTAAACACGGACCACCACAGCACCGAACCGGACACAACGCGGCGATGTCCAAAGTATTCCGCCAGCATGCCCCCTGGAATCTGCATCAGCGCATAGCCAGCAAAAAAAGCGGTCTGGAGCCAGCCGATCTCCATTTTTCCATACCCAAACTCCTTCATAATTTCCGGTGTGGCCACAGAAAAGTTAACTCGGTCCATATAGGACACAAAGCTAACAAGAAACATCAGCCATGCAAACCACCAGCGTGTTTTTGTCATTGCTCCACTTCCTTTTCTTTGCTTTTTGTATACAATAATTATTGCAATTTTATTCCAACCGCTCCATTTTGTCAATTCATTTTTACAACATTACACTAACCAGCAACGCTTAGTTTTCTAAAAAAAGACAAAAGAAAACAGCAGTCTCAGTTTTAGCCGCCGAGACTGCTGTTTTCACTTAATTAGCGCGTATACTCAATTCACTTTAGTAAACATAATTTGATTTCCAGTCCGGCTCATGCGTAAATGATCGCCCTCGCCAACTTCTCCCGCTACAATGCGCCGGCTCAAAGCCGTTTCGACACTGCGGCTGATTTGCCGTTTTAGCGGTCTAGCGCCAAATTGAGGATCAAAGCCTTCTTCCGCCAACCAGGCCAGAACGTCTTCATCCCATTCTAAGCGAAGCTGCAGCTGGCTTTCCAGCCGCGCAGCCAGCCTTGCTAACAGGATAGCGGCAATTTGTCGTACCTGCTCCGCCTCCAACGCATGGAAGACCACTACATCATCAATGCGATTGAGGAACTCCGGTCTAAAATAGCTTTTTAACAGTTGCAATACTTCATCGCGCGCCTTTTCGCCGTGCTGCAAAATATCAGCCGAGCCAAGATTGGAAGTCATAATAATAATCGTGTTTTTAAAGTCTACGGTCCGGCCTTTGCTGTCCGTAAGACGCCCATCGTCCAAAATCTGCAACAGCACATTGAACACGTCAGGATGCGCTTTTTCCACTTCGTCCAACAAGAGCACGCTATACGGCTTGCGACGGACCGCTTCGGTCAGCTGACCGCCTTCTTCATGGCCCACATAACCAGGAGGCGCTCCAATGAGCCGGGCCACAGAATGTTTCTCCATGTACTCAGACATATCGAGACGAATCATGCTGCGTTCATCATCAAAAAGCACTTCCGCCAGCGTTCTCGCCAGCTCGGTCTTGCCCACCCCGGTCGGCCCCAAAAAGAGGAAAGACCCTACAGGGCGGTTCGGATCCTTAATCCCCGCCCGAGCGCGCAAAATAGCTTCGCTTACGGCATCAACGGCCTCGTTCTGCCCCACAACGCGCTGATGCAAAATATCTTCCAAATGGGCCAGCTTTTCCCGTTCTCCCGCCAGCATGCGATTCACCGGAATTCCCGTCCAGCGGCTGACCACCTTTGCAATGTCCTCTTCGCCGACTTCTTCTTTTAAAAGCCGCCCTTCAGTCGCTTCACCGCGCTCTTTAGCCGCCATCTGCTTTTCCAGCTCCGGCAGCCGGCCATACTTAAGCTCCGCCAAGCGGTTCAAATCATAGGCGCGCTCAGCTTCCTCCATCTGCGCCCGCAAGGTTTCCATTTCTTTCTTCAGATTACGCTGGGCAAAAATTTCTTTTTTCTCGGCATCCCAGCGCTGCCGCAGCGCAGCCTCCTGTTCACGCAGCCGCGCCACTTCCGTCCGCAATTGCTGCAGCTTCTCTGCAACCGACGGAGTCTCTTCTTTGGCTAACGCCTTCTCTTCGATTTCCAGTTGCATCAGCCGCCGCATAATTTCGTCCAGCTCGCTAGGCATGGAATCGATTTCCGTCCGCAGCTTAGCAGCCGCTTCATCCATCAAGTCGATGGCCTTGTCCGGTAAAAAACGGTCGCTGATATAGCGGTCCGATAAGGTCGCTGCCGCCACTAAAGCCGCATCCGTGATCCGCACGCCATGATGCACCTCGTAACGATCCTTCAGTCCCCGCAGAATGGAAACGGTATCTTCCACCGACGGCGGCGCCACCAGCACCGGCTGAAAACGCCGTTCTAAGGCGGCATCCTTTTCGATGTGCTTACGGTATTCGCCCAAGGTAGTAGCGCCGATACAGCGCAGCTCACCGCGCGCCAAAAGAGGCTTCAGCAAATTACCTGCATCCATGGCTCCTTCAGCAGCTCCAGCGCCAACTACAGTATGCAGCTCGTCAATAAAAAGCAGCATGGCGCCCTCGGACTGCGCTACTGTTTTTAAGACATTTTTCAGGCGCTCTTCAAACTCACCCCGGAATTTAGCGCCTGCGAGAAGCGCTCCCAAGTCCAGAGAGTACAGCATCTTCTCCTTGAGGGACTCCGGCACATCACCGGCTACGATACGTCGGGCCAAGCCCTCCACAATGGCCGTTTTCCCGACGCCTGGTTCGCCAATAAGAACTGGGTTGTTCTTACTGCGCCTGCTGAGAATCTCAATGGTACGGCGAATTTCTTCATCCCGGCCGATTACAGGGTCCAACTTTCCTTCTTTAGCGGCCGCCGTTAAATCCCGTCCATAGCGAGCCAACATTTCCTGCGCCTCATCAGCGGCTGTTTCTTGGGGCCAACTCTGACGCAGTTTTGACCGACTCAGGCCATGCTTGCGAAATAAGGCCACCACCTCTTGCTCGCCATCGTCCGCCAAAGCCAGCAGCAAATGCAGCGGCGCTACCAATTGTTTCTCTTCTTTGGCCAACCGTTCCGCCACCGCCATAATGCGAACAAAGGCCGTACTGGGACGCAGCTGCCCCTCCTGGCCCCGTACCTGGGGCTGGGAATTCAACAACGCTTCCGCTTCTTGCAAAAGACGGCTGCGCTCCAAGCCTAAGGCCTCCCAAAAACGCTGCCACCGCGTCTCGCTTTCCCGCAAAAGCGCTACCAGCAAATGCTTGCCGGTCAATTCCTGATGATACTGCACAGCGGCAATCTGCTGCGCCGTTTGTATGACTTCCAACGCTTGCGGTTGATATTGTTCTTGATTCATAGAAAATCCCTCCTCTGGGCATCTTTTAATCTTATTGTAGCAAAGGGATTTTCACAGCACAAGTACTTTTTAGACTTTTTGACTTTTATTTATCAAAAAGTCAATCGAACTTATAAAAAAAGCCCGCCCTTAAAGGGCAGGCTTTTTTGTAAGTAAACCTTATTCGGGGCTGATGGCGCTAACCGGACAGCTAGCAGCACAAGCGCCGCAATCAATACAGGAACCTGCATCGATTACAAACTGAGTGTCGCCTTGGGAGATAGCTCCAACCGGGCAAGTGGACTCGCAAGCACCACACTGAATGCAAGCATCGCTAATTTTGTAAGCCATTTGTCTTCCTCCTCACCATACAGAAAGTTGAAATAACATCCAAATATATAATATCACAAAGAGCTTCGTTTACCTAGTGCTTTTTTTATTTTTGAAGAGCAAATTTATTCAGACGCTAAGAGTCGCAACGTACTGCGAACCAGCAGTTCCGCCGCCGGAGCCAGTACCGCCTCGTCAAAATCAAAATGCCCATTATGATGTCCCGCCGCCAACTTCGCGCCAAACATTGTATAGCACCCTTTGCCGCCCTGCTCTTGTACAGCGCTTAAAAGATAGGCAAAATCCTCGGATGCTCCAAAATCAACGCGTGTTTCAATTTCCGTGAAGAAAGGAATAACGTTGGCTGCAGCTTCCACTTGGGCAATGACCGCCGTATCGCTCTCACCGCCTTTAGTGCCTCCCACCACGTCAATCTGATACGAGACATCCCACATGGCAGCCGCCGCTTCAATAATACGCCGCGCTTCGCCCTGCATGTACTCATCCAGCTCGCTCGTAGCGCCTCGCGTTTCCAACTGAAAAAAAGCGTTTGGCGGAATCACATTACGCCCCTGCCCCGCCTGAAGCGTGCCTACGGTAATACGCGTAGCGCCGCCGCCATGACGCGAAATGGCATGAAGATTCAATGCCGCTGAGCAAGCCGCCAACAAGGCGTTTTTTCCCTGCTCCGGAAACGCGCCGGCATGCGAAGACACACCCGTGTACGTAACATCCATCTTTGTAGTCGCCAAAAAATTATCGGTACCGCAAATAACTTGGCCCGTTCGAGTCGCTTTAAAGCCAATATGTGCGCCTAAAAGGTAATCCACCTTTTCTACCGCACCGGCGCTGACCATCGCCTTAGCTCCGCGCACGCCTTCTTCGGCCGGCTGGAAAATCAGCCGGATTTTACCGCGCAACTGGCTGCGCTGCGCAGCCAGAGCCGCTGCTACCGCCAAGCCAACCGCTACATGGCCGTCATGGCCGCAAGCATGCATAGCACCCGCCTGCACCGAAGCAAAGCCGGCTGCATGCGGCCGATGCGCCGCATCTGCGCTTTCCACACAATCATTGGCGTCCAAGTCAAAACGCAGCGCTACCAACGGCCCCTCGCCGCAATCCAGATCCGCCCACAGCGCCGTAAAACCGCCGCGCATCCGGTCCAACCATTTTTCCGGCGTTCCCTGTTGCAAGGCCCGCGCCTCCTGCTCTGCCAAGACCTCCGCCTTGGGAACCCCCATGCGATCCTCGTCGCGCAAAGCGTCTTTCCCTACGGTCAGCGCATACCCTAGCTGTTCCAACCGTTCCGCCACTTTTGCCGCTGTCCGGTATTCCGTCCAGCCGGTTTCCGCATACCGGTGCACATCCCGCCGATCTTCCACCAGTTGCGCTTCCCCTGCTGCCAAGCTTTTTTGCCATTGTTCCATCTTTTTGCCTCCACTCTTCACGAAACGACCTAATAACGGACGTTTCCGTTTTTCTTGTATACTTAGTTTACCTTGTGTTTTTGATATTGACAACAAACATTCTTGAATATTCGGCAGAATTTAATAAAAAAAGCTGCCGCCTCAGGCGTACAGCTTTTTTATTGAAAATCATGAAGATCCAGGCGACTCCTCTACAAACCACAAATGACAGAGCCGCTGAGCCGTCCACAAATCCAAGAATCTGCGTATTTTGCCTTGCGGCAAAGGCGGACTGAACCAATAGCCCTGCAGATAATCGCAATTCAGTTTGCACAAATGACGGAACTGTTCTCTTGATTCAACGCCTTCCGCCACAACCCGCAGCGATAGATGATGAGACATCTCAATCACACTGCGCACAACGGCTTCAAACACCGGATCGTTTTGAATGTCCTGAATGAAGGTTTTATCCAGCTTCACCGTATGAATAGGAAGCTTCGTTAAATACGTTAAAGAAGAATAACCGGTACCGAAGTCATCCAAAGAAAACCTCACCCCTGCGTCGCCCAGCTCATGCAAGACCTTTACAGCCTTATCAAAAGAAGCGATCAGTAAGCTTTCCGTAATTTCCAATTCCAGCGCAGACGGCGGCAGCCCCGTCTGTTCCAATACATCTAACACCTGGCAGACAAAGCCTGCTTGTTCAATTTGCTTGGCCGATACGTTAACTGCCATGCGCAGGTTGCGTCCCGTAGCTTTCCGCAATTCTACAGCATATGCGCAAGCCTCTTCCAACACCCACAGACCGATGGCTTCAATCAGCCCATTTTCCTCCGCCAGCGGAATAAAATCCCCCGGCGAAATAATGCCTTCTTTCAAGCGGTGCCATCGCACCAAAGCTTCTAATTGGATAACTTCTCTCGTATGAGGATCCACTACAGGCTGATATTCCAAAAAGAATTCCTCATTCTTCAACGCCTGATACAAGTTCTGCTCCAGCGTCGTCTTTCTCTGCAGACGCTGTTTCATCGAAGGCTCAAAAAGGACCCAGCCCTTCTTGCCCCGCTTTTTCACTTCATAAAGAGCCACATTAGCATGTTGCATAACCTGCGTAGCCGAGGTGCCATGTTTAGGATACGTGGCTACGCCAAAACTTGCACTCAAATGACAAGATTGTTCTTTAACAACAAATGGATCTCGAAACATTTCCGCCATATTTCCTACCCAGCCGGAAATATTCAAGCGCTCCGGCGTCATTGCCGGGCAAACCGCTACAAATTCATCGCTAGAAGTACGCGCCAGCACGCAGCTTTCATCCAAGGATTCACGCAGACGTCCGGCAACCTGCTGCAGCAACATATCGCCGCAGTCTTCTCCCATGGAATCGTTCACCGTCTGAAAATTATTCAAGTCAATAGAAATGACCGCCCCCTGACAAGAAGCTGCCATTTCTTCCAGCAAATGCAGCAAATACGTACGATTGGGCAGACCTGTCAAATTATCATAAAAAGCCAGCCGCCGCAGCTTTGCCTCGCCTTGGCGCAATTCTTCCCAAATATCTGGCCGGCACGAAGGAAATCCCATAAATTCGCTCCATTTATCATCCATTTTGTGCATCTCCAGCAACAATGTTAATAGCACACTAAAACCATTTTACATGTTTTCTAAGAAAGTTCAAAGCTATTTTTTATTGTTCAAATGACTTTCAACTAAAAACAGGATTATTCCTTATAGATCGAGAACTGAATATCCAAGTGAGTTCACACCTGAACGATCTTTGGCTTTTGTTTAGCACTTTATTTCAAGGAGGTTTTCATTTTGTCCAAATCCATCATTATGCGTCTCAGTTGTATCGCCCTTGTTTGCCTGTTCCTAGGTTCTCTTTCTTCGGCCGAAGCCGCTACCAAAGAGGAGAAACGCCAAAACGTGCGCAATATGGCCTCAACCGCGCTAAATCGACTCTACGACAGCCGCCCTTCCGCCCGCGAAGCGGTTGAAAACGCTGCCGGCTACGCCGTCTTCCAAAATACCGGCATCAAGATTTTAGTTTTAGGCAGTAGCCGCGGTAAAGGAATTGCCGTCAATAACCAAAACGGCGCGGAAACATTCATGAAAATGGCCGAAGGGCAAGTCGGCTTAGGTATCGGCGTAACCAAGTATAACGTGATCTTTGTTTTTGATACCCAGGACGCTTTAAACCGCTTTGTCAACAAGGGTTGGGACTTCGGCGGCCAAGCTACCGCCGCTGCTACCGACAGTGTTTCCGGCGGGTCTTTTGAGGGAGCCGCCAGCGTCTCTGAGGGCATCTGGATGTACCAAATGACCGATTCCGGCCTGGCCTTGGAAATCGCGCTCAAAGGCACTCGTTACTATAAAGACGGAGACTTGAACTAGAACGCACTCTCTAAGCAGCCCTTTAAATCCCTCTGCTACAGCAAACTGGGGATGTGAAAGGCCAACTTCCATAAGTAAATACTGCGAATAATTAAGGCCAGGATGTATAAATTAGTCACCATACATCCTGGCCTTCTACTTTCTGAGCCTACTTACTCCCTCGGTATAAACCCGCCCATCCCAGACATGCTCATTTTAGTGTAATCTGCAGGAACTTCGAACAGGGATGGATTCAAATTACCAAGGCTAATATTGCGATATTCAGTCCACCAACTGCCGTCAATCGCAGCTGTTTTTACCGCCATCGTTATGCCGGGATCACTCGAAACCCATTCATAGTACGAACTTTGCTTGTTTATGGTTATTTTGTATTTGTCGGCGCCATACCCATTGATGGTTTCACGAAGAATAAATTCCCGTTCGACGTCGCTGGCTCCAGAATCATTCGCCGGAAGATGCTTTTGATTCATAGCGGCGGACTGCAGCACTTGTTCCATATACATCTTCTCTTCAGGCATCAGCAGCCAAATCAGCTTCTTATCAAGGCGCGTAATGCTAATCATTTCCTTGGTTTCCACTCTTATTTTATCGGCATCCATGTAAATTTTTCCATTATGCCCGTCCGAACTATATAGGTCAGCAGAAAAAGTCATTGCTGCTGCCGAAGCGGCCAACCCCCAAAGACCCCAAGCCATTACTGCTAAGAAACAAAAGTTTTTCATAAAACGCATTGTTTTCTCTCCCTTCAATAGCTTCTACAGTCTCACTTCTCTTCGTTTTCCCGGATACGCTTAATCTCATTATACAATTTTGCCCTCAAAATTCCTGCTGTTTTTCTATATTTCTTCTATGAGCGCACAAATCAAAACAAAAACTGAACTATGCCGATTGCGCCGCCACCAAATATAAGCCAGGTAGTATTTACGCGATACTTAAAAATAGCAATACAAGATAGCATCGCAAGCAGCGCCGTCAGCCAGTCAATCACTGAAGACATCGCCAGTGTCCAGGTTACCGAAGCCATAAGGGCCAGAGAAGCCACAATGACACCAGCAAGAAAGTCCGATGCTATGGCTGAATTTTTGATTTTGCTTAAAAAAATGCTTATAACAGGCACAAAGACAAAAGACGGTAAAAAAATGGCAATCGTCGCAACGATCGCGCCCGGAATCCCGGCAATCACATAGCCAATAAAGGTTGCCGTTGTAAATACCGGTCCAGGAGTAACTTGGCCAATCGCCACAGCATCCAACAGTTGCTGAGAAGTAAGCACTTGGTAATTTTGCACAAAGTCCTTCCATAAAAAGGCCAGCAAAACATAGCCGCTGCCATACAAAACAGCACCGATTTTAAAAAACGTAACAAACAACGCTGCTAGTGAAAGCTTAGCGCCAGCAGCAGCCTGCGCGGCTTCGTTTTTTGTCACATCCACAAGCGCAAGCAAAGGTGCAAAAAACACATTCATTTTTATCTTGTGCGCTCTTTTTATCGCGATCATCGCCACGCCGCTCAGCATCAGAAGAAATAACGGATTAACAACAAAAAAAGAGAGCCCCAACGCCATGCCGCCGATCAAGCCGCTAGGAACGTCTTTAACTGCCGTTTTCCCCAAATTCCAAATGGCTTGGGCGATGATGGCTACAATCACAGGCTTTACGCCATAAAGAGCGAAGGATACTTGCGGTAATTCTCCATACAATACATAAATGTGCGCTAAAAACAAAACGATTAACATCGCAGGCAGAATGAAAAAAACGCCCGCGCCAATTAACCCCGGCCAGCCTGCCTTTAAATAGCCGATATAAATAGCCAATTCCGTTGAGGTGGGGCCAGGAATTAAATTGGAAGCGCCTACTAATTCAAGAAACTTGCCTCGCTCCAACCATTGTCGTTTCTGTACAAATTCATCTTCCATCATCGCAATATGCGCGGCCGGACCGCCAAAAGACAATGTCCCTAAACGCAAAAAGACCAAACATACTTCCAGCAAACTTGCTTTCGTCTGATGTTCTTGAAGCATAGAGTCCCCCCCTCTGCTTGCCTTGAAGCAGTGATGTGATTCGCAAATCATAAGCAAGATGCCTCTCTTGCTACCGTTTGGAAATAACTGCAATACTTTTATAGAAATAGAGGAACATACGCAAAAAACCGCTCTTCATGATAATCTAATTCAAGATTACCATAAATGAGCGGTTTTTTCATCTTTTACACAATCAGTTTCCGTTACTCAACAGTAACACTTTTGGCTAAATTCCTTGGTTTATCTACGTCGCAGCCGCGAGTAACGGCGGCGTAGTAGGCCAGGAGCTGCAGCGGAATGACCGCCAGCAACGGCGCCAGGTATTTGTCGGTCGCAGGAATCTGAATGACGTGATCCACGTATTTTTTCAGCTGCTCGTCGCCTTTGAGGCCGATGCCGATAACGACGGCGTCCCTCGCCTTGACTTCTTTAATATTGCTCAGGGTTTTCTCATACACGTCGGTCTGTGTCGCCAAAGCGATAACCGGCACGCCTTCAATAATCAAGGCCAAGGTGCCGTGTTTGAGTTCGCCCGCGGCATAGGCTTCCGCATGAATGTAGGAGATTTCTTTGAGCTTTAGAGCGCCTTCCAAGGCCACGGCATAGTCCAGCGAACGGCCGATGAAGAATACGTCTTCGCTGAAGCCGTATTGCTGGGCAAAGGTTTTAATGGGCTCTACGTCTTCCAGAATTTCATGCGCCTGTGCAGGCAGCTCCCGTAGGCCGCGGATAAGCTCCTGAATCCGCTCGGCAGGCAGAACTTCTTTGAGGCCTGCCATATAGATGCTCAGCATGCACAGCGTAACCAGCTGCGTTGTATAGGCTTTGGTAGAAGCCACGGAAATCTCCGGGCCCGCCAGGGTGTACACTACTTGATCCGCTTCCCGAGCGATGGAGGAACCCAACACATTGGTAATTGCCAGCGTGCGAGAGCCAAGACGCTTTGCTTCTTTCAGCGCCGCCAGAGTATCGCTGGTTTCACCGGACTGACTGATAACAATGGTCAGCGTCTTCTCGTCGATCAAGGGCGAACGGTAGCGGAACTCGGAGGCGATGTCTACTTCCACCGGGATGCGCACCAAGCGCTCAATGAAGTTCTTGCCCACCATGCCTGCATGATACGCCGTACCGCAGGCCACGATGGCAATTTTGCTGATATTGTCCATATCATGACGCGACCATTTCAATTCTTCGAACACGATATGGCTGTCGTCTTTAGCCAGCCGTCCGCTCATGGTTTCCCGCACCGCTTTAGGCTGTTCGTAGATTTCCTTGATCATGAAATGCTCGTAGCCGCCTTTTTCCGCAGCTTCCGCATCCCATTTGACTTCGAATACTTTTTTGGTAACAGGCACTCCTTGGCGATTCATCACCCAGACAGCGTCTTTGGTCACAATGGCCATTTCACCGTCGCTGAGAATGTACGTACGGCGGGTACGCTTGATAATCGCAGGGATATCGGAAGCGATGAAGTTTTCTCCTTCACCCAGGCCGATAACCAGCGGATTGTCCTGTTTGGTGCAAATCAGCTTGTCCGGATCTTCTTCCGACAAGAACACCAACGCATAGGAACCTTCAATTTCAGCCAGAACTTTTTTTACGGCTTCTTCAAAGTTTCCTTGGTAATGCTCTTCCAGTAAATGGGCTACTACTTCTGTATCCGTTTCGGAAGTAAAGACATGGCCTTTAGCAATCAAGTCTTCTTTCAGTTCCAGATAGTTTTCAATAATCCCGTTATGGACTACCGTAAACTTACCAGTGCAGTCGGTATGGGGATGGGAGTTGACGTCCGACGGACGCCCATGGGTAGCCCAGCGAGTATGTCCAATGCCAACATGTCCTTGAGGCGCCCGGTTTTCCAGACGTTTACAAAGAGCGTTCAGACGACCGACGCTTTTTTCCACATTCACCTTAGCGCCGTCAAAGACCGCAATGCCCGCCGAGTCGTAGCCGCGATACTCCAGTTTGCTCAAGCCTTCCAATAAAAACGGGGTCGCCTGGTCTGGACCGATATAACCAACAATACCACACATAATAGTATCCTCCTGCTTACACTTCTTAGGGAGGTTCCTGCCAAGACGCATTGTCCCCGCGGTCACCCACGGGTTTTGTCGTCTTTTTGCGGCTGCAGGTCCGCCGAGAGGCATCCGCTGATCGTCTCGATGCTCCTCTTCCTCGTCCTCTTGACTGCAACACAATCAAGAGCCAGCGCTTCATGGTCGGCTTTGCTTGCCTTGCTGTTTCCACCTCCTTGGGGCAAAACCAGCCTGACAGTAAACAAAGGAGCACCTCCCGTGCTCCTTTGCAACGTCATATATAGCTATTGTACTCGACGTCCGTCGTTTGGTCAACTTACTTCTCTCTTACGGTTTCGCGCTTACGCTTGTTCCCGATCTATAACGGCCGCTACTTCCTGCGCCAGAGAATCAAGCTGCTCTTGCACCGGTCCTTCGGCCATCACGCGAATCAGCTTTTCCGTCCCCGAGGCGCGCACCAGAATGCGTCCTTCTTCGCCCAAAACGGCTTCCGCCTTTTCAATGGCTTCACAGATGGCTTCGTTGTCTTGCCAGCCTTCTTTGGTGCCTACGCGTACATTGACCAGCACCTGCGGGAAACGCGTCATTACGCCGGCCAGTTCGGACATGGCTTTGCCGCTTTCTTTCAAATTGGCCAACAGCTGCAGCGCCGTCAAAATACCGTCGCCAGTAGTGCTGAACTGTCGGAAAATGATATGACCGGACTGCTCGCCGCCCAGAGAGAAGCCGGAGGCGCGCATGGCTTCCAACACATACCGGTCTCCTACCGGCGTCACTACCACGGTGCCGCCTTCTTTGCGGATCGCCTGATGCAGCCCGAGATTACTCATGACCGTCGCCACCAGGGTATGCTCTTTGAGCTTTCCTTGACGTAAAAGAGCCAAAGCGCAAATAACCATAATCTGGTCGCCGTCAACAATGTTTCCTTTTTCATCTACGACTAGGCAACGGTCCGCATCGCCGTCGTTGGCAATGCCCACATGCGCTTTTTGCCGCAGCACTTCCCTCTGCAGCGCATCCAGGTGCGTAGAGCCGCAGCCTTCATTGATATTAATGCCGTCAGGCTGATTGTAAAGCACCGTAACCTCAGCGCCTAAACGCTCTAAAATGCGCGGCGCCGCTTCAAAGGCGGCTCCATTGGCACAGTCCAAGACCACGCGCAGCCCCTGTAAATCGCCTTTAATTGTCCCGGCCAAATAGTCTAGATATCGATCCAAAAGCTCATGGCCAGGTTCAATGGTTCCCACCTGAGCGCCGGTCGGACGCTTGCCGCCTTTTTCGTCGCAAGACAGCACAAGTTCTTCGAGCTGATCTTCTACTTCATCTGGAAGCTTATAGCCTGTGCCGGCAAAAAACTTGATGCCGTTATCCGGGTACGGATTATGCGACGCAGAAATTACAGCGCCTGCCTGAGCTTTACAAGAATGCGTCAAATAAGCTACAGCCGGCGTCGGCACTACGCCCAACAGCACCGCCTTGCCGCCTGCGGCGCAAATACCGGCGGCCAAGGCCGCTTCCAGCATCGGACCGGACAAACGAGTATCGCGGCCAATCAAAATGGTAGGCTGGCATTTACTATGCCGCCCAAAATAGGTGGTCGCCGCCCAGCCTAACCGAAATGCCAATTCCGGCGTCAATTCTTTATTAGCAATCCCCCGCACTCCGTCGGTTCCAAACAATCTTGCCATCGTTTTTAAAATCCCCCTCTAGAAAATCTTTAACCATGCCGCTTAACGCGGCGGTCCGTACAGCTCCATCAGCGACAACGCCGCCATATACCCGTCAAGAGCTGCGCTCATAATACCTCCGGCATAACCGGCGCCCTCGCCCAAAGGATATAAGCCCTGCAGCGTAAGAGACTGAAAATCCCGCCCCCGCAAAATACGAAGCGGTGCGGAGGTGCGCGTCTCTACGCCGGTCAACACGGCTCCCGGATGATCAAAACCCTTAATCTTTCGGCCAAAATCCGGCAGCGCCTGCCGCAGGGTATCACCGACAAAAGCAGGCAGGCAAGCGCCTAAATGGGTTCGTTTGATGCCTGGCCGATAGCTTGGGGAGGTTAAAAACTCCGTCTTGCCGTCATGGCCCTGCAAAAAATCCCCCACCGCCTGCACCGGTGCGGCATAACCGCCGCCGCCAGCAGCAAAAGCCGCTTGTTCCCACTGCCGCTGGAAAGATACGCCTCCTAAGGGCGTGCCGTCATGATCCTCCGGCAGCACATTCACAACCAACGCGCTGTTAGCAAGCCCCGAAGCGCGGCTGTAAAGACTCATGCCGTTAGTTACAACGCCGCCCTCTTCGGAGGCGCTGGCGATTACCAGCCCTCCGGGGCACATGCAAAAAGAGTACGCCGTCCGCCCGTTGCTGGGATGATGGTAGACCAGCGCGTAATCCGCCGCCCCTAGGCGCGGATGCCCTGCGGCAGCGCCATATTGCGCCTGATCCAGCACTTCCTGCGGATGCTCAATACGCAGGCCGATAGCGAAGGGTTTTGCTTCCATCGCCGCTCCTCTTGCCTGGAGCATAGCATAGGTATCCCGTGCGCTATGGCCGATGCCCAACAGCACAGCCGCGCAGGCTTCGCGTTCTTGCCCGTTGATTTCAACAGCAGCAACGCGGCCATCTGTCACTTGCAAATCAGTTACCTGATGCTCGAAGCGTACTTCGCCGCCCAAACGCTTAATCTCTTCACGCAGGTTTTTAACAACCAAGCGCAATAGGTCCGTACCCACATGCGGCTTATGCAAATAGGCGATTTCCGGCGGCGCCCCAGCGTCTACCATGATTTCCAGCAATTCCTGCATCCGCGGATGGTTTACCCGCGTCGTCAGCTTGCCGTCCGAAAAGGTACCGGCGCCGCCTTCGCCAAATTGCACATTACTTGCCGGATCCAGCCGTCCGCTTTGCCAAAAGTCAGCTACGTCCCGGCTGCGCCGTTCCACATCCCGTCCTCGCTCCAGCACCAGCGGCCGGTAGCCATGACGAGCCAAAGCCAAGGCGGCAAACAGCCCCGCCGGTCCTAGGCCTACTACTACAGGCCGCCCCTTTAAGGGCGTTGTCCCCAGCAGAATCGGCGGCCGTTCTTTGGGTTGTCCCAAAACAATATCCCGGTCATTGCGAAGTTTTTTGCACACCGCCTTTTCCAGCGGCGTTTCGACCTGCAGGGTATGGACAAAAGAAATATGCGGCTTGCGCCGCGCGTCCACCGCACGGCGGACAATTCGCACCTTTTGGATATCTCCCTCTTTTAGCCCCAGCCGTTTAGCGGCAGCCGTCGTTAAAGGAGTTTCATCCTCCAGAGCGGTACGAAAATTATGAATGACTATCAAACTTCTTACTCCTATCTTTAAAAAACGTCTCAGCGTTCTACACTAATTTGTACATGCACTTTCGTTGGTTGAAAAACCACGCCAGGCTGCGCCTGCAAGATTAATTCCCGATCCATATTGCCGTTTACCTGCGACAAGTCAATGATTTCCGTAGAAATATAAGGCATTCCGTCCAGCACAGCCTTATCCCCTTGCGCTTCTACCTTGTTAGGCACAATTACCATGCGGGTAATCTTGGTGCCCAACGGTAATTGTCCCTGGAAAGCCGCTTCCACATCCAGTTGTTTTTTTATCTGCGGCTTGGACCAAGCAACAAGCACATGAGACACATCGGGTGTAATGGTAACACCTTCCGCCAGCCGGCCTTCACTATTTAAAGCCAAGACCGGAGCTTCCACTTCAAAGGAAGCATCCTTGCCGCTGGCGTCGACGGTTACCACTACCTGGCTGACCGCCGCTACAGCGCTGCGCAGCCCTTCTAGACGCACTTGCTTCACCGATAAATCCGTCTTCACGCTAGCCGTCTGCGGCTCTGGACTGCCGTTTAAGCGCAATTCCACAGGCACTACTTTGGAGATAATCATTTCCAAAGTAATGGGTACAGGGTTCGGTTGAATCTCTAGTAATTCTACGCCGCTAGGCACATTCACCTGAAAGCGGGGCGCCTGTTTCCCTTCGCTCAGCCCCTTTAGGTCCAGCACCGCCTTCATATCCGCCGGATTCAGATACGCCACGGCGCTGCGCGGCCCCTTGACGCGGATTCGCACAGTTTCCGGCAATTGATGCACGACTAAGTCGCTGGCCAGATTGTGCACCTCAACGGGTACGCTATAGCTGACCTCTGCCGGCGGATTTTGTTCATTCATTACATAAAGCCACAAAAAAATGGCAGAAAAAAGTGCTAACAGCTTCATTGCCAAATTTCTGCGCAATAAGTTCACCAATCCCTGCATCACAGCTTATTGCCTCCAATTAAAGAAGTCCCCAAGGCTTGTATGACGCTGCACCACCAAGGGGCGCAGCATTTCCTTCAGGCTTTCCGTATCCAGATAGCGAGTGAGCTTACCAGAACGAGCTACGGAAATAGTGCCTGTTTCCTCACTGACTACCACTACTACGGCGTCTGTCTGTTCTGTTATCCCGATCGCCGCTCTGTGACGCGTCCCCAGCTCTTTACTCAAGCTGCGGTCTTCCGTCAAAGGCAGCAGACAGCCCACCGCCAACACACGGTTGCCGCGTAGTACCGCAGCGCCGTCATGCATAGGCGTATTAGGAATAAAAATATTAATCAAGAATTCATTAGATACAATACCATCAACCTTGATCCCAGTTTCGGTATAATCCCCCAAGCCAGTTTCTCGCTCCAGCACCAATAGCGCGCCAATCTTGTTTTTCGCCAGCACCGCCACGGCCTTAGCCATTTCCTGCAAGAAATCTTCAGTTTCTTCCTCATTTAAAAAAGCGTTCTTACGAAACAGCTTGCCGCGCCCTAATTGCTCCAACGCCCGGCGCAGTTCCGGTTGAAATACCACAGGTAAAGCCACGAGCATGACGGTCACTGTTTTTTGCAGCAGCCAATAGACTACGTTTAACCCCAGCCACTTGCTGCCCGCCGTAGCCAAAAGAAGCAGCATCAGCCCTTTTACCAATGCCGCCGCGCGAGTGTCGCGAATCATATAATACAACCGATACAATACAAAGGCAACTATAATAATATCAATCACGTCAAGACCGCTTAACGTGGCCAGGATCACTTCAATTTGCGACATCATGGCGAAAACCCCTCACGCTGCTTATACTCAGCCCATAAATTCATACATATTCATTTTTTATTCGTTCTTTAGCGGCTCAATCCCTTTTTACAAATTCATTTTTTTCGGTTGCCTTCAGCATTTTCTTGGGATAAGTGCAAAAATGAGACCATAGACGGTCTCAAAAAAACCAGGTCCACGCTTTTACCGCATGGACCTGGGAAAAAAGTCTTAAATTTTTGTTACTTCATCAACCCAACCGAACTTGTCGGCAATTTTACCGGACTGAATACCTGTAACATGATCGAACAGCTTTTGCGCAAAAGGACCAGTCTTATTGTCGTGAATGCTGATCTTATGGCCCTTCCAGCAAAGCTCGCCCACCGGCGAGATAACCGCTGCCGTACCGGTGCCAAATACTTCTTCCAACTGCCCTTTGGCATGAGCTTCGAACACTTCGTCAATGGAAATGGCTCGTTCCTCTGCCGGCACGCCCCAGTCTTTACAAAGCTCGAGCACAGTGCGACGGGTCATACCGCCGAGAATGCTGCCATTCAGAGCCGGAGTAATGACTTTGCCGCCAATTTTAAAGCAGATATTCATCGTACCCACTTCTTCAATGTACTTGCGCTCACAGGCGTCCAGCCAGAGTACCTGCGCAAAGCCTTCTTTCTTCGCTTCAATCTGCGCTTTCAAGCTGGCTGCGTAGTTAGCCGGCGTTTTGGCTTCGCCAAGACCGCCCTTGATAGCCCGTACATAATGATCTTCTACTTTGATGGCTACCGGGTTAAAGCCTTCGGCATAGTACGCGCCGACCGGTGAGAGAATAATAAACAGCTTATAGCGGTCCGAACTTTTTACTCCCACATAGGGATCGTCGGCAATAACAAAAGGACGTACATACAAGGATGTACCTTCGCCTTTAGGCACCCAGCGTTTTTCCAGCTCTACCAGTTTGTGCAGTCCTTCCCGCAGCAGCTCCGTGTCCATCTGGGGGATACAGAGAATATCCGCCGAACGGTTGAACCGGGCAAGATAATCGCGGGTCCGGAAAATGACAACACGGTCATCATCGGTTTTGAACGCTTTAATGCCTTCAAAAATACCCTGACCATAATGAAGGATCATAGCCGCCGGAGAAAGGTCGAAATCGCCGTAAGGCTCAATGCGCGGCGAATGCCACCCTTTACCTGTCTCATAATCCATGACAAACATGTGATCCGTAAAGTAGTGACCAAAGCCAAGCTTATCCTGCGGGGGAAGCTCCTTGGGTGTAGTTACCTTTGTTACTTTAATTTCCGCCATAGTCTGACTGCCTCCTTCTCATGCATACAACCTGTAATAAGTCCGCTAGCATTAGACCTATTATATATCGTTTTTTGTATACATGTCAAGGAAGCTTTGCTGTTTTCGGATAATTTCTTCCGCAGCTTCCATGGCCAGCTTTACCTGTGCTGGAGAAGTGCCGCCGAAGGAGTTGCGGTTTTCCACGCAAGTCTCCACCTTGATTGCTTCTAGGATATCTTCCTCGAAAAGCGTTGAAAACTGTTGGAACTCGGCGATGGACAAATCCATCAGCCATTTTTCCTGTTCGATGCAATACCGCACCGTCTTGCCGACTACTTCGTGAGCCTGGCGGAAAGGCAGCCCTTTTTTCACCAGATAATCCGCCATATCGGTGGCGTTGGAGAAGTCATGGCGCACAGCCTGTTCCATCTTTTCCTGGCGCACCCGCAAACCGCGAATCATCGCCGCATAGACGGCCAAGCTGAATTTAATGGTATCAATGGCGTCAAACAAGCCTTCCTTATCTTCCTGCAAGTCCTTGTTATACGCCAGCGGCAAGCCTTTTACCGTCGTCAGCATCGCCATCAAGTGGCCAATGACCCGGCCGCTTTTGCCGCGCACCAGCTCCGCCATATCCGGGTTCTTCTTCTGAGGCATGATGCTGGAACCTGTGCAATGAGCGTCATCCAGTTCAATAAAAGCAAACTCCGCTGAAGACCAAAGAATGATTTCTTCACTGATCCGGGATAAGTGCACCATCAGAATGGAGGCGAAAGAAAGGAACTCCAAAATGTAGTCGCGGTCGCTTACAGCGTCCAAGCTGTTTTGGTACACTTGCGCAAACCCAAGCTGCTCCGCTACATAGTGGCGATCGATGGGGAAGGTTGTGCCTGCCAGCGCCCCCGCCCCTAAGGGCAGAATGTCCGTCCGGCGCTGCACGCCCTGAAGGCGTTCAAAATCTCGCGCCAGCATGAAAAAGTAGGCCATCATGTGGTGGGAGAAAAGAATCGGCTGCGCCCGCTGCAAGTGCGTATAGCCAGGCATAATGACCTGCAGATTATTCTGCGCCGCCTCTACAAAAGCCTTTTGCAAGTCTTCCAGCAAATTCGCAATTTCGCCGATTTCCCGGCGTACATACATGTGCGTATCCACCGCTACCTGGTCATTGCGGCTGCGCGCCGTATGCAGCTTGCCGCCGACGGCACCGATGCGCTCAGTCAGACGCTTTTCGATATTCATGTGAATATCTTCCAAGGATACTTCAAAAGAAAAATTACCGGCTTCAATATCCGCCAGGATGTCTTGCAGTCCTTGACGGATAGTAGCAGCCTCGGCGTCCGTCAGGATGCCGCAACGCGCCAGCATAGCCGCATGGGCCATGCTGCCGGCAATGTCTTCTCGATACATTCTCTTATCAAAAGAGATGGAGGAGTTAAACTCCTCCATCATGGCGTCGGTCGTTTTGGTGAAACGTCCACCCCACATGCTCTTACTCATTTTATACCTGCCTCTTTTTTCATCAAGGCCCGCACTTTAAGGGGCAAGCCGAAAAGATTAATGAAGCCAGTTGCGTCGGCCTGGTTATATACTTCGTCGCGTTCAAAGGTAACAAATTCTTTGCTATACAGAGAGTAGGGGGATTTAGCCCCTGCCGCCATGATGTTGCCTTTGTAGAGTTTGAGTCTTACTGTGCCTGTAACGGTTTCCTGAGTGCTGTCAACGAAAGCTGCGAGAGCTTCCCGAAGCGGTGTAAACCACATGCCGTCATACACGAGTTCGCCATAACGGATCGCCACGCCTTCTTTGTAATGCATGGTCTGACGATCCAGGCAAAGGTATTCCAGTTCGCGATGTGCATAGTACAAAATGGCTCCGCCCGGGTTTTCATAGACGCCGCGAGATTTCATACCAACAAGACGGTTTTCCGTGATATCGGTAATACCGATGCCGTTGGCAGCGCCGATTTCATTGAGCTTGGTCAAAAGTTCAACCGAAGCCAATTTTTCGCCATTAACGGCCACTGGCAGGCCTTTTTCAAAATCAACTGTTACATATTCAGCTTTGTCAGGCGCAGCTTCCGGCGCTTTCGTGACAAGAAGCATTTCGTTTTTAGGCGCATTCCACGGATCTTCAAGATCGGCCCCTTCATGGCTCAGATGCCAGATGTTGCGGTCCATGCTGTAGGTCTTATTGCTTGTGGCTACTGGGACATTGTGTGCTGCCGCATAAGCAAGGGCATCTTCACGCGAACGGATTTCCCATTCACGCCAAGGAGCGATGATTTTTAACTGCGGCGCCAGCGCCTTGATGGTCAGCTCAAAGCGAACCTGATCGTTGCCTTTACCGGTAGCGCCGTGGGCAATAGCGTCAGCGCCTTCTTTTTCAGCGATAGCCACCATAGCTTTAGCGATCAGCGGCCGGGCAAAGGAGGTGCCCAGCAGGTATTTTCCTTCGTAAACAGCGCCGGCTTTCAGCGTCGGCCATACATACTCTTCCAGGAACGGTTTTACCAAGTCTTCAACGTAAATTTTGCTGGCGCCCGAAGCAATGGCTTTGTCCCGGACGACGTCCAGCTCGTCCCCTTGGCCGATATCGGCACACATGGCGATGACTTCGCAGCCATCGTAGTTTTCTTTGAGCCAGGGAATGATTACCGAAGTATCCAGGCCGCCCGAGTAGGCCAATACCACTTTTTTAATTTTACTCATTATAACTTCCTCCTCGCTTATTCGCCCATTACCAGGGCCATGACGGCTTTTTGCACATGCAGCCGGTTTTCCGCTTCGTCAAAGACTACCGATTGCGGACCTTCCAGAACGTCTTCAGTAATCTCTTCGCCGCGATGCGCCGGCAGACAGTGCAGAACAATGGCCTTTTTATCGGCCGCAGCCAGCACTTGCTGGTTAATTTGGTAGTTTTTGAAAACGGCCTGGCGCGCCACCTGTTCGCTCTCCATGCCCATGCTGGCCCAGACGTCCGTGTACAGCACATCCGCTCCGGCGGCTGCTTCCAGCACGTCTTGCGTCAGTTCAATGCGGCTGCCTGTTCCTTGAGCCACCTGCTTCGCCGCAGCCACAATCCCCGCGTTCGGCTCGTACGCCGTAGGGGTGGCCACGGAAATATCCATGCCGAATTTGGCGCAGCCATGCATCAGCGAATGGACCATATTGTTGCCGTCGCCGATATAGGCCATTTTCAACCCTTTCAAGGAGCCTTTATGCTCTCGAATGGTCAAAAGGTCCGCCATCGCTTGGCAAGGATGCAGCCGGTCTGTAAGTCCGTTAATGACCGGAATATCCGCATACGCAGCCAGCTCTTCCACCTCAGCATGAGAAAAAGTGCGAATCATAATGCCGTCCAAGTAGCGCGATAGCACACGGGCCGTATCTTTTACAGGTTCGCCGCGGCCAATCTGAAGATCATTGGCGCTTAAAAACAGCGCCTGCCCCCCGAGCTGCCACATGCCGACTTCGAAAGAAACCCGGGTGCGGGTGGAGGATTTTTGGAAAATCATACCCAGCGTTTTACCGCGCAAAATAGGATGCGCTTCCCGCCGCTGCTGCTTTTCTTTTAGATCTGCCGCCAGATCCAGCACCTGTTCCAGCTCTTCCGTAGACCATTCCTGTATTGATAAAAAATCCCTGCCGTATAGGCTCATGGCTATCCCTCGCTTTTTCCATTATACAAAGATATTCCTTACGCTGTCAAAACGCGCCGTGTTCTTTCAGCACGCCGTCCAGAACAGCGATCACTTCTTCTATATGCGCCGCGGTGATATTAAGCGGCGGTACGAACCGCAGCACGTTGCCTGCGGTGCAATTGATGATGACGCCTTTTTCCAGGCAAGCTTCCACAATGCCTCGTCCCTGACCGGCCAGCTCCGCGCCCACAATCAAGCCGCGCCCCCGAACCGTGGTAATGACGCCCGGATATTTTTGCGCCAGCTGCCGCAGTTTGTCCTGCAGCAATTGACCCAGCTTGTTGGCATTATCCAGCAATCCTTCTTCCTCCATGGCTTCCATGACAGCCAAAGCCGCCGCGCAAGCCAGCGGATTACCGCCAAAGGTGCTGCCGTGATCGCCGGCATGAAATGCCTGCGCCACTTCTTCTCTAGCCAGGAAAGCGCCAATCGGCACGCCGCCAGCCAGTCCTTTAGCCAACGTGACAATATCTGGCGTAATCCCTTCTTGCTCATACGCAAAAAAAGTGCCTGTCCGGCCAACGCCGGTCTGAATTTCGTCAAAAATCAGCAGCGCACCGTGCTTATCGCAAAGCTCGCGTACCGCTTTTAAGTACCCTGCCGGCGGCACATGCACGCCGCCTTCGCCTTGAATAGGCTCCAGCAATACCGCGCAGGTCTTAGCCGAAACAGCCGCTTCCATCGCCGCCAAATCGCCGAAAGGCACATGGGAAAAGCCCTGCGGCAATGGCTCATAGCCTTTTTGGTATTTTTCCTGCGCTGTCGCCGTCAAGGTCGCCAAGGTGCGTCCATGGAAGCTGTGCTGAGCTGTGATGATTTCTACTTTGCTCTCGCTTTGCAGCTTGCCGTATTTACGCGCCAGCTTCATCGCGCCTTCATTAGCCTCTGCACCGCTGTTGGCGATAAAGACTCGTTCCAAGCCGCTGCGCTGGGCCAGCTTTTGCACCAGCTTGGCCTGCACTTCCGTATAATACAGATTGGAGCAATGGATGAGTTTTCCCGCCTGCTCCGCCACTGCCTTCACCAAGCCAGGATGTCCGTGTCCTAGAAGGTTGACAGCAATACCTGCCAAAAAGTCGAGATATTTTTTACCTTCGTTGTCGTATACATACGGGCCTTCGCCGCGTTCCAAAACGATGGGGTATCTGGCGAACACCGGCAGATAATACTGCGCATCCAGCGCCATCACTGCATTCTTGTTCATGTTCTTTCCTCCTTAGCGCACCACTTCGCTGCCAATACCGCCGGAGGTAAAAACCTCCAGGAGCAGCGAATGCTGCTGGCGACCATCAATGATATGCGCTTTTTTAGCGCCGCCTTTCAAAGCGCGCACGCAAGCTTCCACCTTAGGAATCATACCGCCGTCAATGACTTTATCAACAATCAACGCCTGCGCTTCTTCAAAGGTCAGCGTGGAAATAAAGCTGCTCTTATCGTTGAAATCACGATAAATGCCTTCCACATCGGTCAGCAGCAGCAATTTTTCAGCCGCCAGCGCCCCGGCCACTTCACCAGCTACCGAGTCAGCGTTGATATTATAGCTTTCGTAATTTCGCCCGACGCCGATCGGCGCAATAACCGGAATGTAGCCTTTATCAAGCAGATCGTGAATCAGCTGCGTATTGACGCTGGCCACATCGCCTACAAAGCCGATATCCACTTCTTTAATCTCGCCGTTTTCATGGACTTTAGCCAAATGTTTTTCCGCCACAATCAGATCGGCGTCCTTGCCGGTCAAACCGACCGCTTTCGCGCCATGCTGATTGAAAAGGCTTACAATTTGCGAATTGAGTTTGCCTACCAGCACCATCTCCGCCACTTCCACCGTTTCTTCATCGGTGACGCGCAAGCCGCTGATAAATTCCGACTGCTTGCCAACTTTTTTCAGCATCGCCGTAATCTCCGGACCGCCGCCATGTACCACAACAGGCTTCATGCCCAAGCATTTCATCAGTACAATATCCTGAATCACGCTGTGCTTGAGTTCTTCATTCACCATGGCGTTACCGCCGTATTTAACAACAATGGTTTTGCCCACAAAACGCTGAATATAAGGCAGCGCCTCAATCAATACACCGGCTTTTTCTGCTGCTTCCATCATGTTTATTCGTCTCTCCTTTAGGCGGCTCAGGTATGATACTCGCCGTTGATCTTAACATATTCATAAGAAAAGTCGCAGGTCCAAACAGTGGCCTCTGCAGAGCCCACGCCCAGATCCACCGTTACAACGATATCATGCTGCTGCATCACTTTCTGCAGCACTTCTTCGTCTGTATCAGCCTTCATGCCGCCCTTAACCACTTGCTCGGCGCCCAGCCATACAGCCAATTTTTCCGCATTGATATTGGTTTCGGAATAACCTACCGCCGAAACAATGCGGCCCCAATTGGGATCCTGTCCAAAGAAAGCAGTTTTCACCAAGGGAGACTTGGCAATGGTCATCGCCGCCTTTTTGGCTTCATAGAAGCTGATGGCGCCCTTCACCTGAACTTCGAGGAACTTCGTCGCTCCTTCACCGTCTCTGGCGATGGCTTTGGCCAAGAAGACGCATACCGCATGCAGCGCCGTCAAGAACGTCATGTAATCTTCCGTATCCACCCGGTCAACAACTTCATTGCCAGCCAGACCGTTGGCCAATACCGCTACCATGTCGTTAGTGCTGGTATCGCCGTCCACACTGATCATGTTAAAGGAAACCTGGATGCAATATGCAAGAGCCTGCTGCAAAACAGGCTGCGAAATAGCTGCGTCAGTGGTAATAAACGCCAGCATAGTCGCCATGTTGGGATGAATCATGCCCGATCCCTTAGCCACGCCGCCGATGCGCACTGTTTTACCGCCTAATTCCAACTCCACCGCAATGGCTTTGGAAAAGGTATCGGTCGTCATAATGGCCTTGCCGGCATTCTTCTCGCCGTCCACGGAAAGCTCGGCCGCCGCTTTCACAATCCCTTGCTTCACTTTGTCCATGGGCAGCTCCACGCCGATCACGCCGGTAGAAGCCACAAATACTTCGCTGGCGTCTACATTCAGCGCTTTAGCCGCTTCCGCCGCCATCGCTCTAGCATCAGCCAAGCCCTGTTCGCCTGTGCAGGCATTGGCGCAGCCGGCATTGACCACAATGGCTTTCGCCTGGCCTTTGGCCGCCACTTCTTTAGATACAGCCACAGGCGCCGCCGCCATGGTGTTCAAGGTGAACGTCGCAGCCGCTGTAGCCGGCACGTCGCTGACAATCAGCGCTACATCCTCTTTACCGCTTTTCTTAATGCCGGCTTTTACGCCTGCCGCTTTAAACCCTTTAGGGGCAGTAATACTGCCTGGTATTTCTTTCAACATGCTATGGTTCCTCCTCTAATTTTCTTGCTTAGGGATACACGGGGGATAATTCCAAGCCGGTTTTTTCCGGCAGGTTGAACAGAACGTTCATATTTTGCACCGCTTGACCGGCAGCGCCCTTCACCAGGTTATCAATAGCCGAAAGAGCTACGACACGACGGGTCCGCAGATCCACATGCCAGCCCAAATCGCAGAAATTGCTGCCCCTTACTGCTTTGGTGGCCGGATAACCGCCACGTCCCAAAAGGCGCACAAAGTATTCTTGGGCGTAAGCCTCTTCATAAGCTGCATCCACGGCTGCCGCTTCCACGCCGTTTTTCAAGCGTGCATAACAAGTGCTGAGAATGCCTCGCGCCATGGGAATCAAGTGCGGTGTAAAGCTCAGCACAAGCGACGTCTTAGCCAAGCCGCCCAAGGCTTGCTCGATTTCCGGCGTATGCCGATGCCCGCCCACATTGTAGGCTTTCAAGTTCTCATACATTTCGCCAAAATGACTGTTCAGGCTCAACGAACGTCCCGCACCGGACACGCCGGATTTAGCGTCCACCACAAGGGAATCCAATTCCACTAAGCCTTTTTTCACCAGCGGCGCCAACGCCATAATGCTGGCCGTTGTATAACAGCCGGCATTGCCGACAATTTTCGCGCCGCGAATGTCTTCCCGGTACCATTCGGTCAAGCCGTATACCGCCTTGGCGTCCTTGTGCGTATGCGGCACTTTATACCAGGCTTCGTAAATCGCCGTATCTTTAAAACGATAATCAGCGCCTAAATCAATAATTTTGACGTCCGTCTTCTCCAATCGTTTACCTACCGCCATGGCATGACCGTGAGGCAGCGCGATGAAAAGCACATCACTGTCAGCCGCCACCTCATCCAAGGCTTCCATGCTGACCAGCTTGGCCTCCTGCACCGCTTGCAAGTGCGGATATACCTCCGCAATGGACTTGCCGGCGCTGCTCTCCGAAGTAATATAACGAATATCCGCTTCCGGGTGTCCTCCCAAAAGGCGTAACAATTCCGCTCCTGTGTACCCGGTAGCGCCAATAATGCTTACTTTCATCTTTCCCATACCTCCTCACGTCTATGTTAAATAATTATACATGTATATGAATATTAATTCAAGTGCTTTCTGCAGGAGTAAAGTGAATTTCGCCAAAAACATCACTTTGCTTACCACAATTCCTGCAGCTTTTTTCCGGCGTCAGCCAATGCAGACGGCGCTGTCGGTCCAAGAGGGGCGCTCCGCAGCCGCGGCAGAAGGTACGCTCGCTAGGGGCGTGCGGCATATTGCCAATATACACATAAGGATGCAAAACTGCTGCGGCCGCCCAAATTTCTTCAATCTCCGCAACAGATGGCCCTGCCTCCCGACAACGCCAGGCCGGATAATAGCGCGTCAAATGCCAAGGAATGGAGCGCGACAATCCCTGCAGCCAGGAAACGACTTCCGACACTTGAGCCAAAGAAACGCCAGCCCTTGGCGCTAAAAGAGTTGTAACCTCCACATGCGCAGAAGCGGAAGTTAATTCAATCGTGCGCTTCACTGCAGCCAAATTCCCGCCCAGTTGTTGATAGGCGGCTGCATCCCAAGCCTTAAGGTCAATGTTCCAGGCGTCAACCAACGGCAGCAATTGCCGCAGCGGCTCTTCTTCAATCATGCCGTTGCTCACCATCGCCACAACCATACCGCGCTTTTTAGCCAGCGTCGCCGCTTCCAAGACATATTCAAACCAAACCAGCGGCTCCATATAGGTAAACGCCAAACCGCAATTCTCCCCGCCAAAACCCGCAGCCGCCTGCAGCAATTCTTCCGGCGTCAATTGTCGGGCGCGGCTTCCCGGCGCCAACTGGGAAATCTCCCAATTTTGACAGAAAGGGCAAGCCATATTGCAGCCCCAGGAGCCTACGGAAAAAATTGCCCCGCCGGGATGGAAATGGTAAAAAGGCTTTTTCTCCATCGGATCCAAAGCCGCCGCGCTAACAAGTCCGTAAATCAAGCTGCGCAAACGCCCTTCCCGTACCCCTCGGGCACGGCAGCGTCCATCCGCTCCTTCCTTCAGCAAACAGTGATGCGGACACAACAGACAACGTATGCGTCCGTCCGCTGCCGCTTCCTGCCATAACGCTTCTTTCTGCACCGCCGCGCTCATACGCCGTACCTGCACACGCGAAATCGAAAAAGTTCTACAGCTGCCGTCTCAGCAATACCTGCCTTGCGTTTAGCAATACGTAGCTGTTCCTCCACGGTATCCACTCCTTCCAAGTCTGGCAGCAGCAGCCCCCGGCGAGGCCCTTGCTGTACAATCACGCCGTATTCTTTCGGATCAAGCTGCGTCTCGCTCGCCACCTTTTCCGGTTCCGAAAGAACATCCACCGATAGTTGCAGTGTTTGCAGCTCTTCCTCTCGCACTGGTTCAAAACGCGGATCTTCCGTAGCCGCCAGCACGGCATTGCGGATAATCTCCGCTGCCAAGGATGGTTGCGTTGGCGCAAAGGTGCCAATGCAGCCGCGCAGCATCCCTTCCTTCTTTAGAGAAACAAAAGCGGCGCCTGGGCGCTTCCATTCTTCTGCTAGCTCGCTCGGTACCGGCCACAGCGTACGCTGCTGCAGATAGTGGCGAATGCTGCTCCATGCCAGCTCTACTGGAAAAGCCATCTGCTGATTTTCTCGCAGTAGCGTCACCGCATAACCGACGCCAAAAGGCGCTTCATAGGATAAATGACGCACCAAAGGCTCTGAACCGCAAGCCCCTAACAAAAACAGAATGGAGCGCAACCCGCACTCGCCGGCTTCTTCCTGCAGTTCCCACGGTAAATGCAACAGCGTTTCCGCATCTCCTTGCCCTAAAGCCGCTAGCACCTGCTTGTCAAACTGCGTTCCCGCCGGATGATACCCTGCCGGGGCATTGCGAGTCACGCGGTGCGATAAGTCTCCCGAGGCAATAACAGCCACTCGCTGGGTTCCTGCCAAAATAAGCCTCCGCAGTATTTGACCCATTTCATAGTACTGACGCTGCGCCAAAGCTCCAAAGCTTACAGTCACAACCTTTGCTTTACAACCTGCCTGCGCCAGAAAATATAACGGCACTAAGGCGCCATGATCTAGTTCCTGTTCCTGCTCTTGACAAGAAATTCCCCCTCGACCCCAAGCAGTAACTAAACTCTTAGCCAGCTCAGAAGCGCCATTCCAGCATTGCTCTTCCTGCGGAAAGCCAAAAGCCCTCAAGGATCCCTTTAAGCTCTCGCTGGCATTCACCGCAACCGCCCTTGCCTTGCTCGGCGCATGGGGCGATATGAGAACAAGCACGTCCGGCTCCCAAGAAGCAATCTCCCTAGCCGCCTCCCCGCACGCTTGCAAAGTGGCTGCGGCTTCCTTCTCTCTCCCCTGCCCAATCGCAGGAAGAAGGATTGGCGGATGCGGCAATAAAGCGCCGCCAAGGAACATGGTCATGATTGTCACGTCCTTTCTTGGTTTGCGTTTTTTGAGCCATACCTATGCTTCCATCGCCCCGCTTTGCCCCGCTTCTCTGATTCGTTCTTTGCAGCCATTTTCCCGCTACACTTGGCAGCAAGGCTTTCGGAGTATAAAATAGTAGTAAGAAACGAAGGAGGGATCTCTTTGCGCCGCTTACGCTGGGGTCGTGTTTTACTTGTGTTTTTTTGTCTTGCTTTTCTGGGCGCGTTTCTTTCCTTTGACGGCTTATCTCCTTTAAAACAACAAGGACAGTCGCTTTTGCAAGAAGGAACCAGACAGTTGCCCAGTTTCGAATCAACCGGCCTGCCCAAAAACGCTTGGCAGCGCCTGCATCGGCTGATCTTTTTGCGAGACGCCGTAGCTGAGCAATTAAAAGAAAGGCCCCTTACGCCGCTGCGCGATATTGCGCTGCCCATGCAGCAAGCCTTAATCGCCGTAGAAGATCATCGTTTTTACCAACATGCTGGCGTCGATATGGAAAGCATCCTGCGCGCTTCTTTAGTCAATTTGCAATTTGGCGCTATTACCGAAGGAGGCAGTACCATCACTCAGCAGCTGGCCAAAAATCTTTTTTTAAGCCACGAGCAAACCATGGGGCGCAAGGCGGAAGAGTTTGCCTTAGCCTTGCTTTTAGAAGCTCGCTTCAGCAAAGATGAAATTCTTGAGTTGTACTTGAACACCATTTATTTCGGCTCTGGAGCTTACGGTATTCAAGAAGCATCCTCGGTTTATTTCGGCAAATCCCCCGCTTCCTTGAGCTTGGCGGAAGCCTCTCTCCTGGCTGGTCTGCCCCAGGCGCCGTCGCGCCTCTCCCCTTATAATGATTTTGACGCCGCCAAAAAACGGCAATCCATCGTCTTAGCCGCCCTGAGCCGTTATGGCTATATTACACCCGGAACCGCCACAGAAACGCAAAATACGGCGCTGCGGCTGCGGCAGTAACATATAAAAAAGCCTCGCTTCCAAGAAGCGAGGCCTTTTTTATACCCGTTTCACCAAAAGAGCCTTACGCGTCTTGTCCAGAGTTTTTAAAAACTCGTCCTGCCTGCGCATGGCCAACGATACATACAGTACGTCCACAATGTAAATTTGCGCCAGCAGATTTTCAATCGATTCACTGCGATAGAAGCTTTCCGGCGTAGAAGTAATGATTTTGATATCCGCTACCTTCGTCAACGGCGTATTATGCTTGCCGGTAATGCAAATCGTGGTAGCCCCTGCTTCCTTGGCTTCCTTCAGCGCATCCAAGATCACTTTGCTGCTGCCGGAGCTGCTGATTCCCACCGCCACATCGCCTGGCGCCATAAGAGACGCCGACATAACCTGAGCGTGAGCATCTTCAATACACTGAGTATAAAAGCCCAAGCGAAAAAATTTATGGTAGGCATTTAACGCAACACAGCTAGTGTTGCCCACACCATAAAAGTCAACGCGTTTAGCTTTTTCCAACGCATCAATCGCCATATTCAACTGGTACATGTCCAGCACTTCCCGCGTTGCATTGATGGACAGCACATGCGACTCCGCCAGTTTCAAAGCTACATCCGAGATATCGTCCTGCTCGCTGATGCCTTCATGAATATGCTCTAAAGGACGTATAAAATCCTTGGCAATGATCAGCTTCATTTCCTGATAACCGCTAAGACTAATCTGCTTGCACAGATTGGTTACCGTAAACTGGCTGACTTTGCAACAATCCGCCAGTTCCGTAATGCTCAACGAGACAATACTGCGCGGATTTTTCAGGACATAATCGGCTACCAGCTTGGTCCGTTTTCCCAAATGATGATATTTCTCTGCAATGCGACACAACACCTCATTTTCGGGCTTGTCGCTCTGCGATTGCAGCTCATCTCCCTTTCGTTCCTCAGTCATACCAGTTCACTACCTTTCTCCCCGTTGTACCGTCAAAAAAAGTTCTTAATATCTTTCCAGCTGCCGCTGCGCATGCCGTCGCCCTCGCGGGTTTTGCTAAGACGCTCAATAGTAAATTCGCGAATATACGTATCGCCGCTAATATTGGCAATGTCTTTTACCAGACGGCCCTCATCTTGAATATTGAAGACCAAAAGCGTAAACCACTGCGGCTGTTTGACAGGCTCGGTCTTAACGGCAACGCCCATCGTAACCGGGGATTCCCGCTCTTGAAATTGCCGGGTAAGCCGACGATCATACGTAGCAAAGGGCATAGCCTTAGGATGCTGAATCAAGGCATATACTTCTGGAAAATATTCTTTAAACTCTTTAATTTTTATGCCCATGTTAGGCGTAAACCGCTGAATCTGTACGGGCGATCCCGGTTTTTCATTGACATAGGTAACTTCCATTTGAATCCCCAGGCCATTGCGGCTGAAGTTGTGAGTATACGAAGCGATTTTCGCTTTGCGCTTGCCTTGCGCTTCCCAATCCAGGCGGCTCCAAGTCTGGTTGTCTTCATCAATAATCATGCGGAAGTCGCCATACTGTTTGGCAATGGTTTCCTTCGTATCGTCAAGGCTGGCAAACGCCACTTGCGCTGTGCCTAAAACTGCTACTGCCACCAACGCAGATAAATAACGTTTCATCTCTAGATCCTCCTCTTCCTTTTTAACCTTCTCCAAAATTGTTCTATTTGTAACATATTAGACTTTTTTCGCTTAAATCCTGCTGCCGCGAAAAACTATGTCGGAAAAATTGCACAAACCGCGGCATAAAAAAAGTCCAGGAAAAGAATGCTCTTCCTGGACTTTCTTGTTGCAAATTAACGTTTCGAGAACTGCGAAGCTTTGCGGGCTTTTTTGAGGCCGTATTTGCGGCGCTCTTTTTCGCGAGGGTCGCGGGTCAAAAGACCAGCTTTTTTCAAGGACAAGCGAAGTTCGCCGTCAACCTTGAGCAAAGCGCGCGCGATGCCATGCCGGATAGCGCCGGCTTGGCCAGTGGTGCCGCCGCCTTTTACGCTGGCGACAACATCATATTTACCGAGAGTTTCTGTAACGTCCAAAGGCTGTTTTACGATGATTTCCATCGTCTTACGGCCAAAGTATTCGTCAAGCTTACGCTCATTTACTACGATATTACCTTCACCGGGGATGAGACGCACCCGCGCGACGGAGGTTTTTCTACGGCCAGTGCCGTAATAACTAACTGCTGCCATGATATGGTCCTCCTTTCCGTATTACCGTACGTTGATTTCAAGTACTTCAGGCTGCTGTGCTGCATGCGGATGCTCCGCACCGCGGTAAACCTTCAGCTTGCGGTACATCTGACGGCCCAAAGTATTCTTCGGCAACATGCCTTTAACTGCCAATTCCAGAACGCGTTCAGGCTTGTCAGCCAGCATTTTGCCAGCCGTAGTGAACGTCGTACCGCCAACGTAACCGGAATGACGGAAATACGTTTTCTGTACCAGTTTTTTACCGGTAAGAACTACTTTTTCTGCATTGATAATGATGACAAAATCACCAGTATCCACATGAGGAGTAAAAATGGGTTTATTTTTGCCGCGCAGCACTTTTGCTACCTCGGCTGCCAAACGGCCTAACGTCTTGCCTTCAGCGTCTACGATGAACCATTTACGATCCACTTCGGCCGCTTTAGCCATAAACGTGGTTTTCATGTGCGATTCCCTCCCTGTTGCTCATGGCTTCATTATGATTTCCTACCTAATGAGTTCCGGGGCTAATGGAATTCATGGCAAAATCTCATAAAGTAATTTTATTAAAAGACGTCCCTGCTGTCAATACCCTGGAAAAAGTAAATTTCATTTTTAGCCCATTGATAAAAAATCTTTTGCAAAAATAATCCTTGCGGCGGCGCTGTCGGCGGCGCCAAGGAACGATCTTTAGCCTTAACCAACGCGGCAAATTCATCGACAAGCAGCTCGCCTCGGCCAACCGCTGCAAAAGCGCCGACCAAATTCCGCACCATATGGTATAAAAAACCATCGCCGCAAACATGAAAGGTCAATAAGTTTCCTTCCGCCTGCCAGCCGGCGCTGAAAATAGTTCGTACCGGCTGCACTGGCGCACTGCCTACGGCGCGAAAGCTGGAAAAATCATGCTGCCCCAAAATATATTCCGTAGCTTTCTCCATGGCGGCCACATCAAGCTTTTTAGTTACCATCCAAGCATAGTGACGGCCAAAAGGGCTTTCAGGCGCATCATGACGCAAACGATACAGATAGCGTTTAGCCACGGCCGATCTACGCGCGTGAAAAGACGTATCCGCGTCTTCCGCCGCCACCACGGCGATATCCGCTGGCAGCATCCCCCGGGCCGCTCTAGGAATGCGTTCTGCTGGAATGCGTCCTTCCGTATCAAAATGGACAGTTTGCCCCCAAGCATGAACGCCGGTATCAGTTCGGCCGGCGCCGGTCATACGCAGCTGATGCCCAAAAAGAGGCGCCAAACGCTCCTCCAATACCTGTTGTACCGCAAGCGCGTTCTGTTGCCGCTGAAATCCGTGATAGGCGCTACCGTCGTAAGCCACCGTCAATTTTAAACGCCGCGCGGTCATGGTTGCATCCCCCAACGCAGCCAGACCAACAGCAAGGCAAAGAGCATCAAAAAGAGAGCCGCCACGGCATCCTGCCGTCGATACTGCAACGGATGCATGCGGGTCCGGCCTTCGCCGCCTCGATAACAGCGGGCTTCCATGGCTGTAGCCAGCTCGTCCGCCCGCCGAAAGGCGCTGATGAATAGCGGCACAAGCACTGGCACCAAATTCTTTCCCCGCCGCAGCAAAGAGCCGCTGGAAAAATCAACGCCTCGGGCTTCCTGGGCTTTAATAATGCGCTGCGTTTCCTCTAACAAAGTCGGGATAAACCGCAGAGCAATGGTCATCATCATGGCCAGCTCATGCGCCGGCAGGCCCCAGCGCTTGGCAGGACGCAGCAACGCCTCCAAGCCATCTGTCAACGCAATAGGCGAAGTAGTAAAAGTTAAAAGAGACGACGACACGATCAAAAGCGCCAGCCGCCCCGCCATACGCCCGCCTTGCTGCAGCCCTCCGTCTGTTACCGCAAAGGGTCCCCAGGCAGCCAACGTTTCCCCTTGGCCGCTGAAGGCATGAATCAGTACGGTAAGCAGCAAAATCGGCCAGAGTGGTTTCAAGGAACGAAGGACAAGGCCAACGGGCAATTGAGCGCTCAGTATCAACACCGCCAAAAAAACTAAAAAGACGCCATAAGAAGCAGCGCTTTCCAACAAGAAAATGATCAGAATACACCCTAAAGCCCCTGCTATTTTAGTGCGCGGATCTAAGGCGTGCACTGCCGAATTCCCCGGGAAATACTGCCCGACAAGAAGGTTATTCAACATGAACTTGACCTCCTTGCTTCCGGAGAATGGCTGCAATTTCCTGGGCCGCTTCCTTCGGCGTAACTGCTTGGCTCGCCTTTAGCGGCAATCCCGCTTGCGTCAAAGCACCCATAAGCTTGGTTACCCCTGGAGGCTCCAGGCCGCAAGATTTGAGCAGAGTTCCTTCTTCTTGGAAAATCTGCTGCGGCGAACCGTCTAGTAAAAGTTGTCCCTGATCCAACACCAAAAGACGCTGCGCCAAACGCGCCGCGTCCTCCATATTGTGCGTTACAAGCAAAATTCCCATGCCGGTTTCCGCCTGCAGCTGCAACAACTGCCCATAAATTTCATCGCGGCCCTTCGGATCCAGACCGGCAGAGGGTTCGTCTAAAATCAAATATTCCGGACGCAAAGCAAGAATACCAGCTAGAGCCACCCGGCGCATCTGCCCTCCTGATAATTGAAACGGAGAACAAGGTCCATGCTCTGCTTCATCCAAGCCAACCAGCTTCATCGCCCAGGAAACCCGCCGCGCCACCTCTTCTTCCGGCAAACCGGCATTGCGCGGTCCAAAGGCAATATCGGCGCTTACGGTTTCTTCAAACAACTGGTGTTCCGGATACTGAAACACCAAGCCCACGCGCCGTCTAGCCGTCTTAGCGGCTTCGCTCCCGCCGCTAAACTCACAGCCGTCCAAAAGAACCTGTCCTACGCTCGGTTTTAGCAGACCCGCCAGGATTTGCACCAACGTAGATTTGCCGGAACCGGTATGTCCAATCAAAGCCACTCGCTCTCCTGGAGCTAACTCCAAGTTTAAATCGCGCAGTGCGTCTTGGGCAAAAGGAGTTCCAGGCGAATAGGTATGTTGTAGTTGTGTTACCACTAGGGACATAATGCTTTCACCAACGCTTCGTCTGTAATTATAGGGCTTGTTGCCGCCAACAGCCCCTGCTGCTGCAAATGCCAAGCTACTTCCGCCGCCACGGGCACATCTAAGCCCATTTCTTTCAAGCGAGGAACCTGGCAGAAAATTCCCTCCGGCGTCCCGTTCGCTACGATTCGCCCCTTGTCCATAACAACGACCCGATCAGCGGCTACTGCTTCTTCCATAAAATGAGTAATATAAACAACAGTAATGCCCTGCTGCCGATGCAAGTCGCAAACGGTTTGCAAAACCTCCTGGCGCCCTTGGGGGTCCAACATCGCTGTTGGCTCATCCAACACCAGACAAACCGGCTGCATGGCTAATACACCGGCAATAGCAACCCGCTGCTTCTGACCTCCGGACAGCAAATGCGGCGCATGCTGACGATAGTCGCTCATGCCCACTTGCGCCAAAGCTTGCTCAACCCGACTAACAATTTCCGCTGTGGGTACGCCAAGATTTTCCGGCCCGAAGGCCACATCTTCCTCTACTAGCGTCGCCACTAGCTGGTTGTCGGGGTTTTGAAACACCATGCCAACCTGTTGGCGAATCTGCCAAAGTTGCTCGGCTTCCCTCGTATCACGGCCTGCTACCAAACAGCGTCCTTCGGTCGGCAAGAGCAGGGCGTTCAAATGCTTAGCCAGCGTGGATTTACCGGAACCGTTTGTACCGATGATGGCTACAAACTCTCCCGGCTGAATCACCAAATCCACCTCTGCCAAAGCATAGGCAATTTCATTTTTAAGGCCCTGATAGCTATGACTTAGCTTTTCCAGGCAAATGAACGGTTCCAAACGTTTTCTTCCCTTCCTTGGTTTTGCCATCGACAAGTTAACCACAAAAATATTCCGGTTTACTTATACGACAAAAACAGGCACGAAAAATCACACTAACAGATGATCTTCCGTGCCTGTGGCAAAGAAAGGCGACCATCCGGTCGCCCCATGCAGTTACACCAACTCGAGAATCGCCATCGGCGCAGCGTCGCCACGACGGGGGCCTAATTTCAGCACCCGAGTGTAGCCACCTTGCCGTTCTGCGTATTTCGGGGCGATGGTGTCAAACAATTTCTTCGTAACTTCTTCGTCTACCCAGACCAACACTTGACGACGGGCATGAAGGTCACCCTTTTTCGCCAAGGTAATCATTTTTTCAGCCAGACCGCTGACTTCTTTGGCTTTCGCCTCAGTCGTCTCGATGCGCTCATGCGCAAAGAAGGAAGTCAGCAGGCTGCGGAAGAGCGCCTTACGGGCGCTAGAATCGCGTCCCAGTTTACGATAGGCCATTCTTCTCGTCCCTCCTCCTTATTCTTCCGTTTCCTTAAGACCTGATCCCAGTTCTACAAGCTTTTTCTTCACTTCTTCCAGGGATTTACGGCCCAAGTTACGGACTTTCATCATATCGTCTTCCGTTTTTTGCGTCAGCTCAGCTACTGTATTAATGCCAGCCCGCTTCAAGCAGTTATAAGAACGTACCGATAAATCCAGATCTTCGATGGTCATTTCCAAATTGGGGCCGTCTTCCGGCTCCTTGGCAAAACCAC
This sequence comes from Negativicutes bacterium, assembly GCA_009929485.1. GTDB lineage: Bacteria > Bacillota > Negativicutes > Anaeromusales > Anaeromusaceae > Anaeromusa. Next base: position 121,866 of record SAAJ01000003.1, read on the forward strand.
TTTCCGGTCCTTCTTCTTCCGGCACTTCGCCTGCCATGTTTTGGAAGAGTTTCAAATGCGCAATCATGATCGTTGCCGATTTACTGATTGCTTCTTCCGGCTTGATGCTGCCATCGGTCCATACTTCCAGCGTCAGCTTGTCATAGTCAGTTACATTGCCAACACGAGTGTCAGCAATGGCATAATTGACGCGCTGAATCGGCGAAAAAATGGAATCGATAGGAATCACGCCAATGACATGATCGCTTTTCTTGTTCTTATCAGCCGGAACATAGCCGCGGCCTTTTTCAGCGACAATCTCCATCCGCAAAGAAGCACCTTGGCCAACGGTGGCAATATGCTTTTCCGGGTTGAGGATTTCCACGTCTGAACTAGCGATAATGTCAGCTGCGGTAACACTTTTCTCACCATCGACTTCAATACGAAGTACAACCGGCTCGTCAGTGTACATTTTTAAACGCAGCTCTTTGAGATTGAGGATGATGTCGGTGACATCTTCCCGCACTCCGGGAACTACGGAAAACTCATGATCCACGCCTTCAATGCGCACAGAGGTAACTGCCGCACCAGTCAACGACGATAACAAAATGCGCCGTAAACTATTACCGAGGGTAGTACCATAACCGCGTTCCAATGGTTCACAAACAAATTTGCCATAGCGATTGTCTTCACGGCTTTCGACAATTTCAATTCTTGGCTTTTCGATTTCCATCATTAGGAAGCGACCTCCTCTTCGCGCGTTGCTACTACGCTATGCCACAGAAAGGACATTAACGCGAGTAGAGCTCGACGATGAGATGTTCCACGATGGGGCAGTCGATCTCTTCTCGGCTGGGGAAGCGAGCCACTTTGGCGCTAACCGCCTCAGGGGTCACCGTAACGTCTTCAACCCATGCAGGAACTGTCTTGCTGCCGTAAGTTTCAATCATCATTTTGATGATCGGAGATTCCATGCTGGTTTCATGTACAGCAACTACGTCGCCAACACGAACCTGGAAGGAAGGAATATTTACCCGACGGCCGTTCACAGTCATGAGACCATGACGAACCAACTGGCGAGCTTGGTTGCGGCTAGCCGCAAAACCCATGCGGAAAACCGCATTGTCTAAACGACGCTCCAGCAGAACCAGCAAGTTTTCACCGGTAATACCTTTAGTACGCTCAGCGCGATCAAAGTATTTCCGGAACTGACCTTCCAGAATGCCGTAAATCCGGCGGGCTTTTTGCTTTTCACGCAGCTGCAAGCCATATTCCGAAACCTTTTTACGTCCTTGGCCGTGCTGGCCGGGAGCGTAGGCACGTTTCGTGAACGCGCACTTGTCGCCATAGCATTTATCACCTTTGAGGTAGAGCTTCGCGCCTTCACGGCGGCAAAGTCTGCACACAGGACCCGTATATCTAGCCATTCCTCTTCAACACCTCCCGAAAATTATACTCTTCTCCGCTTGGGCGGACGGCAACCGTTATGTGGAATGGGAGTAACGTCCTTGATCAGGTTTACTTCCAAACCAGATGCCTGCAAAGAGCGGATCGCCGCTTCACGTCCTGATCCAGGACCCTTTACAAACACTTCCACCTGCTTGAGACCATGTTCCATAGCTACCTTGGCAGCGGCTTCTGCAGCCATCTGTGCCGCAAAAGGAGTGCTCTTGCGGGAGCCGCGGAAACCAAGGCCGCCGGCACTAGCCCAGGAAAGAGTATTGCCTTTGGTATCGGTGATGGTGACGATGGTATTATTGAAAGTAGAGCGGATGTGAGCATGACCATGCTCAACGTTTTTCCGTTCTCTTCTTTTGGTTCTAACAACTTTTTTCGCTACCACGCGTGTTTCCCTCCTTTACGGATTATTTTTTCTTCTTGGCGCCAACAGTCCGCTTAGGACCTTTGCGAGTGCGGGCATTGTTCTTCGTGTTCTGTCCACGCACAGGCAAGCCTATGCGATGACGGCGGCCACGGTATGAGCCAATCTCAATCAAACGCTTGATATTGAGCTGCTGTTCACGCCGCAGGTCGCCTTCGACCTTGTAGTTTTTGTCAATCAGTTCACGAAGTTTAGCTACTTCTTCTTCCGTTAGATCCCGGGTGCGAGTATCAGGATTGATTCCCGCTGCAGCCAGGATTTCACTGGACAAAGTCGGCCCAACTCCATAGATGTATGTCAAAGAGATTTCCACGCGCTTATCGCGCGGTAAATCCACACCGGCAATACGTGCCATCGAACAGCCACCTCCTAACCTTGTTTTTGTTTATGCTTCGGATTTTCACAAATGACCATGACATGGCCATGACGCTTGATGACTTTGCATTTTTCGCAAATGGTCTTCACCGAAGGTCTTACTTTCATTTGCCTTGGCCTCCTTCTCTGCGCAGCCCGACGGGCTGCCCCGTTATCCGCCTATTTAAAGCGATAGGTAATACGGCCGCGCTTCAAATCGTACGGTGTTAATTCAACAGTAACACGATCTCCCGGCAGGATGCGAATAAAATGCATCCGAATCTTACCGGAAACATGCGCCAGCACGACATGTCCATTTTCCAGTTTAACTTGAAACATGGCGTTTGGCAATGCCTCAACTACCGTACCTTCTACTTCAATTACATCTTGTTTGGACACGAGATCTCCCTCCTCGCCCGCTTCTTACACCTGTTGTGCCATCCTGCCCGCAATCCGCTGACAAATGGCTTCGTCCGTCCGGCCAGCCGCAAAAACGACCGGTCCAGACGCCGTTGCCGTGCATAACCGCCGTTTAGCAAGCTATACACTTTTCCTGCAGTCATTTCGTTCACAAACGTGTCAAAATTTCCGGTTCGCCATCAGTTACAGCAATGGTATGCTCAAAATGAGCCGACCATTTTTTGTCCCTAGTAATAACGGTCCAGTTGTCCCGCAGGGTTTTTACTTCATATGTCCCCATGTTAATCATGGGTTCAATCGCCAGAGTCATGCCAGGCTTCAGCCGCGGGCCGCGCCCGGGAGCGCCGTAGTTGGGAATTTGCGGATCTTCATGCATCTTGCGACCAATGCCATGTCCCACATAGTCGCGCACTACTCCATAACCAAATTCTTCCGCATGAATTTGAACAGCATGTGAGATATCATAGAGACGTTGATCAGCCACTGCTTGAGCAATACCTTTATAAAGCGATTCTTCCGTCACCTTCAGCAGCTGCGCTACTTCCGGAGCAACCTCCCCTACAGGGAAGGTCATGGCTGCATCGCCATAAAATCCATTAATCAACGTACCGATGTCGACGCTGATGATATCGCCGTTCTTAAGTTTCCTCGGCCCTGGAATTCCATGTACTACTTCTTCGTTTACCGAAGCGCAGATACTGCCGGGAAAACCATTATACCCTTTGAATGCCGGGATTGCACCGCGTTCGCGAATGTATTCGTCGGCGATTCGATCCAGTTCTTGTGTCGTCACGTCCGGTTTCACCGCTTGCCGGATGAGTTCCAGCGTTTCCGCCACAATCCGCCCAGCTTCACGCATATAGGCGATTTCCTGTTGACTTTTCAGGACAATCATCGTTACGCGCCTCGCAATGTTTTCAGGATATCAGCCAGCACTTTGTCAATGTCCTGTCGGCCATCAATTTCAGCATATACACCGCGATCCTGATAGTAATTTACGAGGGGACGGGTCTGCGCTTCGTAAACGTCCAAGCGGCTTTTTACGGTTGCCTCTTGGTCGTCGTTGCGCTGATAAAGCTCTCCATCGCAAGCATCGCAGCGATCCTTCTTGCTCGAAGGATTGAACGACACATGGTAGGTTGCACCGCAGGCACGGCAGATACGCCGACCTGTAATCCGGGCTACCAGATCTTCCGCCGGCACCGTGATGTTAATCACATGGTCCAGGCGGCTTTCCAGCTCCTCCAATGTCCGTCCCAGCGCTTCCGCTTGTTCTAAGGTCCGCGGAAAGCCATCCAGCAGAAAGCCTTGTTTGCAATCCGCCTTCGCTAAACGCTCGCGTACAATGCCGATAGTAATCTCATCAGGCACCAGTTGCCCGGCATCCATGCATGCCTTGGCTTTTTTACCAAGCTCCGTTCCTTCTTTAACAGCGGCACGAAACATGTCGCCGGTCGAAATATGCGGAATGCCCAGTTCTTTCACCAGTTGCGCCGCTTGAGTGCCTTTGCCGGCCCCAGGCGGTCCCATAAGCAAAATTTGCATGTTTGGTCCTCCTTACTTCATAAAGCCTTGATAGTGCCGCATCAATACGAGCGACTCTATTTGCTTCATTGTGTCCAGCGCCACACCCACAACAATGAGGAGGGCTGTGCCACCGAAGTAAACGCCCTGGATATCTGTCGCCCACACTACAAAGTTCGGCAAAATGGCGATCAGAGCCAAGAACAGCGAACCTGCCAGGGTGATCCGAGTCATGACGCGGTCCAGATAATCAGCGGTCGGTTTTCCTGGACGCAGACCTGGAATAAAACCGCCGTGTTTTTTCATATTCTCTGCCATATCCGAGACGTTAAAGGTAACCGCAGTATAGAAATACGTGAAAAACAGGATTAAAAGCGCATACAGAGTTGTCTGCAGCGGCGTTCCCCACGCAAACCATCCCGCCACCGTTTTCACCCATTCCACATCAATAAACTGGGCGATAGTTACCGGAAACATGAGCACGGATGACGCAAAGATTATCGGAATAACTCCCGCCTGGTTAACCTTCAGCGGGATATGGGTGGAATGACCGCCGTACATCTTGCGGCCAACTACCCGTTTAGCATACTGTACCGGAATGCGCCGCTGCCCTTGTTGGATGGCAATAACCAAAACAATCATGGCTATCGCAATCGTTAAGAACAACAACAGTTTAAACAAGCCGACCGTGCCAGCTTCGAAATACTGATAAATAACGTAGATGCCATCTGGAAGGCGGGAAACAATCCCCGCAAAGATGATCAGCGAAATACCATTGCCAATCCCTTTTTCGGTTATCTGTTCACCCAGCCACATCAAGAAGGTTGTCCCTGCCGTCAGCGTGAGGGCAATCAGAAGAATAGAGCCGATGCCTGGATTGATGATCGCGTGCTTCAAGCCAAGAGCCATGCCCAAAGCCTGCATAAACCCTAACACTACTGTACCGTAACGCGTGATTTGGGTCAGTTTTTTCCGACCCTCTTGCCCTTCTTTGCTCCACCGTTCAAAGGTCGGAACGACCACTGTCAGCAATTGCATGATAATGGAAGCATTGATGTAAGGGGTTATACTCATCGCGAAAATGGAAAACTTGCTCAGCGCACCGCCAGCAAACAGGTCCAACAGTCCAAACAGATTGCCGCTGGTAAACAGCTCTTCAATCACGGCTGCATCGACACCAGGTACAGGGATGTGAGTGCCAGCCCGGAACACCAGAAACATGATCAGCGTAAAGACGATCTTCTGGCGCAACTCAGGAATCTGAAAAACGTTCGACAGGGCTGCAAGCACCTAGAACACCTCGACTTTTCCGCCGGCAGCTTCGATCTTGGCAATAGCCGACTTGGTGAACCCATTGGCCTTTACGGTCAACGCTACGGTCAACTCGCCGCCGCCAAGAACACGCACGCCATCATGAACGTTCTTTAGAATGCCAGCTTCCACAAGGGCCACTGGATCCACCTCTGCGCCGGCTTCAAACCGATTCAAGGTAGCCACGTTCACTTCGGCGTACTCTTTCCCAAACTTGTTATAAAAACCGCGTTTAGGAAGCCGCAGGTATAAAGGCTTTTGACCGCCTTCAAAACCAGGGCGAGTACCGCCGCCGCTGCGAGCCTTCTGGCCTTTATGACCTTTGCCAGAAGTTTTTCCCAGACCGGAACCAAGGCCGCGGCCAAGGCGAGTGCGGGTCTTTTTCGAGCCGGGCACCGGAGCTAATTCATGCAATTTCATCGTTAGCGCCTCCTCTCGTTTAGTTTTGCTGTTCTTCAACAGTAACTAGATGTTCTACTTTGCGGATCATACCGCGGATAACAGGGGTATCTTCCTGCTCAACGCAGCTGTTGATCTTCCCGAGACCCAGAGCTTTTACAGTGGCACGCTGGTCTTCAGGACGACCGATCAGGCTACGCGTCAGCTTAATGTTGAGTTTCGCCATTGTTTCTCCTCCTTAGCCCAGCAGTTCCTGCACGGACTTGCCACGCAGAGCCGCCACTTCTTCGGCTCTCTTCAGCTGTTCAAGACCGCGAAGAGTAGCACGCACCATGTTGTTGGGATTCGAAGAACCCAGCGACTTGGTGAGAATGTCGTGAATACCAGCCAGCTCCAATACCGCACGGGCAGGGCCGCCAGCAATAACACCGGTACCTTCGGAAGCAGGTTTCAGCAGAACTTTCCCTGCGCCGAACACACCGAGAATTTGATGAGGAATTGTAGTACCGACAATCGGCACCTTAATGAGATTTTTCTTGGCGTCTTCAACGCCTTTACGGATGGCTTCCGGAACTTCCCCAGCTTTGCCGAGGCCTGCGCCGACATGACCGTTCTCATCGCCCACGACGACCAGGGCACTGAAGGAGAAGCGGCGACCACCCTTGACGACCTTGGCTACGCGGTTAATGAAAACCACTTTTTCCTGCAGGTCGAGGGATGTATGGTCAATTTTGGCCATGACTGTACCTCCTTGTCCTCTTAGAATTGCAGCCCAGCTTCACGCGCACTTTGCGCTAAAGCAGCTACGCGACCATGGTAGATGTAACCGCCGCGATCAAATACTACTTGAGAAATACCTTTCTCAAGAGCACGCTTGGCTACGGCAGCGCCAACCAGCTTGGACGCTTCACAATTGCCGCCTTTGGCGACTTGTTCCCGAATGTCTTTATCCATGGTGCTGGCAGAAACCAACGTTACGCCTGCCACATCATCAATGATTTGCGCATAAATATGATGCAGGCTGCGGAACACATTCAAACGGGGTTTAGCCGCTGTGCCGCTGACGTTTTTGCGCACCCGCAGGTGGCGCTTCTGCCGCGAATCGTTTTTTACAGGTTTACGAAGCACTGTGTTCACTCCTTTCGCCTATGGCTTACTTCTTACCCTTGCCGCCGGCTTTACCGACTTTGCGACGAACTACTTCGCCTTCGTACTTGATGCCTTTGCCTTTGTACGGTTCTGGCTCGCGGTAACCGCGAATCTTCGCCGCCAGGGCGCCCACAGCCTCTTTGTTAATGCCTGAAACTACGATTCTATTCGGAGCAGGCACATCCAACGCAAGACCCTGGGGAGGCTCAACCTCGACAGGATGGGAAAAGCCAAGAGAAAGGGTTACTTTATTGCCGGACTTAGCGGCGCGATAACCAACACCATTGATTTCCAAGGTCTTGGTAAAGCCTTCCGTTACGCCCACAACCATATTGTTGATCAACGTACGAGTGAGACCGTGCAAGGAACGATGTTCCTTCACATCACTGGGACGCTCAACAGTCAGCGTGTTTTCTTCGATTTTAATCGTCAAAGCTTTGGCGACTTCACGCGTCAGTTCGCCTTTAGGGCCTTTCACTGTGACAACGTTGCCATCCAAATTGATGGTTACGCCTGCCGGAATAGTGATAGGCATTCTACCAATACGCGACATGTATTACACCTCCTAGAGACAGAACTTCTTACCAAACGTAGGCGACTACTTCGCCGCCGAGGCCCTCGCGACGAGCCTGCTTGTCGGTCATGATGCCCTGCGATGTTGAAATAATGGCGATACCGAGGCCGCCCAAAACTCGGGGCAGCTGCTCTTTTTTCGCGTATACGCGCAATCCCGGTTTGGAAATGCGTTTGAGGCCGGTGATGACTTTCTCGCGGTTCGGGCCGTATTTGAGGCTCAACCGAAGAACGCCTTGTTTATTGTCGTTGACGAGATCATAGTCCTTAATGAAACCCTCGCGTTTGAGAATTTCGGCCATCGCCTGCTTCACTTTGGAAGCGGGGATCTCCACTTTATCATGATGCACCGAGTTCGCATTACGAATCCGGGTAAGCATGTCAGCGATCGGATCAGTCATTACCATGAGAACAAACCTCCTTCCTGTGCTTGGTTACCAGCTAGCTTTCGTAACACCCGGAATTGCGCCTTTATAGCTCAGTTCCCGGAAGCAGATACGGCACATCTCGAACTTGCGGATGTAAGCATGCGGGCGACCGCAAATCTTGCAGCGATTGTATTTGCGAACCTTGAATTTAGGTTCTTTTTTCCATTTTTCAATCAAAGCTGTCTTGGCCACAACTGTCCCTCCTTTTTACGCGCTGAAGGGCATGCCCATCAGCTTCAACAGTTCCCGCGCCTCTTCATCAGTTTTGGCAGTGGTAACAATGATTATATCCATGCCGCGGATCTTGTCGACTTTGTCGTACTCGATCTCGGGGAAAATCAGTTGTTCCTTGATGCCCAGGGTGTAGTTGCCGCGTCCGTCAAAGGACTTCGGGCTAACACCGCGGAAGTCGCGTACACGAGCCAATGCGACATTGAACAGCTTGTCTACAAAGTAGTACATGCGTTCACCGCGCAAGGTAACTTTGGCGCCAATCGGCATACCCGCACGAATCTTAAAGGCAGCCACGGATTTTTTAGCACGAGTGACAACCGGTTTTTGTCCGGAAATCAGTGTCATATCCGCTACCGCAGAGTCAATCACTTTCGGATTGGCCACTGCTTCGCCGATTCCCATATTCAAAACAACTTTTTCGATTTTAGGGATTTCCATGACGTTCTTGTATCCGAACTTTTCCATCATCGCTTTCGCGACTTCGCTAGTATATTTCTCTTTCAGTCTGACCACAAGTGGTACCCTCCTTTCGTGCTGGGTTATTTATCCTTGTCAATTGTTTCGCCGCATTTTTTGCAAACGCGAACTTTACCACCGTTAGCAAGCACATTGCTTTTTACCCGAGTTGCTTTGTCGCAAGCGGGACACACCAGCATCAGCTTCGCAGCATGTACCGGCGCTTCCTTCACAATGATGCCCCCTTGGGGATTGCTTTGAGACGGTTTGGTATGACGTTTTACTTTGTTGATGCCTTCTACAACAGCTTTTCCCTTTTTGGGAATCGCCTGAATTACAGCACCAGTTTTTCCTTTGTCCTTACCGGACAGGACCATGACTTTATCGCCTTTTTTGACGTGCAATTTGGCTTCTGACATGCCGGATTTCCCTCCTGACTTAGATTACTTCCGGTGCCAGCGAGACAATCTTCATAAAGTCTTTCTCACGCAGCTCTCTCGCAACCGGTCCAAAAATACGGGTCCCGCGGGGACTCTTGTCTTCTTTGATGACAACGGCGGCGTTCTCGTCAAAACGAATGTAGGAACCGTCTTGACGGCGCAGGCCCTTGTGAGACCGTACGACAACAGCTTTCACTACATCGCCTTTCTTGACCACGCCACCGGGCGTTGCGTCCTTAACGGAAGCGACGATGATGTCGCCGATATTGGCATAGCGCCGGTAGGAACCGCCCAATACACGAATGCACATAACTTTTTTAGCACCGGTATTATCAGCAACATTAAGAATGGTTTGTTGTTGGATCATCCTTGCTCCCTCCTTCAAGCCTGAAATTTTTCAAAAGTTAAAGCGATTACTTCGCTTTCTCAAGAATTTCAACAACTCTCCAACGTTTATCTTTGGAGAGAGGGCGTGTTTCCATCAAGGAAACAATATCCCCAGGCTTGCACTCATTGTTTTCATCATGAGCCTTGAAGGTAACCGTTTTCTTTACAGCCTTTTTGTACAACGGATGCTGTACAGTACGCTCCATGGCTACGACTATAGTCTTATCCATTTTATCGCTTACCACACGGCCAATGCGGTTTTTACGCTCGTTTCTTTCACTCACGTCCGATATGCCTCCTTCCATCTGCGACTTGGCGCTGTTTCCTTACGCTTCTTGGGTTTTGATTTCCATTTCCCGTTGAATGGTTTTCACGCGAGCGATGGTTTTCTTAACTTCCTTGAGGCGCATGGGGTTTTCCAGCTGACCAGTCGCATGCTGAAATCTCAGGTGAAACAATTCATCTTTCAGGCCAGCCAATTTTTGATCGAGCTCGGCGGCGTTCATATCACGGATTTCTTTAGCCTTCATTTGCTTCACCACCCACTTCCTGAGCTTTCTCCCGCACAACAAACTGGGTCCGAATCGGGAGTTTGTGAGCAGCCAGACGCATAGCTTCTTTTGCTACATCTTCGGCAACGCCATCCATTTCAAACATGACGCGACCCGGTTTTACAACAGCCACCCAATATTCGGGCGAGCCTTTACCGCTACCCATGCGAGTTTCAGCCGGCTTAGCCGTAACCGGCTTATCCGGGAAAATTTTGATCCAGACTTTACCGCCACGTTTAATGTAACGAGTCATGGCAATACGAGCAGCCTCGATTTGGCGGTTGGTAATCCAAGCCGGTTCAAGAGCTACCAAACCGTATTCGCCGTGGCTCACTGTGTTGCCTCTTTGGGCTTTGCCCTTCATGCGACCCCGGAACTGTTTGCGATGCTTAACGCGTTTCGGCAACAACATGATTATTCGCCCCCTTCTTGAGCGGCAGGTTTCTTGGCTTCAGGCAAAATCTCGCCTTTGTAGATCCACACCTTAACGCCGATACGTCCATAGGTAGTAGCGGCTTCTGCAAAACCGTAATCAATGTCGGCACGCAGAGTGTGCAGAGGAATGCTGCCTTCGCGATAGCTTTCGCTACGGGCAATTTCAGCCCCGCCAAGACGGCCGCCACACATGATTTTAATTCCTTTAGCGCCCATACGCATCGTACGGCCAACAGATTGCTTCATAGCACGACGGAAAGCAATGCGACGTTCAAGCTGAGCTGCAATGTTCTCAGCAACCAACTGCGAAGACAATTCCGGATGCTTGATTTCTGCAATGTTGATGTCGAGCTGTTTTTCGGTCAGCTTGCGCAAACCTTTTTTCAGGGCTTCAATACCTGCGCCGCCGCGGCCGATAACCATACCCGGTTTCGCAGTATGAATGTTAATGCGTACACGGTTGGAAGCGCGTTCGATCACAACCTGAGATACGCCAGCAGCAAATGCCGCTTTTTTAATAAAGTCACGAATCTTGATATCTTCATGCAAGTTTTTTGCATAATCTTTATCGGCGTACCATTTGGCATCCCAAGTCTTGATTACGCCGAGTCTAAAACCATGAGGATTGACTTTTTGACCCACTAGATGTTCCCTCCTTCTCCGCTTATCGTTCCTGAACGACCACGGTCACATGGCTGGAGCGCTTCAAAATCTTGAAGGCTTGCCCACGAGACCGAGGATGAATGCGTTTCATCGTGGGACCCTGATCGACATATACTGCCGATACATAGAGGTTGTCGACATTGAGGTCAAGATTGTTCTCAGCATTAGCAACAGCTGACTTCAAAACCTTCTCAACAACTTCAGTACCCACTTTGGGAGTGTATTTCAATATAGCAAATGCTTCACCCACATTTTTACCGCGGATCAAGTCAATAACGACTCTCACTTTGCGCGGCGCAATGCGGATATTCTTGGCAACCGCTTTGGCTTCCATGCACTAGCCCCCTTTCGGTATGATCACTGCGCTAAACGCAGCCCGCAGCGCTTAGCGCAGCGAAGTGGATTTTTCCGAGCCGGCGTGACCTTTATAGGTGCGGGTCGGAGCGAATTCGCCCAGCTTATGGCCGACCATGTCTTCGGTCACATAGACCGGAACATGTTTGCGGCCGTCATGCACAGCGATGGTATGGCCCACAAAATTCGGCAGAATTGTCGAACTGCGGGACCAGCATTTTACGACCTTTTTATCGCCGCTAGCATTCATAATATCAATTTTCTTCATCAAGCTTTCATGCACAAAAGGTCCTTTTTTAATGGATCTGGACACGACTTTGGCCTCCCTTCACGCGGTTATTTCGTGCGTCGTTTGACGATCATTTTGTCGGACTGTTTGCTGCGACGGGTTTTCACGCCATGCGCGCATTTGCCCCAAGGCGTAACCGGATGCTTGCGGCCCACCGGCGAACGGCCTTCACCACCGCCATGCGGATGATCGCAAGGGTTCATTGCTACGCCGCGGTTAGCGGGACGCACGCCCAACCAACGAGAACGGCCAGCTTTGCCGATCGTAATGTTTTCATGTTCCAAGTTGCCAACCTGGCCGATGGTTGCACGGCAGTTAACATGCACTTTGCGCAATTCGCCCGAGGGCAAACGCAAAAGAGCAGTGCCGCCTTCTTTAGCCATCAACTGAGCGGAAGCGCCGGCGCTGCGTACCATCTGGCCGCCTTTGCCAATCTTCATCTCAATGTTGTGCAGCATGGTACCGACGGGGATGTTCACCATCGGCAACGCATTGCCTACTTTAATGTCGGCTTCTGGACCGCTTTCCACTTTGTCTCCCACTTTAAGACCATGGGGCGCCAAAATGTAGCGCTTTTCGCCGTCTAAATAATGAAGCAACGCAATATAAGCGGAACGATTCGGATCATATTCCACAGACGCTACTTTGGCGACAATGCCGTCCTTGTTGCGTTTGAAGTCGATGAGACGATACATGCGCTTATGACCGCCGCCTTGATGACGTACAGTCAGTCTGCCTTGTTGGTTGCGGCCGCCTTTTTTAGTCAAACGTACCAGCAAAGAACGTTCCGGTTTGTCGGTAGTAACTTCATCGAAGCTGGCTACCGTCATAAAACGTCTGCCGGCAGAATAAGGTTTAAACGATTTTACTGCCATAATTGCCCCTCCTTTTCGGTGTTATCGGCTTAGACCCCTTCGAAGAACGCAATGCTCTGGCCGGGGGCCAGTTTGACGATAGCTTTCTTGAAATCGGGGCGTTTTCCTTCGTGTTTGCCCATGCGCTTAGTTTTACCCATTACACGCACAGTGTTCACAGCCTCAACCTGGACTTTGAACATTTTTTCCACAGCCTGGCGGATTTCCACCTTCGTGGCTTTGAGCGATACGATAAAGGTATATTTGCTTTCCTCCATCAACTGATTGCTTTTCTCTGTGATGACAGGACGAACAAGCACGTCGCACAAGTTTTCCATTATGCCAGCACCTCCTCAATACGGGTGACTGCCTCTTTGGTAACGAAAACCCGATCATAATGGAGCAGGTCCATTACATTCAGGCCCATGCTGGTAATGGTTTTAACGCTCGGAAGGTTGCGGGCAGACTTGAATACGCTTTCCACTTCTTCCGCCGTAATGATCAGGGCTTTCTGCTCGGAAGCATTGAAATCACCCATCATTTTAATGACCTGTTTGGTTTTGGGAGCTTCAAAATCGAGGCCCTCCAGAACCACCAGCTCGCCGTCCTGCACTTTAGAAGTCAGAGCGGACTTAAGAGCCAAACGACGCTGTTTACGGGGCATGCTGAACGCATAGGAACGAGGTTGCGGTCCGAAAACCGTGCCGCCGCCGACCCACAACGGAGAGCGAATGCTGCCGGCGCGAGCGCGTCCGGTTCCTTTTTGTTTCCAGGGTTTTTTGCCGCCACCGCGTACAAAACCTCTGGTCTTTGTGGACGCATTACCTTGACGCTGGCTGGCCATCTGCATAACTACTGCTTGATGAAGCACAGCCTCGTTCACTTCCACAGCGAACACGCTATCATTCAGTTCCACTTCACCGGTTTGCTTGCCGGTGATATCATATACTGCCACTTTCGGCATATAGCACATCCTCCTTTCAAGAAACCGGCGAATTTATTTGCCGGGTTTCACCGTGTTCTTGATGATGACCAGACCTTTTTTCGGGCCGGGGATGGCGCCTTTGATTAAGATCAGGTTGCGCTCGGTGTCGATACGAACGACGCTGAGACGCTGAATGGTCACGCGTTGACCACCCATTTGTCCAGGCAATTTCTTGCCTTTGAATACTTTGCCGCCGCCGCCGCTCATGCGAGGGCCGATAGAACCGGGTTCACGGTGCGATTTCGAGCCGTGGCCCATAGGTCCGCGTGCAAAGTTATGGCGCTTGATGCCGCCTGCAAAGCCTTTACCTTTAGCCGTGCCGACTACGTCCACCATTTCACCGGCTGCAAAGGTGTCAACACCAATGATTTGTCCAGCAGTGAATTCGGAAGCGTCCGCCAGGCGGATTTCCCGGATGAATTTTACGGGGGTCACGCCAGCTTTTGCAAAAACTCCCTGCATCGGCTTGGTGACGTTTTTATCTTTCACGGCTCCAAAACCAAGTTGAACCGCATTGTAGCCGTCGTTTTCAACCGTTTTGTTTCCTACGACAACGCATTGTCCGGCTTCGACTACCGTTACCGGAACCACTTTCCCCTCTTCGGTGAAAATCTGCGTCATACCCAGTTTTTTGCCAAGAATGCTTTTTGCCATGTTCTGCCACCTCCTCCTACAGCTTGATTTCGATATCCACACCGGCCGGCAGGTCGAGGCGCATGAGGGAATCTACCGTTTTGGATGTCGGTTCCAGGATATCAATCAAACGTTTATGCGTACGCATTTCAAATTGTTCCCGCGAATCCTTGTTTACATGAGGAGAACGCAGGATAGTGAAAATATTTTTCTCTGTAGGAAGCGGAATCGGCCCGGACACCATGGCGCCGGTTCTTTTCGCAGTTTCTACGATCTTAGCAGCACTCTGATCAAGAGCTTTGTGATCGTACGCCTTCAAGCGGATTCTGATTTTTTGTTGCTTAGGCATTCGTATGAATCCTCCTTATCGCCCAGTTTCTTAGAACGGACATTTCTCAGCAGGAATTTCCCCCGGAACTCAGCCGGGCCACCTCCTGCATCATCGCAAACACCGTTATTCAATTGTATTGCCATAGCGGCGATAAGCCGCCGCTATGGCCAAAACCATTTGCATTAAGATGTTTACGCGTTGATTGCGGTAACTACGCCGGCGCCGACTGTGCGGCCGCCTTCGCGGATAGCAAAACGCAGACCTTCTTCAACGGCGATGGGGGTAATCAGTTCGATGGCCATCTGCACGTTGTCGCCAGGCATAACC
>SAAJ01000060.1 GCA_009929485.1 Negativicutes bacterium
TTTCATTGGTACGTAAAATTTTACCACAAAAAGAGGTCCGTCAGCTCTTCCGAGCTAACGGACCTCTTTTTATTTGTCAGGGAGTTATTTCACAGCCCCCTTCATAATTACAGAAGAATTAGAGAAAAGCACAGAGAAGGGGGATTGAACAAGAGAATCGGAGTCACGGGAGGGTACGCAGGAGAGGGTGTGGCCTACGGGTTTTAATTCTTCCGAACCCTCCCTTTACTCTCTCTACTCTTGTTTATTGTCCGTTTCCTCGTATTTTTTGCAGCGCTTTGGCGACGAAGCCGCCGGTTCCTTCCAGGGCTAAGCGGGCTTTATTCGCTTCGACGCCGCCCAGCAGCATGACGATGGCGGTTTTGGCGTGGCCATCGGCAGCGGCGACAGCCGCTGCGACGGCTTCAGCAGCTTCGCCGGTAGCGGTTTGGACAATGCGGAGCACTCGCTGCCGCAGTTTTTCGTTGCTGGCCTTTACGTCGACCATGAGATTGCCGTAGACCTTGCCCAAAAGAATCATAGCCGTCGTGGAGAGCATGTTGAGCACCATTTTTTGGGCGCTGCCGGCTTTCATACGCGTTGAGCCGGTGATGACCTCAGGGCCTGTGACTACCGTGATGGCAAGCTCCGCCGCCGCGGCAATCGGGGAATGCGGCGAGCAGGCCAAAGCGACGGTGCGGCAGCCCAGAGCGCGGGCGTAGCTAAGAGAGCCCAGCACATAGGGTGTCCGGCCGCTAGCGGCAATGCCGACAACAATGTCTTTGGCCGTAAGGTTTTTGCCTTTAAGATCTTCTTCTCCTAATTCCGGACGGTCTTCGGCGGCTTCCACGGAACGGAATACCGCCGAGGGACCGCCAGCGATAAGGCCTTGTATTTGCTCTGGGTCGGTGCCGTAGGTTGGCGGACATTCGCTGGCGTCAAGAATGCCCAGGCGTCCGCTGGTGCCGGCGCCTACGTAAAAGAGGCGGCCCCCTTGGGCGAGCGCTTCGGCAATCCACGTTGCGCCTTGAGCGATGGCTTCCAAGGCCGGGGCGATAGCCGCGGTGAGCGCGGCGTCTTCCTGGTGAATGCGGCGGACGATATCGAGAGGCGTTAACTGATCGATGTCGGCGGTGGCGCGGTTTTGCTCCTCCGTAGCGAGTGCTTCTAGGGCGACGGTCATGGCATACCTCCTGAAGAAATTTCAAAAGCGAAGGACCTTCCCGGCTCGAGATAGTCGAGCAGGAAGAGTTCTGTCGGCTCAATATGGGCGACTACGTTGACTCGGGGGTCGGCAGGCAAATCCTGCTGCACAATCTGCAGCTCCCCTTGATAGCGTCCGTAGCCGCTGTTGTCGATGGTGACGCAGCCTCTGGGGCGAGGCTGCGCCGGGCGAGGCGGCACGTCTTCGGTGCAGAGACCGCGAGCTTCTTGCGAGCGGGCGCAGCCTGCGCCAGGATCGTGGCGATTGGTATGAGACGCATCCAGCAGGAGGCGTTCTATGGGCGAAAGATCCGGCTCTAATTGAAGGCGCAGTGAAAGAAGCTGCGTCTCGACACGGCCCACAGCCAGCAGCTCTTCCTTGGTCGCCAAGGGATCGCCGAAGAAAATGCCTTGCACCAAGCCGCTGGCGGCCAGTTCTTTGGCGGCGGTCTGCGCCGGCAAGGTCCGGTGGGCTTCTAACGTGGGCAAACCGGCAAAGAGAGGCCCTCTTGGATTGTGCAAGGAGGGAACAAAAGCGGCTACTTCAATGCCCTGGGCTGCAAAGAGACGGCAGCGCTCGGCAAAAAGCTTCCAAGACAGGCCGGTCTCGGGACGAGGATAATAGTTGTGACTGCTTTGCAGGCGAGAAGCATAGACTCCGTTATCCAAGAGCTGCTGCAAATCCGCTGCGGTAGTTGTGCTGGTATTAAGGCAAATAGACCACTGCTGTTCATGCGTAAGGCGCACAATGTCGGCGCAGGTGAAGCCGTCGTCCAGGCGCAAGGCCGCTAGTCCCAAACGAGCTAAGGCGGCGGTGTTTTGCAGCGAGCCTCCGAAAAAGCGGAAGGTGCGCGGCGAAATGTCGGCGGTAACGGCAAAATCCAGTTCTGTGGCTTTCGCCAGAAGGGCGTCTAGTTCCGAAAGCAGCGTCTTGTTGTTGGCCTCCGGTATATGGAGGGATGTGAAAAGTTCGCTGAAGCCCGCTGCTTTGGCGTTTTCCAGGTACGTCAAGCTGTCCGCGAGGGGGTGCCCCATGCCGGCAAAAAGAGAAATGCCTTTTTTTATCTTCTTCATGCTCCTGCCTCCTCGGACGTTTCTACGGGGTCTTCAAAGCCGGCGAGCCAAGTGGCGCAAAAACCGCAGACATAGGCGATAACTAGGCCCAGCAGATAATGCAGCAGACTGGCCGGCTGGATGAGAAAAGCCAGAGGCAAGCCGGATACGCCCATGGAAATGGAAGCCGTGTGCATGGCCGCCTGATAGGCTCCGCCACAGGCCGCGCCGAGGCAAGCCGTGAAAAAAGGGCGTCCTAAGGGCAGGGTAACGCCGAAAATCAGCGGCTCGCCAATGCCCAAGAGACCGACAGGCAAGGCGCTTTTAATGATGTGCCGCAGGCGGGTGTTTTTGGTTTTTAGGTAGACTGCCAAGGACGCCCCTACTTGGCCAGCGCCGCCCATGGCGAGGATGGGGAGCAGCGGATTTTCGTGGAGCGTGTTGAGAAACTCCATGTGAATGGGCGTCAGTCCTTGATGCAAGCCGGTCATGACGATGGGCAAGATGGTTCCGGCGAGCACAAAACCGGCAAAACCGCCGCCGTCCTGAAGCAAAACTTTGAAAGCAAAAATAATGGTGTCTGATAAAAAACCGCCTAAGGGCTGGAGTACATAGTAAGTAGCTAAAGCGCCCACAAGCAGTGTCAGCGTAGGGGTGACAATGATGTCCAGCGCGTTGGGCACGTAGCGGCGCAGACGCCGCTCCAGCCAGGCCATAAAGCAGGCTACCAGAAGAACGCCGATGACGCCGCCGCGGCCAGGCACTAAAGCCTCGCCTCCTAAGTGAATGGAAGCGATGGCTGGGTTAATGAGCAAAACCCCGGCTAAACCTCCGAGAGCGGGTGTGCCGCCGAATTCCTTGGCGGCGTTGAAGCCGATGAAGATGGATAGATAGGCGAAAAGACCCCAGCCGGTGACGGAAAGCAGGGTCGCCAGCTCATGCTCCGGCGACAGGCCCAGACGGATGGCAAGATTGGTCAAGCCTGCGACCATGCCGGAAGCGACAATCGCAGGAATGAGCGGGATGAAAATGCCGGCGAGGCGGCGCAGCAGCAGCTTGAAGGGCGTGCGGTTTTTTTCGTCGAGAGCGGCCTTGCGTGTGCGGGCTTCAGTAAGGGGTTCTGGCTGTTGGGGGGAGGCTGGTTTTTGCTGCAGTATCTGAAGATGGGCGGTTACTTTATTGACAACTCCGGGGCCCAGGACGATCTGACACCGGCCTTCTGCGCCCAGCAAGCCCAGCACACCCGGGAGGTTTTTGATTTTTTCCTTGTCTACCTTTGTTTCGTCAGCGACAGTGATGCGCAGACGGGTCATGCAGTGCGCGATGGAAAGCAGGTTGTCCGCGCCTCCTAAGAGGGGTAGCAACGCGGCGGCAAGTTGTTGTTCTTTATCGGCGGTCATGCAATATCTCCTTAGCTTGCGTAGATTTAAAATAAGACCTTAACTTTCATTCGCCGCCCAGGAGCTGATTCCTGTTTCTTCGTGCCGAGGAGCAGGAAGTTGGCAAAAGAGCAACGAACAAGAAAAAAGAAATAAAGTTAGTACTAAGAGGAGGATGTATTCATGCGTAAGTCGGTATTGCTATTTGTTCTTTGCGCGCTTCTTTTGACGCTGCCTGCAGTGGCGGCGGCTGAGGGCATGGCTTGGAGGGAGCTTCCAGTGGTAGCTCAGGTGCAGTGGGATGGTAAGCTCGGCGGTACGGAAAGTCTGCAGCTGCAACTGCGGGCGGGACAGACGGTACAAGTAGATTTGATGGCGGCGGCTGGTACAGGGTATCTCTGGAGTACGCCGATCACGGCGGATTTGAAGTATGCTGTTTTAGCGCATGATTCCGGTCCGCAGGCATTGACGGATCGCATGGGAGGCCCGCTGCAGCAGCGGTTGTTCTACCAGGCCCGCGGTGGCGTGGAAGGCACGGAAACGCTGACCTTTGTGCTGCGCCGTCCTTGGGAAGCCGCAGATAAAATCGCGGCTACGCGGACCCTGACTATCAGCGTTAAACCGTAAAAGGAGCCGCTGAAAGGAACGAACAAGAGAACCGGCGACGGTGCTGGACGCACCTAGGGTCGGTCGCGCCATGGATGGCAAGGCGACCGACGTCCAATGAGGGTACGACTGAGGAGTATAGAATAGCCAGGCGAAGCTTGTTTGCAAGCTTTGCCTGGCTATTTGCTTTCTCATGCGAGCCCTCTCGTGACTCCGATTCTCTTGTTCAAATCTCAATTTCCGTTCTTCGTGGCATTCCCCAAGCGCTTGAAAAAGCGGTACACATAAGGCACAAGGGTAGCTACCGGCTGCTGGTACAAGATGGACATGGTAATGGGGATGGCCGCGGCCGGAGGGAAGTAGCTGAGAGCCAAGACGACGCCGCAGGCGTTGTTGCGAATGCCTACATTGTAGATCATAGTGAGGACGGTTGATTCCCGGCGATCTTTGAGAGCCAGCGAACCGAGCCAACCAACAAAAAAACTGGCGCTGACAACGCCCAGCGTAATAATCAGAGCTTTTAGGGTGGAAGCGTTCCAGGACAATAAAGGCATGACAACTGCGGAATTGATAAAGATAACCGCGCTTAAAGAAAGCTTCGAAGTAACGCCGCCGACGCTTTTGGCAAAAGAAGCCGTGCGGCCTTTGGACAAATCATTGCAAAGCATGCCCAGCAAACTAGGAATGGTGACCATAAGTAAAAGGTCTTCCACCATTTTTAGGTAACTGATTTCAATGGTTTCACCAATCGCGAAGTGGAAAAAAGCGGGCAGCACAAGCGGCACAAGAAAGGTGTCCAAGGTGACGGCTACCAAAGATACCGCTAAATCTCCCTGCACCAGAGCCGTCCAGATAATGGAGGTGACCCCAACGGGAATGGAAGCGCCAATAAGGTAGCCAATGCGAATTAAAGGCTCATCAGGATAGAAAACGTGCCCCACAATCCAGGCGGTGAAAGGGGAGGCGAGATGTACTAGCGCCAAGATCCACAAAGGCTGCCAAGGGTGGCGCAGCACCTGGAGGAAATCGCGCAGGCTGGTGGAGAGGGCGGTGACAAAGGTCATATAAGCAAAAAGCAGGACCGTTGTCTGCCGGAGCAGCGAAGAATCGCTAAGGGGGAAGAAAATGCCGCCAATTAAAGCAGTCACAACTACAAGAAACATCCGTTTGCCTAACCAGGCATTTAAAGATAACCAGTTTGTCATTTTATACAGCCTCCGTGAGTTGGTATGTGTGTACTCTCTATCCTAGCATGGGCCCGGCATTTTTTCTAATCTTTTTAGAAAAGAAAAAACGAGACGGGTGTTCGCCGCAGGAAAAAAACGGTACAATAGTACAAAAGAAGCGTTTAGAGAACGCAGGAGACTGGAAAGGTGGCGCATGGATGGTTGCGGACATGGCGGGACGGGATTTTTTGATTATTGATTTTGAATTTACAACGCATAAGAAATTGGTAGGTAAGCCACGGGCATTTTTTCCAGAAATCATCGAAGTGGGCGCTGTGCGTATGGGAGCGCCGGAATTAGCGCTGGGTGAAGAATACCAATCTTTTGTTAAACCGCGGTTTTTTCCGCGCTTGACGAAGGAATGCATGGAGATTGCCATCATCAATCAAGAGGATGTGGATGGCGGTGTTGATTTAGGAGAAATGCTTGGCGGGTTGAACTCCTTGTATCAGGAAGGGCGGACGTATTTTGTCGCCTGGGGCGATTCAGACCGAGAAGTGTTGGCGACGGATTGCAAGCGCTATGGCTTGGACTATCCTTTTATATATGAAGACTATATCGACTTGGCGGCGGCCTATAAGCAGCATTATGGCAAAGACCGCACTCCTTCGCTTAAGCACGCAGTGGAGGAAAGCGGCATTGATCGTCTGGGGTGGTGCCATATGGCGCTGGACGACGCCAAAAATACCGGCTTGCTGCTGGCGCATCTTTTGCGGGACGGCTGGCGGCCGGCCTGAGCTGGCACGGAAAAAACAAGAAATTGAAAGGGGAGAAGAACATGGGGATTTACGGAAAATGGGGGCGGCAGCTGGCTGCCGCGTTTGTTGGCGCGAGTTTTTTGCTGACTCTTTCGGTGGCGCAGGCGGGAGCCGCCCTTGATGCGGTACATGAAAAAGGCAAAGTGTATTTGGCGGCGGTGGCCTCCTTGGCGGCGTATAACGACCGTTTGGGCATACTGGTAAATGAGGCGCTGCAAGAAGAAGGCTGGGAAATTACCAAATATCGGTACAGCACGGCGGCAGCTGACGCCCGCTTCATTGTTCTCAAAAATTTGCAGGCGGACCCCTGGGAGCCTACATACACCTTAGCTGTGGCGGGTACGGAAAACGCTAAGGACATCAAGACCGATATGAGGCTTGGTAAAGTGTGGTTCACCGGGGCGACCCAGGCGGAGTTTAACGCCGCCGGCGCTGCAGTTAATGTACCTGAGGACAAGCCCAAGGTGCATAAGGGCTTTTATCAGTATGTGCAAACAGCTATTGACGCAGGCGAAGACGGTCATCCTATATATAAGGCGTTGATGAGCGATCCTTCGCAGCGGCTGCTTCTCACCGGGCATAGCCTGGGCGGGGCGGTGGCCACTCTGGGCGGTGCGCGGCTGCTTCTGGCTGGTGTTAATCCGGCCCAGGTGGAGGTGCTGACCTTCGGCGCGCCCGCAGTGGGCAACGCTGCTTTTAAGCAGGAAAACGAAGGCAAGCTGGCCTTAGAACGGGTGGTGCTGGACGGCGATCCGATCCCTGGTTTGGTGCAAAAAGTTGGCGGCGGCTATGAACAGTTCGGTAAAGAAGTGCGCTGGCAGGAAGAAGACTATATGCACCAAAAACCGCATTCGATGGCGGTCTATATGGATGTGGCCATGAAGGATTATTACCGGGCGCTGCAGGAAGCGGAAAAAGCCGGCGAAATCGTGAGTCCCAAGCATAGTGAAGGCGAAGGGCCTAAGGCGTATGTCGTGCCGGCCAGCTTTAATCTGCCCCAAGAAATGGAAGCCGAACAGCCCTTTATGCAGCAAGTGATGGAACGGCAGTACCGGCGCGCGTTGAAGGGCTATGTGCTGGCGGATACGGCGGCTGCTGCGCCGAGCGGAGATTTTGAAGCGGCCAAGCAGGCGGGCTGCCAGTGGCTGGTGCGTACAGAGGTGCAGGTAACCCGTTTGCGCCAGGAAAGAAACGGGCACGTGATTTCGCTGAACCAAATGGTATACCGCGTGGCGGACGGCCGCTTGGCGGCGACCAGCGATTATCAATCTTCAACACGGGAGCTGACGCCGCTGGAAGTCATGATGCATCTGACGCGCAATTTTGCGAAAGACGGTGTGCGTTGGTTGGATATGCCGCAAAAGGGGTAACGAAATGGCGTTGAACATCCAGATTTTCGGCACGAAAAAATGCCAGGATACGCGCAAGGCGGAGCGCTATTTTAAAGAGCGCCGTATGACGTATCATTTTATTGATTTGAATATTCGCGGCCTTTCTAAGGGCGAATTACGGGCGGTGGCCCAGGCTGTGGGGGGCGTGGAGAAAATGGCTGATGCGAACGGCAAGGAAGCGGCGCGCCTCAATTTGCGATACATTCTGCATAACGTGGAAGAAAAGCTGTTGGAGCACCCGCTGCTTTTAAAAACTCCAGTTGTGCGCAACGGGGCTAAGGCGACGGTAGGGTATTGTCCAGAGGTATGGCAGACATGGCAGTAACTGCCTGGACCTATATCTTGAAATGTGCCGATGACAGCTTTTACATCGGTTGGACCAACGATCTGCCGCGCCGTTTGGCGGCGCACAATGCCGGTAAGGGAGCTCGCTATACCCGCGGGCGGGGACCGGTGCAGCCGGTTTATTGGGAAGAGTTTGAGGAGTATCGCGCCGCTCAGCGAAGAGAATGGCAGCTTAAGCAGCTGTCGCGCAAGGAAAAGGAAAGCCTAGTGAGCCGTTTTACCGAAGAACGGCGCGGGCAGGAGGGAGTTTGGCCATGGGAGGAACACAACGTAAAGACATCCGCCCCGGCGTGCGGGTGAAGGTGGTGCAAAAGCCGCACCAACGCACTGGCGAATTGACCGAAGGGGTAGTCAAGGATATTTTGACCAACAGCGCCGTTCACCATCGGGGAATTAAAGTGCGCCTAGAGGGCGGCATTGTCGGCCGGGTGCAGGAAATTCTCGGCTAAGATTTTTGAACAAGAGAACCGGAGTCACGGGAGGGCTCGAAAGAGTGGCGCGGTTTTTTTAACAGGAGGAGAGGGAGTAAAAGGAGAGTACCCAGGGGGACAAGCAATAACAAAGAGCAGAGCAACGGATTGGTTTTATTCGTTGCTCTGCTCTTTGCTTTATTTTCATAATTATTCGAGCTAACCCCGTCGAGCCCTCACTCTACTCCCTTTACTCCTGTTAAAATAATACACATCCCGTAACCCTCCGGCGTACCCTCCCGTGACTCCCGAGACTCTTGTTCAATTCTTTCATTTATTGCCTTGTAATAATGCGCACGGTGCGGTCATAGACAAAGTAGTCCCAGACCCATTTCGCGAAGACGATGAAGCGGTTGCGAAAATCGATGAGCCGCAGAATGTGCACGAAGGACCAGAACAGCCAAGCGGTAAATCCTTGAAGCTGCACGGAGCCCATATGCACGACAGCGGCGTTGCGGCCAATGGTGGCCATATTTCCCAGATCTTCATAGAGGAAGGGGAGCACGTCTTGGCCGCGCAGAAGTAGGTGGATTTGACGCGCGGCGTGCTGGCCTTGTTGAATGGCAACCTGGGCCACCATGGGCAATGGTCGGCCATTAGGCTGTTCAAAGCAGGCGGCGTCGCCTACGATAAAGACATCGTCCAAACCGTCCGGCTGCAGCGTGTTGCGGACTTTGACGCGTTTTTGGCGGTCCAGCGGCAACTGCAGCGTACTGGTAAGGGGAGCCGCTTCTACGCCGGCGGCCCAAATCAGAGTGCGCGCGGGAATGACCTCGCCGCCTTTGAGCGATACTTTTTCGCCGTCATAGTCGGCTACTTGCGTGCAGAGGCGTACTTCCACATCCTTGCGCACCAAGGTGCTGCGCGTTGCTTCTTGCAGCGCCTCCGGCATGCTGGCTAAGAGTCGGTCCGAGGCTTCCAGCAGTACGATGCGAGCTTCTTTGAAGTTGAGATCCGGATATTCCCGGGCCAATACATGGTACATCAGCTCGGAAAGGGCGCCGGCGGACTCGACTCCTGTGGGGCCGCCGCCAACGACCAAAAAGGTCAGTAACGCCCGCCGTTTCTCCGGATTTTGCTCATGGCTGGCCAGCTCAAACATTTTCAGCAGGTGATTGCGGATATTGACGGCTTCGTCTAAGGTTTTCATGCCAAAGCCGTATTTTTGCACATTAGCGAGACCGAAAAAATTAGTAGCCCCGCCAGCGGCGACGATCAAGTAGTCATAAGAAAGGGTATCCGCTTCGGTAACCACAGTTTTGGCCGCGCAGTCGATGCTGCGAACTTCGGCCATGTGAAAGCGGACGTTCTTCCAATCTTTGACCATGGCTCGCACCGGATACGCGATATCGTCTACCGACAAGCCTGCAGTGGCCACTTGATACAGCAAGGGCTGGAAGAGCTGATAGTTTTGACGGTCAATTAAAGTGATGCGGACCGGAGAGGCGGAAAGGCGGTGGGCCGCCTGGAGACCGCCAAAGCCGGCGCCAATAATGACGACATGAGGCAGGTTTTGTGTGGTGTTGGACATATGCATCACTCCTTTGGCCTAAAATTCTTATGGAGGAGTAATTCTTCGTGCTGGAACCACCTTCCTGCTTGAGAGATGCAAAAAGTAAAAGGAAGGAACCCTTTTGCTTGGCGGCGAATCCAAAAGTAAAGAAAAATTGCAGGTGCGAGGAGATGAATCATTGGAAGCGGGACTCATTTTTATCAGCTTGATTCTTTTAATGGTGGCAGCGTATCGCGGGTATTCTATTATCTTGGTAGCTCCTTTTTTTGCGATGCTGGCGGCTGTGGGCAGCGAGTATGCTTTGATGCCGGTGTACAGTGAACTCTATATGACGAAAGCGGCGGAATACGTTAAGGTGTATTATCCGGTGTTTTTACTAGGCGCTGTTTTTGCGAAAATTATGGAGGACGGCGGTTTGGCGGCGGCGGTGGCCAAGCAGATTGTGCGATCTTTGGGACCGCAGCAAGCGGTGTTGGCTGTTCTTCTTGGGTGCGGCGTTCTTGTGTACGGCGGCCTGAGCGTTTTTGTGGTGGCTTTTGTTATGTATCCTTTTAGCGCTATTTTATTCCGCCAGGCGGACATCCCCAAGCGGTTGCTGCCGGCGGTGTTGTGGATGGGGATTTTTACCTACGCTATGATTGCGTTGCCTGGGGCGCCGCAGATTCAAAATATTATTCCTACGGCCTTTTTTGGTACCACGACCTGGTCTGGCTTAGGGCTGGGGCTGGTGGGAGCGGCGGCTTACTTTCTTTTGGGCTGGGGCTGGATTTCTTGGCGTCACAGAAAATTAGCAGCGAAGGGAGAAGGCTATGGCGCGCATATTCTAAACGAACCGGAGCGGGTGGAAACAAATTTGCCCGATTGGCGGACGGCTTCGCTGCCATTGTTGGTTGTTGTTTTAGTCAATTTGTACTTAAGCAATCCGTTCCACTGGTCTTGGGGCTATCATTGGCCGGCGGACAGCCTTGCGGCGATGAAAGTGTTGAAGCTGTCGCTGTTAAGTCCTTCGGTGGAGCGAGTGCAGGCGATTTGGTCTATTTGCCTGGCGCTTCTGGCCGGCAGCGTCTGCGCCGCCATGGTTGGGCGGCGTCAAATGCGGCGTCAGGGCGGTTTAATGCAGCCGTTAAACGCTGGAGCTATGGCCTCTATTCCAGCGATTTTGAATACAGCATCCGGCTATGCTTTTGGCAGTGTCATTGCCGCCTTGCCTGGCTTTTTTGCTATCAAGGATGCGCTGCTTCATTTGCAGATAGGCGGCGGGCCCTTGGTTTCCGCCATCTTGACGACCAATGTGATGACCGCTGTGACCGGCTCCGCTTCGGGCGGTTTGACGATTGCGTTAGGCATGCTGGGGCAGGAATGGCTGGCCTGGGGCGCCTCGCTGGGGATGTCGCCGGAGGTACTGCACCGCATCGTCTGCCTGGCTTCGGAGGGGCTGGATACGGTTCCCCACAGCGGGGCGCTGGTGACGTTAATGGCTGTTTGCGGGCTGACGCATCGGGAGTCTTATTATGATGTCTTTGTGCTGACCTTGCTCAAACCGCTGGTAGCCGTGTTCTGCCTGCTGGTGTATTTGGCGACAGGGTTAGTCTAAGGCATTTAGGGCTCTTTTATAGCTAGAAGAGATTGCCGCGTCGCTGCGCTCCTCGCAACGACGTTGAGCTAGCTGTTATCTGCCAAACAAATTTATTACCGGTTTAACTGACTTTTGTCTTTGCGAGCAAAGCGAAGCAATCTCTAAAAAACCGTACTCCGTGCTATGTTTATACTGCTGTAAAATATCGCACCCCGTAACCCTCTTGCGTACCCTCCCGCGACTCCCTTTACTCTTGTTCAATCCCCATCATTTGCAACTTGTCTTTCTGAAAAAGAAAAAAAGTTCCCCGAACACTTGTGCGAACAAAATCAGTATGCTAAAATAATTTCAGGCGAACAAGTGTTCAGGGGGCGATGTGTATGCGTAGAAAGAAGATTTGTGCATGGCTATTGCTGGGGCTGTGCTTTTTAATGGTTTCTGTAGTCAAATCCAGTCCTGGGCCGGCTGGGATTCGCTATGCTGAAGTGACGGTGCGAGGCGGAGACACTTTATGGCAACTGGCGGCGCAGCATTGCGGCGAAAAGGAAGATGTGCGGGAAAAAATCTATGCAATTCGCGACCTGAACCGCTTGACGGCGCAAGCGTCTTTAACGCCCGGGCAGAAATTGAAAATACCTTTGAAAAAAGCAGATTAATAGAGAAGCTTTAGCAGCTATAAGACGGAACGCGGCGCTTGCGCCGAAGGTCCCGTCTTTTTCTTATAATTAGGGAAGCGGCCATGAGTAGTTAGCAGGAATTTTTCGGAAAAAATAGAATTAATAAGGTTCTATGTCAATGGTTGGGGTAAAAGCATAAAGTAATGTTGGCAGCGAGGATGCAAATTCTCGCTGCTATCTATTTTTAGTAACCGCAAGATAGA
>SAAJ01000022.1 GCA_009929485.1 Negativicutes bacterium
CCTCTATCTTGCGGTTACTAAAAATAGATAGCAGCGAGAATTTGCATCCTCGCTGCCAACATTACTTTATGCTTTTACCCCAACCATTGACATAGAACCGGAATAGCAGCGCTCTGCCGAGGCTTTCTGACAAAGGCTGGTGGAAAAAAATCCGTTCTGCCGGAGTGATGAATAAATCATTGGTTCCTAAAAAAGGAATAAAAAAAAGCTCCTGCATAAGCAGGAGCTTTTTGATTGCTCTTAGTAGCGGGGGTTGTTTTTCTGGAAGCAGTCGCGGCAATAAACCGGACGGTCATTGCTCGGACGGAAAGGAACTTGGGTTTCTACGCCACAAGACGCGCAAGTTACGTCGAACATTTCGCGCTGTTGACGAGCACCGCCGCCGAAACCACCACGGTTGTTCTGCTGTTTGCGAGCAGCGCGGCATTCGGGGCAACGGCCTGGCTCATTGGTGAACCCTTTTTGAGCATAAAATTCTTGCTCGGATGCGGTGAATACGAACTCTACGCCGCAATCGCGGCAAGTCAGGTTTTTGTCTTCCATGTGTGAAGACCTCCTCAAATCAATTACCCTAATAGTTAGCAAATCAATCATTAAGCTTCTCGATTTGAAAGAGGCCATGACGTTTTAACGATCTATTAGTGGGCTACTTAAATATACTATGAGGGAAGAAAAATGTAAAGAATATTTTTGAAGGAAATGAGGATAATTTTTGATCCTTGCAACGCGGGGTGAATTTAAATGCCGTTAAGGCAGTGTTTCCGGGTCTTTTTCGGTATGGCCCAGAATTTTAGACAAGAGAGCGGTGCGCTCTAATAAGGATGCAACAATGTTGTTTTCAATGTGCTCGCGCGAAAAACGGGTCGATAAGCCGGAGATGCTGATGGCGGCTATCGCAGTTCCGTTTTGGTCGAAAATCGGTGCGCCGACGCAGCGGCCGTCTAGTTCGCTTTCGCGGTCGTCCAGGGCGTAGCCGCAGCGACGAACTTGGGCCATTTCTTGTAAATACG
Source organism: Negativicutes bacterium (assembly GCA_009929485.1). Taxonomy (GTDB): domain Bacteria; phylum Bacillota; class Negativicutes; order Anaeromusales; family Anaeromusaceae; genus Anaeromusa. The sequence goes on from SAAJ01000022.1 coordinate 1,011, forward strand.
CTTCCGGCGTAGTCAAAGTGTAAGCCGTGCGGCGTTCCATACCGTGTGTTTCCAAAATCTCTTTGATTTTTACGTCGGGATAATGAATGAGAAGCGCTTTACCTAGGGCGGTGCAGTGCACGGAATTGGTCGAGCCTAGCTTAGCTACTAGGCGCAGGGCGTGAGGGCTTTCTACGGTGTCAATATACAGCACGCGTTGCTGATCTAAAATGGCGAGATGCACCGTTTCCTTGCTTAGTTCGTTCAGATGTTCCAAATGCTTGCGAGCTAGCTGCTTGATTTCAAAGTCGCGCTCCGCCCAGCGGCTGAGCGTGAGAAATTGCGTGCCCAAGCGGTAATGACCGTTGCTGTCGCAGGAGACGTATCTGCGGTCTTCCAGATTGCGCAGCAGCCGGTACACGGTGGGTTTGGGCAGCTCTGTTTTTTCCGTTAGCTGCCGCAAGGTAATCGGCGCAGGATGGTTGCCAACAGTTTCTAATATTGTCAAGGCGCGGTGCAGAGATTGCACGGATAAGCTTCCGCCGCTTGTTGCCATAGTGTTTCACCTCGTGAAATTATCATTCTATAGTTCACATGCTAAAGCAAATTTCCTAAAAAGGCAAATTATAAAAAACGGCGCATGAGCTCGTCATAACAAGGCTGACAGGGGATGGCGGTACGTATAAGGCTACTTGAATATCGTGGAACGGTTGTCTCACGATGTGAAAAGAATTAATGAAATAGACAAAATATTGTTGTCAGAGCATTTTTTGAGCAGTATAATGACCTTGAAAAATGATACTGTAATTCGTATCGTGAGACAAAAAGGAGGAAATAGAGGATGGAAGTACGTTATAGCGGGCATCCAGAGGATGTGAAACGGTACACAACGGAAGAATTGCGGCAAGAGTTCCTGATTCAAGAGTTGTTTCAGGTTAATGTCTGCAAGATGGTCTACAGTCATGTGGATCGTATGATTACCGGCGGTGTTATTCCTGTGGCGCCTCAAAAATTGGAAGCAGGAAAAGGCTTAGGCGTAGATTATTTCCTGGAGCGCCGTGAATTGGGCGTTATTAACATTGGCGGTGCAGGCAAGGTGACCGTAGACGGTACGGAGTATGCTCTGCAGTTTACGGATGGTCTTTATGTGGGCATGGGCGCCAAGGACGTAGTTTTTACAAGCGACGATGCCCAAAATCCCGCAAAATTCTATTTTACCAGCAGCCCGGCGCACAAAACCTATCCGACCGTCAAAATCGAGCGTAAAGACATTGTGCCGAATCATTTGGGCAGCTTGACGAACTCTAATGATCGCAACATCTACAAGTATATTCATCCTCAAGGCGTGCAAAGCTGCCAGTTGGTCATGGGTATGACCGCTTTGGAGCCAGGCAGCATGTGGAACAGCATGCCTTGTCATACTCATGAGCGTCGTATGGAAGTATACCTGTACTTTAAGGTGCCGGAAGATGCCGTGGTTTTTCACTTCATGGGGCAGCCTACGGAAACACGTCATGTAGTGATGCATAACGAAGAAGCGATTATTTCACCGAGCTGGTCTATTCACTCCGGCGTTGCCACCCATAATTACACCTTCATTTGGGCCATGGCTGGAGAAAACCAGACTTTCGACGACATGGACGGCGTAGCCATGCAGGATATCCGCTAAGAAATTGAAAAGGAATTGAAGAGGAGAGAAAAGAATGAGCATGTTTGATTTACAGGGAAAAGTAGCGATTGTTACCGGAGCGGTAACTGGTTTGGGGCAGGGAATGGCCGTAGGTTTGGCGCAGGCTGGCGCGGACATTGTCAGCGTAGGCATTGGCGATCACAGTGAAACCGAAAGCAAAGTAAAAGCGTTAGGACGTCGTTTCTTAGGGATTGACGCCAACCTGATGAGCATTGAGCCGATTCAGGGCGTAGTAGATAAAGTGGTAGAAACCTTCGGCAAAGTCGATATTTTAGTGAACAATGCCGGTATTATCCGTCGCGCCGACGCTGTGGATTTCACCGAAAAAGATTGGGACGACGTCATGAACATCAACATCAAGACCGTCTTCTTTTTCTCTCAGACTGTAGCCAAACAGATGATTAAACAAGGTCATGGCGGGAAAATCATCAGCGTCGCTTCGATGCTTTCTTTTCAAGGCGGCATCCGCGTTCCTTCCTATACGGCCAGTAAGAGCGGCGTCGTGGGCGTAACTCGCTTGATGGCCAATGAATGGGCCAAGCACAATATCAACGTCAACGCCATCGCTCCCGGCTATATGGCTACGGCTAACACCACGGCGCTGCGGGCAGACGAAGCGCGCAATGCGGAAATCGTCGGACGTATTCCGGCAGGACGCTGGGGCACGCCGGAAGATCTCGCTGGTCCGGTGGTATTCCTGGCTTCAGAAGCATCTGACTATGTAAGCGGCTATACCGTAGCGGTTGACGGTGGCTGGCTGGCACGGTAAAACCTAAAAAAAGCCGCGTGAGCGGCTTTTTTACTGCCTGCAGAATGTTCGCGCCGCTTTATGATTTGGGTTTTAAGTAAAATAAAAGAGCCAGTGATTCAATGAACACTTCGCGAAAATGAAAGATTTTTTTGACAGACGAGGAAGAAAACGCAGGAATAGTGGAGCTCTTCCGAGGCTTTCTGACAAAGTCTGGCGAGAAAAGATTCATTTTGGCGAGAGGTGTGAATAATCAATGACTCTTTAATAAGGAGAGATGTCGAGTGTCAAGAAAACTGGTTGTTAACTTACTGGTTTATGCCGACTTGGTCAAAGAAGGAGCGAAACAGGCCGAGCTGCTTTCCCGTGTTGCCAGCGCGCAGGCGCAGGCTGCCGAAGTGCGCCGCGAGTGGATTCTGAATCTGCCGGAAGAACTGCCTGCGTTGGCTCAAGGGGCTAAAGAAAATGGGCTGGAATTGTTTTATTCGATTCCGGTGCCGCTTTTTGCAGCAGGACGCTTGGAGGAAGAATTATTACAAACCGTTTATGCGGAAGCGCGGCAGATGGGAGCGACACGGATCAAGTTTGCCGTAGGCAATTTTGCGGCGGCAGCGGCGGAAGAACTGCAAAAATTAGCCATTTTGGCTAAGAAAAACGAAGATGTTTTGCTGACCGTAGAGGGCGACCAGTCGGAAGCCAATGGCCGTCTCGAAGTGCTGCTGGGATTGCTGGAAGCCTGCCGAGATTGCGGCGCTCCTGTCTATGCGACCTATGACGTAGGGAATTTTGTCTGGGTAGGTCAAGAACCGTTGCACAATGCGGTTAAGCTGGCGCCGTTTGTTCGCTATATTCATCTAAAAGATGTGGTAATGACATCGGCAGGGCCGCAGGTACGGGAGCTGGATGCCGGCAGCATTGACTGGCGAGGCGCACTGGAATTACTGCCTCAGGACGTACCGGTAGCGTTGGAGTTTCCTTGTGAAGCGCCTGTTGATGAGCGAGTAGCGGCTATGCTCAAAAAAGTGAAAAATTTATCGCAAAACTATTAGACAAATTTGAATTTATCAATTAAAATAGGGATATAAATTTAAGAAACCGGTTTCGTAGGTCCGTTTATTTTAAAAGAAAGGGGTATTTGAAAAACAAAGAAGCAATCGTTTTTTATTTTTTTACCTTGCAAACCGGTACACTAAAACGGTACACTTAAGAGGTCCTTTTTGGCAGAGAGATGAGTTAAGAAAGGATGAAATCTTATGAAAATTAAACAAGCGGTTGATCGAATTCCTGGCGGCCTGATGTTGGTACCTTTGTTCTTGGGGGCCTTGTGCCATACGTTCTTTCCGGGAGCCGGAAAGTATTTTGGTTCCTTTACCAATGGCCTGATTACCGGTACGGTGCCGATTTTGGCGGTTTGGTTCTTTTGCATGGGCGCTGGCATTGACGTGCGCGCCACCGGTACGGTGCTGCGCAAATCGGGTACCTTGGTTCTGACGAAAATTGCTGTCGCTTGGGTTGTAGCGATGATTGCAGTGAACATGCTGCCGGTAGAAGGCATTACGAAAGGCTTTTTTGCGGGGCTTTCCACCCTGGCGCTGGTAGCGGCCATGGATATGACCAACGGCGGTTTGTATGCGGCGTTGATGAAACAGTACGGCAGCGACGATGAAGCCGGCGCTTTCGTGCTGATGTCCATTGAATCGGGTCCGCTGGTTTCCATGATTATCCTGGGCAGCTCGGGAGCGGCCAGCTTTGAGCCTCAGTTATTCGTTGGCGCAGTACTGCCATTCTTGGTTGGCTTTGTATTGGGCAATTTAGATACGGAACTGCGTGGATTCTTCGGTCAGGCAACGCAGACGATGATTCCCTTTTTCGCCTTTGCCTTGGGGAACACGATTGACCTGTTTGTTATCGGCAAAACCGGCTTCTTGGGCCTCGGTCTTGGCGTAGTAGTTATTATTATTACTGGTATTCCGCTCATCTTGGCGGATAAATTTATCGGCGGCGGCAACGGCACAGCCGGCATTGCCGCATCCAGCACCGCTGGGGCGGCCGTGTCCAATCCTGTGATTATCGCTACGATGAAGCCGGAATTTGCGGCAATAGCTCCGGCTGCGACGGCGTTGGTGGCAACTTCGGTTATTGTCACCTCCGTGCTGGTGCCAATGTTGACGGCGTGGTGGAGCAAACGTTCCGCTTCTAGCAGCGAAGGCAGCGACTCTTTGGCTAAAGGGGCTTAGATCGGAACGGATTCCGGGGTATGGGGGTAAAACAATGAGCAATATTTTGACCGTTGGCGAGGCTATGGCCTTATTTGTATCAGAAAAAACAGGGTCTTTGGATGTGGCGGAGCGGTTCAGCCGGTTTGTCGCTGGTGCGGAAGTCAATTTTTCTATTGGCATGACGCGTCTAGGGCATACGGTAACATACTTGAGCCAGGCGGGGGAAGATCCGTTCGGTCGCGGCATCGTGCATTTTTTGCAGGACAACGGTGTAGACACCAGCTTGATCCGGCTGCTTCCCGGCGAATTTACCGGTATGCAGTGGAAGGAAAAAGTGGCCGTTGGCGATCCAGAGGTGTATTCGTTGCGGCGCGGTTCGGCCGCCTCAAAGATGGATGCGTCCTTAGTGCAGACCGTGCAGTGGGCAAAATACAACCACATGCATTTAACCGGCATTCCGCCTGCATTGTCCGCAGGCTGCCGTGAGCTGCTTGGCGCTCTTTTGCAAGAGGGTAAGAAACAGGGCGTTTCCATTTCGTATGATCCGAATCTGCGTCCTGGCTTGTGGCCGGATAAAGCGGAGATGGTGAGGGTCATTAACGAACTGTCCTTCCAGGCGGATATCGTTTTCCCCGGCATTGCCGAAGCGCGGCAATTGACTGGACAGGAAACGCCCGAAGCTATGGCGGCGTTTTATCATCGCCAGGGTGTATCAAAGGTGGTCATTAAACTGGGAACCAAAGGAGCCTATGCCAGTTTTGGCGGGGAAACGGCGTTTTATATGCCGGCATTCCCGGTGGCGAAGGTGGTAGATACGGTTGGCGCTGGAGATGGTTTTGCGGTGGGAGTTGTCAGCGGCCTATTGGAAGGTCTGGCTCCGCAAGAAGCGGTACGGCGCGGCGCAGCCATTGGCGCCTTGGCGGTCATGTCGCCTGGCGATAATGACGGATTGCCGGATCGAGACGGTCTTGCGTCCTATATGGCAAAGACGTCGAGGCAGTTATCAGCCGCTGCCGGAGATTAAAGAGAAGGGGGATTCCCGCCAGGGCGTCTCCCCTTTTCTTTCCTATTATATAAACGAAATGAATTGTGACTCTCTAGACAGCCCACAAACCGATGCGGTAAAATGAAACAATATAGCGTTATGTAATAATTGAATTTTACTAAAGGACTGCTGTGTCGGCGGTTTCCTAAAGATGGGTTGAGGGTTTCATGATCGAAAGAGAAAAGGCAAACGGCAAGGTGCGCACGAATGTGACCATTGCGGATGTAGCGTTGCGAGCCGGTTGTTCCAAAACAACCATATCCAGATACTTGAACGGCAAGTTTGAGTTTATGTCGGCGGAATCGAAGGAGCGCATTGCGGCGGTGATTGAAGAAATGAATTATCGTCCTAACAATTTGGCGCGCAGCCTTAAATCCAGCCGCAGCCGTTTGATTGGCGTAATCATGGCGGATATCAGCAATCCCTTTTCTTCTATTTTAGTTAAGGGCATTGGCGATGCCTGCGCAGCGGCGGGGTATCATGTGATGATTGCGAACATGGATAATGATCCGGTGCGGGAAAAGGAATACATTTTGTCCATGCTGGATCAGCAGGTGGATGGTTTGATTTTGAACACTACTTGCAGCAATAATGAATTTCTGCAGGAAATGGCGGATCGTCGGGTGCCAATGGTTTTAGTGGACCGGGCGATTGAACCGGCTATTTTTGATGTTGTTAAAACCAACGACTTTCAAGCTACCTTGGACTTGCTGCAGTATGTAGCTGAACAAGGCTTTGGCAAGGTGGGCTTTTTCTCTCAACCTGTGGGCAATATTGGTCCGCGTTTAAATCGGCGCAAGGCGTACCGGCAAATGTGCGACGGGCGGCTGAAACAAGCGCCGCAGGAATATGCTGTGGAAATTTCACAGCCTGAAGCGGTCAAGGAGCAGGTGCGTGATTTTCTGCAGCGCAATGGAGAAGAGAAAAAGTTTATTTTCACCGCTAACGGCGTGGCTATGCTCAGTTTGCTGCACGCGATCAACGAGCTGGGACTGCGTATTCCGGAGGATGTCGGCATCGGCGGCTTTGACGATTGGTCTTGGGCCAGCTTGGTGGGGCCGGGCATTACGACGATTGCGCAGCCCTCGTACGATGTAGGCGCAAAAAGTGTGGAACGGCTGCTGCTGCGTATTCAGCGAGGCGGGAAGGCGAAACCGAAAATCTTTGAATTGCCGAACAAACTAATTTTGCGGGGGTCTTCACAGCTGTAGCGGCCCCCTTTTCTTTTAGCTTAGAAAACGATACACGGAATCGGTAGACAAATGGAAATGAGGTAGAAATACGTATGAAAAAAGAAGAAGTGCTGCGTAGAGTAACCGAAGGCGGTTTGGTGGCGGTTGTACGGGCGGCCAGCGGCGAAGAAGCGAAGCGTATTACGGACGCCTGCATTGCCGGCGGGGTTGTGGGTATTGAAATTACCTTTACCGTTCCCGGGGCGCATCATGTGGTGGAAGAATTGGCGAAAGTCTACGGCAACGGGGAAGTGGTGCTGGGCGTGGGCAGCGTGCTGGACCCGGAAACAGCTCGCATTGCTATTCTTAGCGGCGCTCAGTATGTGGTGACACCGAGCTTGAACGCGGAAACCGTGCGTCTGTGCAATCGCTATCGCGTGCCGGTCATGCCTGGCGTGTCTACCTTGAAGGATGTTGTAAGCGCCTTGGAACTGGGGGCCGACATTATCAAGATTTTCCCGGGCGAGCTTTTTGGACCCAAGATTATCAAGGCCTTCCACGGACCGGTGCCGCAGGCGCAGCTGATGCCGACCGGCGGCGTATCGGTGGAAAATGTCGGCGAGTGGATTCGGGCCGGAGCGGTTGCGGTTGGGGCAGGCGGCAGCCTGACTGGCGGCGCAAAAACCGGCGATTATGAAGCCATTACGGCGACAGCTAAAAAATTTCTGGCAGCCATCCGCGAAGCGCGGGGCTAAAAGCATATACAAAAGGCGGCGAGCGAAAGCTTGCCGTCTTTTTTGTTGAATAATACCTTGAATGGACGTTGATAAAGAACCGCGAAGCACACGAAAGACGCGAAAGGGTTTTTAAGCCTAGGAGCCTCTGTATAAACGGCGGCATAACTGTATTTGAGACAAGATTTGCGCGCGCCTCGAAAAATCCCCCTGGCCCTGCGGGCCATCCCCCTTTGGCAAGGGGGACTTTCAATTTGCCTCCCTTGTTAAAGGGAGGTGCCGCCGCAGCGGCGGAGGGATTAACATTACGTTCCTAGTTCTTTCTCTCTGTTCCGTACTTCTTCGCTGCTTTAGCAGGGATTATTTAGGAAAAAGCAAAATTACGCCTTAAGAGAAACAGAGCGGTTTTCTAAGGGGGCTAGGCTTATGAAAGATGCCTGGAACGAAGTAGAAGGATACGGCTTGACAGCGGCAGAAGCGGTGAAGCGTCTGGCGGCAGAGGGCGCCAATGAGTTGCCGACGGAGCGGGAGCGGACTTTGGGAGCGATTGCTTTTGAGGTCGTTAAGCAGCCGATGTTCTTAATGCTCCTAGGCGGCGGCTTGATTTACTTATGTTTGGGCGATTCTCGCGAAGCGATGCTGCTGTTGGGGTTTGTGGCGTTAGTGATGGGGATTACGCTGCATCAGGAGCGGCGGACGGAACGCGCCTTGGGGCGGCTGCGTGATCTATCGAGCCCGCGGGCGCTGGTGCTGCGCGACGGTCAGGCTGTGCGAATTGCCGGGCGGGAAGTGGTGCGCGGCGATGTGGTGTTGTTGACCGAAGGAGACCGTGTGCCGGCTGACGGTAAACTGCTGGCGGCGACGCATTTGCTTATTGATGAAAGTTTGCTTACCGGCGAAGCCGTACCGGTAGATAAGCAGCCCTGGATTGAGGCGGACGGAGCTCCTTGCGCGGCCGAAGAGCAGCAGTCTTGCGCGTATGCAGGTACGCTGGTTATTCAAGGACGAGGCGCGCTGGAGATTTTGGCGACAGGCGGGCGTTCTGAGATGGGGCGCATTGGTCAGTCTCTGCAGGAGGTGGCGGAAGCTAAAACGCCTTTGGAGCGTGAGGTCGCCCGTCTTGTGGTAGTGCTGAGCTTTGTCGGGATTTCCCTATGCTTGGTCATGGTGCTGGCCTTTGGCTTCTTCTGGGATGAATGGCTGCGGGGCATTTTAGCGGGTATTACTTTGGCCATGGCGATGCTGCCGGAGGAATTTCCGGTAGTGATGACGGTGTTCCTTGCTTTTGGCGCGTGGCGCATGTCGAAACGGCAGGTTCTGGCCAGAAGGATGGCCGCTATCGAAACGCTGGGTTCAGCTACGGTTCTTTGCGTAGATAAGACCGGGACGCTGACGCAAAACCGCATGTCTGTGCAAGCCGTGTTTGCCGCAGGGGCTGTGCATGCGTTGAAAGATGAAACCCAGCCGCTGCCGGAAGCTGTACACGAAGCCGTAGAATACGGTGTTTTGGCAAGTCGGCGGGACCCCGTAGATCCAATGGAACTGGCGTTTCGCCGCTTGGGTGAGAAGTGGCTGCCGGCGACAGAACACTGGCACGAAAATTGGGAACTTTGCCGGGAGTATCCGTTGGCGGCGGAGTTTTTGGCGGTAACGCAGGTTTGGCTGGATGATGCCGGGCGGCAGGTGGTAGCTTGTAAGGGCGCTCCCGAAGCGGTGCTGGCGGCGTGTTCGTTGACGGAAGATGAGCGCAGAGAAATTCAGGAGGCAGCGGAAAGTATGGCTGCTGGCGGCATGCGCCTGCTGGCGGTAGCGAAAGTTTTTTGGAAAGAGCAAGAACTGCCGGAGCTGGCCAAAAGCTTTCCTTTGACTTTTGTAGGGCTGGTCGGCTTGCACGATCCTCTCCGTCCAGGCGTCCCGGAGGCGGTGGCACAATGTCGGCAGGCTGGCGTGCGGGTCATTATGATGACTGGCGATTATGCGGGAACTGCCAGAAACATTGCTTTGCAGGCAGGGCTGGCGGAGAACCCGGAGGTGCTTAACGGCGCGCAAGTGGCTGCTATGGACGAGGCGGAGTTGGCGGCGGCGGTGCGGCGGACGCAAGTCTTTGCGCGCTTAGTCCCGGAGCAAAAGCTGCGCTTGGTCCGGGCGCTGCAGGCTAGCGGTGAAGTGGTGGCGATGACCGGCGACGGCGTGAATGACGCCCCGGCTCTAAAGGCCGCGCATATCGGTGTGGCTATGGGCGGGCGGGGGACGGATGTGGCGCGGGAGGCGGCCTCGTTAGTGCTGTTGGATGATAATTTTACGTCCATTGTCGGCGCTGTAGCCATGGGACGTCGTATTTTCGATAATCTGTGCAAAGCCATGATCTATATTTTAGCCATTCATGTGCCCATAGCGGGCTTATCTTTAGCGCCGCTGTTTTTGGAAGGAACTTCGGTGCTTTTTCCGGCGCATGTGGCTTTTTTGGAGATGATTATTGACCCGGCTTGCGCCATCGTTTTTGAAGCGGAAGCGTCAGAGGACAATGTGATGCAGCGGCCGCCCCGGGCAGCGGAGGCTTCTTTGCTCAACAAGGATATGCTAGGCAGCGGACTGCTGCAGGGCGCGGGGGTGCTGCTTTCGCTGTTAGGGCTTTTTCAAGTCATTTTATGGCTGGGACGCGATGTAGGAGAGGCCCGAACATTGACGTTTATAGCGTTAGTGTTTTGTAACTTGGCTTTGATTTTCAGCAATCGCTCTTTACAGGGGCGACTGCTGGAAACACATGGACGGAACAGCACGTTAGGGTGGATGGTGGTCGGTACGCTGCTGTTGCTGGGGATGGTGCTTTTTACGCCGGCTTTGCAGGAAATGTTTCGCTTTGTGCCGGTCCATGTCAGTGATTTGCTGCTTTGTCTGTCTGCAGGCGTGATCAGTGTTGGCTTTTCCGGTCTATTGCGTCGCTGGTGGAGCTGGAGGCAGAGAGCGGCCGAACGGAAGAGGTAATGATTTTGGGGAAATAAGGCAGGTCTTTGCAGGGTGAAAGCGAATAGAAGAAATTATGTAGAATAGCAGAAAGAGCAGGAGGGACGGCATGCTGGAGAAATTGGATTTGAGCAAAAAAATAGCCAAAGACGTCTATAACGAAAAAATGGCCGAGTTGCGCTTGCGTCTGGGGGAACTGCAGCGGCAGGCCAAGGACCAAGAATTGCCTGTAGTGATTGTTTTTGAGGGCTGGAGTGCTTCCGGCAAGGGACGCTTGATTAATGAATTGCTGCAGGCGTTGGATCCGCGCGGCTTTAGCGTCTTTGCTATGGATGAGCCAACTTTGGAAGAAAAAGCCCGGCCTTTTTTGCGTCGTTATTGGGTGCGTCTCCCCGCGGACGGGCGTATTGCTATTTTTGACCGTTCTTGGTATCGGGCGGTTTTGACGGATCGCGTGGTGGATGAGGGCAACCGTCATCATTGGCAGCAGGGCTACCAGCAAATCAATTCCTTTGAAAAGCAGATTGCCGACCACGGAACGTTGGTGCTTAAATTTTTTCTTCATATTAGTAAAGGCGAGCAGAAAAAACGTTTTAAAAATATGGGAAAAAACGCCGCCAATCTTTGGCGGCTCCATGAATCGGATCATTGGCAGCATGCCCATTATGACGAGCTGGGCGTGGCCATTGAAGAGATGCTGGAGAAAACCGATTTTTCTCATGCTCCGTGGACCTTGGTAGAGGCGGAAGACCAGCGTTTTGCGGCTTTGAAAATATATAATCAAGTAGTGGGAGCCTTGGAGGCGGCGCTGCAAAAGCCGCGGCGGCAGGCCGTTGTTTTGGAGCCGGCCGAGCGTGTAGATGCGGCGGTAATGCATGACTTGGATTCTTCGATTTTAGATAAGGCGGACTTATCACTGCAGGTATCGGCTGCGGAGTACAAAAAGCGCACCAATGCTCTGCAAGAGGAGCTGCGCATGCTGCAATACTCGCTGTTTGCCAAACATGTGCCGACAGTGATTGTTTTTGAAGGGTGGGATGCGGCTGGCAAGGGCGGCTGCATTCGGCGGCTGACGCAAAAACTGGATCCACGAGGTTATGGCGTGGTTCCCATTGGCGCGCCCAATGATTTGGAACGGCGGCATCATTACCTCTGGCGTTTTTGGCGAGAATTTCCGCGGGCGGGAGAAATCGCCATTTTTGACCGCTCTTGGTACGGACGGGTGTTGGTGGAGCGTGTGGAAGGATTTTGTCAGCAGGAGGAATGGAAGCGCGCCTATCATGAAATCAACGAAATGGAAGAGCAATTGGCCTTGGCAGGCGGCGTATTGATTAAGTTTTGGCTGCATATTGACCAGGAGGAGCAACTACAACGCTTTCAAGAGCGGCAGGACAACTCCTATAAGCAATGGAAGATTACGCCGGAGGACTGGCGCAACCGGGAGAAGTGGCAGGCCTACCGTCAAGCGGTGGATGAAATGTTGTTTCGCACCAGTACGGTCAAGGCGCCCTGGACGTTGGTGGAAGCCAATTCTAAAAATTATGCGCGCCTGAAAGTGCTGGAAACGGTAGTGGCAGCCTTACGGAATCACTGATTAACCGAAATACGGAAAAATTTCTTTTTGCAACTTCCCAGGAGTTAGAAAATGCTTGTGCGAGAGCGCGCCGCAGAGCGGTATTCTCTCCGGTGAAGCTATTTTCTTGATACCTTGAAATTCGGTCTTTGTCGGCGGCAGAGCGCACCTGGAGGCCCTTCCTTTTTGCGTGTCTTCTCTGTATGATAATGCATTGAGGAGGGTGAGTATGAACGACGAGTTAAGACAATTACTGGCGCTGTGCCACCGCTATGTCGAGGGTGAAATGGAGCTGGAAGCATTTGCGGAAGACTTTGATTTGTATTTGACGGAGCATGAAGGCGAGCTTCTTTTGCACGAAAGCGCCTATGATTTGCTGGATGAGATTCGTGATTCTTTGCTGTATATTCAACCGGACGATGCCGGCTTTGCGACGGAAGAAAGCGACTTAAAAGAGCGCATTCGGGCGGGCTTAGAGCAGCTGGATCGCTTTTAAGATTAAAGGAGCTGCTAATTTAATTAGCAGCTCCTTCGGCATCTATAGGGAGCTTTAAAGATTTGAAAAAGTCCGTATCCTTAAGGGGTGCGGACTTTTTTGCTAATCGCCGTAGCCCACTGCGTACGCCTATATTCTTGTTAAAAAAACTCATACCTCGCAACCCTCATTCGTGCCCTCTGATTCTCCGGTTCTCATGTTCAATCTTCGCTTTTCTCAATCGTACCCTCCATCTACTCCCTTTACTCCTGTTGAAAACCGTACTCCAGCGGCTTATTCAAAAATCCGTATTCCCGCAGGAATGTAGCAGCATTATGGCGAAATAATTTCAATTGGAGGTGTAGCAGTGTGCGGATTGAAAAAAAAGATATAGATGCAGCTGTGCGCAGCGGCATTTTAAATAGAGTGCAGGCGGAAGAACTATGGCAGCTATGGCAAGAACAGAAAGAGGATGAGCCGCGTTTAAGTATGTCTCATTTGGCGTATTATTTAGGCGTGTTGTTGGTCATGGGGGCTATGGGCTGGTTTTTGACCAAGGCTTGGCTGGAACTAAGCGGGCTGGTGCTGTTATGCACAGCTATTTTATATGCTTTTATTTTTCTTGTAGGCGGGCTATTGCTGCGGGGCCGCCGGGGAGGGAGGCTGCCGGGAGGTCTGGCTGTGACGACAGCGGTGTGCATGACGCCTTTGGCGGTGTATGGCTTTTTGAAATATACCGGTTATTGGGAAGCGCAGCTGACGTTAATGGCTGCCGGCGGTTTTTACAGCCTAGTGCCGCAGCACCGTCTTTGGATGGAAGGGGCGACAGCCGTACTGTCTTTATTGGTGGCCAGAGTGGTTCCCTTTCCTTTTTTATTGGCGCCTTTCGTTGTGTCTTTGTGGATGATGGTGCAGGATTTAGTGCCTCTTTGGCATTGGTTTGCACCATGGATTTCCGACGCTTGGGCTAATACTTGGCTGGGATGCCTGCTTTTTATCTTGGCCGTAGAAGCGGATCGAGGGCGTTGGCGCCGCAATGGCCCGGATATGGCGTGTTGGCTGTATTTGGCGAGCGGAGCTTCTTTGGCTGCCGGCTTGTATGTTCTAAGCTGGTGGGGGCTGGCTGGCTGGCCGCGCTGGACGACGCTGGTGGCGGCAAGCGTATTTTTGCTGCTGGCGCCCCTTTTCCAGCGTTCTATTTTTGTGGTGACAGGCGCCGTGGGCTATGTAGGGTATCTGGGCTATCTGGCGTATGAAGTGTTTGCTGATTCATTGTATTTTCCGCTGGTGCTGAGTGCCTTGGGAGTGCTGTGCGTAGGGGCCGGCTGGCTGTATCAACGCAAGGCGGCTCGCTGGCGGACGCGGCTGCTGGGCAGCCTGCCAGCCTGGCTGTGCAAGCGTTTGCCTCCGTCAGCAGAAGAGTGAGTTTGGAAAGGAAGAAAGTATGGCGCGTTTAGAATATCGTTTGTTGGACGAGGCGAAAGGCTATCCGGTGCTGTATGTGTATGAAGGAATTTCGCATGGGGAAGTAGCGGCCCGGTTTATTTGCGATCGCTTTGTCAAGGAAGGCGCGGTTTATGAACGCACATCTTGCGCCATTGAACCGGATGGCTTTGTCATTTATATACAGCCGGACTCTAAAGGGAGAGTAATGTGGCCAGCGGCGGCGACCAAGACAGCCGGCCTGCCGTTGGAGATTGCCGCTTGCGGCAGCGGCTTGCTTTCGGCGCAGCGGCAGTTGGTATGGTCTTTTTTGACGTATGAAGAACTGCAGTTGCAACTGCTGGCTGACTACCGGATGCACCAAGGCGAAGAGTGGCTGAAGGTGTCGGCGGAGCTGGACGAAGACCGCAGCGCGTACGTGTATTATATGGAGAAAGTGAAGGAGGGCGCATGAAGAAACGTCATTGGGTAGTCGGTCTTTTTATCGCGGCTTCTTTGGCGGCAGGCGGCTGTTCTTCGCCGACGCAGCAGGCAAAAGAAGCGCCGGGAGATGACGATGAATTGGTGGAAGCCGGAACGGCTCCGGGGGGACAGCGGCAAGGCAGCATAGCGCCAGTGCCATATATTTATGGAGGCTCCCGCTATTTTGGCTCCGGCGGCGGAAGAAGCGGCGTTGCCGGTGATGGCGCGGCGACTTCCGGCATTTCTCAGGGCAAGGGCGGGCTGGGCAGTCAGAGCGCCTCATCTGGAGGCGGCTGATGGAGAACTATGCGGTCCGGCGCGAACGCTGGTACGGGCCGATGAAGACTCTATTTCCCTGGGAGACTATTGCCAAAGATGAATATGCCTTAGCGTCCTGGACTCCTATTTTTTCGCAGCAATGTCAGGAGCTGCAGGCGGCGGCGGAAGGCTTGGCCGCCTTATGGCATAAAGTGGCTTTGGTTGCCTCGCGAGGGGACAGCCGGCTGTTGCGCTGGCTGGGTTTGCCTGCTGGCGCGCGGGAGGCTGTGCGGGAGGCGTTGCAGCTTCCATGGTTGACGGCGTTGGGACGGTTTGACTTTGTTCAGACTGCGGCAGGGTGGAAAGTTTTGGAGTATAACTGCGATACCCCCAGCGGCGTGGTGGAAGCCTTGGCGGTGAACGGGAAAATTTGCGCTTGCGAAGGGCGACAAAATCCCAATGCCGCCGGCGAAGAACTTTTGCGTCAGGCCATTGCCGAATCCTTGCAAATAGCGCGTCGAGCTGGCTTGCACGGCGTGGCTGCGTTTAGCGCGTTGGGAAGTCACAGTGAAGATGCCGGTACGATGAAGTACTGGCAATCGCTGGCGGCAGAAGGCGAGTTTGTGCCGCTGGAAGAACTGCGGTATGAAAGGGAGTCTTTGACTTCAGCGGCTTCGGAGAAAATTGGCTGCTGGTTTCGCCTTCATCCCTGGGAGGTCATGGTGCGGGAATGCGCTGCTGATGGGTTTCCAACGGGAAAGCGCGTATTGGAGCTGGCAGCTTCCAGGAAGCTCTTGGCGGTGAATCCGCCGCTGGCTTTAGTGGGCCAGTCCAAGGCGCTGCAGGCCCTTATTTGGCAGTTGTACGAGGCGGAAGAGTTCTTGACACAGCCGGAACGGCATTTGGTGCAAACCTATATGCTGCCGACCTACCGTCAGAATGTGTTTTTAGGAAAAGCTTCGTATGTGCGAAAACCTTTGTGGGGGAGAGAAGGCGGCGGCGTGACGCTGCATGCTGCGGACGGAGGCTTGCTTTTGGGGAGTCGCGGCGGCTGGCATGGCGCTGCTATCTATCAGCAAGCGGTGGAGTTGGAACGTATGCAGGTTATGACGCAGAAGGGCTTGCAAGAAGGCCGGCGCCTTTGGGGCGCCTTCGTGGCTGGCGGCTCTTTTGCTGGGGTGTTGGTGCGCCTTGGCGCGGCTATTACGGACGATCAGGCGTGGATGACGCCGGTGTATTTGAGCGAGGAGGGAAGCGAATGATGATGCTAAACATGCAGGGACAATGGCCGCATGTCGTAAATTTCCTACTATATCTTGCGGCGGCGCTGCCTCTTTTGGGAATTGGCGTTTGGCTCTTTGCCAGGCTGACTCCTTATAAAGAAGGCGAACTGCTGCATAACGGCGCGCAAGACGGAATGGCCGGACGGGCGGCGGAAGCGGCGGCGCACGACTTGGGCGGCAAGCTGCTGGGGCTGACGTTGGTTTTGGCTTCCGCTATTTTTCATTCCGTTCATATTTGGGATTTGCTTTTTTGGGGCGCCGTGGGCATTGTCAGCCAGGTGGTTGTGGCTAAGCTGTTTGAAAGAGTTACCCCGTACCGGGTGTCGCAGGAGATTCCTAAAGGCAATGTGGCGGTAGGGATTTTTTCCGCCCGTCTCAGTGTGGCGGCGGGACTGCTTTTGGCGGCCTTGATCAGCTATTGAGCGATTAAGTGAGGAGACGGTACTTGACTCACACTACACCAAGAGAGTCTTTTTTGCGTCAGCCTTTGTCAGAAAGCCTCGGCAGAGCGCCGCTATGCCTGCGTTTTCTTTCGCGTCTGACGGAAAAAAATTCTTATCTTGGCGAAGCGTTCGTTCAAGTATCATCTCCTCAGAATGAGACTTGAGTAAAATCAAATTATAGTTAAAGATGGAGGACTGAAATCGTGGGAAGCAAAATTCAAAAAAACCGCAGTGATTCGGATATGTTGCAAGGATATGTAGAGGAACGTTCTTTTGAGCACCAATGGTTGGGCGAGTCTACGCCGCAGCCGAGACCGGCGGTAGGGCGCAAAGGAAGTAAAAACGCGGAAAGTGAATCGTTTTTGCCTGTAAAGACGAGGGAAGAGCTGGAAAAAGCGTTAGTGGCCATTAAGCTGGAGTTGTATAAAGAGGGCGTGCAAGAGTATCATCTGCAGGTGAAACGAGCGGGTAACAGCATTACGTTGACGGTGCTTCCAGGCAAAGGCTAAGCGGAGGATTTCATGGCATACGGGCAGCGGATAGTTTTTCGGCATCCCAAGGGGCTTCATACCCGGGTAGCGGCTATGGTGGTGCAGCGTTTCCAAGAACTCAGACAGCGCTACGGCAGCGAGATTACCTTGCGCAAGGAAACCGGCAAAGTAGTGCCGGCCAATAATTTAATGCTTCTAGTGGGCCTGAAGGTGCGCGCTGGAGATGTGTTATGGGTTGGCGCTGATGGCGCTGAAGCGGGAGAAGCTGCGCAAGAGATGGCTGCGTTTTTGGAAGGGGATTTTTCTTTGGCGGCGGCCCCTGCCTGGCAGGGCATGGATGCCGTGTTGCAGGAGAATGCCTTTACGGCGGAACAGATTTTTCGCAGTATCGCCAGCGGCTTGATGGTTACGGATCAAGAGGACCGCATTACCGTGTTCAATCCGGCGGCGGAGCGCATTATGGGCGTGACTGCGGCGGAAGTCATCGGTCGCAAGGTGTTCGAAGCTATTCCTGGTTCTCGGTTGCATATTGTCAACCAGACGGGAGAAGCAGAGTTGGGGCAACGGCAGTTGACAGGGCGTTCGGTGACGGTTACCAATCGGACGCCGATTGTGATTGACGGCAAAGTTTGCGGCGCTGTGGCTGTGTTTGAGGATATTTCGATCTTAGAACGCGTTTCCGGGGAATTGCAAGAGGTAAAGGAACTAAAAGAGCGCCTGCAGCTGATTTTGGAATCGGTGCAGGACGGCATCTGCGTTTTTGATAAACAAGGTGTGATTACCTATGTGAATGATGCGTATGTGGCGATGTGCGGTGAGAAACGGGAAGACCTTTTGGGGCAGCGTGTAGGCGATATTTCTCCCGGTGGGGGGCGTAGTTTGATGCTGACAAGCGGCCAAGCGGTGCTGGGCAGCATCAGTCGCAAACGCAGCGGCGTGACGTTGATTTCGAATATTAATCCGATTTTTGTGGATGGCGCCTTGACTGGCGGTTTATCGGTCAGTAAAAATACGACGGAACTGCAATTGCTGGCGGATAAGCTGAACGAGGCGAATGCGCGGGCGGACTATTTGGAAGAAGAGTTGCTTCGCACCCGACGGCCTCATGCGGCGTTTCACAATTTCATTGGTCGCAGCGGCAAGGTGAGAGATTGCCTGGCGATGGCTTCGAAAGCGGCGGCGGCGCAGGCTACGGTGCTCATACGAGGCGAAAGCGGCACCGGCAAGGAATTGGTTGCCGAAGGGATCCATTATGCCAGCCCTCGTTCCAAGGGACCTTTTATCCGGGTTAATTGCGGCGCTATTCCTTCGGCGCTCTTGGAAAGCGAACTTTTTGGCCATGAAAAAGGCGCTTTTACCGGAGCTGTGCGGCGGAAGCTGGGGCGATTTGAACTGGCTGACGGCGGCAGTCTGTTTTTGGATGAAATCGGCGAAATGGATAAGACTATGCAAGTGAAGCTGCTGCGAGCGCTGCAGCAACGGGAGATAGAACGTGTCGGCGGTGAAGAGACGGTGCGTGTGGATGTGCGAATTATTGCCGCTACCCATCGGGATCTGGAGGCCATGGTAGCTGCTGGAGACTTTCGGGAGGATTTGTATTATCGCTTGAATGTAGTACCGGTACTGTTGCCGCCTTTGCGGGAACGTAAAGAAGATATTCCTCTTTTGGCGGAATATTTTTTAGAAAAAGTTTCCCGGCGTGAAGGGTTTTCCTGCCAAGGGTTTCAACGGGAAGCGCTGGAAGCGTTTCAAGGATACAACTGGCTAGGAAATGTGAGGGAATTAGAGAATGTAGTAGAGCGTATGGTGACGCTGACCGAAGGGGTTCAGTTGGGCTTGGAGGATTTACCTCTCTATTTGCGCAAGGAAATGGGCGTGGAACCGGTTTTGCCAGCTTTGCGACAGGAAGAGCCGCTGTTGCCCTGGACAGAGTATGAAAAAAATATCATTGCTTTAGCGTTAGAACGCTGCGGCAGTTATAATGCAGCAGGTAAGGCGCTAGGTTTGACGCATAAGACGATTGCGGCGAAGGCGCGCAAGTATGGCTTGGAAAAACAGACATCTTGGGTAAAAACGGACTAGTTGTTCTTTTTTACCAACAAAAAACGAGATGTCTGTTCTTTTTTACCAAGAAATAAAAGGAAAGGGGGCTTAGTTGCAGCAAAAACGCGTTGGCATGGGTTTTGCTAGTATACTCTACGGAAACGGCAAGCCGGTTAGACCGGCAGAAGGGAGAATTAAGGATGAAAAAAGTCATTAATGTACCCGAGCAAGTTGTAGAGGAAATGCTTCAGGGGGTTGTCGCGGCACATCCTCAATATGTACGTCGTGTAGAGGGTTTTGACGTTATTGTGCGCGCCCAAGCTCCTGTACAGGGTAAAGTGGCCTTGGTCAGCGGCGGCGGCAGCGGCCATGAACCTTCTCATGGCGGTTTTGTCGGTAAAGGGATGTTGGACGGAGCGGTAGCCGGAGCGGTATTTACGTCTCCGACTCCGGATCAAGTGTATGAAGCGGTGAAAGCGGTAGATGGCGGCAAAGGCGTACTACTGGTCATCAAAAACTACACTGGCGATATTATGAACTTTGAAATGGCTGCGGAAATGGCGGATGCCGAAGGCATTAAAGTAGAAAAAGTAGTTGTCAATGATGACGTTGCGGTAGAGAATAGCACGTGGACTACTGGTCGTCGCGGCATCGCCGGCACGGTGTTTGTGCATAAAATTGCCGGCGCTAAAGCGGAAACAGGCGCTTCGCTGGAGGAAGTGAAAGCGGTCGCGGATAAGGTTGTCGCCAATGTTCGTTCCATGGGCATGGCTCTGGCGCCTTGCACCGTACCAGCTGCAGGCAAGCCTAGCTTTGTTTTGGGTGAAGACGAAATGGAAATTGGCATGGGCATTCACGGCGAACCGGGAACGCACCGGGAAACTGTGAAAAAAGCGGATGAAATTGCGGCGCATTTGCTGGATAAAATTTTAGCTGATATCACTTTGTCCGCAGGAGATGAAGTGGCTGTGCTGGTCAACGGCTTGGGCGCGACGCCGTTGATGGAGCTGTACATTGTGAACCGTAAAGTGGCGGAAACCTTGGCGGCCAAAGGCGTCAAAACCGCCAAGACTTTTGTAGGAAATTACATGACCTCTCTGGAAATGGCCGGATTCTCCATTACATTGTTGAAATTGGATGCGGAATTAAAAGAGTTGCTGTTGGCCCCGGCGGATACGCCGGCATTGGTGCAGTTTTAAAGATTCCAAAGAATCACTTGGTGCAAAACCGCTAGCGTTCTTGGCGGTAGCGAAAAGGAAGCTGGCAGCGGGTGAAAGCCCGCTGCCATTCTTGAAACGGACGATGGGAGGAAACAGGCATGAATACGAAAGCAACAGAGCTCATCAATGCGGTGGGAGCTATGGTGATAGAGGAAAAACAATTTCTGACGGATTTGGACGCCGCTATTGGCGATGGTGATCATGGGATTAATATGGCTCGCGGTTTCGAGGCGGTTAAAACCAAACTGGCTGGAGCTCCCGAGGGAGATGTCGGTGCGGCGTTGAAACTGGTGGGCATGACCTTGATTTCGACTGTGGGCGGCGCCGCAGGACCTTTATATGGTACGGCGTTCTTGCGGGCTGCCGGAGCGGCGCAAGGGAAAGAAATGGTCGACGAGGATACGGCGCAGAAAATGCTGGAGGCGGCAGTCGGCGGTATCAAGGAACGCGGCAAGGCGACGCGAGGGGAAAAGACCATTCTAGATGCCCTGGAGCCTGCAACCGAAGCCTTTGCACAGGCTAGAGAAGACGGCAAGACCATGCTGGAATGTTTGGAAGCAGCCCAAAACGCCGCGGCGGCAGGGGTTGAATATACCAAAACCATTATTGCTACAAAAGGACGCGCTAGCTATCTGGGAGAACGCAGCATCGGGCATCAAGATCCCGGCGCTACTTCGACAACCTTGATGCTGCAGACCTTGTATCGGCAGCTGGCTGAGAAACAGGAGGGATAGCATGGTAGGAATTGTAATTGTATCCCATAGCGCTAAAGTTGCGGAAGGGATTTGTGAAATGGCGGCGCAGATGGCGCGGGCGGAACAGAAAATTTTGGCCGCTGGCGGCACAGCGGACGGCGGCATTGGTACGGATGCCACATTGGTAGCCGAGCGTATTGCTCAAGCGGATGTAGGCGAAGGCGTGTTGGTGCTGGCGGATCTGGGCAGCGCGGTGCTCAGCGCAGAAACGGCGCTGGAATTTTTAGATGAAAAGCTACGCAAACGCGTACAGATTGCAGATGCTCCGATTTTGGAAGGCGCTATTAGTGCGGCTGTCGAGGCGTCGCTAGGAAGTTCGTTGGCTTCGGTGGTGGCAACTGCAGAAGGAGCTCGGGATTTGCACAAGTTATAGGCGGAGAAGAGGAGAATTTATATGGAAGCAATTGTTCAGATTACCAATCCCACAGGCCTGCACGCTCGGCCGGCGGCGCAGTTCGTGCAGCAGGCGGCCAAATTTAAAAGCAAAGTGGTGATTGAAGGCAACGGCAAAAGCGCCGATGCTAAAAGTATTTTGGGGGTTATGTCGTTAGGGGTAACCAAGAATACGGATTTAAAGATTTCCGCGACCGGCGAAGATGAAGTTGCTTGTGTACAGGCTTTGGTAGAACTAGTAGAAAGTCGTTTCGGAGAGGAGTAAGATCATGGAAAAGCTGCAAGGACTGGCTGTGGTGCCGGGCAGCGCCATGGGACCGCTTCTGGTGTTGCGGGATGAATTGACGGCGGCATTAAAGTCGTATGCGCCTTCGGCGACGGCGGAAGAACTGGAAAAGCTGGAGTCGGCTGCGGCGACAGCGGCGTTGCAGCTGGGAGAGGCGGCTAGGCGCTGTCGGGAAGCCGGCCAAGATGAGCAGGCGGGAATTTTAGAGGCGCATCAACTGATGGCTCAAGATACGGCCTTGCTGACGGCAATGCAAGAGGCGGTCGACGCGGGCGCTCCGGCGGCGGCGCTGCAGGCTAGCGAGCAGTATGCGGCTATGTTTGAAGCCATGGATGACGCCTATTTGCGAGAGCGCGCCGCGGATGTTCGCGATGTAGGCAAGCGCATCGCCAAGGTGCTGCTGGGGTTGACGGAGCCGAAGCCTGTAGAGGGAGGCGCCATATTAGCGGCGGAGGATGTAGAGCCGTCTTATCTGGCGGCGTTGCCGGCAGGCGCGGTAAAAGCGGTTCTGTTAGGGCAGGGCAGCACTACGTCACATGCGGTAATTATTGCTAAGGCGAGGGGCATTCCGGCCATTGTAGGGTTAAATCAGGTTTTAACGGGCTTGACTAGCGGCCAGGAAGTTTTCGTGGATGCGGGGCGCGGGGAAGTTTGGGTGGACCCGGATATGAAAACTCGCGAACAGGCGCTGCAACAGATTCAAAGAGAAGCCGAGCAGCTCAAACGCGATTTGTCGCTGGCCGGGGAAACGGCAGTGACTACCGATGGGCTTAAAATGACTTTGGCGGCGAATATTGGTTCGCCTCAAGACATGGAAACCGCGGTGCGGTACGGCGCGGAAGGGGTCGGCCTTTTTCGTACGGAATTTCTTTTTATGGGACATGACAGCGCCCCCGACGAAGAGGAACAGTATCAAGCGTATAAAGCGGCCATTGAAGGCTGTCAAGGAGAGCTGTGCGTCATCCGGACGATGGATATTGGCGGTGATAAGCCGTTGCATTATCTACAGGTTCCTAAAGAAGATAATCCGTTTTTGGGCTGGCGGGCCATTCGAATCAGCTTGGAGCGGGAGGATCTGTTCTTGCCGCAGTTAAAAGCCATTCTGCGGGCGGCGGTGCATGGAAAAGCAGCCATTATGCTGCCTATGGTGAGCCAGGTAGAAGAGATTCGCCAAGCAAGGCTGGCTTTGCAGCGCGCTCGAGAAGCGCTGCAAAAAGAAGGCAAGTCCTTTGGAAACGAGGTTCCCTTAGGTATCATGGTGGAGACGCCTGCAGCGGCGGCCATGGCGCCGCTATTAGCGCAGGAATGTGATTTCTTTAGTATCGGTACGAATGATTTAGTGCAATATACCTTGGCGGTAGACCGGGGCAACTCGAAAATTAGCGGTCTTTACAGTCATTTTCATCCGGCGGTGCTGCGTTTGATTCAGCAGACGGCGCAGGCGGCCCATGAAGCAGGAATTTGGGTTGGCATGTGCGGAGAAATGGCGGGCGATCCCCTGGCGACGCCGTTACTGGTGGCGTTGGGTTTTGATGAACTCAGCATGAGCGCTCCGGCGCTGCCGCGCGTAAAGGAACGAGTCCGCTCTTTATCTCGCCATGAAGCGGACGAATTATTGGCGCAGGTGTTGAGTTTGAAAGAAAGCACTGCGATTCGCGAACTCTTGCGTCGAAATATGGAACAAGAATCAGAAGGCTAAGTATTGAAAACACTCTGCAAAGACGTTATAATTAGAGCAGTATTTTGGATAAGATAACGGCAGTGTGGCCGCCTTGAGTAATCAAGGCGGCTTTTTGTCTTTGCAGGGAGGGTGCGAGATGGAAGGGTTTCGTGAGGAATCATTGGAAGTAGCCGAATTGAAAGAGCGTCTTGCCTGTATGGAGGCGCGCCTAGCTGCGGTGCTGGCCGCTGTGGATGAAGCCGTCTGTATAGTGGATGAACGTGACTGTGTTGTGGCTTGGAATCGCTATGCCACTGATTTATACGGCATTTCTTCGGATGAGATTGTCGGCAAGCATATTGGCATGTTTTTTTCCAATCTGCTGTTAACTCAGGTTGTGCAGGAGCGCAAAGAAGTCCGCGGTCGCTATCATACTCCCTGCCCGGACAAGCATGTGCTTATTAACGCTATGCCGGTGCATTTGGCGGAGCGCAATGTCGGCGGCGTTTGCGCCGAACGGGATATTACCGAGGTAGTCCAGCTAAATGAAAAACTCTTTCGCACCAGTGAAGAAATGGTGGCCCTGCAGCAGCGCATAGAAGGGCGGGCGGTGGATTCCTTTGCTTCTATTTACGGGCATAGTCAAGGTATCCAGGAAGCTATAGCCATGGGACGGCGCGTAGCCGCCTCGCCGGCGCCAGTGCTGATTCGAGGGGAAAGCGGTTGCGGCAAAGAGCTCTTTGCGCGGGCATTGCATCAGGCAAGCGGCCGTACGGGCGCTTTTGTGGCCATCAATTGCGGCGCTATTCCAGAAGGCCTTTTTGAGAGCGAACTTTTTGGCTATCAAGGAGGCGCCTTTACCGGAGCGGATCGCAAAGGCAAGGCGGGTTTGCTCGAAGAAGCTCATGAGGGAACTTTGTTTTTGGATGAAATCGGCGATATGCCAAGAGAAGCGCAGGTTAAGCTGCTGCGGGCCTTGCAAGAGAAGAGCTTTTATCGTGTAGGCGGTTCTAAAGCGGTGCGAGTGGACGTGCGTATTGTGGCGGCGACCCATCGGAATTTGGAGGAAATGGTGGAACGCAAGGAATTCCGCGAGGATTTATACTACCGTCTAAATGTCGTCACTTTGTGGCTGCCGCCGCTGCGGGATCGCCGCGATGACATTCCGGAATTGGTGCATAAAGGGCTGCAGCACTTTGGGGCGGTATATGGCAAGCTGATTACTAAGGTGGACCCGGATGCGATGGCCATGCTTTTAGAGTATCCTTGGCCTGGAAATGTAAGGGAATTGTTTAATGTTTTAGAGCGCATTGTAGTTCTGGCGGAAGGAGATGTGCTGGAAAGCCGTCATTTGCCGCAAGAATGGATGCAGCACCGCCCCTTGCCGCCCATGCTTGTGAAGGGGAATTTCAACTTGGCTGACGCTTCGAATCAGTGGGAAAAAGAAGTCATCCGCCGTGTGCTGAAAGAAAACCATTACAATAAGGCGGCTGCTGCCAAGAAGCTTGGCATTCCCAGGACGACTCTTTATTATAAGCTGCGTCAGTTAGAACTAGATTGACGGCGACCCGACAAAAACGTCGAAAAGTAGACGGAATGTACGCAAAGACGCGTCTGGCAACAGAGCGTCTTTTTGTGTTTAACCCTTGAAAAACCTGGCGGGATGAAACATCCTGCTATGTTGGCACAGACCTTGCTATATAGAGGGCAGGAGGTGTTGGGAAGCATGAGAATTACAGAACATCCGATTTTAGAGTTCCCCCAAGAGGGACTGGTTGAATTTTCTTTTGACGGTCAAACCTTGAGCGGGCGGGCCGGAGAACCCATTGCCGCCGCCTTGCATGCGGCAGGCGTACGGGCTTTGCGTCACAGCCACCGCCATAATCGGCCGCGCGGCTTGTTTTGCGCGATAGGAAATTGTTCGTCCTGTTTGATGACGGTTGACGGCGTACCCAATGTTCGGGTTTGCGTGGAGCCTTTACAGGCTGGCATGCAGGTAGAAACCCAGAAAGGGAACGGGTACTTGAAATGATAAAGACATGTGATATTTTGATTATTGGCGCTGGCCCGGCTGGATTGGTCGCCGCCAAGGAAGCGGCCCAAGCAGGCGCACAAGTGCTGCTTTTGGAGCGTTCCAATCATTTAGGCGGACAACTGATTAAGCAGACGCACAAATTTTTCGGTTCTAAAGAAGAGTTTGCCGGGGAACGAGGCGTAGCTATTGCGGAGCGTCTCTTGGCGGAAGTAGGGGAGAATCCTGGTATTGAAGTGTGGTGCGGCGGTACGGCGTTGGGGATTTATCAGGAAGACGGCATTGTAACGGCTGAATATAAGGGCGTTTTTCACAAAATTAAAGCGAAACGCTTGATCGTAGCAACCGGAGCAGCGGAAAAGACACTGCCTTTCCCAAATTCGGATTTGCCTGGTATCTACGGAGCTGGAGCCGTACAGACGTTGATGAATGTGCATGGCGTGCTGCCTGGAAAACGAATCGTTATGCTTGGGGCTGGCAATATTGGCGTCATCGTAGCCTATCAGCTTCTGCAAGCGGGCGTAGAGGTAGCGGCCATTGTCGAAGGCGCTCCGGTTATCGGCAGTTATTGGGTGCATGCGTCGAAAGTCCGACGCTGCGGCGTTCCCATTTACACTTCTCACACGATCGTGGCGGCGCATGGTAAAGAAAGCCTCGAAGCGGTGACTATCGGCAAGGTAGATGAAAAATGGCAAGTAGTGCCGGGAAGCGAGCAGACGATAGAGGCGGACGGTTTATGCTTGTCTGTGGGGTTGTCGCCGTTGACGGAGCTTCTGTGGCAGGCGGGCTGCGATATGACTTTTGTGAAAGAATTAGGCGGCTATGTGCCGTGGCGCGATGCGAATCTGATGACGTCAAAAAAAGAAATTTTTGTAGCCGGTGATGTGGCGGGGGTGGAAGAAGCTTCCGCCGCCATGGTCGAAGGTAAAATTGCCGGGTTGTATGCGGCGTTCTCGCTGGGCATGCATTTGCCGGACTTTCAACAGCAGTATCAGCAGGCGAAAGGGCAATTGGCCGCCTTGCGTTCCGGGCCGACAAGCGCCAAGGTTTGCAAGGGCTTATGCAAAGTAACCTTTGAGGAGGCGATGTAAATGCTGTCGAAAACCGGCATTCCGGACAAGGAGCAGATTGCAGCAGTGCTTCCTTGTGAAGCAAGAAAAAAAGAAGGCGCTGTAGCTATCATTGAATGCTACCAGGAAATTCCCTGCAACCCCTGTGCCGATGCGTGCCTGCGAGGCGCTATCACCGTGGATCCCATTCATGAGCGGCCCAAATTGGACGCAGAAAAATGCAATGGCTGCGGTATCTGTTTAACCCATTGCCCTGGGCTGGCTATTGTTGTAACCGATTATCAATATACTGAAACAGAAGCGTTATTAAAACTGCCTTACGAATTTTCGCCATTGCCTCAGGAGGGTGAGATTCTGGCCGGCTGCAATCGCGAGGGGAAACCGATCGTTGACGTAAAAGTGCTTCGCGCGCAGCGCAGCGCTAATAAGACCCACGTACTTTGGCTAGCTGTGCCGAAAGAACAGGTGGACGAAGTTCGTTTTGTTCGCCGGAAGGAGGCAAAAGCATGAAAGACGAGACAATCATTTGTCGTTGCGAGGACATTTCCTTAGGAGAGATTCGCGAGCGCATTGCCAAGGGAGATCATTCGTTAGAGGAAGTGAAGCGTGCTTGCCGCTGCGGCATGGGACCCTGTCAGGGCCGGACGTGCATGCCTTTGATTGCGCAGGAAATCGCTACGGCAACAGGCCGGAAAGTAGAAGAAGTTGCACTGCCCACCTTCCGGCCGCCGACAGCGCCGATTTCTCTGGGTGTGCTGGCAGGAGGGACTGAGGATGAAAAGTAAAGCAGATGTGGTAGTCATCGGAGGCGGTGTTGTAGGCTGCTCGATTGCCTATAATTTGGCCCGCCTGGGCGCTGGTAAAGTAGTTCTTCTTGAAAAAGGATATCTCGCCAGCGGCGCTACGGGTCGTTGCGGCGCCGGCGTGCGCATGCAGTGGGGGACCGAAACCAACTGCCTTTTGTCTCGGGAAAGCGTCAGGATGTTTTCTCACCTGCCGGAGTATTTGGGAGTGGATGTCGATATTGAGTTTGAGCAAGGCGGCTATTTGCTGCTGGCGTATACGAAGAAAATGGAAGATCAGTTCCGAAAAAACCTGCAGCTGCAAAAACAACTGGGTATTGAAGCCTCTTGGGTGACGCCGGAAGAAGCGAAAGAAATCGTGCCGATGTTGAATACCGAAGGCATGCTGGGGGCGACTTTCTGCGCCGAAGACGGTCACTGCAACCCGTTTCGCGTTACCGAAGCCTATGCGGCGGCGGCGCGCAAGCAGGGCGTAGAGATTCGCACCTTTTGCGAAGTGACGGACATTGTTACCGAAGGATCTAAAATTGTGGCTGTGCGCACGGCGCAGGGCGATATTTTGACCGATACCGTTGTCAATGCCGCTGGGGGGCATGCTAAATGGGTGGGAAGAATGGCTGGAGTGGAACTGCCTATTTTCCCGGAACGGCACGAAATTTTGGTAACCGAGCCGGTGGAAGCCGTCATGGAACCCATGGTGATGAGCTTTTATCACAACCTGTATTGCCAGCAAAGTCCTCATGGCAGCTTCATTATGGGCATCGGTCATCCGGATGAGCCGGAAAGCTTGAATATGACCTCTAGCTGGCATTTCTTAGAGGCTATGGCGCAGCGCGTCACCAAGCTGCTGCCGCCGTTAGCCGGCTTGAAGGTGGTGCGCCAATGGGCGGGCGTGTACGATATGTGTCCGGATCGGACGCCTATTTTAGGCAGCGCTCCCTGTCAGCCGCGTTTCTTTACGGCCGCCGGTTTCAGCGGTCATGGTTTTATGATTTCTCCGATCACTGGCGAATTAATGGCGCAGCTGGTGCTGGGGCGGCAGACGACCCTGCCGGTAGACGTGTTCCGGGCGGAACGCTTTGAAGAAGGCGAATTGTTTGTCGAGCCCTCTGTGGTATAAAGCACAACTATAAATTGAAAAGGGGTTTAGAAGATGATTGAATACAAAAATGAAGCATTTACCGATTTTAGCCAAGAAGGAAATCGACAGCAAATGGAGGCGGCTTTGGCCAAAGTCGCTGCGGAAAAAGGCGCCTATTATCCGTTGATTATCGACGGCGAAGAAGTTAATACAGAAGCTCGTATTACCTCGTTGAATCCTTCGTTAACCAGCGAGGTAGTGGGAACGGTGGCCCGGGCGAACACGGACTTGGCGGAAAAAGCCGTGCAAGTAGCGGCGCGGACTTTTGAAAGCTGGAAACAAGTAGCGCCGCAGGTGCGGGCGTCTCTTTTGTTCAAGGCGGCAGCTATTTTACGGCGCCGTAAGTTCGAGTTTTCCGCTTGGCTGACGGAAGAAGCCGGTAAAACCTGGCCGGAAGCCGATGCCGATACGGCGGAAGCCATTGACTTCATGGAGTATTATGCACGCCAGATGCTGCAGTATGCCGAAGGCATGTCCGTGTATCCGTATCCGGGAGAAACCAATGAATGTGTATATATTCCCTTGGGCGTCGGCGTGGTTATTCCGCCCTGGAATTTCCCCTTGGCTATTTTGGCGGGCATGACCGCTGCGGCGACGGTAGCAGGCAATACGGTTATCGTTAAGCCGGCCAGCGCTACGCCGGTAGTGGCTGCCAAACTGATGGAAGTTTGGGCGGAAGCAGGATTCCCGGCGGGGGTTATCAACTATCTTCCCGGCAGCGGCGGCACCATTGGCGACTACTTGACGACGCATCCTTTAGTGCGGTTCATTAACTTTACCGGCTCCAAGGAAGTGGGCCTGAGCATTAATAAGCTGGCCGCCGATGTAGCGCCCGGACAGAAATGGATTAAACGAGTGATCGCGGAAATGGGCGGCAAGGACGCCATTGTTGTCGATAGTGAAGCCAATCTGGAAGAAGCGGCGGCAGGTATTGTCGCCTCGGCCTTTGGGTTCCAGGGACAAAAATGCTCCGCTTGCTCGCGGGCCATTATCGTGGCTGACGTTTACGACGAAGTGCTGGCTAAAGTAGTGGCTAAAACTAAGACTTTGAAAGTAGGCTGCGCTGCGGATCCGGCGATGAACATGGGGCCTGTGGTGGACGAAAACGCCTATAAGAAAATCCTGGAATATATTGAGATCGGCCAAAGCGAAGGCAAGATTGTCGTTGGCGGCAAAGCCGGCGATGCGGCAGGTTATTTTATCGAACCGACCGTCATTGCCGATGTGGACGCCCATGCTCGCGTTGCGCAGGAAGAAATTTTTGGGCCGGTGTTGGCGGTGATTAAAGCCGAAGACTATGATCATGCCCTGGCGATTGCCAATGACACGGAGTATGGTTTGACTGGCGCTGTGTTTTCCCAGAACCGCGCCAAATTAGAGCAAGCTCGGCGAGATTTCCATGTAGGGAATCTCTATCTGAATCGTAAGTGCACCGGCGCTTTGGTCGGCGTACAGCCTTTTGGCGGCTTCAACATGTCCGGTACCGACTCCAAAGCGGGCGGCGCTGACTATCTGCTGTTGTTCATGCAGGCAAAATCCATTTGCGAAAGACTGTAATGGTAAGCAAGAAATAACCATATTTAGAAAAAAATGCTTGTAAAATGAATCGCAGACAAGTATAATGAAGATCAAATTAAAGATGTATTCCAGATAAATGTATGAGGCAACGAGGCTTCTGGAAAGAACAGCATGCTGTTTTTTCCAGAAGCCTTTCTTTTTTTGCAGATGCCCTAAGCGGCATGGAATGAGAAGCGCAATGTAATGCAAGAAGACGTGGTGAGAGGAGGAATGGCAGGCAGTGACGAGTGGTCTTGAAACAAGAACGTAGGTGAAAGGGAGAGAAGCGTATGATGAAAATGGGAAAAATGAAAAAGATGGCAGCCCTCCTAAGTGCGTTGGCGCTGACTACTGGATTGATTGCCGGCTGTGGAGGCTCTTCCAGCAAAGACATTAAAATCGGCGTGGTATACGAGCTGACAGGCAATACGGCTTCCTTCGGGACGGCGGCGGCTAACGGCGCAAAGCTGGCTTTTAAGGAAATCAACGCGAATGGCGGGGTGCTGGGCAAGCAGATTCAGCTGGTTGTCGCCGACAATAAAGGAGAGCCTTCAGAATCCTCCAACGCGATGACCAAAGTTATCAGCCAAGATAAGGTTGTGGCCGTAACGGGCTTCACTACCAGCTCCAACGGCATTGCCGCTTCCAGCGTGGCGGAAGCCAACAAAATTCCTTTCGTAGCAGCAGCAACGACCAATCCCAAGGTAACTATTAATGAAGCGTCCGGTAAAGCCAAAGATTACACCTTCCGCGTTTGCTTCATCGATCCCTTCCAAGGGACGGTAGGCGCCAACTTTGTTCTTAACACCTTGAAAGCCAAAAAAGCGGCGATCATGGTTGATAACTCCAGCGATTACAGCAAAGGCCTGGTAGCGGTCTTCAAACCGGCTTATACCGCCGGCGGCGGCACGGTAGTGGCTGAAGAAGCGTACTTGCAGAAAGATCAGGACTTCAAAACCATCCTGACCAACATCAAAGCGGCTAATCCTGATGTCATCTACTTGCCTGGCTACTATGAAGAAGTAGGCAAAATCGTGAAGCAGGCTCGTGAACTAGGTATCACGGCTTCCTTTGTCGGCGGGGACGGCTGGGATTCTCCCAAGCTGGCTGAAATCGGCGGCGGGGCTGCTCTAAATAATACGTACTTCACCAATCACTACTCGGTAGAAGATAAGAGCCCCAAATCTCGCGCTTTCGTAGAAGCGTACCAGAAAGAATACGGCCAATTGCCGGATGCCATGGCGGTTCTTGGTTATGACGCCGCTTATGCTTTGGTTGACGCCATCAAGCGCGCCGGCAGTGCAGAACCGCAGAAAATTCGCGAAGCCCTGGCGGCTACGAAAAACTTCCCTGCTGTTACTGGCGACCTGACTTTGAATGAAAAGCATGACGCCGTGAAGAGCGCCGTTATCATTGAAATGAAAGACGGCAAACAGGTTTACCGTGAAACCATCAAACCTTGATAGAATGACTTGTCGATTTTCACAAAGCCTCCGAATCCGCTAGCATGGATTTTGGAAATAAGAAACCGGCGTCACAAAATCGTGATGCCGGTTTCTTGTTACGCTTTACTTCTTTTCTCTTGTTCAAATTTTGTTCCTTGTCCCTCGCCGCTCTTGTCTCCGTTCCTCGTATAAGGAGAGCAAATCAGTGGGCTCGTCGCTTTTAGATACCCAATCGGGCGCTTGTTCCTTGCATTTAGTTACCGCCGCTTGCAGGTCGTAAAAGACTTCCCATTTCGCCTTAACTAAAGCTGGGCCGGTCAGGCGCAGCAAGTAGGCCGGATGGTAGGTGGCAATGGCCGGAATACCGTATTTGGTTTCGAACCACTGGCCGCGGTCTTTGGTAATGCGCCCATGGGGATCTTTTAGATATTTTAAGGCTACGCTGCCTAAGGCGATAATCACTTTTGGCTGTACCAGGCTGAGCTCTTCGTCTAACCAGCGGCTGGCGCAAAAAGCGCCTTCTTCAACCGTCGGGGTGCGATTGCCTTTAGGACGGCATTTTAGGACATTGGTGGTGTAGACGCAATTGCGTGTGACGCCTACGCTCCAGAGAGCCTTATCTAAGAGTTTGCCTGAAGGGCCTACCAAGGGTACGCCGTACTCGTCCTCGACGCCGCCGGGGCCTTCGCCGACAATAGCCAGCGGGCTGGTAACGCTGCCGTTGCAGGAAGTAGGGCCGATGGCATCCTTGCAGAGAGGGCAGGCGCTGCATTGCAGCAAAGCCTCTTCTAAATTCTCGTGGCTGGGAAAAGACATGGAATCACCTCGTAGTAAAAGTGTTATTCTTTCTTAACTTCGACCATATACCTGGTTTTCCTTTACAAAGGAAAGAACATTATTGTAAAATGGGAAAGTACATAGCAAGCAAAAATAGCCACTTCCGCTGAGGAAGGATGCGTTTCGGCACTCTCAGGCGGGGGTGTCATTTTGCTGTCAGGAGGTTCAGCTGTCATGTTGGATATGAAATTTGTGCGGGAAAATCCCGAAGCGGTGCTGGCAGGATTGCAGAAAAGAGGCAGCGCCTTAACGCTTGATGATTTTCTGGCCTTGGAGAAAAAACGCCGGGAAGTCTTGACGGAAGTGGAAGCGCTGAAAAGCCGGCGCAATACGGTCTCCCAAGAGATTAGCCGACTGAAAAAAGCCAAAGAGGACGCCGAGGCTTTGATTTTGGAAATGCGCAGCGTTGGAGAAAAAATCTCCGAACTCGACGAGACGGTGCGCCAGGTGGAAACGGAGCTGAAGGAGATTCTGCTCAGTATTCCTAATTTGCCCCATGCTTCCGTGCCGGTGGGCCGGGATGAAGCGGACAATCCGGAAGTACGCCGTGTAGGCGAAGTGCCGTCTTTTGCCTTTGAACCGAAAGCCCACTGGGATTTAGGCGAAGACCTGGGAATTCTTGATTTTGAGCGTGGCGCCAAAGTGACCGGAGCTCGCTTTACGTTTTACCGGGGCTTGGGAGCGCGCCTAGAGCGGGCTTTGATTAATTTCATGTTGGACGTGCATACCCGCGAACACGGTTATACCGAATTTTTCCCGCCCTTTATTGCGAACAAGGAAAGCATGACCGGTACTGGACAGTTGCCGAAATTTGCTGAAGACATGTTTAAGCTGGAAGGCTTGGACTACTATCTGATTCCGACAGCAGAAGTGCCGATTACGAACTTGCATCGCGGCGAAATTTTGGACGCCAAGGATCTGCCTAGGTATTACACCGCCTACAGCGCTTGTTTCCGCGCGGAAGCTGGTTCGGCTGGCAGGGATACCCGGGGCATTATCCGGCAGCATCAGTTTAACAAGGTGGAAATGGTTAAATTCTGCCTGCCGGAAAACTCTTATGACGAACTGGAAAAACTGGTGGGCAATGCCGAACGTATTTTGCAGCTGTTGGAATTGCCGTATCGGGTGATTACTCTTTGCAGCGGCGACATCGGCTTTTCTTCGGCCAAGACCTATGATTTGGAAGTGTGGCTGCCTAGCTTTAACACCTACCGGGAGATTTCCTCGTGCTCTAACTTTGAGGATTTCCAGGCGCGCCGGGCGGACATTAAATTCCGTCGGGACGCGAAGTCTAAACCGGAGTATGTGCATACATTGAATGGCTCCGGCCTGGCCATTGGCCGGACTGTAGCGGCCATTTTGGAAAACTATCAGCAGGCTGACGGTTCGGTATTGGTACCAAAAGTACTGCGCGCCTTTATGGGCGTAGATGTGATTCAGCCTTAAACGCAAAAAAGCTCCGCAGGCGCGGAGCTTTTTTTATTCTCTGAAAAAGTCTTTTTCCCAAGAGATTGCTGACAAGTATTTTGGGGCCAGCTGGCTCGAAGGCAGCTGGAGCTGTCGGCTGTGCTGCAATACTTGCGGCCAGTCGCCTTTTTCGTAAGCAATAACCAGATCCAGCAGCTGGCGCAGTGTGTTGGGGTGGCCTAGCAAAGCTTGGCAGACATCGTCTGGAATGGGGAGATAGGAAAGAATATCTTTGAGCGGTCGTCCTAAAAATGCATCTAAAAGTGAAAATAAGCCGGTAAAGAAGAAATAATCAGGAGGCATAGAGGTTGAAAGATGTTCGGCTAAGAGTTCGCAATGCCGGCCGCGGATAACGGCGAGATGCAGGAGCTCCGGAGGCTGCTCGCTGCTGAGACTGCGCAAGGTTACTAAGGCAATCCACTTGGATAGTTCCCTTTGCCCTAACAGAGCCGCCGCATGGCGGATAGAGTGAACCGGCGAGTGAAAACCGAAAAAAGCGGAATTAGCGTATTTTAACAGTTGGTAGGATAAGGCCATATCTCGTTTGACAATGGCTTCGAAGCGATGAACATTGACAATACGGGCGTGAAGCTCGCGGGAAAGATATAGGTGGTGGGCGCTGACAATGGGAATTTCTTTTTGAGAAAGTACGGTGGGTTTGCTGAAAAAGTAACCTTGAAAATAAGTATAACCTTGGGCGCGGGCCTGCAAGAACTCGTCTTTGGTTTCTATCTTTTCCGCTAAGAAACGCGGATGATAGATGCCATGGCGGTAGAGAAAGCTTTTAGTTTGCAAACTTTTAGCATCGCGAAAATCTACTTTGATAATGTCGGCCATGCTGGCCAACGGCAGCCACTCCGGTGACGGGATGAAATCATCAAGCACCAGCCAATAGCCGTCTTTTTTTAATTGCACGCAGGCGTCGATAACCTCTTGCGTGGGGGAGACTGTTTCCAGAATTTCAACGGCCAGTACATCTGGCGGCAAAAGCTGCGGAACTTGCTGCTGAAGCAAGGACGCGCTAAAATTAACGAAGGCTTTTTTACCTTCGGTAATGGTATCAATGCCCATTTGCAGGAAGACATTCACCAAAACTTCTTTGGTCGCTTGATTATCGTCGACATATTCAGCTTGGTTGAGCTCACTGTTGCGAAAAAGCAGTTCATAAGCGACTACTTGGGATTGGGTATTGAAAATTGGTTGTCTGGCTACAAATATATCCATTGTTCGTTCCTCGTCGCAGCGTGGGCTGCCTAGTGGGTGTTGCCGTCAGTAAAATAGAGAGGCGGGATAAAGCGTAAGGGGCGGACTAGATGGTTTCCCTGTAGATCCAAGACTTCTTTTTCCGGGGTTTGTACAACCAGCGAGTGTGTGCCGGTTAATTCCCAAAAAAGAAGCTGTGCGAAACGGCCATCAGTCAGCTCCAGCCATTCTCCGGCAAGATGATTTTGCATAAGCTTCAGGAAAGCTTGTCCGCAGTGCGTATCTAGCTGGCCCGAGAGAATCGAGCTTTGGATTTCATCTAAGGCTACAACCGCACTATGCTGGGTGCCGTAGCTTTTTTGCGAAGTCATGGCGTCGTATACGTCGGCTATGGCGATGATTTTGGCAAAAACATGCGTTTTATCGCTCTTGGTATGCAGGGGGTAGCCGCTGCCGTCTAAGCGCTCATGATGCTGCAGAACGCCCATGAGAACAGGCAAGTCGTATTCTTTTTGCTTTTGAAGAAACCGAAAGCCTAGAAGGGAATGCAAACGAACTTTTTCCTTCTCATCTTCCGACAAGGGCTGTTGCTTACCCAGCACTTCCAAAGAAATGCGTAGCTTTCCTACGTCGTGCAGCAGCGCCGACAGCGTCAGCGCCTGCAGCCGTTCTTCGGAAAAATCGCATTGCTTGCCGATTAGGGCGGAAAGAAGAGCGACATGCAAGGTGTGATGGAATATATAGGGAGAATTCCGCGGGTGCAAATGCAAACAGCGCAGCACCTGCACAGGGGAAGCGGTTAAAACAAGGATATCGCCGGCCAAGGTATTAAGAAGCTCTTTCTCCAAGCGGCTGTGTAAACGGGCTGAAGAGAAAATATGTTTTGTTTCCTCAAGCAAACGACGATAATGCATGCTTAATTCGCTTTGAGGAGATTGACTCCAAAAAGCATCCCAAAGCATTTGAAAAGGAGCCGACGATGTAATGGGTTCTTTTCTTGGAGACAAGTCTAAAACCGGTTCTGGTTCTGCAAACGCTTCTTCTATATAAGGAAACTCCGGCTCGTTCGCTGTGCTTTCTTCCGGCAGATTTGGCGAACGGTCTTCCCAAATAGTAACTTGCATGATAAGCAAGTTTTGCAAGAGGGAAATGTGCTTGGCCGATAAAACCACTCCCTGGCTGAGCAGCATTTTCCCGTTGAAGTCATAGACCGGCGAAGCTAGTCGCATACCTGCTTGGAGACTGGATATATCACAGATCTTGGCTTGATAGGGGTGCATGCACGGCATCCTCCTTTAGAGTGGGACTCTTTTTTAGTATGATATAATCAAGTATACTGTTATTTTATCAAAATTGCGAATAAATGTCGCGTGGAACCTTGAAACTGTGCGAATTTTGGAGGAAAGTCATGGCTTGGAGTGTTGGGTTGTCCTGGCAAGTGCTGGTAGGCTTATCTTGGGCGTTGTGGGGGCGATGGCGGCAGCAGCCGCGGCTAGTTCGGCCGCTTATGCTTTTTTTAGCTGGTTGCGGCGTTGCCGTTGAGCTGGCTGTTTATTCTATATGGGAAGCGGGGCCGACGGCTGAAGAAAGTCTTTGGATAGGCTGCTATTTTTTGGCGAGCCTTGTTGGGAAGCGGCTGCCGGGTATGGCTTGGTGGCTGGCCTTGCTAGGGGGGCTTTTAGGGGGGCTTTTGCTGGGAGGTCACGCTGCAGCGCTGGCGTCGTTGCCTGGAGCTCCCGCTGCTGCGGTAATCTGGCTGAGCTTTTTTGGCAGCGCCCTTGGCGGCGGGGCGCTCTTGTATACAGCGTTGTCCGCGCAGTGGCAAGAAGAAATGCATTTGGGCGTACTGAATGTTTTAGCGGTGGGCGTTTTGGCGACATCTGTCTTAACGGGCAGCCAACTTTGGCTTCTTATAAATGCTTCATTTTCACTGCAGTCTTGGTTAGCTGTTGGAGGGCTTATTTATAGCGGCGTATTGCAGCCGCTGAAATGGCTGCAGCAGCCGGGAGTGCCGCAGAAGAGGCGGCTTTGGCTGGCGTTTAGCTTGTTTGTGTTTTGCACTTGGTGGCTGCGTAATGAGTATTATTTTCATTGACAGGGTTTGGGGTTATTTCGTATAATACAAGTAGGAATTAATGATAATTAATTTCAATGGTTTTGCAAACTGGGCCAAAGCCTGTTTGTCTTTTTTTGAGTATTGACGTGATAATGATAATCGAGATCATGGAGGAGTACTATGACCTTAGATCAAGTACAGCGCGGACAGAAAATACGAATTTTAGCCATCCCGCAAGAAGAAATACGAGCGCAAGCCATCCGCTTTGGTATTTCTATTGGCGCCGAGGTGGAATGTGCGGAAAAAATTATGGCAGGACCTATTGTGCTCGCCAAAGGAAAACAAGAAATTGCCATTGGCCGCCGTTTGGCGGAAAACATTAAAATTGCTTTAGCGTAACTAGAAAAGGAGACAGCCGACATGTCTTGTCATAACAAGAGCTGCTGCCACGAAAAGAAAAATAACCTCTCAGGACAAAAGCATTGTGGGCTGGGACACCCTTCGTTAGAGGGCGTGGTGCCGTCAGGAGCCAGGAAGATTGTTTTAGTGGGCAACCCGAATGTGGGTAAATCCGTATTCTTTAATTATTTGACCGGTTTGTATGTGGATGTGTCCAATTTTCCCGGTACGACGGTGGATATTTCCTATGGCAAACTGGGAGAAGACGTTGTAATTGACACTCCCGGCGTATATGGAATTTCTTCTTTTAATGATGAAGAGCGCGTGGCTAGAGATGTCATTCTTTCGGCTGATTTAATTGTTAATGTGGTGGATGCGGTTCATTTGGAGCGGGACTTGTTTTTGACGCTGCAGGTGATTGATACAGGCATTCCCGTGCTGGTAGCCCTGAATATGGTGGATGACGCCGCGCAAAAGGGCATTCAAGTGGATGCGCACTTGTTGGAGCATCTGCTGGGAGTTCCCGTCGTTTCTACGGTGGCCGTCAAGGGACAGGGCCTAGAACAGGTACGAGGACGTCTGGACGAGGCTAGGGTGGGAAGTGTGCCAGCGACGCTGCAACGAGAATTGAAAGAGGCCTTAAATCGCATTGGCAGTCAAGCGGAGGCTCTTTTGGTGCTCGAAGGAGATCCTCATGTAGCGGAGCGGCATGGCATTGCGCCTGGCGACCGCCGCGAGGCTATCTATAGTGACCGTCGTGAGCGCGTGAACGATTTGGTTTGCCATGTTTTGAGCGAGACGCAGCAAGGCGTAGATTTTGCCACGCGTTTGGGGCGTTGGATGCTGCGACCGGCGACAGGGGTGCCGTTTTTTCTGTTGGCTGTTTCTTTGATGTTCTATTTTATCGGCGTTTTCGTGGCCCAAGATGTGGTTGGCTTTACGGAAGAGACCTTGATGCAGGGGTACTATGAGCCGATGATGCGAGGCCTGGTTGGACGATATGTGTCTGAAGAATCGGTGCTAGGAGCCTTTTTGATTGGCGAATTCGGACTTATGACGATGACCGTTACCTATGTACTGGGTCTTTTGCTGCCTCTGGTTGTGGCTTTTTATTTCATACTTTCCATTATGGAGGATTCGGGTTATTTGCCGCGCTTGGCTACCTTAGTGGACCGGATGATGAACTTGATTGGTCTTAACGGGCGGGCAATTATTCCTATGATCCTTGGTTTTGGCTGTATTACGATGGCTACCATTACGACAAGGCTGCTGGGCTCGGAACGGGAACGGACCATCGCGACGGCGCTTTTAGGGCTGGCCATTCCTTGTTCGGCGCAGCTGGGCGTTATTGTGGGGCTCTTGTCCGGCATTGGCGCTTACTATACGACCTTGTACGTGGGGATTTTGGTGCTGGTACTGGGCGTGACCGGGCGGGTGCTTAGCCGGGTATTGCCAGGAGAAACCAGCGATCTTCTTATTGATTTGCCGCCTCTTCGTCTGCCGCGCTTAGAAAATGTCTTAAAAAAGATGGCTACCAAGTCGTATGCATTTTTAAAGGAAGCGGCTCCCTTGTTTGCGCTGGGGGCGCTGATTATTACGACGCTGCAGGTGACTGGCCTTTTGGAGACCATTCAAGATGTGCTGACCCCTGTAACGGTAGGCATGCTCAAGCTGCCCCGAGAATCAGCAACCATTTTTATTATGGGTATGATCCGGCGTGATTTTGGCGCTGCCGGGCTGACGGATATGGCGATTTCGCCGGAGCAAATGCTGGTTTCTTTGGTGACGATTACTTTGTTTGTGCCTTGTATTGCTTCGGTACTGGTGATGTTTAAAGAACGCGGTCGCGTGGAAGGAACGGTTATTTGGCTGGGTTCGTGGGTGGCGGCCTTTGCAGTGGGCGGGTTGGTTGCTGCGGTGCTGCTCTAAGAATGGAGGCTGATTATATGAAGCAATGTCCAACTTGCGCTTTTCCTCTTACGGCTCAGGCCGGGCTGCGCTGTCCTCGTTGCCGGACGCTGTTGGTGACGCCTTGCGGTGGCTCTTGTTCTAAGTGCCGGCAAAAAGAGGACTGTAAGCAAAACGGAAGTAATTCCTAAGCGAGTAGCATAAAAGCATAGGAAAGTCTAAGGGTATGGAAAGAATTGTCTTTGGCTAAACAAAGGCAGTTCTTTCTTTTTTATATCGTTTTGCAGACATAATACAGTATTCTTTGCATGCAAGTGTATACAATGGGATTGTTTTCACTTTATAAAGTTGAATAATGGTTTTAAAAGTAGTATAATACGGACAATATAAAACATTCTATAATTTGTGCAAGGGAGCGGCAGAAAAATGGGCGCAAAGAATAGCACTTCATTTTCAAGACGAAATTTTTTACGCCTCTGTGGTCTGGGGGTAACGGCAGGAGCGCTAGGAAGCGCCGGCTGCGGTCATGAAGCAGTAAGCGGACGGGGGTGGCTGCCGACGCAGTATCGGCAGCCAGCGACCGCTTTGGCTGCCTTGCGGGGCCGTGTGTCACTGGAAGAAGAAGATCCGGCCTTGTGCCGTGATGATCGCAAATGCATTCTTTGCGGCCAATGTCTGCAGGTCTGCCGGGATGTGCAGACTGTATATGGTCAATACGATCTGCCTGTGCGTGATGCGGCTATTTGCGTGCATTGCGGGCAGTGCGCCCTTTACTGTCCGACTGGCGCTATCCGGGAAAAGGATGATACAAAGCGCGTTCAAGAGGCGCTGGCGGATAAAAGCCGGCAAACTGTGATTCAATTGGCGCCGGCGACGCGCGTGTCCCTTGGCGAAGCCTTTGGACTTGCCCCGGGGAGTATTACGGCGCAGCAGCATGTGGCGGCGTGGCGGCAAGGCGGCGCGACGGCTGTGTTTGACACGGCTTTTGCCGCCGATGTGACGGTGTGGGAAGAGGCGGCGGAGTTTTTGCATCGTTGGGAAAAAGGAGCGCTGCCTCATTTTACCTCCTGCTGTCCGGCATGGGTGAAGTTTTGCGAGTATTTTTACCCTCAATGGCTGCCTCGATTGTCTACCGTTAAATCGCCGCAGCAAATACTGGGAACGTTGCTGAAATCCGAGTATGGAAAAAACTATGGCTTGCGGCCCAAGGATATTTTTTCTGTAGCGGTAATGCCTTGTACTGCGAAAAAGTTTGAATGCTTGCGCCAAAAAGAAGCCTCCGGCTTGCAGGCGGTAGACGCCGTGCTGACCGTGCGGGAAGCGGCGGCTTTGTTTCAGCGACAAGGTGTAACAGTACCCTCGTTAGCGCCGCGTGAATTTGACGAGCCTTTTGGCGTCGCCAGCGGCGGCGGCCGCATTTTTGGCGCTCGGGGCGGCGTAAGTGAAGCGGTGGCGCGCAGCCTCTGGCGGCAGGGAGCAGGGGAAGATTTGCCTCCAGAAGCGCTGCAATGGCGTCAGCGAGAGGATTTGAAAGGACTGCGGGAAGCGAAGCTGGCTCTGCCGCATGGAAGGACGCTCCGTCTCGCTGCGGCGCAAGGTCTGGGGCAAGCGCGGGTCATGATGGAAGCGCTGCAAAGCGGTCAAGGAAGCTGGGACTTTATTGAGGTGATGGCTTGTCCCGGAGGCTGTGTTGGGGGCGGCGGTCAGCCGTTGAGCCAATTGCCGCCTACCGAAGAAGGGCGACAGGCGCGCATCGCCGCTATGCGGGCGCAGGATCGGCAGGATCTGCGTTCCAGTCATGAAAGCCGGGAGGCCCGGAACGTATATGAGACATTTTTAGGCGAGCCCTGCGGCGAAAAAGCGGAAGCGTTGCTGCATACCTCGTTTCAAGATCGACATCAGGCATTTGCTGCTAAGGCGCAGCCGGAAAGGAGGATATGATGCCGAAAAGCGTATTAGTAGATGTGACGCGCTGTATTGGCTGCGGAGCCTGTACTGTGGCATGCAAGCTGTGGAACGGCCTGGTTTACGACGAGCAGGTTCCCCACAGCGGTTCCAAGGCGCAGCTAAACGAGCGCAATTGGACGATTTTGGAGAAACGCCAGGTAAACGGGAGTCAGCGGCGGTATGTGAAAAAGCAGTGTATGCATTGCCTGGAACCGGCGTGCGTGTCGGCCTGCTTTTCTAAAGCGTTGCAGCGGGATGAGAGCGGCGCGGTCATCTATCATCCGGAGTTGTGCGTAGGCTGCCGGTATTGTATGGTGGCCTGTCCTTTTGAAGTGCCCAAATATGAGTGGGGCAAGCAAATTCCGTTGGTGGCTAAGTGCCAGTTTTGTTCGTCTAAGCTAGCTGCGGGAGAGGCGCCTGCTTGTACCGGCGCTTGTCCGACACAGGCTCTCTTATATGGAGAGCGCTCAGAGTTGTTGGCTGAGGCGCATCGTCGCTTGCAAAATGGTTCTTATGTGCCCCAGGTATATGGCGAAAAGGAAATCGGCGGTACTTCTTGGCTATATCTTTCGGATGTACCTTTTGCGCAGCTTGGTTTTCCGGAAAAGTTGGGCGAAAAAAGCTTGCCTGCGTATACACAGGGATTTTTGTCGCAGACTCCATGGCTGGCTGTAGGCTGGGGCGGCTTTTTGGCAGGCATGTCCTGGTATACGCGGCGTCGGCGGCGTCTGAAAGACGAAGACAAGGAAGGCGGCGAAGAAGATGAAAGTTAACTTGTTTGGCTGGAATTTTACAGTAACGCCTGCACGGTACTTCCTGACGGCGGTGGCGCTGCTTGGAATTATTGTCATTGTCTTTCGGCTGGTTACCGGTATGGGCGCGGTGACGAATCTAAGCGATGAATGGCCATGGGGGCTTTGGATCGCTTTTGACGTTCTCACTGGCGTTGCTTTGGCTGGAGGCGGTTATTCGACGGCGCTGATTGTGCATATTTTGCATCAGGATCGTTACTATCCCGTGGCCCGGGGGGCCATGTTGACTTCTCTTTTAGGCTATCTGTTGGTTATGGCTGGCCTCTTTTTGGATATCGGCCAATGGTTTAATTTCTGGCGTCCTTTTGTTTCCTGGGGCCATGCGTCGGTGCTGTTTGAAGTTTTTTGGTGCGTTTCCATTTATACAACCATTCAGTTTTTGGAATTTGGCGAAGTGGTTACCGAACGCATCGGCCGAAAATGGCATCTGTATTTTAAAAGGATGATTCCTGTGCTGATGATTATTGGCGTCGTGCTGCCCACGCTGCACCAATCGTCATTAGGAGCGCTTTTCTTGATCGCCGTACACAAGGTGTATCCTTTGTGGTGGTCCGAATGGCTGCCTGCATATTTTTTGCTGTCGTCCTTTTTTGTGGGCCCGGCGATGGTATGCGTGGAGTCCATCTTGTCCGGCCGC
Organism: Negativicutes bacterium; assembly: GCA_009929485.1. GTDB lineage: Bacteria > Bacillota > Negativicutes > Anaeromusales > Anaeromusaceae > Anaeromusa. The sequence continues at coordinate 43,661 of SAAJ01000022.1, forward strand.
GTGTTTCGTCATCCGGTGCCGCTCCATGTTTTGCGCGGCTTAGCTTACATTGGCGGCGTGATGATGTTTTTGTACCTCTTGCTGAAGGTGCATGATTTTACGGTGCGTGGTTTGTGGCCGCTGGTATTTCAGGGGAATTTGCAGAGCTGGTTTTTCTTTTTCGAAATGGGGCTGTGCCTTTGCTTGCCCTTGGGCATTCTTTTTACCCTTTGGGGGCGTACAAAGAACGGCCTTCTGACTTACGGCGTACTAACCAGCCTAGGAGTCATCATGAACCGCCTGAATACGGCGATTACCGCAATGGTCATGGAAGGGAAAAGCTTGTATTTTCCGTCGATCTGGGAAATTATTGTCAGTGCGGCGCTGTTGGCGATGGGCTGTTTGTTGTACTGCTTTATTGTGGAGAATTTTTATATTTTAGACTATAAGCCGAAAGCGGACAAAGAAAAAGTTCCAATGCAGCATCGTCTGGCCGAGGCGGAACTGGAGAATCATTAAACGACTTAAAAAGGGTATACGAAAAGTTATGTTGTTATAAGGGGCTCCATTAGGAGCCCTATTTTGCATTCAAGACATTCTCTGCCTAAGACTGCGTAGCCGTTTTTCTGGTAATTTCTTGCTGAATTAGGTAAAGAAAGGGCAATTTCCTTGACAGGCGAGGAGACAAAGGAATACACTAACAAAAAAATAGTTAACCGGTTAAGTATTTTAAAACCGTAAAACAGGAGGGTGTCGATGGATTTGCACGGGATTTTTCACGGGTTGCACCAAGCGGTACGCGGCATTGACAAAGGCGTCAACCAAGTGTTGGCGCCTTATGGGATTTCCGCCTCGGAATGGGCGGTGCTGACGTCGCTGGACAAGTGGGGCGAGTTGACGCAAAAAGCGTTGGCTGAGTATATGCATTTAGAGGCGGCGGCGATTTCCAAGAGCGTCGCCAAGCTGGAAGCGAAAGGCCTTGTGGTGCGCAAAGAAGGCTTGGACCGCCGGGAACGCAAGGTCGCCTTGGCGGCTAAGGCGAAACAGGCCTATGCCTGCTGGATGGAATGTACAGGCAGGCATCGCCAGGCAGTGCTGGCTGATTTTACGGCTGAGGAGCTGCAGGCGCTTTTACAGGCGCTGCAGCGTTTGCAACAGAACGCGGACCAATGGAAGGAAAATGAGGTGGCAACGCATGAGCAAGAGTAATTCGGAATCATTGTGGACCAAACGCTATATATTGACAATTCTGGGGATGTTGTTTGTTTTTGTGCCATATTCGCTGTATTTACCGATTATGCCCTTGTATGTATTGGAAGAATTGGGGCAGAGCGTGGAAATGGCCGGCTTAAGCAATGCCTTGTTTTTACTGGCGTCGGTCTTGTTTCGTACGCAGACGGCGGGTTTGGAAAGTCGCTTTGGACATCGCAAGGTGCTGCTGGGCAGCTCCTTTCTTTTCTTTCTCTCGCATCTGTTGTTTTTAGTGGCGGCGCAGCCGCTGTGGGTGCTGTCAGTGCGCTTTTTTGGCGGAGCTTGTTTTGCTATTGCCAATACGGCCATTATGTCCATGGGCAGTCGTTTTGTGCCGGACAGCCGTAAAGGGGAGGGCATCGCATACTTGACTACGGTAGTAACGGCCGGTTCCGCTATTGGACCCTTTGTGGGTTTGAAATTAGAAGCTCTTTTTGGCTTTCAGGCGATTTTTCTTTTTTGCGGTCTCTCAACGTTGCTCGGTTGGGCCTTGTTGTTACCGATTCGGGAGAAAACACAAGTCGCCTTTGCACAAGAGCTTACTTTTTCACCGAAGAAACTTTTGGAATGGAAGGCTATCCCTGTGTGCAGCGTGATTTTGCTTGTGTCGATCGCGTATGCAGGCGTGCTGACCTTTGCGGCGGTGTATGCTAAAGAACAAGGTTTGGCGGAGCTGACAGATTGGTTTTTTGTGGTTCTGGCGTTTTGTGCTGTCATGGTGCGGGTTTTCACCGGGCGCATTATGGATTTACATGGCCCTAATGTAGTATTGTATCCGGCGTTTGCACTTTTAGCGGCAGGCATGATTCTTTTGGGCGCTATGCCTTCCATGGTGGGCATGTTGGGGGCGGCGGCCTTGATTGGCGCTGGCTACGGCGTTCATGTGCCGACAGTACAAACTATTGCGGTGCAAAAATCGCGGCCCGAACGCGCCAGCGTGGTGACGGCAACGTATTTTACCTTTTTAGACTTGGGCCTGGCTGCGGGGGCGTATCTTTTGGGGACGCTGGTTTCTTCCTTTGGCTTAGGGCACATGTATTGGCTGCTGAGCTTTTTCGTTATCGCCGTCTGGGGCGTGTATGTGCTGGTCCATGGCCGGCATGTATTAGCTTCCAAGGCGGAATTGAATAAAGAACTGTCCTGAGACGGTTGCTGCAAAGTATGGTATACTCATATTTTGATACGAACGTAAAGTTTGAAGAAGAAGAGAGTGATTGCCATGCTGGTGCATCATTTGATATTTCAGGGAAAACAAGAGGATTTTGCTTTTCTGGGGGCCCGCGATGAAGCGGTTACGTACAGGCAATTGCAAAGCAATGTTGCAGCCTATCGCAACTTTTTTTACGCCCAGGGCGTTCGGGAAGGAGAAAATGTAGGCCTTTTTTCTAAAAACTGTGTGGAATTTGTGTACAGCTATCTGGCTATTGTTAGTTTAGGGGCGGTCGTAGTGCCTCTTAACTTTCAATTAACGGAACAAGAGGCAGCGTATATTTTGCAAGATGCCCAGGTAAAGCACCTGGTGACGGAACGGGATATGGATTTGCCTGTAACACGCTTGGTGTTTTCGAAATTTAAAGAGATTGTAGCGCTGGCGAACGATCCGGCGGCGCCGGTGTTGGAGGGCAGTCCGGAAAATGAGCAGCGGCCCTGTGCCATTATTTATACCTCGGGTACCACGGGGAAACCCAAAGGGGCGGTGCTGAGCCATCGGAATCTAATTAGCAATGCGCATTCCTATCGGCAGGTGCTGCCGATGGTCCCGGAAGACCGCGTACTTTGCGTGCTGCCCATGTATCACTGCTTTGCCTGGACCTGCTCTGTGCTGACGACCTTGTTGGGCGGCGCGGCGATTACTATTTTAGACGCTTTTGCGCCTAAAGAGACGCTGGCGGCCATCCGTGAGTACCAGGTTACGGTCATTTATGCGGTGCCTACGATGTACAATGTGTTGTTGCGCACAGGAGAAGAGCCGGATTTGGCGAGCCTGCGCGCCTGCATATCCGGCGGCGCGCCGTTGCCGGAAAAAATAGCCAAGCGGTTTCAAGAAAAATTTGGCCAAGAAATTTTAGAAGGGTACGGCTTGTCCGAGGCTTCGCCGGTGGTGAGCTTGAACCCGCCAGGCCGAGTAAAGCCCTGCTCCATCGGGCGGCCTCTTCCAGCGGTGACAGTGAAAATAGACGGCGGCAAAGGGATCGTGCCGCCTGGGACGGTAGGGGAACTCTTGGTCCAAGGCCCTAATGTCATGCTGGGGTACTATAATCTGCCGCAGGAGACGGCGAGAGCCTTGCGCCAAGGTTGGCTGCACACGGGCGACTTGGCGTATCTTGATGCGGAAGGCTACATTTACATTGTTGATCGCCTCAAAGATATGATTATTGTCAGCGGCGAAAACATCTATCCGCGGGAGATTGAAGAATTATTATATAAGTATCCCGGTGTTATAGAGGCTGCCGTTATCGGCGTGCCGGATGAACTGCGCGGGCAGGCGGCCCGGGCGTATCTTGTTTTTGCGGAAGGATATGTTTTTAACAAAAAAGAGCTGCGCGACTATTTGCAGGCAGTTCTGGCGGCGTATAAAGTTCCCAAAGACTTTGTCGTGCTGGATGTGCTGCCGAAGAATCAGACCGGCAAGATTTTGAAGCGCGTTTTGCGTGACCGGGCGTTAGGCGAAGAAGCGGACAGGGAAGAGAAAGAAGAATAAATACGAAGAGGAGGGTTTGCTGTGAGCTCCATAAAAGAAGGGTTTCTTACGGTGCCTGGAGGAAAAGCATGGTATCGCATTGTAGGCAATGACCGGCCAGGTATTCCGCTGGTAACTCTGCATGGCGGTCCCGGAGCGCCGCATGATTATTTGGAGCCGTTAGAAGGCTTGGCGGATGAACGGCCTGTTATTTTTTACGATCAGCTTGGCTGCGGTAATTCGGAACGGCCCGATGACCTTGCTTTGTGGAATAATGGTCGCTTTATTGATGAGCTGCTCAAGGTGCAGGAAGGGCTCGGGCTTACTAAGATTCATCTTATGGGACAATCTTGGGGAACTCTTTTGGCAGGCGAATACATGTTGCGTGAGAAGCCGCAGCATGTATGCAGCTTGATTTTGTCAGGCCCCTTTTTTAGCGCCAGCCGTTGGCTTGCAGATCAACAGAATTATCTTGCAGGGTTGCCGGAAGAGATTCAGACGGTTGTCCGGCAGGCTGAAGCGATGAAAGAGTTTGACTCACCAGCTTATCAAGAGGCGATGCGCGTGTTTTATAGTAAGCATGTTTGTCGCCTTAATCCTTGGCCTGAAGCCATGAACCGAACTATTGAGAAAATGGGTGTTCCTGTTTACCTGAGTATGTGCGGGCCGAGTGAGTTTACCATGACAGGAAGTCTTAAAAATACCGAATTAGTAAACCGGTTAAAAGAAATTAAGGTTCCTGTTCTGTTTACTTGCGGTCGTTATGATGAGGCGACTCCAAAGACTACCGCGATTTATCAGCAGGCCTTGCCTGGTTCTGAAATGGTGGTCATAGAAGACGCATCGCACGAGCATCACCTGGAAAAGCCCCAAGAGTATCTTAAGCTTGTGAGAAATTTTTTGCGACGCATAGAGGGCAAGGAAACTGTAAAATAAGAAGGGGCGTATAGTCTGGTTAGCGAAACAGAGCAGAATGCCGCCTGGTAAATACCAAACACTTGATTTTGCGTGCTTATTATTATATAATAATGATAATTCAATAGTCTCTTTTTATGGAGGAGCCTGTCACCAAGGGCTTCTCCTATTCTTTTTTACAAAGAGGATAGAATTAGAACTCAATTGCATTGCATAAAAATACTAAACATGCAAACAAAAAAGCATTCAGCGGTTTCACATTTCTGTTTCGTCCAATAAATCTAGGTCGTATTAATGCGAATCGGTCCGCAAAAAGGTCCGCAAAAAGGTCCGCAAAAAGGTCCGCAAAAATGGCTCCAAGGATTTACAATTTACACGAGCATGGTACCTTAGGCAACAACGAGAAAAATCCTTCCAAGCTACATCTGGAAGGATTTTTTTACTGAACGCCTATATTCTATATTGATCCTACAGTAACCAGCCATAATCTTGCCGAGTATCCACAACCGCATCCACGTTCACGACGGAGCCCTTGATCTGATAAATCAAAAGATACCTCTTCTCAAGCAGAAGCTTGCGGTATTTCCCCTGCGTAATCAATGGGTCAATCAATACGGGGTTCCTTTCTGGATACTGTTCCAACGATTTGGCCTTACTTTGGAAATCTTCAATAAGCCGTGTGGCTGCCGCTTCATTGACCTGGGCTAGAAAGCGGGCATGAGATACGAGCATTTGGCCAGCTCCCTCAGAGATAATAACCGTAAATACTTTAGTTTCGCTGTCCATCCAGCACCTCGCGAACAGCCGCCTTCATCATACTGGATACATCATCTACAGAATGACCAGAACTACCTTGTAAACGGCTTTCTTCGGCCAAAAGCAGACTTTCCCGCAAACGAAGCATGCTTTCCCTGCGTGCATAAGACGCAATATCCATAACCACAAGGTCGCCCTCTCCATTCTTGGTTAGATAAACCGGCTCTCCTGAGCGCTTGCACAATTCTGATATCGCATTATAATTCTTACGGATTGCTGCAGATGGCTTTATATTCATCATAGCATTTCACTCCTATGCGTAGCATTATTATATGCTTATTATATACTTATACTACTACCTATACTCGGATTTGTCCATAGCATTATCTTTTTGTATACATGCAATTTTAATGAAAAAAGATTGACGTAAATCAAATAAAAGCTTATAATAAAGACATAGGAAGGAGGTGAAAAGTTGGATGACACCGAAAAGCTCCTAGACACAGCGACTAAGCTAGTCGGTATCGCCGCAGGGCTGATAACGATAACGAAAGCCCTAAAGGAGCAAAAGAGAAGGCCCCGAAACCGCAAGCCTCGCAAGCAAAAACGGTAACGGAGCCAAAGAGGGGGAGGAAACTCCCCTTCCTCTTAATAAAACTATACCATAAGGTGTTGATCCAATAAAGATGAAAATAAACAGAACAATAGGTCTGCTGGTGTTGGTGCTAATCCCTATCGTTATTTCGGCAGTTCAAAACGGTTTTGACGCGCTTGGCGCTGCTGCAATTTTGGTTGTGGCTATGGCCTTGGCGGTTGAGGTGCTGAAGCAAATTAAACAGAGCGAAGGGGAGCGAGGAAATGAGCGAAAGCCAAAGAGGCGGCGCTAGGCCCGGAGCGGGAAGAAAAAAAGGCGAAAAAGACCCTCGCCCGCAGCACCAAGTCCGCGCCGACGAAACCGAGTGGGACGTGATTAAGCGCTTTGCGTCCTTGGCGAAAAAGGGTAACTTGGACGCGTGCCGAGAGTTTGTGGAGAAGATGGAGAAGGGGCTGTGACAAAATGAGGAATCATTTTGTCCACAGCTCCTTTTTTGTGTCCATTTTGATTTTTTCACAAGATAAATCCGAAAAAAGAGTATACGC
>SAAJ01000096.1 GCA_009929485.1 Negativicutes bacterium
CGTTTATCTCATTCCACGCCTGACACTCAGTTCCGGGAAGGCAGTTCGCTCCAAGCTGGACTGTATGCACGAACCCCCCGTTCAGTCCGACTACCACGCCCGTTCCGGTAACTATCAACTTGAGTCCAACCCGGAAAGACACGACAAATCGCCATTGGCGGTAGCCACTGGTAACTGATTTAGAGGAGGAGAGTCTTGAAGTTCCTGGTGCGATGCAGCTACACTGAAAGGACAGTTTTGGTGACTGCGCTCCTCCAAGCCAGTTACCTTCGGAAGAAAGAGTTGGTAGCTCTTGATTCCGGCAAACGAACCACCGTTGGTAGCGGTGGTTTTTTTGTTTACAGGGAATGAGATTACGACGAGAGTAAAAGGATCACAAGAAGATCCGGCTGTTTAGCAGTGATTTGGCTTCAGTATGAGTGCCCGCCTAACGCGAGTCTTGTACATAAAATTTTCTACTCCTGACTCATCACAGACTAGAGGTTTACATGACAGACAAACTCAAAGGAACAGCTAGCGTTCTTAATCAAACCAAAACTTATGAGGAATTGGTTCAGAAGCATTCACCTGAAGTAGCTAACGGCTTGCTGGCAAATGCTATCAATAATGCTTTGCCTAACGCAGGAATAACTTCGAATGACGTCGCTGGATTCAGCAAAGTGACGACGGCCTTGCGTACAGGAGAAGTTGATCTAGCAAAAACAGCCGAAGAAGCCAATGCCGATGCGGAAGCCGTTTCAGCAAATATTCTTGCTGGCCTGACAGCAAAACAAAAAAGTACAGATGAAATAAAATAATTTCCCGCAGGTACAAAAAAGCCCGAACTAGACGGGCCAAGGTTTCGTATGTAATTACTTATAAAAAAATTTTAACCGCACTCAACCCCATCAAGTGCTCGGCTTAACCTTCGATAAGGTTCAGCACCTTTTGACCATCTGGCATAGCCGACATTGTTCTCAAAAACACAACATTCCGCTCCAATATCTTCTTAATTTGAGCAGCCGATAGCGGATTTTCAAGAATTTTAAACCCTTCCAGCTCTTGGTAGTGGCATTCGTCTTTATCGCCATGATAATCGCGAATTTTAACCTCACCAGTACCCCTACCATAGGCAACTATGCCTTTACCGTTTTCATACAGAAACACTACTTCATTGGGCTTGATTCGATTGATGTTCCATTTCCATGGATCATAAAAAGCAGCAGCGATTCCTTTGCCAAGCATCCATTCAGAGTCTTCATCGCTATGAGCTTTGTTTGTATTCAAAATATGGAAGCCAGCGGCTGTCTGCGGCTCGAGTTGTTCTACAGCGCCTAACTCAACCAACTCCTTCTTTTCAATCTCAGCTAACGCCTCTTGAGCACTCCTGGCTCCTTGTTCAAGGAGTTTAAGCATGATCTCTTGCTTTGAAAGTTCGAGATCGCAGGCCAGCGTTTCGATAAACGTATGCAACGACTCGGGCATTCGCACTGTGGAAGCTATCGATTCTTTTTTAATTTTTCTGGAGCTTTCGATTAAAGAAAAAATGTCATTCATTTTATGAACCTTAAATTGGGTTGGTTATAGAAGCATATAGCGAATCAAAAAACGATGCAATAATTGAATCAAAATAGATTCTAACTCCAGGTGATAGATGATGGCGTATGCACGAATAGTCATTACGATGTGTATTTACCATAACATCCGTTATCAGCACCCCCTGACAGGCCCTCAGCGCAATTCTGGCGCATCAGAGCCGTTTCCGGCACATTTCCTCACCCGCATCCCGGAAAAACGCCCCTGATGATTTCTGCGCGACTGCATGGCTATGCACGCGGGTGAATCGCAGGTGATTTCGCAGCGTCAGCACCACTAAACCGCCAAAATCCGCAATCAGCGGCGCGGCGCGCGCGGACGTGACCAGGCAAAATCGGACTGCTGCCGCTCATCCTCACGTAATGCACGCTGGCGGTCGGCGTAACGCTGCGACTCAATCTGCGCACGCGCTCTGTTCAGGACGATGTGCCGGTTAGGCTGATTGAGCTTCTTCCCGGCCGCACGTTCGGCAGCGGCTATAGCGTCGTCGATAAACTTTTTCTCAGCGGGGGTCAGGTTTGTCAGTCTCGTCATGTTTATCTCCGTATGAGAATAGTCCCTGCAGTCTGCCAGACACAGTAGGAACGATGAAGCGTAAGCGACGGTGAAAGGCAGTCAGAAACGGTGAACGGGAGCGGATTTTAATCCGGTGCCGTGAGGCGTTGGACAAGCCGCAGGCGCGTCAGTGGATTTAGCGGGTTTCGGGGCGCAGCCCTGAACCAGTCACGTAGCGCTAGCGGAGTGTATACTGGCTAAACT
>SAAJ01000097.1 GCA_009929485.1 Negativicutes bacterium
GTATGAAAGCTGGTCTATTCCTTTCTCGGTGATGCTGGTTGTACCGCTCGGTGTTGTGGGCGCATTGTTAGCAGCATCACTGCGTGGGATGAATAACGACGTGTATTTCCAGGTTGGCTTACTAACCACTATCGGCCTCTCGGCTAAGAACGCTATCCTGATCGTCGAATTTGCCAAAGACCTGATGGATAAAGAAGGCAAGGGGTTGATTGAAGCGACGCTGGAGGCATCGCGTATGCGTCTTCGTCCTATCCTGATGACATCCCTGGCCTTTATTCTGGGGGTTATGCCTCTGGTTATCAGTCACGGAGCAGGTAGTGGTGCGCAGAATGCGGTCGGTACAGGTGTTATGGGAGGAATGCTGACCGCAACATTGTTGGCTATCTTCTTCGTCCCCGTCTTCTTTGTTGTCGTAAGACGGCGTTTTAGTCGGCACAACGATTAATTTGTAAAATAAAGGCGTCTACGGACGCCTTTTTCACCTACGATGCTCCTCTTTATTTATTAGTAAGATAGCCATTTATTTCATTTAAACTATCCCTCTAAATTCGCCTGCAACCTTTCTTTTTATCCATTATTTTTACAATCCACATGAATTGAGATTATTCCTCATGTCAGTCCTTTTTTAAGAAGTGGTAAAATAATCACCGAGTTCGCAGATGGCTTAGCGTTTGTCTTTGCTTAATTAGCGAAACGCTTATTTTGAGGTAACACCATGAAAAGATTAATATCCGTTGCATTGCTTACCGCATTCCTGGCTGGCTGTGCACACGATTCTCCTTGCGTACCTGTATACGACGATCAGGGGCGCCTGGTTCATACCAATACCTGTATGAAAGGCACTACCCAGGATAACTGGGAAACAGCCGGAGCCATCGCCGGTGGTGCTGCAGCCGTTGCCGGACTGACACTTGGGATTGTCGCCCTGACCAAATAAATCATCTCAAAAGCGCGGTTATTACCGCGCTTTTAGCAATAAGCATAAAATCTACATATAAGACAAAACGTTGCTTAATAGAACCTGACATGTAATAAAATTATTATAGATTTCACTCACACATCCGCGATTTGAAATTAGCATTTTTTCTGTTTTTCGTAACACCACATTTTCTTTTCATTATTCTCACGCCATTAATATTAACGCCAGAAATCGTTATCACGCGTCCTGTCTGATTTTTAAATTTTTTGCGCCGAAATGTGGCTTACGTTTCAATTTTGCACCACTTCAGGGCGCTGCATTTATTTTTTCCTGTCTACACTCTGCATATTGCGTCGAATAATCAGGCGCAAAAAACTGGCACTACCTTTGCTTAAAAGAGTATGGCCAAAGCCACAGACAGGTAAAAGACGTTTTCAGAACGTTTCCATAACAATAATTCCTCCACACAGGATGCTCTATGAAAAAGATGATAATCGCCAGCCTGGCTGCGGCCGGTGTGCTGCTTGCTGTTGCAAATCAGGCACATGCCGGCGCAACACTTGATGCCGTAAAGAAAAAAGGGTTTGTGCAATGTGGGATCAGCGACGGCTTGCCTGGCTTTTCTTACGCCGATGCAAGCGGCAAGTTCTCGGGTATTGATGTTGATGTATGTCGTGGCGTTGCCTCCGCCGTATTTGGCGATGATAGCAAAGTAAAATATACCCCGCTCACCGCCAAGGAACGCTTTACCGCATTACAGTCTGGTGAAGTCGACATGCTCTCTCGTAATACCACGTGGACCTCTTCTCGTGATGCCGGTATGGGCATGTCCTTCACTGGTGTAACGTATTACGACGGCATTGGTTTTCTTACCCACAATAAAGCAGGCCTGAAGAGCGCTAAAGAGCTGGATGGCGCAACGGTCTGTATTCAGGCGGGAACCGATACCGAACTGAACGTGGCCGACTACTTTAAAGCCAACAAGATGAAGTACACCCCCGTCACTTTTGACCGCTCGGATGAATCAGCCAAAGCTCTGGAATCTGGACGTTGCGATACGCTGGCTTCCGACCAGTCTCAGCTGTATGCCCTACGCATCAAGCTGAGCAATCCTGCGGAGTGGATCGTCCTGCCAGAAGTTATTTCTAAAGAACCGCTGGGACCTGTCGTACGTCGTGGGGACGATGAGTGGTTCTCCATTGTTCGCTGGACGCTGTTCGCCATGCTGAATGCGGAAGAAATGGGTGTTAACTCGAAAAACGTCGATGAAAAAGCGGCTAATCCAGCAACACCGGATATGGCACACCTTTTGGGTAAAGAAGGGGATTATGGCAAGGATCTGAAGCTTGATAACAAATGGGCCTACAACATTATCAAGCAGGTTGGTAACTATTCGGAGATCTTTGAA
>SAAJ01000061.1 GCA_009929485.1 Negativicutes bacterium
TTGCTTTGGATTAGATTTTCAAAATGCCCGTGCCAAGGTTTAGTTGTGGAATTTTATTCGATGGATTTAAGGACTTTATGAGAACACTCTTGTTTATATCATACTCCTCTTATTACTTCGTTTGCTGCTGCGGCAAGCCCAACGGAAACAGGCGATGCTTAGTACTATAGGGGCTACGATTTAAGATAATCTGCATCCCCTTTTGCTCTTTCCAGTTCACCACGATCGGCGCCACAAGATTGACCGTCATCTGGTCTATTTTTTCCGGCACCGCTACCACGCCGTAGACAGCTGCTGTTTCTTCAGTGTCTGTTAAGCCTAACTGTGCAGCGTCTTCATCGTTCAAATCCAGAGAGTAGTGTTTGAAGAATAAGAAGGGGTCTGCCAAAAGCAAGGTCAAATCCGGATCTTGCACCGATTGCATATACGCGAAAGGGCTATTGTCTTCGTCTACCGTATAAGGGAGAAACGCAAATTTCTTTTGATCCTCAAAGCCGGGCAGTCCTTCTGGAAACTGAACCACCAATTCTTCCGACACCTCGAATTCGCCAAAACGGGTTGACTTGATTTGCATATACTTCACCCCTTTCTAAAATTACCATTGTCTTAATTTCGACAAAAAAAAAGAAAAACCTCTTGTTTAGTCGAGATTTTTCCGAATTTTTACATTTGAGGGGAACAATATTTTAACAGGAGTGAACAGGAGAACCGGAGTCGCGAGAGGGCACGCAAGAGGGTTGCGGTTTTTTAACAGGAGTAGAGTGAGTAAAGTGAGGGCTACGGGGTTCGGTTTACTCAGAGCAACAGAGAAAGGCCAGAGAAAAGCCGAAGAGATTGCTTCGTCACTCCGCTCCTCGCAAAGACAGCGAGCTGGCCTTGCGGCAGCAAGCGTACTTGTGGCAACGAGCTTCCTTGGCGTCCTTGCGAGCGCAGTGCGGCAAGCTCCCTGTGGGGACTTTTGAGCCAGAGTAGTGAGATGGCTAGAAAGTGCATCATACTTCTAGAGGAAGCACAGATATCATATTGTCGCAGACTTGATAGACCATATCTACATCTAATCGAGTTTTCTCTTCCCATAGCCTACCATGAGCCAGCCAATTCCTGTAACCCAAAAGCCCTCTATATTCTCCTATTTTATGCCTATATTCGGGATAAAATGTTTTCCAGGCGAATAAAACAGTCCCATCTAACGAGATTTTCCCTTTAGTCTTTTTATAGTCATTCCGAAAAAATTTACTGATGTCTTCTTTCTTTTTCTTTTCAACACGTATCGTATAGTCTACTTTCAAAGCCGCTTCAATTGCCGACAATAAATCTAAACACACCAATTTTTCAAGTTCGTCTTTTGCATATTCAAAATATTCTTCTACTTCTTGCTGAGTTAAGCCAATAAATTGTTGGATCGTAGAATTTTGATTAGAAACAATCAATTTTTCGTTTTCATCTAATGAATTTCTGGTAACTCTATACCACTCCAGTATATCCTCAATACTTTTATTTTGATTAGAAATGCTCAACTTCCTCGCCATTATAATACCGCCATTAAAACATCAGAAAAAGCATCTCCGTCTACATCAATGAATTTAACATGCGGTGCCGGAGTAGCTATTTTCCAAACTAATTCAAGTTTGCTTTCATCTGTTTTGGGCAACAAGGGAGGTACTTCCTCTCCATCTCTTATCGAAACAATAATTTTAGGACTTTGAAATTTCCGGGGAACTAAAACAAATTTTACAAGCCCTTTTTTTCCTTTTAAGTCTATCCGACCATAAGCACCTATTAAATTGCTGCCTATCGGCTCTAACGTAACATGCTGATTAAGCATAGTAATAATCATTTTATTAATTTCATACCGACCGATATTTTCTTCTGTAATTGTATGCACCTTATACTCGATTTTCAAATTAGGCAACTTGCCTACCCAAGATTCCACATCATTATAAAAATCCCTAACTGCTTCTAACCACTTGTGTTTCTCTGCATCCCAATCTATTTTAATTTGTTCGCTTTTACTATCTCCATTTTCTGTTAAAAGCTTTTCAAGGTCTTTTAATCCCATAAAAATCTTCCTTTCTTTTTTCGAACAAAAATTTCCTCGTCCCTGCAAATAAAAGAAGAGAGGAACATCTGCGCAGATTCCTCTCCCTTGTCAATTAGGGCTTGGAGCGAAATATATTATTATTTTATAACAGTCTACCGCCAAATACAATCTTTGCGCAAGGAGTACGGTTACGCAAAAAACAGGATTGAACAAGAGAACCGGAGTCGCGTGAGGGGACGCATGCGGGTTACGGTACGTGATACCTTATTCCGGATGCGCCAGGGATGGCACAGCATCCGGTCTCCGCTGAGAACAGCCATGGACGACATCGCAACCGACGTCTACTATTTAGAGTGAGGGTTACGGGGTTCGGTTTACACAGAGGATCAGAGGAAAAGCCAGAGGTAACAGAGAGAAGATATAAATTAGACCAAAATTTCAACCTATTCTTCAATCAGTTCACTTTCATGCAAAATTTTTATAAGTTGTATAAGTTCATCTTCTTGGTAGTCTTTTTCAAGTTTAGCAAAACCAAATTGACTATAAAAATCGATTAGATAAGGCACATCTTTACATTCTAGCAAGATTATTCTTCCGCCCAGCCGCATCTGCCCATCCATAAGGATATTTAGGCAATACTGCATTATCTCATATCCAGTAATCTGTTCCTTGTATAAATCATTTTTACCAACTTGTCCAATCAAAATGGCTGGGAACTCAGCAATCCGCTCACCATTAATTTTAGCATTGTAGCCATCAAATTCTTTTATTTTTCGGTTTGAGTACTCTTCTGGAACCTTAAACACCTGAAGTGCCAATGTAAAATACGCCAACACCCTGAAATTTTCTGCGTCCTCATCAAAAATTAAAAAGGTTCTGCTTTTTCCTAGTTTTTCAAAAGCTATGGCCCTGTATTTCAAAAAATTCGCAATATCATTATCTTTACTGCACTTAAAAACAGAAATGAGTTGCTGAGTTCTTGACTCATGACTCATTTCTATTACTTCCCTTAACGATATAACATTTGTTTTAATCTTGCTTCACCTCGCCGTTGATTTTCAGGCGATGTTAAGGTCCTATCTAATTTCACCTTATTCTCGGCAGGAGTAGAAATTATTTTCTCAAAAGACTCTACTGCCTTTTTGCTCTTCAATGTAAAGTCTTTGTTAAATGATGAAGTAGCCATTCTACAGCCTCCTTTCTTACGAGAACTCTAAAACTTTGGAACGAAGCAAAGCCAATAATTTTTTCTCACCTCGTTGCATATGACCTAAAACACGTTGAGAGTCGAGTTTTAGCGATTTGGTGGAAACAGCGCCTTTTTCAAGCCGATCCACAGTTTCTTTTTTTGTTATGGAAAAATCTTTGGTAAACGAAATTGTAGCCATGGTTTCCACCTCCTTAAATTTATCTTTCCTCAATTACTATTTTATAACAGTCTGCCGCCAAATACAATCTTTGCGCAGGATGAGTACAAATAGCTCTACCAGGCATTCAACAAAAAGTCTTTGATGTTCAAATGGATAATTCCCTTTTGAGACATGTCAACCTCATCCATACTGACAACATACTTGGGAAAGTTATCTTCTATTTGAAGCAGATTGCCAAACTCTCGTTCTTGTGTTTTTTTATCGATCAAAAGATAAGCAACTTGAACATAGATAATCTTTCCTTGCTTCTCAGCAACAAAATCAATCTCCTTGGTGTCAAGTTTACCTACATAAACATCATACCCGCGCCGCCGGAGCTCTAAATATACAATATTTTCAAGAGTTTGCGATATATCTTCCTGTTTATATCCTAATAAAGCATGCTTAAATGCGTTATCCGCTAAATAAAACTTCTCTTGCGTTTTCAGAATCTCTCTGCCTTGTAAATCCTGCCGCGAGCACCGATTTAAGATATAGGCGCTTTCCAGCTTCGCAAGGTAGTTATAAACCGTTTCTACATCGATACTCCGGCTCTGGCTTTTTAAAAAACTTTTTATAGAGTTCGCTGAAAATGTATTGCCAACGTTATCAAAAGCGAACTTCACAATCCGCTCTAACTGATCAACCTTCCGAATTTGGTTACGCTTAACAATGTCCGTAAAAATGGTAGTGTTATAAATATCTTTCACGATTGTATACGCTTCATCCGGCGTAAGCTGTTTAAGATGAACAGCAGGAAAACCGCCATATTCAATATATCTTAAAAATTCCTTGGAGAGGTCTTGCAGCTTAGCATATTCTTTTCTAAACTCTAAATACTCCGCAAAGGAAAGCGGGTACACGCGAAAGGAAACATACCGTCCTGTCAAATATGTCGATATTTCCGAGGACATCATTTTAGAATTAGACCCTGTGACAAAAATATCAACATCATATTCACCTTCCTCCATGAAGGTGTTGACCAGTCGTTCCCACTGTTCTATTTCTTGTATCTCATCCAAAAACAAATACGTCCGTTTATTGGAAACCAGTTTACCTTTGATAATTTCAAAGACTTGTTTCACATCCGCATTCTGCCATTCCAACGTATCGAAGTTAAAACGTACTATACGGTTTTCAGATATCCCCCTTTTTTTAAGTTCATCCATGAGCAGCAGCATAATAGTTGACTTTCCACAGCGGCGAACTCCAGTTAGAATTTTTACCAACGGCATATCAACGAATGGCATAATTTGATCAATATAAGATTGCCTTATAAGCATAGCAGCCACCTCCTCTTCGTAAATATATCCTAATAAATATAAAAATTCAATTGTTTTTATGGTTATAACCGAAATATATCAAGAGCATTTCCACGGCGAGAATATCTGTCCTTGAATAAAGCTAGCACCTCCTGTACAATATATAGTACAGGAGGTGCTGAAAATGTTAGCTGTAAATTATACATCTGCTAGAGAAAACTTTAAACATTTTTGCGACAAGGCCAATGACGACGTGGAGACCATTGTCATTACACGCAAAAGCGGAGGCAATGTAGTTTTACTTTCCGAGGCGGCTTACAATAATTTGATGGAAAATCTGTTCGTTCGCAGCAATAAGGCCGACTACGCGCTTTTACTACAATCAATGGATCAATTAAAGATTGGACAAGCTAGCTCTAGAAAGCTTGTGGAAACCGAATGAATAAGGTGTTTTCTGATTTAGCCTGGGAAGAATATCTCTACTGGCAGCTTAATGACAGAAAACTGCTGAAAAAGATCAACGACTTGCTTAAAGATATTGAAAGAAATGGAAATGAAGGGCTCGGCAAGCCAGAGCCGCTGCGTCATGAATTAGAGGGATTATGGAGTCGTCGAATTTCTCCAGAACATCGTCTAATTTACAAATTTGATGAAGAGAACATTTATATTCTCAAATGCAAAACCCATTATGAGTAATGAAGGATTGAACAGGAGAACCGGAGTCACGTGAGGGTACGCAGGAGATATAATAATTAACAGGAGTAGAGGGAGTAGATGGAGGGTTCGAAGTTACAATATTTACACAGAGAATCAGCGACGGCACGTGATGTTATTTTTTCTACAAGGCCGACAAATATATACGCATCTCTGTGAGGTTTTTGAAACCAAATTGATGTGCTATTGCTTCGGCTGTTCCCACCCTCATAGGATCCCTATCTTTATGATAATGAAAAGTTACGGTTCTCTTTTCACCATTAGCAGAACCTAACCAAACCTTAGATCCTTTCTTAACTTGCTGGAAGTGAAAATGCTTAAGCATTCTCAGAATGTCGCCTTGGGTAAATTGTGGTGGCATCTACGCACATCGCCCTCCGAACTTCCTCCTCGCTTTGACAGCGAAGTAATTTCAATAAAGCAATGTTCTTACCAACTGTATTAAATTTTGCATAAAGTTCAGGATCTTCCTTAAACAAGTTCAAATAGTCACAAGTAGAGGCAACCAGGTCGTCTATTGCCTCTACTAAGGTTTCACCTTCGCCATAAAAATCAAGAGTGTCACAAACAACGGTAAACCCACCAATTTCTTCATCCTGTACATAATGTGAAGTAAAAGAAACACAATTATTTAGAAGATAGTCAAGATATTCTTTATTGATATGACTAACAGCGGCCGAATCTTGATTGCTAACCTTCGTAACTACTTCCAGTCCAAGTAACGCCATCCTATTCACTTCGCTGTATCTTTGTCTTGTATCTCTTACATTTAAAGTTAACATTATACACTCCTTTCATGCGAACACAAGGCAAACAATGTACTCTTGTTTTATATACAGCATCGCTTCTATCATAATTATAGCATACCCGTAGTCACAGTGCACACAGCGACTACGGGTATGCTATATCATTTTCTCTGTTCCCCTCTGTTACTCAGTTACTCCCTTAATAAACAAGCCATATCTTCACTTTTCTTCTTTAATCGCAGTATTTTTCGATATATGTTTTTGTAGATTCTCTGTGTGCATTCTCCAGCTCTGTATTAAGTTATTTGCTCCCCTTGGGCAGTTGACTCAAATCGATCTCCCCTGCGGGCAAGGGAGATTGTTTATTTTCCGCGACAATGGCATCATAGATTTCGCCGCGATAAATGCGGATGTCTTTAGGAGCGTCAATCGCAAGGCGCACGTTATCGCCTTTGACATCGGCTACAGTCACTATAATATCGTTGTCAATAATAATGCGACTGCCCACTTTACGGGTCAATACAAGCATGTTATTGGCCTCCTTCTTGGGCCATGTAAAGGCGCTGGCGCAAGGAATAGGAGGTGTCGGTCAGCACTACCTGGCGGCCCAAGCGAGCAAATCGGTTAATAATGATGGGCGCGCTCAGATTGGCTGTCATATCCTGCATTTTCCCCTGGGGCACGTTCACGATGCACAGGGCAATGGGCGGCTGTTCCGCGGACAGTCCCAATTGAGCCACGAGCTTGTCGTCGATTTCAAAGTGATACTCCGCGAAAAAAGCAAAAGGATCTACCAGTAAAAAAGTAAGGTTAGGATCCTGCGTGGATTGCAGGAAGAAAAAAGGACTTTCTTCGCCCTGCGGTAATAGTGCAAAATGATATTCTTCCGGAAAACCTGGCAAGCCTTGGGAAAAATGAATCACATCATTTTCTGCTACGTCCAGTTCGCCAAAACGGGTTGATTGAATTTTCATAGAAATCCCCCTCATACTTTTTCATCGCACATACTCTCACCGAAAATAGACTTCACGCCTATGCGCAATGGCCAACACCAATACAACTACTCGTTGTTCCTGAATTTCGCAAACCACTCGATAGTCTCCTACACGATATCTCCAGAGTCCACCTAAGTTTTCTTTAAGTGATTCGCCAAAATGTTTTGGGTTTTTACACCCATCAATTCGATCCCACAAATAATGAAGAATACGTTCTCTTATTGGCTTATCTATTTTTGCTAATTGTTTTTGCGCCGATTCTGCAACTTCAACCGTCCATGCCATAGTCACGCATCACTTCCCGTAATGGCTTCGTTCGGTTGGGATCATATTGACGAATTGCTTCTTCCGCTAAAAGCAAATCCTCACAGTCTTCCATATAACGTATAATCGCTTCACGCACAATCAAACTCTTGCTCCGTCCCTGGAGTTTCGCCAGTGCTGCCAACCGTCCTTGTATTTCTTCATCCAATCGTACTGCCAACACAAAACCACCTCCCTGTATAACAAAGTATAACAAAGCAACTGAATTTTTACAAGAGCGATTGCCATACTGCGCTCGCAATGTCACTTCTGAAGCAATCTCTTTAAAAACAAGCCCCCAGCATTAGCGCCGAGGGCTTGTTTAATATTCATTTAGCGCTTTGCAAACAACAAAGCTACCCCCTGCCTTCAAACTTGCGCGCCTTGGTTTTCTGCCCTTCTGGAGCGTAGTTGATTTCCGTCGTCACCTGACTAAGAAGATTAATCTGGTACTGCACGAATTGAGATGCCTGCTCCAAAAAGCGGCCGTTCATCGCATTGAGTTCCTGCAACTCTTTAAGTATTGGCGAAACTTGACGCGCCCATTCTTTAATACGATCTTGAATAAAATAAGCCGGCGCCAACAAAACAAGCTGGAACAGCGGTAACAAAACATCGCCTTTTCCATGTTGTTTGGCTAACGCCCGGCTGACTCTCTGCTTTTTTTGCTCCAGCATCCCGGCCTGCAAAAGCAATTCTTCTTCGCGTTTCACAACAGCTTCCAACTCCGCTGGCGCCGGTTTGGAAAGCAGAAGCTGCTTTTTCCCCTCACCGCATTGCAGCAAGGATTGGTATATCTGCAGCAGTTCCTCTAGAATCTGCTGCAACTCGTCCCAAAGCTCCATAGGCGCACCCTACCTCTCAGTCTGCTCCCGCCAGTAGATTCTTTGCCACTGCAGCGGCGTCCACACGGTACTCGCCGCTTTCCACTTGCGCAGAGAGGCGCTGTACCACCTCGGGCCGAACCTCTGGCGTCTGCTGCAGCTTTGCCAGCATACCGGCAAACTCTTGGGCCTTGGGCGATAAAACGACTGAATCCGACGGTTTCGCCGCAGCTGCCACCCCCGTTTTCATCGTCCGATTGACTTTGGTCTGTTCTCCATATAGCTTCAGGATGCCGTGAAATTGGCTTCCAGATACATTCATCATCAACACTCCTCTTTCCCCACTAGCAAGCATGCCAAATCTTGCTCATTTATTCTATCGAAAAAAAAACCAGGGACATTAATCCCTGGTACAAAAAAAATCTTAATTTTTTCGGTCACTGGTATACATGCGACGTTTTTCCCGGATCGACTCTTCCAAAGACTTTCCTTGGACGGCAGACTCGCCTTCCAGACTTCGCAGACATGGCGCACAAACCCGTCCTTCCGTAATCGTCGTGCCACACATCTCACAGGAATATTCCACCGTAAAGTCACCAAACAGCCGCCCTTGCTTCAACATGCGATTAATCGTCTTTTCCCGCACGCCTGTAGCCTGCTGAATTTGGTGCACGCCTGCCCTATTTACTTTTCGCAGGTATTCGGCAATCTTCTTTTCTTCTTCATCTACCCGGTCTAAGCAGTCTCTGCAAAGTTTCTGCGGATTTTCCATGTACAGCTTTCCACATTCCGAGCAATTTCCTAAGCCCATACGGATCCCCTCTCTATCTGCGCTATGCTATAATAGATAAGTATACTACAGTTCTAGTGTACCATGAAATAACCCGCCTGGCAAAATGACCGTATTGTTTTTTGAAAAATAGGACATTTGATTTATTTTCCCGGAAGTGGTATATTTTTTATCTGTGCCGGCAGGATTCTGCCATTCAACAGCCAAACTTCCATAGAGTGGGATTTCTTCTTTGAAGAAATTTTTTCCTATTATGCCTTTACATTTGGCTGACACCAAGCACGCTAGAAAGGTTGCTTATGGACAGTATGCTTACATTATTGCATGATCCCGGCATGTACCCCGGTGATCCAGAGACAAACCGGCAGACCTTGGATTTTTTCCTGCGTCTCATTGAAATGAAAAACAGCAAATTATACCAGCACTGTTACCAAGTGGCTAATTACGCTATGAGTATTGCCGCCAAGCTGGGCTTGCCCCGGGAAGAGCTGGAGCGCATCCGCGTAGCCGCTTTACTGCATGATATTGGTCAATTGACCGTACCGAACGCAGTTATCACCAAAATGCCCTATGTGACGCCGCGGGAGGCTACTACTTACAAAAGTCACTGCAATGCTGGCAGCTATATGCTGGAAAATATACCTTGCTTCCAAGAAATCATTCCCTACATACGGTACCATCATGAACGCTGGGATGGCAAAGGCTATCCCAAGCGTCTCAAAGGGGTTAATATCCCCTTAGGCGCGCGCATTCTGGCCGTAGCAAACCATTATGATCGTTTTATCAACCCCTGCACGCAGAATTGGGTTAAAACCAAATCTGAGGCGGTGCAGGAGCTTTTAAGCTTGTCCGGCATGGCCTTTGACCCCGAAGTCGTGAAGGCCTTCGTTCACGCCCTGGGACGCGACGCAGAACAAGCGGCGACGGTGTACCGGAGGATCTAATATTTTATTAACAGGAGTAGAGGGAGTAAAGGGAGGGCACGAAAGAACCCTTTTCGAATCCCTCCGCCGCCGTGGCGGCACCTCCCTTTAGCAAGGGAGGCAGGAGTTAAGCCCCTTGCTTACCAATACGCTTTGTCAATCCCCTGACGGCCTTTGTGCCTTAGGGGATTTTTATTTTGGAGAAAGATACGATTTCACACAGAGAAAGGCCAAAGAAATGCCTGAGAAAATCCAGAGAATAGAAACGGTTTAAGAGTGTAAACGTAACCCTCTGCGTACCCTCCGATCGCTCCGGTTCTCTTGTTCAATCCATTTCTCCATCGACCCTCCCTCTACTCCCTTTACTCTTGTTCAAAAATCGTTCCCTCCGAACATTGCAAAAGCCGCAAGGAAACGTAAGTTTCCCTGCGGCTTTTATCATGCTTTGGCTTATTTGAGGTTATAGAACACGCTTTTGCCGTTGTAGCGAGCTACGTCGCACAGACGGTCTTCGATGCGGAGCAATTGGTTGTATTTAGCTACGCGGTCCGTACGGGCCGGAGCGCCGGTTTTAATCTGGCCAGCGTTAACAGCTACGGCGATGTCAGCAATGGTAGCGTCTTCGGTTTCACCGCTGCGGTGAGAGATGAC
Source organism: Negativicutes bacterium (assembly GCA_009929485.1). Taxonomy (GTDB): domain Bacteria; phylum Bacillota; class Negativicutes; order Anaeromusales; family Anaeromusaceae; genus Anaeromusa. The sequence goes on from SAAJ01000061.1 coordinate 10,659, forward strand.
GCAAGTATAGCCGGCGCGTTTCGCCATTTCGATGGTGCTGAAGGTTTCCGTAAGCGTACCGATCTGGTTCACTTTAATCAAGATGGAGTTGGCAGTACCAGTAGCAATGCCCTGGCTCAAACGCTCGACGTTGGTTACGAAGAGATCGTCGCCAACAAGCTGCACTTTGTCTCCCAGGCGCTCGGTGAGGAGCTTCCAGCCGTCCCAGTCGTCTTCAGCCAGGCCGTCTTCCAAGGAAATGATAGGATATTTTTCAGCCAGTTTCGCATAGTATTCAACCATCTCAGCAGACGTTTTAACCACGCCTTCGCCTTCCAGATGGTATTTGCCGTCTTTGTAGAGCTCGGAAGCAGCGGCGTCAATGGCGATCATTACCTGCTCGCCTGCTTTGTAGCCGGCACCGGCAATGGCTTCCAAAATGACTTCAATAGCTTCTTCGTTAGAAGCCAGATTCGGCGCAAAGCCGCCTTCGTCGCCAATGGCGCTGTTCAGGCCGCGCTTTTTGAGCACGCCTTTGAGGCCATGGTAGATTTCCGCGCACATACGCAGAGCTTCAGCAAAGCTGGCAGCTCCAACAGGCATAACCATGAATTCCTGGATGTCTACGTTGTTGTCCGCATGAGCGCCGCCGTTGAGGATGTTCATCATCGGCACCGGCAGTTCACGGGCGTTGAAGCCGCCTAGGTACTGGTACAAAGGCATATCCAACGCTTCCGCAGCCGCTTTGGCTACAGCCATGGAGACGCCCAAGATGGCGTTAGCGCCTAGCTTGCCTTTATTCGGCGTGCCGTCGAGCTCGATCATGGCTTCGTCGATAGCAATCTGTTCCAATGCATCCATGCCTACGATCTGGGGAGCAATGATGTCGTTGACGTTTTTCACAGCCGTCAGTACGCCTTTGCCCAAGTAGCGGCCTTTGTCGCCGTCACGCAGTTCTACGGCTTCGTACATGCCTGTAGAAGCGCCAGAAGGAACCGCAGCGCGGCCAATAACGCCGCTGTCCAGGGTTACTTCCACTTCTACCGTCGGGTTGCCACGGGAATCGAGGATCTCGCGAGCTCCAACAGCTTCAATGCTGGCCACTAGTTCTCCTAAGTTCAGGGGTGAAGGTACGCGCCCCAGCCTATTGCGTCGCGGCAGAATGACGAAGGACCTTTGCCCGTGGAGCCCCGCAGGGGCCGGTCACCCGTTCGGCGGGTCCTCGGCGAGCGCGGCTCCCCGCAGTGCCCGCGTCCAGTGCCTCACCTCGGCCTCGGCCCGCTTCCTGGCCC
>SAAJ01000023.1 GCA_009929485.1 Negativicutes bacterium
GTGTTTTTCTATATTTCAAGGCCTATATTGAAAATAAGATGACCTTAGAAGCAGCAAGGATTCAAAGCTGTTTTTGAGGTGCGAAAGTTGAGTTAATAACTAGCACAGGAACTTGAGAATAAGTAACAAGTTTATGTGCTACGCTCCCCAAGAGCAGGGAACCGATTTCGCCTAAACCGCGCGTGCCGCACAAAATTAGATCAATTGGGTTGGCGGCGGCATAGCTTATGATTTCATCGGCGGGATTTCCGTCGAGAAGAACGGTTTCAATCGTAAGGCCTTCCTTTAAAAAAGCCTCTTTGGCCTCGTTTTGCAAGTCTTCCAGATATTGCTTGGCGGACATTTCAAACTGCAGCAAGTTAGCTGCCTTGCCGATGGGATATTGCGCCAACGGTTCAAACACGCTTAGTAAAACGGTGGCTGCACCGCTTTCTTTGGCGAAGCGGATCGCCCAGGGCAGGGCCTTGAGGCTGGTTTCTGAACCGTCGAATGAAAAGACAATGCGACGAACACTCATCCAAAACACCTCCCAGCGAAAATGGATTTATTGCTATTCTTACTAGGTTACCTGTTTTATTCGCTGTTTATTTAGGGAATCCTGTTGGCTGTTGAAAATTAAGCCCTTTGGCCCCTTCAGGCCCAAAGGGGAAAAAGTTCTATGGCTTGAACCAGAGTCACGGGAGTCAAGGGCGCCTATGCATGAGGGAATGGTTGAAGTCGCTGATTCTCTTGTTCAATTATTTTTAAACGATAACTCTTGGCAGGAAAGAGCCAAGAGGACTGCGAATCTAATACAAGATATACTTCTTATTTTTGGAAACGAGGTTGTTGAATGACGCAGACACGAATTCGGCCGCTGGTAGAAGGCGGTATTTTATCGGCGATTGCCATTGTTTTTGCTTTGATGAGCGCGTATTTACCCATCTTGGGGCCTTTTGTCAATATGCTCTGGCCGGTGCCGATTATTCTGTTGGGGGTTCGCCATGGGTTTCGCTGGAGCGTGATGGCTACATTATCGGCGGGCGTACTAATTGCCGTATTAATGCATCCGCTGCACGCATTGAGCGTGGTGGTAGGGTTTGGTTTGATCGGTATTGTTCTGGGACATGCGATTCGAGAAGCCTACTCGCCAGGAAAGGCCTTGGTTTGGGGTTCTTTGGCTTCGCTTCTTTCGAAGGTGGCCGTTCTGGGGCTGAGCGCCTTCATTTTAGGTATCAATCCGTTAGAAATGCAAATTGATGTTATGGCCAAAGGCACGGAAGAGGCTCTAGCCATGTACCGCTCCATGGGAATGCAAGAAGAAGAATTGCAGCGCTTGGCGGCGACGATGGGGCAATTGGTTGATGTATTGCGTATTATTCTGCCGGCTGGGTTTGCTATGGCGGCCGTAGTAGATACGTATCTCAATTTTATTGTGGCGCGGCTGGTATTGCGTCGCTTAGGTATGGACGTACCGGCGTTCCCGCCGTTTCGGGAATGGCGTTTTCACGGCGGCCTCGCATACGCGTATGCGCTGGCGTTGGTGGGGGCGTATTGGGGATCTAGTCGTGAGTGGTTATGGCTGCGGGATATTGCTATGAATGTGCAGGTTATTGCCAGCTTGTTTTTGTTTGTGCAAGGCTTGTCTTTAGTAGTGTTTTTGACGGACAAATACCGCTTGCCGAAATTTGTGCGCGGTTTGATTTTGCTGTTACTTGTAACCAATGGTTTTTTGACGCAAATGGTGATTTATGCCGGTGTGGCCGAAGCCTGGGTAGATGTGCGTCGGCTGCGTAAACCGGGGGAACCATCGTAGGAGGCGACTGTCATGAAACTCATTCCCGACTTTTGGCGGGAGGCCCGTCTCTATCTGCTTGTGGCGCTGTGCCTGTTGGCGCTGGTTGGTTTTTACAATTTATATCTTACGTTGTTGGGCGCATTTTTCTTAGGAGCGTTGTATCTATACGGGCGAGAGCAGCGATACGAGAATCAGCGTGAACTGGAAGCGTACATAAAGAAATTGGCGGTACAAGTGGGCGCCGCAGAAAATTATGCGTTGGAAGAGCTGCCCTTGGCGATTGCGGTAATTGATCAAGAGGGCTTGGTTTGTTGGCACAATGATCGTCTGTTGGAATGGTCGGAAGGCCGTCTGCATACGGGAACGCGCATTGATTTGCTTTGGCCGGAACTGCTGCCTAACGGTTGGTGGGGACAGGCGGGGGAATTTACCTTTATGGCTGGCGCCCATTATTATCTAGTATTGCACCGGCCAGCGGAAGAACGCATGATTTTGTACATCCAAGACATGACCGAAGAAGAAGGGCGTCGCTTGGCTCTTAAGGCGGCGTTGCCCGCCGTGGCCTATGTCCAGATTGACAACTTTGACGATGTCCTCCAGGGACTGACGGAGAGTAAGCGTGCAGAGCTTCTCGCGGCGGTGAATAAGGAAATTGTCGACTGGGTAGGCGGACTAAAAGGATTTTCCAAAAAATATACTCGTGATATTTACTTGGTGATGTTGGGGCGCGGCCAGTTGGAAAAAGCCATGCGCGAGAAGTTTGACGTTCTGGATCGGGTGCGGGAGCTTCATGCAGGCAATCGCATCCCGGTGACTCTCAGTGTGGGCGTAGCTACCGGCGAACCGTCGCTGGCGGCGCTGGGGGAACGGGCGCAAATCGGCCTGGATGTGGCTTTGGGACGCGGCGGCGATCAGGTTGCGGCGTACTGTGACGGCAAGGTGCAGTTTTTTGGCGGCAAATCCAAGGCGGTGGAAAAGAATACCCGTGTTAAGGCGCGGACGGTGGCGCAGGCGGTGCGAAAAAGCATGCTGGATGCGTCCAACGTTTTGGTTATGGGCCATGTAGGGGAGGATTTCGACAGCTTGGGCGCTGCCATTGGCGTGGCTCGCATGGCGAGACACCTCAAAAAAGAAGTTCGCGTCATTGTTAGTCAGCCGGGCACAGCCAGCCGCAAGCTGGAAGAACTTTTATCCGACTATAGCGAGTACGAGGGGCTCTTGGTCCCGGCGGACCAGGCGCAAGCTTTGGTCGAACCAGGCGTTTTGCTGGTGGTAGTGGATACGCATCGGCCGGGGCTGGTGGCGGCTCCGGAACTGCTGAGTCTGATTGAACGTACGATTGTCATTGATCATCATCGGCGCAGTGAAGATTTCATTTTAAATCCTTTTTTGGTATATTTGGAGCCGTCCGCTTCTTCGACCAGCGAAATGGTAGCGGAGCTTTTGATGTACTTTGATGAATCGGTGGAGTTGACTCGTTCGGACGCTACGGCGCTGTATGCCGGCATTGTAGTAGATACGAAAAGCTTTACCGTGCAGGCGGGAGTGCGCACGTTTGAGGCGGCGTCTTTTTTGCGGCGCGCTGGCGCCGATCCGGTGCTTGTGCGCTACTTGTTCCGTACGGATTTTGCCACTACCCAAGCCAAAGCGCGCATGATGGTGGATACGGAAATGCTGCCTGGCGGGGCGGCCGTATCGGTTTGTCCGTCGGACGTGCGGGACGCTCAGGTGGTGGCCTCGCAAGTGGCGGACGGGCTTTTAATGGTGGAAGGCGTGCATATGAGTTTTGTGCTCTTTCCTTATGAAGACGGCGTAGGCATTAGCGCTCGCTGTCAAGGGGACTACAATGTACATGTGATTATGGAGCGCTTCGGCGGCGGCGGTCATCAGACGGTGGCCGGGGCGCAAATCCGCGGCGTTACGGCAGCGGACATAAAAATGCAGCTGGAGGAAATCCTCCGCGAGATAGCAAAGGAGAGTGCAGCAGATGAAAGTAATTCTGACGCAAGAAGTTAAAAAATTAGGTAAAAAAGGCGATATTATCGAAGTGGCGGAAGCTTATGCGCGCAATGTGCTGTTTCGGCAGCAGTTGGCTATTGAAGCTACTGCGTCGAATGTGAATACCGCCAAGCAGCAGTCGGCTGCTAAAGAGCATAAAGAACAACGCGCCCATGACGAAGCGAAAGTATTGGCTTCACAAATGACGAAGGTTAAAGTGAAGTTAGAAGTTAAAGTAGGCGAAGGCGGCAAGGTTTTTGGCGCGATTACGTCCAAGGACGTGGCGGATGCTTTGGTTAAGCAGCATGAGTTGGATGTGGACAAGCGCAAAATTGAAATTAAAGAGGCCATAAAAACAGTGGGGATCTATCCGGTGACTATCAAACTTCACCCCGAAGTCAGCACGCAGATTCAGGTGGAGATTGTTGCAGCTAAGGCTTGATCCTCATATCCTAATAGATCGGAGCCAAGCAGGGTATGAAAGATTTTCTACAACGTATTTTGCATAAAGAAGAAATGCCGGAAAAGGAGCCGCCTCAAGAAAGGCAGCTTTTGGTGTTGTACCGCACCTATGCTTCTTTGATCGGCCAAGAGAAGTTGATCATTAAGGCGGGAAAAATGGGCGTGTTGCCGCTGATGCAGTCGGAGCGCTTTGAACAGCGGTTGTTGGGTTTGGAACGTCTGGTTTTTGACGATCCTACCTTGAAGGATGCCCCGCCACGGCAAGAAACTCCTGCTGCTCTGCAGGATATTGAGAATCTGCTGGCGGACATGCTGGCCAAAAAGCGCGTCGAAGACCGCATTGAGAAAAAAGTAAACGAGAAGATGGAAGAGCGCCATCAAGAATATTTGCGCGACATTCGTTTGCAGGTGCTGCGGGATGAAGAAGGCGGCGAGACGCCGGCGATGCGCAAAAAATATGAAGAACTGGAAAAAATGGAAGAACGCAGCGTTTCTAAATCCGTTATGTCCATGCTGCGGCCAGCTTCTTTTGATGAAATTGTCGGCCAGGAACGGGCGCTGGAGGCATTGCGCTCCAAATTGGCGTCTCCCTATCCGCAACATTTGATTTTATACGGTCCTCCTGGCGTGGGTAAAACAACGGCGGCGCGCATTGCCTTGGAAGAAGCCAAGCGCTTGGCGTATACGCCATTTTCGCAGGATGCGCCCTTTGTCGAAGTAGATGGAACAACGCTGCGTTGGGACCCGCGGGATATTACCAACCCCTTGGTGGGTTCTGTACATGATCCCATTTACCAGGGCGCTCGCCGGGATTTGGTAGACAGCGGTGTGCCGGAGCCCAAGCCGGGCTTGGTGACCGATGCTCATGGCGGCATTTTGTTCATCGATGAAATCGGTGAAATGGATATTATGCTCCAAAGCAAACTGCTTAAGGTGCTGGAAGATAAGCGGGTTTATTTTGAATCGGCTTACTACGATCCCAATGACCCTCAAGTGCCTCCTTATGTGCGCAAGCTCTTTAAGGACGGCGCGCCGGCGGACTTTATTCTCATCGGCGCTACTACGCGTGATGCGGAAGACATTGCTCCGGCCATTCGCTCGCGTTGCGCGGAGATTTACTTTGAACCGCTGACGCCGCAGCACATTCAGACCATTGTGATTAACGCAGCCAGCAAACTCAAAGTGACTCTGGAAGAGGGCGTGGCGGAGTTAATCAGCGAATATACCATTGAGGGCCGCAAGGCTGTCAATATTCTGGCGGATGCCCATGGAGTTTCTTTGTACCGGCAAGACGGGGGGGAAGGACGCATTTCCTTGGAGGACGTGTACCGGGTGGCCCAGGTGAGCCGCTTGACGCCGTATGTCAGCCAGAAAGCCAGCACTACCAGCGAGGTGGGCAAAGTCTTCGGTCTAGGCGTGGCCGGCTATTTGGGCTCGGTCTTGGAAATTGAAGCGATGGCCTTTCCGGCGGCGGAAAAAGGCAAAGGCGCGATGCGCTTCAATGATACCGCCGGATCTATGGCCAAGGATTCGGTATTCAATGCCGCCGCGGTGGTGAGAAAATTGATCGGCGCGGATTTGGCGGATTTTGATTTGCATATCAATATTGTCGGCGGCGGCCGCATTGACGGTCCTTCCGCAGGGGTAGCCATTACGGCGGCGCTCATTTCCGCGATTTCCGGACGCGCCGTGCGGCAAAGCATAGCCGTAACTGGCGAAGTGTCCATTCAAGGACGCGTCAAAGCCGTAGGCGGCGTGTTTGAAAAAGCCTATGGCGCGAAACAAGCTGGCGTGCAAGTCATGCTGATCCCTAAGGAAAATGCCAAAGACATTCCCGAAGGTCATTTGGGGCTGGATATCCGACCGGTAGAAACGGTGTCCGAAGCATTGGCTATTTTACTGGAAGAAAAAGCAGCTGCGCCAGTAGTATAAGTGAACATAAATCCTCGTCGCAGGACTGGACCTGCGGCGGGGATTTTGTTTTTAGGTTAGAATTTTTGGCAGCCTTGTATTTGAGACAAGATTTGCGCGCACCTCGAAAAAGCAGACTAAAGCGGCAGTTTCTTAACTCGCTGTGCTCAAACAGGCGAAACTGTGATCCGCTTTAGACTGCTTTTTCGTCCTACGGACCGGTTTGCTCCAATAAAAGTCTCAAATACAATGGCCGCCGTCTTAGCCCTTTAGGAGGCCCATTCTTGTTCCTCTTAAACAACATGAAACTCATTCGGTCCCTCCGGTTCTCCGATTCTCTTGTTCAATCTAACCCTCATTCGTTCCCTCGCTTTACTCATGTTCAATTTCCGTTTTCTCCGTGCGCCGCGTTTTAGCAGGAGACTGTTTTCATGTGTCGAAAAATAACCAAAACAAACACTTCAGAAAATGTGGAGAGGGGATGGTCAGCATGATGCGCATTTATGCTCCGCTCGAAAATCCGGAAAATGGCTGGAGGCCGCTTTTGGCCAAGGAGGAGCTGCATTGCAGCCAGGCAGCCCGTTACGGGCGTTGGCTTATTGCTGGTGCGGCGCGACAAAAGGGTTTCCTAAAGAGGCAGCTGCCGTATTTGCGGCGGCCGAAGAGCCGGAACTGCAAAGCATGCGGCTGCTTTTTGCTTTTCCGGAGTTTCAAGTGCATCTTCCCGGCGGCGAAACGGCGTCTCAATGTGATTTATGCGTGCTGGCGCGGACAGATTTAGAGCAGCATGTTCTCATTGTGGAAGCGCAAGGAGAAGAGTCTCTAGGGCCTACGGTGGAGGAGTGGCTGCCGCCGGCAAGCTTGCAAAAAGGCAAGAGAGAACGGCTGCGGGCTTTTTTATCCTTGTTGGAGCTGGAAGAAGAAGCGGCGGCGAATTGCCAGTATCCCTGGATTCATCGTACCGTTGCCGCTTTGTTGGAAGCCAGCCGCCTTGGAGCGTCTAATGCCATGCTGGTAATCCATGCTTTTCAAGCGCCGCCGGAGGTATGGGAAGCCTATGTGCATTTTTTGGCTTGTTTAGGGCTGGAGGCACGCCGCGGCGGTATTACGCCAGCCGTGCGCCGGGGCGGCTGCCAATTGCGCTTTGCCTGGGTGGACGGAAATCCAGCCTGTATGCGCCGTTAGAAAGATTGTGCAAAAAAGCAGGGAATGCGTTATAATTAATGATTGTGAACATATGTTTTTGTTGCAGTACAGGAGGAAAGAAATTTGTTGATTGAACGTGTTCCCCCCCAGAATATAGAGGCGGAGCAAGCCGTCCTTGGGGCGATGTTGATAGAAAAAGAAGCGATCGCCAGGGTGACGGAACTTTTAAAAGGCGGCGACTTTTATCGTGAGGCGCATCGGCTGATTTTTGAGGCTATGCTGGATTTGTACAACCGCAATGAAGCAGTGGATATGATTACGGTCATCGAGCTTTTAAAGCGGGAAGACAATCTGGAAAAAGTGGGCGGTATTGCCTACGTGACATCGTTGGCGAACAGCGTGCCTACGGCGGCGAATGTGCATTATCATGCTAAGATTGTGGAGGAAAAGGCGCTTTTGCGTCAGCTTATCCAGACCTCGACGAAAATTGCCGCGTTGGGTTATGAGGGCAGTGAAGAGGTATCGCAAATTGTCGATCAGGCGGAGAAGATGATTTTGGAGGTATCCAACCGCCGTATCGGCGGTGATTTTACGCCGATTAAAAGCATCGTTTTGGACGCCTTTGGCAAGATTGAGCAGCTCTATGAATCCCGCGGCGGCATTACCGGCTTGGCTACCGGTTTTAAGGATCTGGACCGTTTGACTTCCGGCCTGCAAAAGTCCGATTTGATTCTTGTGGCGGCTCGCCCCAGTATGGGTAAAACGGCCTTTACCCTGAATATTGCTTCCAACGTGGCTATTCGGGAAAAAAAAGCGGTGGCGTTTTTTTCGCTGGAAATGTCCAAGGAGCAGTTGGTGCAGCGTATGCTATGCGCCGAAGCGTCCATTGATTCGCAGAAACTGCGTATTGGCGAGCTGGAGGATGACGATTGGACCAAGCTGATCAATGCGGCAGACCGCCTTTCGGGAGCTCCTATTTTCATTGATGATACCGCTGGTATTTCGGTGCTGGAAATGCGCTCTAAGGCGCGACGCCTTAAAGTAGAACATGATTTGTCCCTCATCATCATTGACTATTTGCAGCTGATGCAGGGCAGCGGCGGCAAGGGCGGTGAAAATCGTCAGCAGGAAATTTCCGAAATTTCCCGTTCCTTAAAAGGCTTGGCCCGTGAGCTGGGCGTTCCCGTTGTTGCGCTGTCTCAGCTTAGCCGCAGCGTGGAGTCTCGTCAGGTGAAAAAACCCATGCTCAGCGACTTGCGGGAATCCGGTTCTTTGGAGCAGGATGCGGATATTGTGGCGTTTCTTTATCGTGAAGATTACTACAACCCGGATACGGAAAACAAAAATATTACGGAGATCATTGTAGCTAAGCACCGCAACGGTCCGGTGGACAGCGTGCAGCTCTTCTTCCACAAGCAGTTTACGCGTTTTGCAGATTTGACCCGTATGCCTGAGTAAGGAACCGCTGCTGAAAGACGTGAAAAGGTTTTTAAGGGCGAGGAGCTTTTGCGTAAGCGGCGTCATAATTGTATTTGAGACAAGATTTCCGCGCGACTCGCTAAATCCCCCCCCTGGCCCTGTGCGGGCCTTCCCCTTTGGCAAGGGGGACATGGCTGCAGCTGTTTCAGCCAGCTCAGGGGACAAAACCCTGCCGCCCTTGTTAAAGGGAGGTGCCGCCGCAGCGGCGGAGGGATTCGGCTCTTGTTCAACATATTCTCTCTGGCCTTTCTTTGGATTTTCTCTGTTGCTCTGCGTGAACCGTGACTCGTACCCTCCCTCTACTCCCTCTACTCCCTTTGCTCCTGTTGAAAATTATACCGTGTAACCCTCCATCGTACCCTCTCGCGACTCCGATTCTCCTGTTCAATCCTGTCTGTTCTGCGTAGCGTTCTCTTATTGGTGAATTGAAAGATTTTTGCAAAATAGAACAGGCGGCGGCTCTTTGTAAATAAAAAAGCGGCAAAGATGTATGGGGCGAGCGCGAGCGACAGGCGAACGTACGCAACAAGGCAGTTGAGGCGAACGTTCAAATGGAAATGAGGAATAACATTCGGCAAAATATTGACAGGAGAAGATTTCCCTGTTATGATATTTATGGTGAAAAATGAATAACTTGCGGGAGACTCAATCTCGGCGCTCCATGATGAGACCGTATTGAGTTCTTTTTATGCGTGAAAAATGACTAAGCTAAATTAATCATGGCTCGTTTTGAGCTATAAAAAAGGTGAGTGATATCATGTCAGCAATTATTGTTATCGGCAGTCAATGGGGCGATGAAGGAAAAGGGAAAGTAGTCGACTACCTGGCGGAACAGGCTAACGTGGTTGTTCGTTATTCCGGCGGCAACAACGCCGGCCATACTGTAGTGGTAAAGGATGAAGCCTACAAGCTGCAACTGCTGCCATCGGGCATTCTTTATAAAGGAAAGACCTGCGTTTTGGGCAATGGCGTCGTCATTGATCCGGAAGCCATTTTAAAAGAAATCAATGGCATGAAAGAACGGGGCATTGATACTTCCAGTCTGCGCATTTCTACGCGGGCGCAGGTGCTGCTGCCGTATCATCGTCGGCAGGACGAAGCAGAAGAAACGGCTCGTGGCGAGTTTAAAATCGGCACGACCAAGCGCGGCATCGGTCCTTGTTACATGGATAAAGTGGCTCGCTGCGGCATCCGCATCGTGGACTTGATGGACCCGGAAGAGTTTGCAGCCAAGCTGAAACATAATCTGACGGCTAAAAATGAACTGTTGGTGAAGCTTTACGGAGCAGAGCCTTTTGAATACGAGCCCATGCTGAAGCAGTACTTGGCTTTTGCCGAGCAACTTCGTCCGTATGTGGCTGATACGACCTACCTTCTCAACGACGCCTTGGACAAAGGCGAAAAAGTGCTCTTTGAAGGTGCGCAGGCGACCTTGTTGGATCTGGACCACGGCACCTATCCCTATGTGACTTCGTCCAATCCGATTGCCGGCGGTGCTTGCACCGGAGCCGGCGTAGGCCCTGGCAAGATCGACAAGGTAGTTGGCGTAGTGAAAGCCTATACCACGCGCGTCGGCGAAGGTCCGTTCCCGACTGAACTGCATTGCGCCATGGGCGACACCATTCGCGAGGCTGGCCATGAATTTGGTACCGTTACCGGTCGTCCGCGTCGTTGCGGCTGGCTGGACGCCTGCATCGTCAAGTATGCCGGCCAAGTAAGCGGTCTGGATGCGCTGGCCATTACCCGTCTGGATATTCTGGACGGCTTAGACAGCATCAAGCTTTGTGTTGGCTACCTTTATAACGGTGAGATCATTAAAGAATATCCGGCCAGCTTGAAGGTATTGTCCAAGGTGGAGCCGGTTTACGAAGAATTTGCCGGTTGGAAGACCGACACTACCAAAGTGCGCCGCTACGAAGACTTGCCGGCGGCTGCCAGAGCCTATTTGGAACGCCTCAGCGAAGTGGCGGGCGTCCGTCTCGGCATCGTTTCTGTCGGTCCGAATCGCGAGCAAACGATCATCATGGAAGAAATGTTTTAAAAAACTGTTGACACGGGAACGACATGGTGATATAATTTCGTTCTGTGAGACATGACCTACTAGCTCAGTCGGTAGAGCACCTGACTTTTAATCAGGGTGTCGTTGGTTCGAGTCCAACGTGGGTCACCATCAAAAACTCAGCCTTTCAGGTTCGCCTGAAGGGCTTTTTTTTACAGTAGTCACTAGCCTTTGAGCACTACACTCCCCAGCGGCCTTTTTCCCGTCAGGCGGCGTCAGAAAGCCTCGGCATAGCACCGCTATGCCTGCGTTTTCTTTCTTGCTTGACGAAAAAAATTCTCGCTTGGCCGTGGGTGCTCACTATGCTAGTGACTGCTGTCGTTTTGGGATTGTAAGAAGAACGTTATTCCGTTGTTCGTTAAATTTAATGGGATTCTCCGTACCCTCACTCTACTCCCTTTACTCCTGTTAAAACCATATCTCGTAACCCTCCTTCGCGCCTCTTAACGGAAGCATTCTTGCTTTTAATAAGAATTCGCGATATAATTAATGGAATGCATTGAGCGGATAGAAGTCAGCCCCTACTTGGTATACGGAACGGACGACAACCATATAGCGGTTATATAGGAACTCGCATGCAAGCGAGCTTTCTTTTGTATGTAAAAATGCAGTCGGAAATAAGAAATTTATAATAAAAAATGGAGGATTTTTTAGTGAGATCATCAAAACCAAAAGGAAAATTGCTGGTTATTCCCTTGGGCGGCCTAGGGGAAATCGGCAAGAACATGACGGTGTTTCAATACGGCGATGACATCGTGATTCTGGATGCAGGCCTGTCGTTCCCGGAAGATGACATGCTGGGCATTGATTTAGTCATTCCGGATATGTCTTATCTGTTTGAAAACCGAGACAAAGTGCGCGGCGTTGTTTTGACCCATGGTCATGAGGACCATATTGGCGCGTTGTCTTATTTGTTGCGGGAGGTTAATGTTCCCGTATACGGCAGTCGTTTGGCCTTGGGCCTTGTAGAAGGGCGTCTGAAAGAAAATCGCGTAGGAAAGTACAATCTGGTGCCGACAAATCCAGGGGATGAGTTGACGCTGGGTGTCTTCAAGATTGGCTTTATTCAGGGCAGTCACTCCATTCCTGATGCCTGCGGCATTTACTTTAAGACACCGGTGGGAACGGTAGTGCATACAGGAGACTTCAAGATTGATCAGACTCCTGTAGACAATAAGCTTATTGATATTCATAAATTTGCCGAATTGGGCAATCAAGGTGTGATGCTCCTGATGTCGGACAGCACCAATGCGGAACGACCCGGCTATACCGCTTCGGAGCGGACCGTAACGGCGGCGCTGGACGTGCAGTTTCGGGCGGCGAAAAACCGTATTATTATGGCTAGCTTTGCCTCGAATGTGCTGCGTGTGGGTCAGGCCATTCAGACCGCGGCTAAATATGGCCGCAAAGTAGTAGTAATGGGCCGCAGCATGGTAAATGTGGTGGGAATTTCGACGGAAATGGGATATTTGGATATTCCAGAAGGCGTCTTGATTGAGCCGGAAGAGATGAAAAACTATCGCGACGATCAGTTGCTGATTTTAACTACCGGCAGCCAGGGCGAGCCGATGGCGGGCTTGAGCCGCATGGCCTCAGGCACCCATCGCAGCGTAGCTATTGTGCCTGGCGATACGGTGATTTTTTCCGCTACGCCGATTCCGGGGAATGAGAAGTCTGTTTCCCGTACTATCGACAGCTTGCTTCGTCTGGGCGCGCATGTAATATATGAGCGTTCTTCAGGGGTTCACGTTTCCGGCCATGCCAGCCGGGAAGAACTGAAACTGATGCTGAATTTGGTGCGTCCGAAATATTTCATCCCCGTTCATGGCGAGTACCGTATGCTGCGGCAGCACGGCGCGTTGGCGGAAGAGATGGGCGTGCCTTCGGAAAACGTTTTTTACGGTGAAAACGGGCATGTTTTCGAGTTTACGCGTAAAGCGGCGCGCATGGCTGGCAAGGTAAAGGCGGGACGCGTCTTTATCGACGGCTTGGGCGTGGGCGATGTGGGCAACATTGTGATTCGGGACCGGCAGCAGCTGGCGAACGAAGGGGTCATTATTGTCGTCGTCACGCTGGACAAACAGCGGAATGCACTCTTGTCCGGACCGGATTTGGTCTCGCGCGGCTTTGTCTATGTGCGTGACGCTGGCGGTCTGATGAACGAGGCGCAGCAAAAGGTGCGTCAGGCGCTGGATCGCTGCTCGGAGCGCAACTTGAGCGACTGGTCCTCCATCAAGGTTCAAGTCAAGGAAACTCTGGGCAAGTTCTTGATGGAAAAAACCGGCCGTCGGCCGATGATTCTGCCGATTATTATGGAAGTGTAAGACTGGATTTGACAAGAAGAAGGTCTTCGGCTATATTGATGCATATACGAACAATGTGACGAATGGGAGAAGTAATGGCAAGGCGTCTTTTAGAGAGCCGGGGGATGGTGCAACCCGGTAGGCGCGTGCGATGAAATACACCCAGGAGCAGCAGGCTGAAAACCCTAGGGGGTTAGTAGGCTGGGCCGGCGGATCGCCGTTACCGATCATAGTGGAGCGGTCAGCCCTAGGGCTGGCAACCAGGGTGGTACCACGGGCATACGGCTCGTCCCTCATTTGAGGGGCGGGCTTTTTTTATTAGGGGCCGCTCATTTCTTCACTGCTCACGCCCCGAAGTATCTTTTTACGCCTGACAGTGTCAGAAAGCCTCGGCAGAGCGCCGCTATGCCTGCGTTTTCTTTCGCGTCAGACGAAAAAATCTTTCTTTGGGGCAAGAGCGCTCAGAGAACGAGCGGCCCCTTCAGAGTGGTATCAAAACGAATCCTTTGTTCTGGAGCGATGCGTTCGTTTGGGATGCGGCCCCTGATGGGGATGAGGTTTTGTTGAGTAACTAAGAATAACATTTGGGAATAGATAGGATAGTAAGAGGAGGAACTAAAATGAGTGTATTAGATGTCTTGAAGGAACGCGGCTATGTGCAGCAAATGACCCATGAGGATGAAATTGCCGAGCTGTTGGAAAAGGAAAAGATTACGTTTTACATCGGTTTTGATCCGACGGCGGACAGCTTGCATGTGGGGCATTTCTTGGGCATGATGGTTATGGCGCATATGCAGCGCGCCGGGCACCGTCCGATCTGCCTGATTGGCGGCGGCACGGCGATGGTGGGTGATCCGTCGGGGAAGACGGATATGCGCAAAATGATGACGCCGGAAACCATTGAACAAAACGGCGAGTGCTTTAAAAAGCAGATGGCTCGCTTTATTGACTTCAGCGAGGATAAAGCGGTGATGGCCAACAACGCGGATTGGCTGATGCAGCTGAATTACGTCGGCTTTCTGCGGGAAATCGGCGCGCATTTTTCCGTCAACCGCATGCTGACGGCGGAATGCTTTAAGCAGCGCTTGGAAAAAGGCCTATCCTTCCTCGAATTTAACTACATGATCATGCAGGGCTATGATTTCTTGGAACTGAACCGCCGTTACGGCTGCGTCATGCAGATGGGCGGCGATGATCAGTGGTCCAATATTCTTGCAGGCGCTGATCTGATTCGGCGCAAGGAAAGCAAACCGGCTTTCGGCTTGACCTTTACGTTGCTCACTAAGAGCGACGGCAAGAAAATGGGTAAAACCGAGAAAGGCGCTCTTTGGCTGGATGCGGAGAAAACCTCTCCGTACGAGTTCTACCAATACTGGCGTAATGTGGATGACGCCGATGTGGAAAAATGCCTGTCCCTTTTGACGTTCCTGCCGATGGAAGAAGTGCGCCGCTTAGGAGCGCTTAAGGATCAGGCCATCAACGAAGCCAAGAAAGTGCTGGCCTTTGAAGTAACGAAGCTGGTACATGGCGAAGCTGAGGCCGCTAAAGCCAAAGAAGCGGCGGAGGCTCTCTTCGGCGGTTCCGGCGCTTTGGATAACGCTCCTACCGTTACGATTGCCCAAGCGCAGCTCGGCGGCAAGATCATCGACATCATGGCCGAAGGCGGCATCATTGCTTCTAAGAGCGAAGGACGCCGTCTGGTGCAGCAAGGAGGCCTGCTCCTAGGCGATGCTAAGGTAACGGATTTGGACGCCGTGTTGACGGCGCAGGACTTCACTGACGGCAGCGTGCTGCTGCGCAAAGGCAAGAAAAGCTATTTTCGCTTGGTCCTGGAGTAATGTCGGAGAGGTACGGTTTTTAACAGGAGTAAATGGAGTAATCGGAGGGTACGCTGAGGGTTACGGAGTACGATTTTTGAAAATGCTTTAAAAATAAGGGGCTGTGTCGCTAGATTAGCGGCGCAGCCTCTGTTTCTTTTTTGTGCCCTCCCTCTTAACTGCCAGCAGACGTCGGTTGCCATGCCATCCATGGCGCAACCGACCCTAACCGCATCCAGCGCCGTCGTACTCCTGTTAATTTTCGAATCCCTCTTTCGTACCCTCCGGTCACTCCGATTCTCTTGTTGGTTGCTTATCTCTCCTGCAGCGTGCCCATGAGGCCATGTTTGAGGGCGTAGTTGACCAGCTCGCTTTTGCGCGTGGCGCCGATTTTTTCCATTACGCGTGTTTTGTAGGTTTCGACGGTTTTGGCGCTGAGGGTCAGTTTAGGGGCGATTTCGGTGATGGCGTAGCCGTGGACAATATAGCGCAGCACTTCCAGCTCGCGGGTGCTGAGCAGGTCCTCAGGCCGGTCCGCTGCGGCCGTTTCTTCTCCCAAGGTACGCAGCAGGCGCTGTGAATCTTGAGGGGATAAGTAGCGGCTGCCGGATAAGACGGCGCGCACGGCGTCAAAAAACTCTTTGTCTACGGCGTTCTTGGTTAAAAAGCCTTGGGCCCCCAGGCGGAAGCCTAAGCGAATGTATTGCTCGTCTTCATGCATGGTCAAAAGCAGGATGCGCGTTTGTGGCGAGGCGCTGCGGATATGTTCAATGCAGGATAGGCCGTCTAAGGCGGGCATGGAAATATCGAGAATGATTAGGTCTGGATGTAAGTCTCGCACCAGCTCGATGGCTTCCAGGCCGTCGGCGGCTTCGCCGACAAGCTCCAAAGACGGGTCTTTTTGCAGCATGGCTTTGAGTCCGGCGCGGATTAAACGATGATCATCGGCTAAAACAATGGTATTCATAAAGGAGTCTCCTTTGTTAACGGAATTTCGACGCGCAAGAGAGTGCCTTGCCTGGAGGCGGGAGAGAGGGTGAAGCGCCCGCCTAAGAGTTCTACTCGTTCGCGCATGCCTTGGATGCCCAAACGTTCTGTTTCGGCGGTTTGCTTTTCGTTTACGCCGCGGCCATTGTCGGTCAGTTCAATGCACAGCCAATCGCCTTGTTGGCAGAAGCGCAGGCACAGGGAAGAGGCCTGGGCATGGCGGATGATATTCGTGACCCCTTCTTGAACAATGCGGTAGAGCGCTACGGCTACATCGGAGCGCAGGTTCCACTCTTCTTGTTCGCTTTCCAGCTCCCACTGCAGCGACAGAGGCGTGCAAAGACGTTCCAGGTGTCGTCGCAAGGCGGCAATAAGGCCGATGTCGTCCAAGACCGGCGGACGCAGCTCGACGGCCAGGTCGCGGATGCCTAACAGCACGCCCTCGGCAACATCGCGAGAACGCAGCAGTACTTCCCGGTAGGTGGGATCGTCGGTTTCTTCGGCCAGCATACGCATGGTTACCATCAAGGAAGCTAAGGCTTGGCCGGTTTCGTCGTGGAGTTCCCGGGAAATGCGTCGGCGTTCGTCTTCCTGGGCGCGCAGCAGGCGTTCCATAAGATGAGCTCGCACGGCTTCTTTTTGCTGCAGCTCCTGCAGCAGACGTTCTCGTTCATCCAGGTTGCGGGTTAAGGTGCCGGTCATGGCGTTAAAGGCGGTGGTGAGGCGCTCTACTTCCGGCGCGCCGCCGCAGGAGGCCTGCTTTTGCCATTGCCCGGCGGCAATCTTGTCGGCGACAACGGCAAGCCGTTCTAGTGGCGCGGTAATGGCTTTGGCGATGCGACCGCTGGCCAAGGCGGCTACAAAGCAGACCAAGACGGTCAGCAGCACTACTTCAGCCAGCTTGCCTGCCAGGTATTGCCTGGCGGCGGACGTGGAAAGACCGACATGAACGCTGCCCAACGAACCTTGGTCGATGGGAGCTGTCATTTCCAGCAGGCGGCCTTCGTTGCTGGTAAGCTGGCGGCTTTGGGGCGATTCAGAAGGCTGGGTTTGGCGGGCTCGTTCAATCAACGCCGAAGGTACGCCGCCGTCAAAGGTATGGGCCAAGATACGCCCGGAGGTGTCGGAAATAAAGATATAGCGAATATAGTGGCTGGTCTGCGCGCTTTGGCGCACTTCCTCGCCTAGCGTGTAGTAATCCTCCGCCATGATCATGACAGCGCTTTTGGAAGCTACATGAAAAGCGGTCTCTTGCCCTAAGCTTTCTAATTGCTTGTGCAGCAAATCGTTGCTGACTTCCCAAATAATGCCGCTCATGAGCGAAGCCAGCAGCACCAAGAGGACTACGCTGTACATTTGAATGCGGCTGCGGATGGAAAGGCGGCTTACGGCCGCGCGGATGTTCATGGCAGCGCCTCGCGGCGGCCGAAGGCCTGGCGGAAGCTGCTGTACCATTCCTCGCTGGGCGGGACGAAGCGGTCAATGAGGAGGCCTTTGAGGGCTTCTTTCAGTTCGGGCTGTTCGTGCAAGCGGAGGAAAAGCTCCTGCAGTTGCTGGCGTTCTTCCGGCGGCATGCTGCGCCGCACGACTACCGGTCCAGTGCCCATGGCGGGAGAGGTTTCGATGATGCGTACCGCATCGGCGACTTCGGGGTAGTTCTGTCTGGCGTGGTTATAGGCCAAAGTGGAGACGGACGCGCATTGGACCGAACGGTTGGCGACGGCGTGGAGCGATTTTTCGTGTCCATAGGTATAAACCGAATGGGAGAAAAAGCTTTCCGGCGTTTGGCCGAGTTCCTGCAGCCTTCTGGCCAGATAGACATAGCCGGAGTAGCTCATGGGGTCGGAAAAGGCGACAGTGCTTCCTTTTAAATCTCTTAGTGTTTGGCAGGGGCTGTCACGGTGTACCAAGATGACGGCGTTATAAAGAGAACTGCCCATGCGTTCTTGCGCGGCGATGACGTGCATGTCGTCAAGGGACGGGTATACGCCAAAGGCGCCTGCCGGGAAAAAGGCCAGATCCGTACCGCCGTTGCGCAGCAAGACCGATACCTCCAGGTAGTTGCGCCTGGGGATCAGCACGGCTTGACGTCCTGTGGCTTGGCCAAGGTAGTCTGCGATGCGCCGAAAATGCGCCGCTGTTTCGGCGGGCGAGAGACTCGAGATGACGGCGATGCGCAGGATTTTATCGCTGGTATGCAGCTTGTCCGGCGCGCCTAGAGGCTGGGTTTGACGAAAATCTACGTCCGGAACGGCATGGGGGCTGCAAGCGGCAAGGGTTAGGCAGCAAAGAAGCAACCATAAAATACGCAGTGGGAAAGACACAACAACTCCTCCTTGAGTGTGAAAAATACAATGTAAGGAAAAGGCTTACGAGCGTGGGAAGAAATCCTGCCATAAAGTTCAGCCAAATCCCGCTGGGCTGAAAACTGAACATTTGTAATAATGATAAAGGAAGTTATTATTTTTTAAAAGAGGTGGCAGCTATGTTTTCATTCTTGAAGCCAAGAGCCGCGACGCAGACGGTGGCGGCGGCCGATGTGGAACGCACGTACAAAGTCTACCGGATTCAAGCTCTTTTAGGCGTGTTTTTCGGCTATATGGCGTATTACATTGTGCGGAATAATTTTGCTCTTTCTACTCCCTATCTTAAAGCGCAGCTGCATCTGAGCGCAACCGAAGTAGGCATGCTCAGCAGCTATATGTTGATTGCGTACGGCGTCAGCAAAGGTATCATGAGCAGCTTGGCCGATAAGGCGGATCCGAAACGCTATATGGCGCTGGGACTTTTGATGTGCGCTGCAGTCAACTTGACCATGGGCTTTTCTACAGCATTTTGGATGTTTGCCGGCTTAGTGGTACTGAACGGCATGTTTCAGGGGATGGGCGTAGGCCCCAGTTTTATTACCATTGCCAATTGGTTTCCCCGGCGGGAACGCGGCATTGTAGGGGCGGTTTGGAATATTTCTCATAACGTAGGCGGCGGCATTGTGGCGCCCATTGTCGGCGTGGCCTTTTCGCTTGTAGGCGGTCCGGAAAACTGGCAGGTGGCGAGCTACCAGGTTCCTGCGCTTGTAGCTGTTTTCTTTGCCATGGTGGTGCTGCTTTTGTGCAAAGGATCGCCGGCCAGCGAAGGCTTGCCGACTTTGGCGAAAATGAGGCCGGAACAGGCCAATCCCGCAGAATTGCGGAAAAACAACGCCCAGGCGCCGGAAGATATGACCGCTTTGCAGATTTTTTGCCAGTATGTACTGAAAAACAAAAACGCCTGGTTCGTATCATTAGTAGATACCTTCGTTTACATGGTTCGTTTTGGCATGATCAGCTGGCTTCCTATTTATCTGTTGGAAGTAAAGCATTTTAGCAAAACCGAAATGGCTATCGCCTTTCTGTTCTTTGAATGGGCGGCCATCCCGTCGACTTTGTTTGCAGGGTACTTGTCGGACAAGTTTTTTAAAGGGTATCGCATGCCTCCGGCCATTATCGCCATGTGTTTGATCTTCTTCTGCGTCATTGGCTATTGGCAGAGCACTACGCTGTTCTGGACTACGGTCTTTGCGGCGATTGTAGGCTGCTTGATCTACATTCCCCAGTTTTTGGCGTCCGTACAAACCATGGAGATTGTTCCCTCCTTTGCCGTTGGCTCGGCAGTGGGCCTGCGCGGCTTCATGAGCTATATTTGCGGCGCCTCCTTGGGTACCAGCTTGTTTGGCTTCATGGTGGATCGAGTGGGTTGGGACGGCGGCTTTTACGTACTCTTGACCGGCGTGGTTTGCTGTGTGTTCTTCTGCATCCTGACGCATCGCGGTGCGCAACAGTTGGCTAAAGAGCGTGAAGAGCTGCAGCGCGCAGCAAGCTAATTGGTCTTAAAATAGTAGAGCGTTGAATTCGGCTTGGCTGGGGCGGGTAACTGCCACCACCAAGCCCAATTTGTTTTAATATACCAGTATTTATAAAACGAACCGCGAAATACACGAAAAACGCGAAAGGGGTTTGTTAAAATACTCTTTCATAACCCTCACTTTACTCCCTTTACTCTTGTTTAAAAAACGTGTCCTCCGTCGTACTCTCTTTCTCGTCATGTCTCCTGACAATGGAATTCCTCCATTGCAAGTTGACTTTAAAAAACCAGTAAAAACGCGACATGTACAGTTTGTAAAGTTTCTTGGTGAAGGACAAAGTATATTTTTTTAAAAGTTAAGAATTTGTTTTCTACGGCCTTGGAGTGTGCTATGATGAGATAGCAGTCGATAACACGACGAGGAGGATGGAACGTGAGAAAGTTTGAAGAAGTTCTAGAGAAAGCAAAGGGAATTCCTACGTGTAAAGTAGCGGTAGCGGCAGCGGAAGACGAGCATGTCTTAGAGGCGGTGCTGGCGGCGAAAAAGCAGGGAATTGCCGAGGCGGTTCTTGTCGGCGATAAAGAGAAAATCTTGGCCTTGGCGACGCAATGCGGCGTAGCGGCGGACGATTTGACGATAGTGCATGAGGCTAATCCTGCTAAGGCGGCGCTGGAAGCAGTGCGTTTAGTCAGCTCAGGAGAAGCCCAGGTAGTCATGAAAGGCTTGATTCCTACGGCTGATTTTCTGCGGGCGGTGTTGAACAAGGATGTAGGCTTGCGTCAAGGCAAGCAAGTGTTGTCTCATGTGGCGGTGATGGAGATTCCTGGGCGGGAGAAATTGCTCTTTATGAGCGACGGCGCCATGAATATGCGGCCCGATTTGCCGCAGAAGGTACAGATCTTGAAGAATGTCGTTCATGTGGCGCATGCATTGGGCTTGGAAAAGCCACGTGTAGCGGCGTTGGCGGCGGTAGAGGTCGTCAATCCGGATATGCCGGAAACGGTGGATGCGGCGGCGTTGACTAAAATGTGTGAACGCGGCCAAATCAAGGGCTGTATCGTAGACGGCCCCTTGGCGCTGGATAATGCCTTAAGCGAGGAAGCGGCGCATCACAAAGGCATTGTCAGCGAAGTGGCCGGGCGCGCCGATGTGCTCTTGGTGCCGGAAATTATCTGCGGCAATATGCTGTACAAGGCAGCTACCTTTTTGGCGCAGGGCGCTGTGGCCGGCGTGGTGGTCGGCGCTAAGGCTCCAATCGTCATGACTTCTCGCGCCGATTCATCCGCTGCGAAGCTGCAATCCATCGCGTTGGCCGTGCTGGCGGCGCAGCCTCAAAAGTAGGCTAAATGGCGCATGAAATTTATTTTATAAAAAGGCGTTGACAAGGTGAGGTTATTCCGTTAATATATACATTGTCCCGGAGCTGCAGTAGCGGCAACGGCAAACGGCCCGTTGGTCAAGCGGTTAAGACACCGCCCTTTCACGGCGGTAACAAGGGTTCGAATCCCTTACGGGTCACCAAACTCGCGTTTAGCGCTTCGGCGCTGGACATAGAGTGGGCGATTAGCTCAGCTGGGAGAGCGCCTGCCTTACAAGCAGGATGTCGGCAGTTCGATCCTGTCATCGCCCACCAAAAAAATGCGGCCCCGTGGTGTAGCGGTTAACATGCCGCCCTGTCACGGCGGAGATCGTCGGTTCGAATCCGATCGGGGTCGCCACTTTTTTTTTGCCGCGGTAGCTCAGTCGGTAGAGCAGAGGACTGAAAATCCTCGTGTCGGCGGTTCGATTCCGTCCTGCGGCACCATTGTAATAGCGACGCCTTTCCTGTTTGGAAAGGCGTTTTTTTATGTTCGGAAAGGGCTGAACCTTCGGTCTGCTACAGAAAAAAAACGAATGCATAAAACCGAAAATTCACTTAATTGCAAATGCTTATTTCGAGAGTTTTTTCAAACGATATAAATAAAAGTATAATAAACATACAATAAGCTAAGATTGGCAAATGGTAGAAATGAGGGGGACGTCATGATGAATCAGAATAAGAGTCGTACACCTATTGTTGCACAAATTGTTTTAAGAAGCGGATGCGTTGGATATGGTGGCGGCCAAGGATGCGCATACGCAATTTACGAGAGCGCTTTTGGATATGCGCGGGTTCCTCTTTTATCCGGACGGCATGGACACCTATGAGAAGGGATATCGGGCGAACATTCAGTTGAGCTATTCCATTATGAACGACTACGTTGCCAAAGTGCACAAGCCGGAGCTGAAAGCGAAAGGCGAAGAAGTGAAAAAGCTCATTGGCGATTACATTAAACTGGGGGATCGAGTCATTGCGGCGAAACGCGCGAATGATCCTAATTTGGCTAAGATTACTGGTGAAGGACGCGCCTTGGTAGCGGCGATTGATAAGGGCTGTGTGGAGCTGACCGAAGCGCAGCGGCAGACGTTGCTGAAAGAGACGCAAACCATGGTGGCTCATGTGCAGGATCGTTCCAACAACGCCTTGCTTGTGAGTGCGATTATCATCCTTTTTGCTTTGGCAATGGGCATTTGGTATAGCCGCAATATGGCGGCGCGCTTGGCTCATGTGAAGACGGAACTGGAATGCATCGGCAACCTGGATTTGACCCGGGCCGATGTGGTTCCAAAGCGCAATGACGAAATCGGCGATATGGGCTTGACGATGAATTCTATGCGCAGGCAGCTCAAGCAAGTGGTGCAGCAGGTGCATAGCGGCAGCCAGACCTTAGCCGCCGCTAGCGAAGAACTGAGCGCAACGATTGAAGAGACTATGCGCGCCCTAGAGCATGTAGTGACCAGCGTCGAGGAAATCGCCCACGGTGCTACGCAAAATGCTGACAACATTACTACTGTCTCGGCGACCATTGAAGAAATATCCGCCGGGACGGAAGAAATGACCGCCAATGCCAACGAAGTAAATAACGGTACGCAAACCGCGGTGGAAGAAGCCAATCGAGGAATGGTCATGCTGGGCGAAGTGGTCGCGCAAAATGAGAATATAGGCCGTTCGATGGGCGAGATTACGGCGGTTACGAATAAGCTGGCAGCGGCGTCGGAAAACATCAAAGGCATTGTGGATGTGATCAATGGCATTGCCGGACAGACCAATTTATTGGCGCTTAATGCAGCTATTGAAGCGGCTCGGGCGGGAGAAGCAGGCCGAGGCTTCGCCGTAGTGGCGGAAGAGGTGCGCAAGCTGGCGGAACAAAGCGCCAAGGCCACCGAGGAAATCGCCGGTATTATCGGCAGCATGGGCGAAGAAATCGCCTTTTCCGTTGCCCGCGTAGAAACGGCGAATAAGGATGTTCTTTCAGGTAAAGAAACGGCCCACCGTACGGCGGATGGCTTTAAAGCCATCATTGATCGCCTGGGAAAAGTAAAGATCGGCATTGAGCAGATTACCGCCTCCGTGGATGAAACGGCGCACGGAACCCAGGCCATGGTGGATAATGTGCAAAGCATCAGCGCTGTGGCGGAAGAGACCTCGGCGACATCGCAGTCCGTGGTGCATGCGACAGAGCAGCAGCGGGCCAGTATGCGCGAGGTCAACAGCAGCGCTGAGTCGCTGGCTACCTTGGCGACGGAAATGAATCAGATTGTGGGTCGCTTTAAAATTTAATACCTCTTCCTCTTGGCGGCGGGGGCGTTAGCCGTTACAATAAGGACAGGATATTTTTACAGGAGAGGGGCAGTAAGGTTGGCGACACTGCATGAAGCGCTGCAGCAGCTTTGCGACGAAGGTTTTTTGGATGTGATAGGGGACGGAGGCTCGATGCGAGACATTGAGGACGTCTTGGAAGAGGCGCTGGCGATCGCGTCTTTTGACGAAGATGAGTACCGCGTGGTGCGGGGCGTTCCTGGCGAGGCCTGGGTGGTTCGTTTGGAAACGGACGGACGGATGGCGCAGCGGGGACGGATGTTTGTAAAAAAATAAACCCTTGGTTCCGAGGAGAGGCTTGTGCGCAAGCCTCTCTTTTTTGCAGGCTGGAATTTGTAATCTCGTGCTTTTTGCGAAAGATAAACGGAAAAGACGTTGAGAACGAACCGCGAAATACACGAAAATCGCGAAAGGGGTTTATGGTTCAGGGGGACGGTTCTCCTGAACCATTTTAACGGCGGCATAACTGTATTTGAGACAAGATTTCCGCGCTGGCGCTCGCAATGACGCCGTCCAGCCAGCTTATCTTGTCGTTGCGAGGAGCGCAGCGACGCGGCAATCTCCTTGTAACCCTCCATCGTACCCTCTCGCGACTCCGATTCTCTTGGTCAATCCCCGTGTCCTTCTGATATTTGCGAAGGAATAATTTTCTGTTACAATTAACTATATAATGGATTGCATGACGCAGAGGGAGTCTGAATAAAATGGGAGAACAAGTGGAACGCGGTTATCGGGAGTTGTTTGAGCATTCGGCTGTCGGTATGGCGGAGGTTACGTTGCAGGGCGTGTTTCGGCGGGTTAACAAGATGTTTTGCCGTATGATGGCTTGCGAAGAAAAAGAATTGTTAGGTCTTCGGTTTCAAGATATTACGCATCCGGATGATCTGGAAGAAGATATAAGGCTAGTGGAAGATTTAGTAACGGGAGTAAGAGACCGTTATGAACTAGAAAAGCGATATATACGCTTTGACAAGACTTTTTTGTGGATTCATCTTTCCGTTGCGGTCGTGCGAGATGAAATGGGGAAGCCCTTGTACTTTGTTGCTACGATTATTGATATTTCGCAGCGCCGTGCTGGCGAGCTGCGTCTGAGGGTGTTATCAGAAGCGGTCGAGCAAAGTCCTGTCAGTATTGTCATTACCGATCCCCAAGGAGGGATTGAGTATGTAAATCCGATGTTTTGCCAGGTTACTGGTTATGGAAAAGAAGAAGTGCTGGGCAAGAACCCTCGCATTCTCAGCTCGGGGAAGATGAACAAGGCTTTTTATCGCAAGCTTTGGCAAACAGTGACTTCAAGAAAAATTTGGCAGGGCGAGTTTGTTAATCGGCGCAGGGATGGCGTCGAATATTGGGAGAAAGCCAGCATTTCTCCTATTGTAGATGAACAGGGGCGAATTTTGCATTATGTCGGCGTCAAAGAGGATGTTACCGAGCGTAAGCGCAATATTGATGAACGGGAGCATTTGCTGGCTGCGCTGGAACGGCGCGTCCGCGCCTTGCAGTGTTTAACGACGATTTCTAATGCTATTCAGCAGAAGGAGAAACTGGAAGACCTGTTCTGGGAAGTGCTGCGAATCTTGCCGGAAGGCTGGCGGTATCCGGCGCTGGTGCATTTGGTGTATGACGGCGTGGATTACGCCTACCCTGGTTTTTTGCAGACTGCGGATCGTTTGCGGGCGGCCTTGAAAGTGGGCGAAGCTACGCGAGGCTGGGTGGAGATTGTTTATCCCCAAGAGCATCCGAGAGCCTATGAGGGGCCGTTTTTGCGCGAAGAACGGGAGCTGTTAGAAACCGTGGCGCGTATGCTGGGGCAGAGCCTGCGGCGGCGGGAAAGCGAGGCGAAGCTGGAGCAGGCCAGGGAAGCCGCTATGGAGGCCAATCGGGCGAAGAGTCTGTTTTTATCAAATATGTCTCATGAAATTCGCACGCCCTTGAACGCCATCCTCGGCTTTTCGGAAATCTTGTACCGTGATGCCGCCATGGGGCGCGAGCAGCGGGAAAAGCTGCAGATTGTTAATCGCAGCGGCGCCTATTTGCTGGCGTTGATTAATGATGTGCTGGAATTGGCCAAAGTGGAATCCGGACGCGTCGTCCTGCAGAACTCTCTTTTTGACTTGCGCCGCTTGGTCCGGGACATGGGCAGCCTGTTCCAGGTGCGCTTGGACCAGAAAGGCTTGCAGCTTTTGCTGGAAATCGTGGAGCCTTTGCCGGAGCAGGTAAAGGGAGATGAAGGGAGAATACGGCGCATTCTGGTCAATTTGATTGGCAATGCGTTGAAATTTACGGATCGCGGCGTTATCAACGTGCGTTTAGCGGGAAAATCCTTGGGAGACGGGCAATGGAGGCTGCAAGTCACTGTGAAAGACAGCGGCATAGGCATTGCGGCAGAGGACCAGGAGGCTATTTTTGGATATTTCGAGCAGGCGTACCATCAACGGCATGAGCGAGGCGGTACAGGGCTAGGGCTGGCCATTAGCCGCGAATTTGCCCGGGCGATGGCTGGCGATATTTCCGTGTCCAGCCGGCCAGGTGAAGGGGCCGAATTTCTGGTGACCTTGCTTTTAGAAGAAGGAACTCAGCAGGAGACGGCTATACCCCGGTCGGAGTTGGTGGCCGGGCTGCTGCCGGGACAACAAGCATATCGGATTCTTGTCGCCATGTCCGTAGAAACGGATGCGCTTTTGCTGCAAGCGATGCTGGAACAAGCCGGTTTTTTGGCGATAGCCGTAGCTGGCAAAGAGGAATTGCTGCAAGAAAGCGCTCGCGGCGCGGATCTCATTTTTGCGGACTTGGCCTTGCTGCAGACCGAGGAGTATTGGCTGGTTCGAGAACTTCAGCAGCGTTCGAGTCGTTGTGATTTGCCGATTATTGCCGTATCCGCCGGCTTGGGGGCGGACGAGGTGCAGCAGGTCTTGCTGCAGCAGGTGCGAGCCGTACTGAGCAAGCCTTTTACAACCGAGCAGGTTTTGAATATGGCGGCGGCTCAGACAGGGGCTCAATATGCCTATCAAGAACTGGAGAAAACCTCCCCGGCCACTTGGCAAGGTCGTTGTTACTTGGAGAATCCGCTGCGGGAGTCATTGCTGGCGGCAACCCTTGACGGGGATATTGAACGGCTGGAAGAGCTGCTAGTGCAGGTTGAGGTGAAGGAGCCGGGACTGGCGGCGTACGCGCGGGAGTTGGCTGGCGCGTTTCGACTGGATGCGTTGGCGGCGTTGTGGGAGCAGGGAGAGGAGTCTAGAGATGGAACGAAAAGCTGATATCATGATTGTGGATGATACGCCGGAAAACTTGAAGCTGCTTTCGCTGCTGCTGCGCGAGCAAGGGCATCGAGTGCGGGCGCTGCCCAGCGGGAAGATGGCCTTGGCGGCCATGCGCAACCAGCGCCCGGAAATTCTCTTGCTGGATATTACCATGCCGGAAATGGATGGGTATGCTGTGTGTGAAGCTATGCGCGCCGAGGGGCTGTTAGCGGATGTGGCGGTGATTTTCGTCAGCGCCCTAGCGGAGACCTTTGACAAGGTGAAGGCTTTTCAGTGCGGCGGCGTGGACTATGTGACCAAACCGTACCAAGCGGAGGAATTACAGGCGCGCTTGGAGACGCATTTGTCTTTAAAGCGGTTGCGCGAAGAGGTGCAAAGACACAATCGGGACTTGCAGCAGCAGGTGAAGGCTCAATTGGATGAACTGCACCATGCCCAGATGGCTACGATTTTAGCGATGGTTAAGCTGGCGGAAGCGCGGGACGATGATACAGGGAAGCATGTGGAACGCATTCGAACGTTTTCAGCGATGTTGGCGGCCGAAGTGCAGCGGCGAGGCGGGTATCGTGAAGTAGATGACGCCTTTGTGGAAAATATCTATAACGCCAGCCCGCTTCACGATGTAGGCAAGATCGCCATTCGCGACGCCATCTTGCTTAAACCGGGGCGATTGACACCGGAAGAGTTTGAAGAAATGAAGCTCCATACGGTGTATGGAGCGCAGACGCTGCGGCAGGTTCGCCAGGAGTACCCGCACAATGCCTTTTTGAATATGGGCATTGATATTGCCCAGGCCCATCATGAACGCTGGGACGGCAGCGGTTATCCCAACGGTCTGCGGGGCGATGCGATTCCCATAGCGGCGCGCATGGTGGCGGTGGCTGACGTGTATGACGCTCTTTGTTCTAAGCGGGTGTACAAAGAAGCCTATTCGCATGAAACAAGCTTGGACATGCTGCGCCAAGGAGCGGGCGCTCATTTTGAGCCGCAGCTGATTGAAGCCTTCTTGGCGATTGAGGCGGAGGTGCTGGCGCGCAGCCGCGAGCTGCGCGAAGGCGAGTAGAAAAGGAACGTTACACAGAGGAACAGAGAGGTACAAGATTTTAACAGGATCAACATATAGACTTTGAATCCCTCCGCCGCTGTGGCGGCACCTCCCTTTAACAAGGGCGGCAAAGTGAAAGTCCCCCTTGCCAAAGGGGGAAGGCCCGCAGGGCCAGGGGGATTTTGAGAGAGAATAAAAACTAAGAAAGACGGAATTTGGCGGTGGTGAGACCGTCAAGTTCCGTCTTTTTTGTTTCTATTTAAGGCGCCCCGCTATTTGGTGCAGCGCCAAGAGGGCCCGGGGATCGACGGCCAGCGTCAGATTTTCTTGGCCGCTGCCGCCGTAGACCAGCGGATAGCGCAGAAGGGCCTCGTCGAACAGACAAGGGAAGTTAAGGCCGAAAAGAGGCATGTTTCCCGGTTCAAAGCCGGTGATGTCGTAGACCCTCTTGTACTTGACAGGCCTGAGTTTTGGTGCGTTTAAGAGTGCAGCCGCTTTGACGAGATCCAAGCGGCCACGGTCACCGGCAAGGAGACAGAGATAATATTGGGAAGGAGCGGCTTCCACCAGCAGTACAGGGGCGGTTTGGCCGACGGCAATGCCAAAATAAGCTGCGCCGTCCTCGGCAGAACGCAGAGGCCTTGTTTGCGGCAAAAGCTGATAGGCAAAGCCCTTTTCGCGTAAGGCTTTTTCCCAAGGAAACTGATGCTGCATTACCGGCCCCTCCTCTGCTTCTATTCAATCCTGTTGTTTCTTGCGTACCCTCACTCTACTCACTCTACTCCTGTTAAAACTCCCGTAACCCTCATTCGAGCCCTCGCGCGACTCCGGTTCTCTTGTTCAATCCTGTTCAATTCTTGTTCTACCCCACGATAATCCAGACGCTGACGGCCGCCATGGCCGCCAAAGCCAGGTAGTCCATGGGATGCAAAGACACTTTGCCCGCAAAGGTGCGTCCGGGAGCGCCGAAGCCGCGCAGTTCCAAGCTGACCGCCATGGTCTCCGAGCGGGTGATGGCCCGCAGTACTAGCGGCTGTACAACTGCCAAGTAGGAAGCAAAGCGTTTCAGGGGATTGCCGCCGGGATGGTAACCGCGGCAGGCTTGGGCTTCGCGGACCGCCTTGCTTTCCGCCAGAAAGTCAGGGACAAAACGCAGCGCCGTCGTCAGCATGAAAGCGTATTCATAGGGCACTTTGCATTGCGTTGTCAGGGCCGTAGTTAGATCCTGCAGGCGCGTTGTCGCCAAAAGCAGCACAAAGATAAGCGTCATTACCAGCATTTTCAGGGCAATGGCGATGGAAAAATCAAGGCTGGCCCCAAAGGCATATTGCATCAACCCTAGGAGTACGGCAAAGACGAACAAGCCTGTAGAGGCGGCCAAGGTGCTGCGCAGCTTTCCTGCTAAGGCCAGAGCCAGGAGCTCCGCAAAAATGAGCAGGGACAGCTCCAGCGGCGTTTGGAGAAGCATGGCCCAAAGCGTGACGGCCAACGTGAGGAGCAGCTTTGTCAAAGGAGCCAATTTATTCATGGCGAAGCCCTCCTTTCAGCAAGGGCAAAAGCTGCTGGCAAAATACTTCGGCATCGCTGACGCCCGGCTGCTTCAGCAGGCGAGACAGTTGCAGCAGAGAAGGTTCGGCCAGGCCCCATTGCTGCAAATCATGAGCGCCGGAGAATAAATCCGTCACTGTGCCGTCGAAAACCTTGCGGCCGCCGCCAAGGACGGCGACACGTTCAAAATGAGCGGCTAACAGCTCCATGTCATGGGTGATCATCAAAATGGCCATGCCTTGGCGGTGCAGGTCCTGTAAAAGTGACATCAACTGTCTGCGCTCCCAAGCGTCTTGACCGCTGGTTGGTTCGTCAAGAATGAGCAGGCGCGGCTTCATAGCCAGCGCTGAGGCAATGGCGACGCGCTGCTTGAGACCTTTGGGCAAAAGTCGCGGGTCTGCTTGCGCCTGATCAGCCAAGGAGACGGCCTGCAGGGCCTTGGCGACGGCTTCACTTGTTTCTGCGGCGCTGAAGCCAAGCTGCTGGGGGCCATAGGCCACTTCCAGAGCGACAGTGTCGCGAAAAATCTGGCGGTCCGGATTTTGGAAGACATAGCCGATGTGCCGGGCTCGCTGAGCGGTGCTGTGTCTGGCCAAATCTTCATCGTCCAGGAGGATGCGTCCGCCGGTGGGCTTGATGAGTCCCATAATTAGGCGAGTCAAGGTGGTTTTGCCGCTGCCGTTGTGTCCGGCGAGGGCCATGAAATCGTCAGCCTTTAGCTCCAGCGAGACTTCGTGCAGGGCAGGGGCTTGCTGGCTGTATTGAAAAGAAATGCATTCAAGTGTTAGCACGATGGACTGTCTCCTTTAGCATAGGCTTGCAATTCGGCGGCTGCTTCCGCTTCGCTTTTCCAGGGGCGCAGAGAATGTCCCAGCGTTTGTTCCAGGCGGAAGCGGGCTTGCCAGAGCGGCGGCAGGGCCGGACGCAAGGATTCTTCCAGCCACAAATGGCGAAGGACGGTGTCGGCATCGCCTTGGCTGGCGATGCATCCTTCCTGTAGAAAGACAAATTGGTCGGCGTAGGGCAGGACGCAGGCTAAGTCGTGCTCGACGGCTAAGACCGTCAGTCCTTCTTCCTGGTGCAACCGATGCAATAAAGCATATAGCTCGCTACGGCCTTTGGGATCAAGAGCCGAGGCCGGTTCGTCCAAAATGAGAATCGAAGGCTTGGTAGCTAAAAGGGAAGCTAAAACCAGACGTTGTTTTTGGCCTCCTGACAAGGCGGCGGTTTCGCGCCGCTCCAGACCGGCCAGGCCTACCTGTTCCAGGGAGGAACTTACGCGAATCTTGATTTCTGCGGGGGGCAGCCCCATGTTCTCCAGGGCGAAAGCTACCTCTTCTTCAACTGTCATCGCCACAAGCTGCGTCTCGTAGTCCTCCAGCAAGATGCCGGTCATGGTAGCTAAGACGGCAATACCCGTTGTGCGGGTGTCTTGACCCATTACATAAACGCGGCCGCTCAAAGAGCCGCCGTAGTAATGGGGAATGATGCCTGCCGCAGCCCGGCATAAAGCGGTTTTACCGGCCCCGTTGGGGCCGGTAAGTACGGTAAAGGAGCCTGCCGAAATGGCCAGGTCGATGTCTTGCAGGACGGCGGTCCGGCGAGGATAGCTATAGGTGAATTGTTCAAATTTTAGGGCGTCAGTCATGATGTGCTCAGTCCTCCTGGCGGTTCAGCAATTTGCGCGCCGGCAAGTACAAAAGCTGGGTGATGACGCCGTTGGCGGCGCCGACGGCCAGTACAACCGGCAGCATGCCGTACAGATATACTTCGTTAGGAATGGAAAGAATGACTTTCAGCAATGTTACAAAGGTAAAGCCGCTGGCGACGGTGCTGAAAAAGCCGGTAAGTCCGGGGGCTAAGGGCAGGCCGCCGATGTTGAGGCGCGAGACAAGGGGCAGGAAGAGCGCGCATGTAAGAGCGCCGATAGGCTCGCTGATCAGATTGGCGTAGGGGATGGCGGACTTGGAGGTGGGTACATTCAGCGCCCCTGCCACCAGGCCGATGCCGATGACTTGTCCTAAAGTCGGGCGGACTAGGTTGATGGCCAGGCAGTACATGGCAATCATCCAGTTAAGAGTCAGGCCGGCGATGTTCGGCGTGACTAAATGTAAAATAGCGCCAATGGCTAAAAGCAGAGCCGTAACAGCCACCCAGCGGAAGCGGCCGCCTTGGTTGGCTTCAAAAGTAACGGTCTCCTGTGCTTGTACTTGTGCTTGTTGTTTCATGTGAAAATCCTCCTTTTTCTTTCTGAGCATACAAAAAACCCCTCGTCTATCGTAAAACGATAGGGACGAGGGGTTAACCCGCGGTGCCACCCTAATTGGCTGCAAAACAGCCCGGCTTGACAAGGTACGGCTATGTAAGCGATACCTGCTTTCGGATAACGGCGAAAGATTCCGGCAGCGACTACCCCGCAAGCGGCTCGGGCTGCATCTTCCAGGTCCATTCCACATCTCGAGCAGTACCGGACTCTCACCAACGCCGGCTCTCTGAAACCCTCTTGAGTAAGTGTACTCTTCCTGGTCATGGATGATCATAATATGGATTTGTTTACTACTATACCGTCGTCAAAGACCTTTGTCAATGCTTTGTAAGCATCTATGGAGAAAAATTATTCTTCCGCAGGCAGCCATTCTACGTCGCCAAGAACAAAAAACGTACCTTTGCCTTTCATGACGAGCTTGCCCCGTTCATCATACAGCTCGCCGTCGACGACCATGGTGCTGCGGCCGGCATGGATTACAGAGGCCTTAGCGATAACTTCTTCGCCGCTGGGTACATTGCGGATGAAAGAAAGGCTGAGATCGGTAGTGACAACTTTGCGCCGCATGCTGAAGCAGGCGGAACCCATGGCGGTATCGATCAAGGCGGCAAAGGCGCCACCGTGAACGGTCTTGTGAATATTGGTATGAATGTCTTCCTTGATCGGCATGGAAAGCACGGCCTTGCCCGGTTCGATAGAGACGAATTTCATGCCTAACAGTTTGACGAAGGAATTCGTTTCATAGATGTGTGTAAAAAATGCTTCCAACATGGCTGTCTCCTTGTGACAGCGGCTGCTTAGTTCTTGCCTTTGCCGTTGCCTGTGTTTTTATCTTTATCGTTGTCGTTTTGCTGCAGATGGACTTGGTGTTTGTCAGCGCCAGGCGCGTTGCGTCCTTTGACCGGTGGATTGTGTTTTTCATCTTCCAGTAGTTGTTCCAAATCAGTTTTTTCCTTGTCCATTTTTCCGTCTTTAAATACTTTGTCGCATTTTTTACGGACATCTCCTACGGACAGACCCAGTGCTTGGGCTACCTTGCCCCAGCCCAGGGGCTTCTCGCGGAGCGTAAATACTTCGCTTACCGGTTTGCGGCTGCGGTCCGCCAAACTGTAGGCCAAGGCGATTTCACCGCGCCCATAGTTGCGGTTTTCCCGCAAATCGCTGATGCGGGAGGTGTCGACGGAAACGCCGAAAACTTTGGACAACGAGCTGGCTAAAATGGCGTCTAAAGATTCTTCATCCGGCGCTGGTGCGGCCCCCGCCGTGGCGGTAAAACCGAAGCAAAGGCAGCAAAGAAGTAATACGAAACGTACAAAGGACATGAATCAACACTCCTCTCCTTCAATGCCCAGTTATGAGGGCATTTATCTACGATTTATGATAACACAAAAAATGCGCCTTGCGAACCGTATTCAGGGTCTTCGGGGCCTGGAAGAAAGGAACGAAGAAACCGAAAAAGAAAGAAAAATCTGTAAATTAATAAAAGAATACCAGCATATGGCAGGAAAATAGAAATAAAAGCGAGAAATAAAAAGCCATTATTACTATATAAGCATATTAGGGATAATTATGCAAAAATGACGCAAGGGGAAAGCAAAGTCAGGGGGGTGAGGGCATGTTCAAAAAAGCGGTGACATCCAGCTTGGTGGTGCTGGCCATGTTGCCTGTCATGGCTACTGGTGAAGCGGTGGCGCCGGGTTCAGCCGCTGATGCGGCGTTCGCTAAAACCCTGGTGCAGCATCAGGCTGTTCAAGAGGGCGTGATGCAAGCGCACCAGCGAGCGATTGAACTTTCACGGGCCGGGAAAATGAATGAGGCCTGCTTAATCTGACTGTTAACCAAGGAAAGGCCACTGCTCTCAACTACGGGTTTTTGATGAGCAAAGGCGAGATTGTTGTGACTGTGGACGCTGATTGCATGCTGGATGCGCGGGCGCTGCACTGGATGGCTTGGCATTTCACCAACTTTCCCCGCGTGGGGGCTCTTACAGGCAATCCGCGGGTGCGCAACCGCACGACGCTGTTGGCGCAGATTCAGACGGCGGAATACGCCAGAGTTATCGGTCTGATTAAACGGACCCAGCGGGTGTTGGGCAAAGTGCTCACCGTGTCCGGCGTTATCGCCGCCTGGCGGCGTCAGGCGCTGCTGGATGTGGGCCTCTAGAGCAATGACATGATCACCGATGATATTGACATGACCTGGAAAATGGAAAAACGCTTCTGGGATGTACGGTATGAAACCAAGGCGATCGGTTGGATGCTGGTACCCGAGACCTTCTGGGGGCTTTGGCGGCAGCGCTGCCGTTGGGCCCAGGGCGGCGTAGAAGTGATCCGCCGGCATCGCAATGTCTGGTCTGACTGGCGGCAGCGGCGCATTTGGCCGCTGTATATCGACTATGTACTCAGCATTATTTGGGCCCATGTTTTTCTGATTTGTATGCTCTTTTGGGGCTATGGCCAGCTTAGCGGCGATTAGTTTTTCATCGCCCAGTTGGGCAATCCGGTCGCTCTATGGAACGGCTCGATTATTGCGGGTGGCGTGTATGCTGCAATTTGCCGTCAGCCTGCTGGTGGACAACAAATACGATAAGCGTATGTGGCTTACGTATTTCTGGGTCATTTGGTATCCGGTTGTCTATTGGATCTTCAATGCCATGACGGTGCTGGTGGCTACGCCCCGGGGGCTGACCAAAAAATTTGGCAAGGCGGCGATCTGGGCCAGTCCAGACCGCGGCTTGAGGGCGGTGACGCATGATGCGCAACAAAAATGAACTTCCCATTATCTTTGTGCCTCAATTAGAGCCCAAGGGGCAGCGGACGTTAGAAGGAATGCTTAAATTTGTGCTGACCGTTCTTTTGATCCTGATTTTGGCGGTGCTTACCCTGGCTGTCTGGGTAGGATCCGGCTTCTATGTACAAGAACAGATTCTGGCGGACGCTTATATCAAGAAATCCTGGGGTATGCTGTTTACTGTGGGCTGGGTAGCCTTGGCGGCGTTTTTGATTATGTTGATTTGGCAGCAGTATAATCTGCGCGTCTTTGGCAAACGTACGCGACGGCAATTTCCGCCGCCTGTGGGCCCCGCGGAAGTGGCCAAAATGCTGAAAATTTCGGAAGACACTGTGGTTCATGCACAAGAGCTGCGTATTGGCGTCTTTTATGTAGAAGATGGCAAACGGATTCTCTGCGATGATGAAAAAATGTGTATGTCCTTGGAAACGGAGAAGAAGGAGTAATAAACCGACTCAAAAGTGTTGTTTCAGAAGTGGTTTTGCGAGAACTGGAGTTATGAAAGAATGAGTAATTCCAGTTCTCTTTTTGATGCACCTTAAGCGTTATCCAGAAGGAGCGTGTTAATTTTGGAATCCGTCTTTTTTATAAAACAATACCTAGTGAGGGAAGGAGTTTTATGAAGCCAAACCGAAAGTGATAAAGTAAACTTGTACGGAAGAGGAGGCAGACATGAACGAGAAAACAGGGGCGCGAAGAGTGTTTTTACAGATCTTTATGGCCTTGGGAAGTCCGCTATTTTTATTGGCCATTGTGGCCTTGTTCTTTTTTGCTTTTGGCGCGGGCTATCTAGTAGCATGGGTATTGAAGCCGCTAGGATTTTGGCCGTTTGTCGGTTATTTGGATTTTTTGATCAAAGAAGTGGTAGGGTGCTTTGTGCTTAGCTTTTTAGCGATTGCCTTGGCGAGGCGCAGAGGAAGCGTTGAAAATACCGGAACCGTAGGTTTCGGTATTTTTTTGTCTCTTTTTGTATTAATATTGTTTTTAAGTATACATGAAAGCGTAGATTTCGAGTGGCAGGATTTTGACAGTGTAACGGGAATAAATATAAAGCTTTATGCATAACGAATATATACTTAGAGAGAAATAGGTCGGGGGAGGAAGTCATCGTGCAGGAAAAAGTGTTACATAGTGACGAATTGGGGGATAAAATTCGTGAAGCAGAGGCCTGTTTTGACCGTCGCAGGAAAAACCTGGGCCTTTTTTTAGGGCCGGCGTTGGGGCTCTTAGTTTACGCTTTGCCTTTAAGCGGTCTGCCGGCGGAAGCGCATCGGCTGCTGGCGATTATTGCCTTTATTGCTACTTGGTGGATTACTGAGCCGGTTCCCATACCTGTAAGCGCTCTTTTAGGGCCGGTATTGGCCATTTTGTTTGGCGTTATCTCTCCGGCGAAGGCGTTCGCGCCTTTTGCCAATCCTTTGATTTTTTTGTTTATGGGGAGTTTTATGCTGGCCACAGCCATGATGAGCCACGGCCTGGATAAGCGTTTTGCCTATGCCATTTTGTCTATGAAATGGGTTGGCTCCAGCCCAACGCGCATTTTGCTCGCCCTGGGACTTGTAACTACGTTATGCTCCGGCTGGGTGAGCAATACGGCCACCGCGGCGATGATGATGCCCATTGCGATGGGGCTGCTGTTGGCGATTAAAGACATGCATGCAGCGGCTGGCAAGGGCGATCTGGATTTGCATCAATACAAATTTGCTACCGGTCTGATGCTGATGGCTGGCTACGCTTCCTCCGTGGGCGGGGTACTGACGCCGGTAGGAACGCCTCCGAATCTGATTATGATTGGACTTTTAGAGCAACTGGGCGCGGTAAAGGTGTCTTTTTTCGAATGGATGATTTGGGGCAGCGTGGCGATGGTTGCTTATTTTGTGATTATGTTCGTGGTAATTAAGAAGATGTTTCCTGCCGATGTTGACTACATTGAAGGCGCCGAAGAGATGATCCGTGAACAGCGTTCCAAACTGGGGCCTTGGAGAGCGGGAGAAATCAACTCGGTTATTGCCTTTGCCGTAGCGGTGACCTTGTGGGTGCTTCCGGGATTTATGGCGATGGCCCTGGGGGCGGATCATCCGTTGCTGAAAGCCTATAATTCCTATTTGTCCGAGGCCGTCG
Organism: Negativicutes bacterium; assembly: GCA_009929485.1. Classification (GTDB taxonomy): domain Bacteria; phylum Bacillota; class Negativicutes; order Anaeromusales; family Anaeromusaceae; genus Anaeromusa. The sequence continues at coordinate 36,493 of SAAJ01000023.1, forward strand.
TAGCCATGCTGGCCGGGCTATTGCTGTTTTTGCTGCCTACGGACTGGAGCAAACGAGAGTTTACTCTCAGCTGGCCGGACGCGGTCAAGGGCATCGACTGGGGAACGCTGGTGCTCTTTGGCGGCGGCTTATCGTTAGGGAGCATGATGTATGTGACAGGTCTTTCTAAGTGGATTGGCGTGCTCATTGTAGATGCTACCGGGGCTCATTCGCAGCTGGCGCTAGTGACGACTTTCGCAGTTTTCTCTTTGCTCATGTCGGAGCTGACGTCTCATACGGCGGCTACCAATATGGTAGGACCCTTGGGGATTACGGTCGCCATGTCGGCAGGCCTTAGTCCGGTGCCGGTAGCGGTGGCTATTGCGCTGGCGTCTTCCCTGGGCTTTATGCTGCCGGTTTCTACGCCTCCTAATGCCATTGTCTATGCCAGTGGCTATATTCCCATTACCAAAATGATTAAAGCCGGTTTTATCTTAGATGTTATCGGCATTTTTTTCATTACCATCCCCATTGTGCTGTACTTAGTAACGTGGGTAGGCTACTAAAAAGAAAACAGCGGGGTGACCAGTGCGGTCATCTCGCTGTTTTACTAGCTATGCCAGAATTTAAATATAAGCCCCAAAAACAAAAAAACGGCTATCATTTCGATAGCCGTGATTGCTTGCGTGGCGGAGTGGGTGGGATTTGAACCCACGCATGGGTTACCCCGTCTAACGATTTAGCAAATCTATATATGGATTTGGCTGCTGTTGGCAGCGATGAGAGAAACCTAAGAACCATGCGGTTCTGGACGGTTTCTCTTTGTTTTTGTTAAGTTCTGTTTGGGGCCTTTGGGAAACAAACAAACCCCATTTTTTTCCCCAGTTTCCCCAATTTGCGTTGAGCTCGAAGAAAATTGCTTTGTAACAATTGATTCGACGCAGTTACGAAAATGGCCTGCTATCAAAATGCCATCAAATAAAAAATGTCGTGGATGGATAGCGGAAAAGCTAGTGAAATCAAGGGGGATGGCAGTTGAGTGAAACTTCAAGAAGGTGAAATAAGGGCGTGCTATCAAATGGCCGTCAAATAAGCGCAATGAAAATCTAAGGAGGATTCTTTATGAGCTTTTACATTTCTATATCCATGATCGAGGCAAGCCTCTGGGGCTTCAACCGAGATGAATATTACCACAAAGGGAAGAACAGCGGCCCAGGATACCGCTATTGGAACAAAGAACATACAAAGCTGGAATGGGTGCCGCAGGAAGACTTTGAAAAGGAGTACTCCGTCAAGCTAGAAAGCAATCAAACCATTACGGACAGCGATGTAGCCAATTTCATTGCTGCTACACAATGCTGGAAAGTCAATGCAAAGACGCTGGTTGTCGAAGCGGAACTGATTAACGGCACCTTACTTTCTGAGACATATTCTTGTCCGAGCTCGAGCGACTTGGATGAGGAAGAAGCAAAAAGGATTTGCATGCGGCAAATCTATGAGAAGATAAAATTTCTGCTGTCCTTTTTGCTGCAATGTGCAAAGCTAGAACAGCGATTTAGGGGAGAGAACGAGAAGGAGTGACATTAATATGGAATGCCAACCCCAAAGCAAGCTAGCGCTTTTCATTGACGCAGAGAACACCAAGCCGGATTTTGAGCAGTTGCTTTCTTTTTGCAGCTCCTATGGCGAAATATGCATAGCCCGCATATACGGCCATCGGGATTTGCTCAGGCATCCCCGTTGGCAGAGAGAATGTAGTCAGTTCCAGCTTGAGCTCGTTTTTGCCGAGAAAGGACGAAAAAACAGCGCCGACATGCTTTTGGCAGTAGACGCTGTGGAAGTTCTGTATCTTAAGCCTGAAATCACCACGTTCATCATTGCCTCCATGGACTATGATTTTTTGCCGCTTGTCCATCGGCTGCGTAAGCATCAAAAGACAACCATAGGCATTGCGACGCGCTATCCGCCGGCATTGTTGCGGGGCGCATTTCATGAATACCATACCTTGCTGCGCCCGGAGTGGGACGTTTTTGAATTTTGCGCTCAGCAATTCTACTTGACTTATTTGGATTGCCAAGTGCATAAGGGCTGGGCCTTGGCTGATGAAGTGCTGTTTGCTTTGTCGGAGCCAATGCCTTTTTTACAGAGGTTGCACCAAATCGGCTTTGATAGCTTTTTCTCATTCCTGAAGCACTGCCGCTTCTTTTCCATCTGGAAGGGCAGAGTACCGTATAAAAAAGGACGGTTTTAACATGCTGGATACGTAACCCTCGCGAGCTCGCCGAAGAAGCATTGGCTGAAAGCGATAAGAGTTGGCTGCGAAGATATGCACAGGCCTTCTTTGGACAAAGGCCATGCTCTGTCGGGTTTGGCGTTCCAACCTTGCTTCGCCATTTTGCGAATTCAGGGGAGGCTGTTTTGGGAAAGATTTCTCTTGTGGAAATTAGGGGAGAGCTTAACTCTTAAAATTTGAATTACCAAATGAATTACCAAAGAACTAACAATGAATTAACAAAGGCGTCTTCTTTATGTGAAAGCCTTGCTTCGTTGGAGTGGGGCTTGCTCCGAGAAAGGAAAGTAACTCTGAAGATAACGGCAGCAACTCCAAAGATAACGGTAGTAACTCCGAAGATAACGGCAGTAACTCCGAAGATAACGAAGGCAGCTCCGAAGATAACGGGGAAATATCTGCGGCTGTGCCTAAGGCTTCAGATGCTGCAGCAGAAGCTGGTGGCTGGTTTAGCATCAGGGCACCGAATTCATAATGAAAAAAGAACGGTCATACCATGCTGGCTACGAAATCCCCGCGAGCTCACCGAAGAGCCATTGGCTGAAAGCGATAAGCGTTGGCTGTGAAAATATGCGCAGGCCTTCTTTGCGCAAAGACCTTGCTCTGTCGGATTCGGCGTTCCGACGTTGCTGCGCCATTTCACGAATTCAGGGGGGATGTTTTGGAAAAGATTTCTCTTGGGGGAATTAGGGGAGAGCTTGACTCTTGAAATTTGAATTACCAAATGAATTACCAAAGAACTAACAATGAATTAACAAATAGGTTTAGTTTGTTAGTTCATTCACCAACACATAATGAGCACGTTGGCCTTTGCCAACAAGCATGATTTTATTTCCCTTTCGCATTTTGTCTAACAAATAGGATGCATTTCGTGGTTGTATACCACAAAGCTCACTAGCCAAGGCTCTGCTGATTTTTCCATGAGCTTCTATATATTCGAGAATCATGGACTGCTGGCGGATTTCATCAAACCCGTGTGTCCGAACAAAACCGGAGGGATTGCCGGTAGCGGCGAAAGTCTGTGCCGATAAGTGGTACTCGCGTCGCTGCCTTTCTCCCTTTGCCGCTAGTAAGCCACGCTCTACAAGTCGTTCCAGCAATGCTTTGGCGACTACTCGGCTCTTTTGTATTAAAATGGAAATTGCATTTGCATCTGTGAGACGTGTGATAAACAAGTGATTTAAGGCAATCAATTCATCTAGTGGCAGTTCCTGGCCCAATTCCTTTTCCTGCTCATAGATGAATTTGATGAAGTCTTGTGAAGCTTCTCCGCCTTTCAGAGTAACTCTTACGCCATACATATCCGTTCGGGAATAATCCGGTGCGGGCCGGCCATATCGAAGCTGACCACGATATATTTTATCAACCCCTCTTCCGGAGCGTTCCACCAAACCGGACCGTTTAAACACATCTGCTAAAGCATGATTGCGCGGTGCAGGCTCATGCGTTAATATATTTTCCAGCGTGACACCAGAAATCAATCCACCGGGGCTGGCGATGGTTATACTGTCGCGCTTAATTTGAACAAATACACTGCCCATGCGCGAATAGTCCCTATGCAGGACTGCATTATTAAGAGCTTCCCGAAAACCCAGTGAATCAAATCGCGGGATAGGCAATCGGAAAAGTCCCATCACAATTTCTTTTTCTCTATTTTGGGCCTTGAACCGAAGTTCCACTTCTTCAAGGGATTGCAATAGGGGGCCTTTGAAAGACTCGTTAACGAGCACATCATCATTATCGTCCAGAATTTGAAATAGCAATTCATGAGTGGGCAAATACTTGCGAATAACTTCAGCGCTTCCGGCCATAAGAAGCCCTGCTACAGTCGGGACAAGTTCAGTTCCGACTGTTACCACTAGCCCTAATGCTTGTGCAATTTCTCCATCTGACATTGGTAACAGATTACGATCACTTTCCGGTCGTCGCTGAATTGTTTGCCGTAACCGCGCAAACTCAAGCATATCAAAATCGCTAAAGCTCGTTCCTTTAATGACTTGAGCCGAATAATCGAAATGACCCAGACTTGTCAAATGGCTTGCTAGCTCATAAGGATAAATAGGCCTAGTTTCAGGTCCGTGTACGCCTATATGGCGCTGCAGCATTCTCCCGTTGGCGGTTGAACAAAGCGTAGGCTGTTTATCGACGCGAATAACAATAATGTCTTTGCCGGTTATGGCGATTACTGTCACATCTGCTAAAACTGGCGGAACGGTATTGTTAAAAACAAAGCTTCTTAACATATCATGGTTTATGGGGCGAGCTCGTTTAGGGTGGATTCCTGTAATGGTTTTATCATCCTCAACCCCGAGTAAGAGAAACCCTCCTTGTGTGTTGGCCAATGCCACAACTTCTTCGAAAATGGTTGTGTCATCCAAACATTTTTTTCCGTCCGTTCCAGAACGATCAGATTTGAATTCGGTCGATAAAGACTCACCTGATGCAATAATAGCGCGGATAGTTTCTTCGTTCAATTTCATTCGCATCACCCCATTTCAAGCTGTGACAGCTATGCAGAATTGATTTTGATAAAGCATCCTAGTCAATAATCCCACACTTCATCCTTCATCGGCAGGCGGCTTAGCAAATCCTGATAATACCGCCATTGCGGCAGATGCTCGCTCATCAGCGCCACAAAACGGTCATTATGCTTGCGTTCCAGCATATGAAGCAGCTCATGCACCACAATATACTCCAAGCATCCTGGAGGCTTCTTGGCCAGCTCAAGGTTTAGCAAGATGCGCCCAGTAACGGGATTGCAAGTTCCCCAATTGGTTTTCATCCTTCTAACGCCATGCGCGGTAATTTTTACGCTGAGGAGCTGCTCCCACTTGCTGATTAGCGCTGGGAGCTCGTGCTTGAGCTGGGCGCGATACCATTCGCTTAGAATTTTTTTGCGCTTGTCGCTATCCGCTCCGGGGCGTACATGCAAATCCAAGGTATCGTGCCTCAGCACTACCTTAGGCGGCGCCTTCGTTTCCAATACTCTCAGCAAATAACGTTTGCCGCGGTAGTAATGACTTTCGCGGTCAATATACTCTCTGGGTGCTTCTCGCTCTTGGCTGCTGAACTTTGCTTGCTGCTTTTTGATCCAAGAAAGCTTTGATAAGGCATATACGCGGATCGTGTCGAGCTCCATCCTATTTGGTGCAGAAATTTTCACGCGCCCCTCAGGCGGATATACGCTCAAATGGATATTTTTGATGTCTTTGCGTATGACATCGATGGCAATACTGCCAATCTGCACCTGTTCCATCTTAATACTCACCTTGCTGTTTGATTACGGTAAAAATACGTTCTACTTCCTGTACATCGCCCATTACATCATAAAGCCGTTGCTTGATGAGCTTTTCCTTGGCGTCATTGCCGCGCCAACTGTCAGGGCGATATGTCATTACGGTCTCGTGTATGCAGTGCGCCAAGCCTTCGTCTCGCTCCAAGTTATTGTACAAGGCTCGCTTGGCCGGTGTGTTCAGGCTGCTTGGCGTATCATCGTGTTTTCCTTCCTTAACTTTTTGCGCCAGTTCGGCGATCTTCTTTAAATACTCTGCGTAGTCTAGCGCCTGTGCTTTGCGTTCCGTGATGATGGCGTTTAGAAGTTTCGACATTTCTTCAAAGAAAGCCGGATCGATCAAATGATCCTGCATAATTTTGCTGCGTACATTGTTTTCAATAGTAGCTGCTACAGCCTCTTTGTTCGCCTTAATGCCGCGTGGCAGGCTGTTAATCGCATCGGCAATGCCTGTATCGACAATCAAGTCAATTAAGGGAACCTCGCTAAAAGGGGAGATGGAGCGTGGTTCTTCAGCAGAAATGTAGGTGTCGATCAAATGGCGCATATCTGCTTCATAAGCCTTTAAGTCAAGCGTTTCATTGCTTGCCTTGCGAATTTCTTCGCGCAACTTCAAGTAGAAATCTACGGAGGACTTGATTTCCGCAATTTGGACCGCGTTATAGCCGGCTGCTTCGAGCTCATCGGCCAAGTTGGCGTACGCACGGATCAGCGCAACAATTCCCTTGTAAAGAGCGGTTCGCCGTACCGCTCGGCTAGCCAAATCTTCCGGGATTTCCGTATTGCCGCAAAAATACTGGATATATTGCAGTGTGTCTTTGGGCAGCGCTACTGGCTCACACAGTATGGCCAGCGCTTCGAGCGCATTATCGAGGCGTTGACGGCCTTTTTCAATCCGGCTCTGGAGCATCACGTCGCAGTCTTCCTTGGCGAAGGTATCATAATCCAATTCAGCAGTATACACTGCCACCGCATTCTCCACCTTGCGGAATAAATCCTTATAGTCGATGATGCAGCCGAACTGCTTGTCATCGGAATCAAGGCGGTTGACGCGGCAGATCGCCTGAAACAGCCCATGGTCCTGCATGGACTTATCAATATATAGGTACGTACAGCTCGGTGCGTCGAATCCGGTCAAGAGCTTGTCTACTACGACCAGCAGGCGCATGACGGCCGGCTTCTTTAAAAATAGCTCTTTCGCCTCGTCTTCATATGCTTCCGTCTTTCTGCCTTGCAGCAGCTTTGTATATATTTTGTAGATAAATTCCTTCTCGGTTTCCGTGTTGGCGCCTGTGTCCTCCGTGGTGATGTCTTTCGTTTGCGGGTTATAGGAGGTGATGACGGCACACTTGCCTTTCAGTTCGGTCTTTTGCAGCTTCTCAAAATAGCGGCAGGCCTCAAAAATGCTTGAGGCCACTAAAATGGCATTGCCTCGCTGTGAAGCCAGCCGCGGTTTGACGTTGAAATCAAAAACGATATCGCTGATAACCCGGTCAAGGCGCGTGCTGGAGCTGAGGACCATTTGCATCGTACCCCATTTTTTGCGAAGCTCGGCCTTTTGAAAATCATTGAGTCCTCTCGTTTTGCTGTCAAACCAAGCGTCGATTTTCTCCGACGCCATAACTTTCTGATCAATATCACGTGCTTCATAAACCAAATCCAGCACGACTTCGTCTTTTACCGCCTCATTGAACTTATAGGTATGGATATAACGGCCAAAGACCTCCAGGCTGGTCTGTTTGTCTTTTTTGAGCAGCGGCGTGCCTGTAAAGCCGATGAACACGCCTTGCGGCAGCAATGCCTTCATAACGCGGTTCAGCTTGCCGCTTTGGGTGCGGTGGCATTCATCTACGAAAACAAAGAGCTCGCCTACTGCCGGACTCGGCTGGTTTTCCAGCTCTTTGATGAATGAATCAAAATTTGTCACATTCTTCCGGCCAAATTTGTGAACCAGGGAGCACAAAAGGCGTGGTTTTGCTTGCGAGAGCTGGCTCATCAAATCCCGTCCGCTGCTGGTGCGCTTCACAGTTTCGCCGGCCTCGTTAAATACGCGTTCAATCTGCTTGTCGAGCTCATCGCGGTCGGTAATGACCGCCACGCGGGCGTTGGGGTTGTTTTCCAAGATCCATTTCGCCAACAATACCATGACGATGCTTTTGCCGCTCCCTTGCGTATGCCAAATAATGCCGCCTTCACGCCGCTTGGCAAACTCCTGTGCCGCCTTAATGCCGAAATACTGGTGTACGCGCGGCAATTTTTTCACGCCGCCGTCAAACAATACAAAATCATACATAATTTCCAGCAGGCGTTCTTTATTGCACAGCTTCAGCAGATACTTGTCCAGGGGCAGGCGGCTGTTGTCGGCCTCGTCTTCTTTCCATTTGAGGAAGAACTTCTCCGGCGTGCCAATGGTGCCGTAACGCAAACCTTCCGTATCGTTGCCTGCGAAAATAAACTGTACTGTCGTAAAGAAGTCGCCGATAAATTCCTTCTTCTGGTTGACAAGGCTTTGCCGAATGCCGTCGCCGATCGACACGGTACTGCGTTTGAGCTCCAGAACGCCAATGGCAATGCCATTCACGTACAGCACAAGGTCGGGCCGCTTTTCCCGGTTGCCGAAGACGGTCACTTCCTCAGCTAAGGCAAAGTCGTTTTCGCCTGGATGCTCCCAGTCAATAAGTTGCACCGTTTCAAAATTATCGCCGACGTCTTCTTTGACCTGAACGCCGTAGCGCAGCAATTTGTACACGTTTTGATTATTCTCGTACAGCTCGCCGTGGTAATTATTTGCCTGTGTCCGAAGCTCGTGCAGCGCTTTGGCGATCAATGGCGCTCCGTAACCCCGGCGTTGTAAGTAGCCAGTCAGCAAGTTCTCTTCAATATTGCTGTTGTTCGGGCGGTCTTCCCAATTGCCAAGATAGGCATAGCCGAGCTCATCACGAAAAAGCTCGACAATTCGGTTTTGCGTTATGCGCTCGGGCTGTCCTACGCTCATACCAATCGAATCCTCCCTGTTAACAGTTCTTGCATCATACCCTGTTTGATCTGGCGATATTTATCCAGTTTGGATTCCAAAGCGGTAATCGCGGCGTCCATGCCGGAAAGGCTGGCGGCGATATGCTTCTGTTCGTCGAGTGAAAATGGAATAAAAAAAGAAGTTTCCGAGAATTCTTTTTTGGAAATGATATTGGTTGCGGTTATACCTGCCTTGCTCAACAAATATTGCTTACTGCTTTCTATTAGATAGTATAAAAATTCAACGCTATAATCATTATAGGGAATTAAGGCGTTAATTTGTTGATTGCATGCCCCCGCTTCTCTGAGTATTGAATTCTTCCCGATACTAGCAATACAAGTTACTAACAATGTATTTGCCGGCAATTTTCTAATAGTATTTAAACCTAGCTTTGTTATTTGCCTTCCGGAATTTGAGATATCTTTTTTGCCAGAAATGTCGGTAGGCGTGACCCAAGGAATGTCTCCATCCCAATACTCTTTTCTTGATGTTGCAGGAGTTCCCCCTGTTATTATCTCACCAACTTCAACCAGGCTTTTCTCCACCCAGCCAGCTTTCGGCTTGAGCAATTCCTGCATGGTGCCCTGCTTGATTAGTCGTTTTTTAGCGATGAGCTCTTCCAGCGACTGAATTAGTTCGTCGGTGTCGGAAAGGACGGTGGCAATGGCAGTTTGTTCGGCAATAGAAGGGGGAAGAGCAACCATAGCTTCGTGTAAATCATTCCGATTTATACCTGGAACCCCGCTTTTTCCACTATATGCTTTGAAATCAATAGTTTGAAGCAAATAAGAAATAAAGAGAGGGTCATTTCCACAAAAGTTATTTACAAATAAGGTTGTATTTAAGGGCCAGTAGTTTTCACTTACAAAATAGACGTTGCCTATTGTTCCATATCGACCGGTTACAACTCCAGGTGCAGATTCTTTATATTGGTCATGCCAATCACAACATCCCGAAGATGACACTATAGGGAACGCTCCGGCACGTCGATTATGATATGGTAGATCATAGCCACGTTGCAGATGCGAAACTATGCCAAGTCGTTTCACGTCCCAATCGCTGGGTATAACGCCAACTTCTGTCTGCTTATATCCTGCTTTCATCACCATGAAAACCCCATCTTCTCCAGATGCGCCTTGATCTTGGTTTCCAGATCTGCTACGGTTTGCTGTTGAAGAGGTAAGGGAGTTTCATAGCGCTCGGCAAGCTCCTTAATCCGATTCGCCAATCGTTGACTGATGCGTTCCGTTTCTCCTTGTACCGCTTGCGTTATCGCTGCAAGCCATTTATCATCAACCACCAGTGTCTTGATTTCGTCGGTTGTGAGTGTCTTATAATGCCCGTAGGCCTGGTCATCCAAAACAGCTGCCGCCGTTTTTGCTTTCACGTTAACGGCAGACAATTTTGTCGACAATTCTAGGTACTCTTGCAGCACCTGTCGTTCTTCAACCGCGTCCGGACTGTCTTTGAGCTCCTTCAACCGGGCCTGCACTTGGACTTTGCTTATTTTGTCCCAGTCTTCAAAGTAGCCGTCTCCCGTGCTGTGATCTTCTTCGAGCTCGCCCATTTGCCCGGTCAGGGATTCAACCTGCGCAATCAGGGCATCAAGAGTTTCCTGGTCGCTAGAAAAGTAGCGGTTGACGATCAGGCCTTTTGGAACCAGGTCGCAGGCCCAGCCTTTATCCACTTCTTTACCCTTTTTATTAACCTGGATAATGCGGTAGGGCTCGGCCGTCCAGCCATCTGCCGCAAGGAGATAGCAATCGTCCTGCATAACCGTTTCCCAGTAGTCCATCAGGTGCTGATAGATGTCATAAGCGTCAATAAGTGGTAGCCCGGTATAGTGCTGCAGCAGGCTTTCCGACAAGCCTATGATGAGCGCTTTGGGAGTGAAGCCAGGCTGCAGCTCCTTGAGCTCGGTCGATGCCGCTGTTTTCCAGCGAGAAAAATGAGTGTTCATATCATCCATAAACGACTTAAATTCCGCGTGCTCGTAAATCGCTTGCTTGATTGCCTCTTTGCCAACTTTCAGCTGGTAATACTGGTCACGCCCACAGTCGCAGAAGAGCTCGTCTTTTAATGCGGGGCAAACGGCCCAGTATGTTCCTAGCGCAGCAACATCTCGCTGCGGAATACCGCCTAAGAGATGTGCTTCAATATCCTGAATATCTTCCGGTTCCTGGCTATCGATATAGCGGGGCAGGTTCAGGTTGTAGTCATTTTGCTCAATTTCTGCATAAGAAACAAGCCGCGCGTATTTCTCTACGTCCAACTGCTGTTTAAAGGTATCGACGATCTGATGAATGTCGCGGCTGCGCAAGCGATTCTTATTTCCATCCTTTATATAGCCACGGCTGGCGTCGATCATAAAAATGCCTTTGCGCACGCCTGCGTTTTCTTTGTCGATCACCACAATGCAGGCCGGAATGCCTGTTCCATAAAACAGGTTTGCCGGTAAGCCGATAATGCCTTTGATGAAACCTTTTTCCACCAAGCTCTTGCGGATCTCAGCCTCGGCATTGCCGCGAAAGAGAACGCCGTGCGGCAGGATGCAGGCGCCTTTGCCTTTGCTTTTTAGTGAGCGAACGATATGCAGCAGGTAGGCATAGTCGCCGTTTTTAGCAGGCGGTACACCGTATTCCTTGAAGCGACTAAACTTGTCGTTGCCATTTGAGATCGCCACGCCGTTGCTCCAGCTTTTGTCACTGAAGGGCGGATTGGCGACAACGTAATCAAAGGTTGTCAGCGTATGCTCGTCCTGCTTAAATAAGGGATTGGCCAAAGTGTTTCCTTGCTTGATTTCCGCGGTGGGGTTGTTGTGGAGAATCATATTCATGCGAGCCAAGCCTGCCGTGGCGGAATCCTTCTCTTGCCCGTAGAGGCTGATGTCTTTTTCCGCCGCCTCGGCGACTTTCAAGAGCAGCGAGCCCGATCCGCATGTCGGGTCATATACGGTCGTTGCCGCTGTCGTATTGCCGCGATCAATGCCGATAACCTGGGACATAATACGGCTGACTTCGGCCGGCGTGTAGAATTGGCCTTTGCTCTTGCCGCTTTCCGTAGCGAAATGGCGCATTAGGTATTCATAGGCGTCGCCCAGAATGTCATCGCCTTCAGCCCGGTTCTTGCTGAAATCAAGCGACTTGTTTTCGAAAATGCTAATTAGGTTCGTCAGGCGGTCGACCATTTCCTTACCGCTGCCGAGTTTCGTAACATCGTTGAAATCCGGCATGTCGGACAGTTTATTGGCGCTGGCAAGGGGGGCGATGATTTTTTTGTTGATATCGTCACCGATTGTCGTCTTGCCTTTCAAGGCTACCATGTCACGGAAGCTTGCTCCAGCAGGGATCGTGATCGGCGCAAAAGGCACGCCGGCATATTTATCGCTTATGTATTTGATGAACAACAGGACGAGAACGTAGTCTTTATACTGGCTTGCATCCATGCCGCCTCGCAGTTCATCGCAGCTCGCCCAAAGGGAACTGTATAATTCGGATTTTTTGATAGCCATGCTGTAGAATCAACCTTCCCAATTAAAATGCACTTGTTTAACTTCCACGCGAAAAGCTGATTTCCTTTTGAGACAGCAAACAATGCATAAACCAAGCAAGCCGCAATGCCGATGCACGCACCAAAGTAAAAGCAGCATTCTCTGCCGTTTTCACGAAACAAGTCATTTTATGAGCTCACCGACCGACCAACCTAGTTGAATGCCTGTATTTACTGGGCTCGCTGGATTTTTCAACTGAATCCATACTTTCGCAATTTAACGAAGTAACGTAATAAGTTACCAACGAATCTTTCTTATTGCATATGCAGTCTCTACAGGCATGAAAAAGGGGCTGTGACAAAATGAGGAATCATTTTGTCCACAGCTCCTTTTTTGTGTCCATTTTGATTTTTTCACAAGATAAATCCGAAAAAAGAGTATA
>SAAJ01000062.1 GCA_009929485.1 Negativicutes bacterium
CCTCGATTGTGGAGGGCAATACCGGTACCAGGCACTACCAAACCGGAACCAAAGCCTTGGTAATTGCTTTGAATGAACGAAACCATCATACCTTCTGCATCGGCCGCCGCCAAATATACGGTGCCGCCGGACGCCGGATTCCCGGCAATCGGCAAAATAGCCTTGGGGCCAATTAACTTGCGGCGTTCCTCCGCATAAGCCGGATCCAATAGACTTTCCGCAGTCACTTGCATATCCTTGGGTTCCGCTAAATACGCTTTGGCATCAGCAAAAGCAAGCTTCAGCGCTTCCATCTGACGATGATACCATTCCACCGACTCTACGCAAGTCATATCAAAACCCTTCAAAATCTCCAGCGCAGACAAAGCCACTAAGCCGTGCCCGTTCGGAGGAATTTCCCAGACGTCATAACCGCGGTACTGCACCCGCAGCGGATGCACCCACTCCGGCTGAAAAGCGGCCAAATCTTCCGCTGTCAGCGGCGCAGCAAACCGTGCAGCAAAGTCCCCGATACGCTGTGCTAAGGCGCCCCGATAAAAAGATTCGCAGCCGGTCTGACCTAACTCCTCCAACGTTTCGGCGTGCTCTGGCAGCTGCACCAATTCTCCAGCCTGCGGCGGCCGTCCATGAGGCGCAAAGGTATGGAACCAAAAGCGAAATTCCTCTCCGTCTAGTTCTCTTGAAAACAGCTGATACTGTTTTTGCCAAGCCGCAGCAACCGTAGGCGATACGACAAAACCATTGCGCGCATAAGAAATAGCCGGCGCCAACACTTTGGTCAAAGGCATCCGTCCAAAACGTTTTGACAACGCTGCCCAAGCGCCTGGAGCGCCTGGCACAGTAACCGGCTGCCAACCAAAACGCGGCATGGCTTTATGCCCCTGTTTCCACAAGGATGCAGCATCGGCTTTTTGCGCCGCTGGACCGCTGCCGTTCAGACCAAACAAGCCTCCATGAACCCAAACCAAAGCAAAGGCATCGCCGCCTATCCCATTAGAGCAGGGCTCTACTACGGTCAAACACGCCGCTGTGGCAATCGCGGCGTCCACCGCATTGCCTCCTTCGCGCAAAATTTGCAGCCCCGCCTGCGCCGCCAACTGCTGTGACGTCGCCACCATGCCTCGGGCTCCATATGTCACCATGCGCCGTGACGCATAGGGATAGTCCATTGGATCAAATTGCACGATTTCTCACTCCTTTAAAACAGTAGGTACGGAATTAAACAGGAGTAGAGGGAGTAGATGGAGGGTACGAAGCACAGAATTGAACAAGAGAATCGGCGACCGCGCTGGATGCGCCTGACGGTATGTGATGTACCTAATGCCGGCGATGCCAAGGATGGCATAATCGCCGGTCTCCAATGAAAATGCCATGTAAGGCATGGCAACCGACATCCATTGAGGGTACGACAGAGAAGAATCTTTAATGTCTTTGCAAGCAAAACGAATCAATCTTTTCGTGTATTTTTCATATTAAAACCGTCACACAGCCCTCACTTTACTCACTCTACTCCTGTTCAAAAAACGTGTCCCATATCCTCCTTTGTGCCCTCACGTGACTCCGATTCTCCTGTTCAATCCCCATCCTTCCACATATGTACCCAGGCGCTGCACAGCGCCTGGAGCTTGCACAGTTCTCAGCTCAGAGTAAACCGGCCATCGTTCACGCCGAACAAAATATCCGGATCATCCTCTGTATGAATGTTAATCTGCGTCGACACGTCACAATCCTTGGTCGTATATTGCACATGATAGACATGAAGCTGGTAAATCACTACATTCGGATCTCCAGGACCGGTGAAATAGTGGCTCATATCCGGCATTTCCCGAAACATCTTTTCTTTAAACTCCGTTACTTTCGCCGGATCCATACTGTTGTAAATGTCCAGGCGTCCACTGATGCGGACCACTTCCTGTTCATCGCTGACAAAGCAAATCTCCACCCGGTCATGGTTATGGATTTCGTCGACTTTTTTGGTAAGCAAACGACTGAACAGCCAAATTCGTCCATGCTCGCACACATAGGGCTTCATGGGGCGAACGCGAGGCTGCTCGCCGTCAAGGGTAGCTAAGAAACCTTTATTGTTCCGTACAATATCCAGAACTTCCTTTTCATACATAACACTGCCCCCTTTCTACAAAAAAGAAAAAACGAAACAAATTAGCTCTTTCACCTCCTCATTTTCATACTTTAATGACAAATTCGCCTAAAAACAACTAATTTCCTTCTCCATTTACCAGAGAAACGCTTTTGTTTTGTAATTTTTAAAATATTATGGTTATAAAAAGAACAATACAAAAGGCAGCTCCGCAGAGCTGCCTTTTCAAAGTCTACCTTATGCTTTTTCGAAGTCGTCCTTGCCTACGCCGCACAGGGGGCAAACCCATTCTGCCGGGATGTCCTCAAAGGCAGTGCCCGGAGCCACGCCGTTGTCCGGATCGCCAGTAGCCGGATCATACACATAACCACATACTGTACAAGTCCATTTTTCCATGATAATTCCTCCTTTTTTTGTAAGGGTTATTCACAAATCATGATTTTATTTTACCATATCCTTCGCTTCTTGGGAACTGGCAAATTAACAAAGTCCATTTTATGTCGTCACCAGCGACGTGAGGAACCGCCCCCGCCGCCACTGCCACCGCCATAGCCTCCTCCTCCGCCCCCGCCGCCACGCAGACGAAGCAACGAAAGAATCAGATACGTAAAGGTGCCCCCAAACACAGTCCAATCCAAAATAAGCAAGCCAACCAAGGCGGCCGCGCCTAGTATCTTCGCCCACCAAGGCCAACCATCCCAAGGGTAACTGTCTGCTTGCGCTTTAGCGGTTGCGCTTTGAGGAGAACTTTTCAGTTCTAGCTTGTATTCCTTAGCTACTTCCTGCACAACCGCCCGGTAACCATTAACAATGCCTTGGTCATAATCTCCGTTCTGGAAATACGGCACCATATACTCGTCCTGCAATTGACCGGTTTTAGCGTCAGGAAGCGCGCCTTCCAAGCCATACCCTACTTCAACGCGGGATACCTTATCATCAATAGCGACTAAAATCAGTACGCCGTTATTCAACTGCTTATCGCCCAGTCCCCACGTACGCAGCACCTCTAACGCATAGTCTTCAGGCTCTGCCCCTTCCAGACTGCGAACCGTCAGCACTACTACCTGCGCTTTGGTCTTAGCCGCCAAACTGGCGCCAAGCTTTTGAAGGCGCTCCTTTGACGCAGGCTGCATTACCCCCGCCAAATCCTGCACATAAATAGAAGACGAAGGCTTGGGCGGAATGGAAGCCGCCTGCACCGGCAAAGCCACTGCCATTAATGCAAAGCAAAAGAGAAGAAAACCTGCAAGCCAGCGTTTCATATCATACCACTTTCCTTTAGAGAAATAAATTAACGGAGAACGGTTTTAACAGGAGTAGAGTGAGTAGAGGGAGGGTACGAAGTTACAAGATTTACACAGAGGATCAGAGAAAAGGCCAGAGGTAACAGAGAAAAAGCAAGATTGAACAGGAGAACCAGAGTCACGTGAGGGTACGAATGGAGGGTTACGAAGTACGATATTTATAACAGGAGTAGAGGGAGGGTACGAAGTTACGGTTTCAATTTGAAAAAGCACGAAGAGATTGCTTCACTGCGTTCGCAATGACAAAAGCTGGTTAGATCGGTAATTTCTTTGTAAAACTTAAGCTTTTTGAATCCCACCGCCGCTGTGGCGGCACCTCCCTTTGACAAGGGAGGCAGGGCTTGAAGTCCCCCTTGCGAAAGGGGGATGGACCGCAGGTCCAGGGGGATTTGCGTCATTGCAAGGAGCGCAGCGACGCGGCAATCTCTCATTGAAGATAGAGAAGGTACATGCAACTTATTACTCCCAAAATCCAATGGGAGGCCGATGTTTTAATGAGCACTTCAGCACGCCAACGAATTTTTTCATCTGGCTAGAAAGAAGACCGCTTCCTCGTTTTCTCGCAAAGGGCTGCTGTCTCTAGGAGCACGCTGCCAGGCTGAGAGATTTTTTCTGCTGTCAAGAAAGAATGGCCGCAGGAATAGCAAAGCTATTTCAAGGTCGTTCTGACACATTCGTCTCCGTATCTTCATTAAGGAGGCCGATGTTTTAATGAGCGCTCCGGCACGCCTAGACATTTTTTCGTCTGGCTAGGAAGAAGGCCGCAGAAATAGCAGAGCTATTTCGAGGTTTTCTGACAACGCTAGGCGGAAAAAGGGCTGGTGTGCTGCGAGATGCGCATAAAACAGCAGCCGACTAGAACTTGACCTGCGGTACTTGTTTAGCTCCTTCTTCGGCCTTGAAATATTCACGCTGGCCAAAGCCTAGCATTCCCGCAAACATACTCTGCGGAAAGGTTTTAATTTTAGTGTTGTACCCTTGAACCGCATCGTTGTAATCCTTACGCGCTACGGCAATACGGTTTTCCGTACCGGCCAGTTCATCCTGAAGAGCACGGAAATTCTTGTCCGCTTTCAAGTTCGGATAGTTCTCAGCAATCGCCAATAAACGGCTCAAAGCACTGTTCATTTCCCCGGCTGCTGCTGCTTTATCGCCAACCCCCTGAGCGCCGACCAGTTTGGACCGAGCGTCGGACACCGCTTGAATAGCCGCCTGCTCATGCGCTGCATAGCCTTTAACGGTGTTAACCAGGTTCGGAATCAAATCCGCCCGCCGCTGCAGCTGATTGTCTACCTGACTCCATTTGCCATTTACCGTCTCGTTCATGCCCACCAACCCGTTATAAGTAGACACGCCGAAGATGGCTACAAGCGCCACCAGTACAATGGCAATAATAGCTCCTTTGTTCATGTTAACTCCTCCTAGGTAGTTTTTTTTAATATTTAACATGGTTTTAAAAACCACGTACTTATTTTCGCCGATTTTTCTACTTTTGTCAAGAATAGTTCGCCAAGGAACGCTCTACACCTGCTCATGGGGCCGATATTCTCTGCGAAAAAAATCATATACCGCTTGCGCCGCGATACGATCCATGCCTTCAATTCCGGCTAATTCCTCCAAGGTAGCCTTGCGCAGAGCCTCCAAGGTGCCGAAAGCCGACCACAAGGCTTTGCGGCGTTTGGGACCGATGCCGGAAACATGATCCAATACGGAGACCAAATTGCGCTTGCCCCGCAGCTTCCGGTGATACGAGACAGCAAAGCGATGCGCTTCGTCGCGCAAACGCTGCAGCAAGTACAATGATTCCGAGCGCTCCGGCAAAATCAGCGGCTCTTTGTCTTCTTCCCGAAATACCCACTCAAATTGCTTCGCCAAAGAAATAACAGGCATCTCTAGGCCCACGCCGCGAATGACCTCCAACGCACTGGACAGTTGTCCCTTGCCGCCGTCAATGACAATCAAATCCGGCAGCGGTTCCGCCGCTTCACCATAACGGCGCAGCAATACTTCCTGCATGGATAGGAAGTCATCCGGCTTTCCTTCTACTGTTCTCAATTTGAAACGGCGGTAATCTTCCTTCTTAGGCTGGCCGTCCTCAAAAACAACCATGGAAGCCACCGTCTCCGCACCTTGAATATGGGAAATGTCAAAGCATTCCATCCGCTGCGGCGGCTGCGACATTTGTAAAAACTGCTGCAACTGTTCCACAGCCCCAGTAGTCCGTTCCATTTCCCTAAGCAGCTCGCCTTCTTTGAGGGCCAGCACCGCCCGGGCGTTTTCATCGGCCATCAAGAGCAACGCATGCTTGCTGCCCCGCTTCGGCACATGCAATTCCACCTTGCCTTGACGCACTTCCGTCAGCCAGCGCTCTAATACGTCTTGAGAGGAAAGCGCAAAAGGCAGCAGCACCTCCGGCGGCACAAAAGCCACCCTTGCATAGTACTGCTCCAAAAAGGCCTCCAACGCCGCCTCCTGTTCTTCGTCTGCTGCGCCATGCAAAAAGAAATGCTCTCGCCCAATCAACTTGCCGCCGCGTACCTGCATCACTTGCACACATACTCCGGCATGCGAGCGAGCCAAGCCCAAGACGTCCTGGTCTCCGCCAGCAGTCACAATATTCTGCTGTTCTGTCAGTTTTCCCACCGCCGCCAGTTGATCCCGCAAGCGCGCCGCTTCCTCAAAGTGCAGTTCCTCCGCCGCCTGAAGCATGTTCTTTTTCAGTTGCCGCAGCAGCTTGTCGCCACGGCCCTCCAACAGCATCATCACAGCATCTACCATGCGTCGGTATTCTTCCTTGTCTACCCGACCGCTGCACGGAGCCATGCAGCGTTTGATGTGATACTCCAAACAAGGCCGGCGCGCTTCCATGGTCCGGCAATTACGCAGCAGAAACAGAGACCGAACCAGTCGCAGCATTTCATGAACAGCGCCCGCATCCGCATAGGGACCGAAATAACGAGCACCGTCCTTTACCAACCTTCGAGTGATATGAACCCGTGGATAATCGTCTCCTAAGGTTACTTTAATATAAGGATAGGTCTTATCATCTTTTAGACTGATATTATAACGCGGCCTGTGCTTCTTGATTAGGTTGCACTCCAAAATGAGAGCTTCTACTTCGTTAGCCGTCAAGATGTATTCTAACGACTCAATCTTAGCCACTAGCGCCATCGTTTTTACCGAATGATTTCGGTTGCTTTGGAAATAAGAACGCACACGGTTTTTTAGATTGACTGCTTTGCCCACATATAAAATTTTCTCTTGCGCGTCTCGCATAATGTAGACTCCAGGCGAACCCGGCAAATGCGCTAATTGTTCTTGCAACACATCGTTCATAACTGTGCACCTTTCGCATCGCATACCCTCAAAAAGACAAAGGTAAGTTTTATCCAGAAAACAGCTAACGCTTTTTACAAATTTCGCAATATTCAAGTTGCATTTCCGTGTACTTTTGTATACTTGTTTGGGTCGTTGTGAAAAAATACACAATAGAATATAATATACCCAAGGTCATTTTAAAACATGGGAGGTCTATTCGGATGTTTAACAGAGTTCTTATCGCCAATCGCGGCGAAATCGCCATTCGTGTTATTCGTGCCTGTCAGGAATTAGGGATTGAAACGGTGGCAGTCTATTCCGACGTCGACGCTCATTCTCTCCATGTACAGCTGGCGGACTACGCCTACAACATCGGTCCTGCTGACGCCGCGCTCAGCTACTACAATGCCGAAGCCATCATTTCCGCCGCTAAAATGGCCAAAGCAGACGCCATCCATCCCGGTTACGGGTTCCTCTCCGAAAATGCCGATTTCGCACAAATGGTAATTGACGCCGGCATGATTTTTGTCGGGCCCCATCCGGAAACCATTCGCAAGGTAGGCAACAAGGACGCCGCTCGTTTGGCAATGAAACAAGCCGGCCTGCCGATGACTGTGGGCAGCGAAATTGTTCGCGAAACAGAAGACGCCTACGTCCAAGCCGAAGCCATTGGCTACCCGGTCATTTTAAAGCCTGTAGCAGGCGGCGGCGGTAAATCCATGTTCGTAGCTCATAATAAGGAAGAAATGACTTCCGCTCTCAATAAAGTCGATTTGAAATCCAGAGATTTTTACTTAGAAAACTACATTGATCAAGCTCGTCATATCGAAGTGCAGATCATGGCCGATAACTACGGCAACATCCTTCATCTCGGCGAGCGCGAATGTTCCTTGCAGCGCCGCAACCAAAAGATTTTGGAAGAAGCGCCGTCCAGCGCCTTGACGCCGGAAATGCGCCACAAAGTAGGCCAGCTGGCGATTCGCGCAGCCAAAAGCATCTACTATACTAATGTCGGTACCGTAGAATTCCTTATGGACATTAAAACCGGCAGATTTTATTTTATGGAAATCAATCCTCGCATCCAGGTAGAGCACGCCGTCACGGAAATGATTACCGGCGTCGACTTGGTTCGCCGCCAACTGCGCATCGCCGCCGGCGAACCGCTCAATAAAAAGCAGGATGAAATCATGTTCCTCGGTCATGCCATCGAATGCCGCATCAATGCCGAAGACCCGGATATGCGCTTCATCCCCTGTCCTGGACACATTGATTTCTATCATCAGCCCGGCGGCCCCCGTGTACGTGTAGACAGCGGCGTAGCTGCGGGCGTCACCGTACAGCCTTACTACGACTCTATGATCGCCAAAGTAGTCGCCCATGGGCGCACCCGCGGCGACGCTATCCGCATCATGCGCCGCGCCTTAGGAGAATTCCGCATCGGCGGCATCAAGACTACGATTCCCTTCCATCAGAAGGTTCTCAGCAACCCGCATTTCTGCAGCGGCGATTTCGATACCCAATTCATCTACAAACGCATGACTCCCTGCTGAAACTAGGGAGCAACCCCGTCAGCTATGCAGCTGACGGGGTTTTTTACTTAGAGAAAAAAATTGGAACAAGAGTAAAGGGAGTAGATGGAGGGCTCGACAAAGATCGGAAAAAGAAATGAACAAGAGTCGCGATGAGAATCGGAGGGTACGAATGAGGGCTATGGCATCCGCCACCATCATACTTTTATTAAAACATTTTCGTTACCCTCTTGCATACCCTCACGTGACTCCGATTCTCTTGTTCAATTTTCTCTATCGTCCCCTCCCTTTACTCCCTCTACTCCTGTAAAAGACAGTACTCCGTAACCCTCCTACGTGTCCTCCGGTCACTCCGGTTCTCTTGTTCAATCCTCGTTACCCCTGCAGTCTCGCGGCCTCTTCCAGTAACGGCTTCAGATAGCGCCCGGTATGGGACGCCTCGACACGACAAATCTCCTCCGGCGTGCCTGTCGCCACGATGGTCCCGCCGCGATGACCGCCCTCTGGTCCCAGATCAATCAAGTAATCCGCCGTTTTAATGACGTCCAGATTATGCTCGATAACCACTACGCTGTCGCCGCCCTCCACCAGTCGCTGCAGCACCTCCATCAGACGATGAATATCCGCCGTGTGCAAGCCAGTAGTCGGCTCGTCCAAAATATAGAAGGTCTTGCCTGTGCTGCGCCGCGCCAGCTCTGTCGCCAGTTTGACCCGCTGCGCTTCGCCTCCAGACAACTGTGTTGCCGGTTGTCCCAGCTTCACATACCCCAGCCCTACATCTTGTAATAATTGCAGCTTACGGTGAATCCGCGGCTGATGGCGGAAAAACTCTACTGCCTCATCAACGACCATGTCCAGCACTTGGGCAATATTCTTTCCTTTATAACGCACTTCCAGCGTCTCGCGATTATAACGCGCACCATGACACACCTCGCAAGGCACATAGACGTCCGGCAAAAAATGCATCTCGATTTTGATAATGCCATCGCCTTTGCACGCTTCGCAGCGTCCGCCTTTGACGTTAAAACTGAAACGCCCCGGCTTATAGCCGCGCATTTTTGCCTCTTGGGTCTGGCTAAAGACCTCACGGATAATGTCAAAAACGCCGGTGTAGGTGGCAGGGTTCGAACGAGGCGTTCTCCCGATGGGAGACTGGTCAATATCGATGACCTTATCCACCAACTCCAGACCTTTCATCGACTTGTGCGCTCCCGGACGGTGTTTGCCGCCGTACAAACGCTGTGCCAGACCTTGATACAAAATATCATTGACCAAGGTACTTTTGCCGGAACCGGATACCCCTGTCACCACCGTAAATAAGCCTAAAGGAAAACGTACAGTCAGGTTTTTTAAATTGTTTTCCTTCGCTCCCTGCACCGTCAGCCACTTGCCGTTGGGCTGGCGGCGCTGCTCCGGCACGGGAATAAAAATGCGACGGCTCAGATACTGCCCGGTGATCGACTCCTCGCAAGCTTTAATCTCCTCCACCGTACCGGCGGCCACTAATTTTCCGCCGCCTTCGCCAGCGCCGGGACCAATGTCAATAATATGATCCGCCGCATACATAGTATCCTCGTCATGCTCGACAATGATCAACGTATTCCCCTGGTCCCGCAGGTGTTTGAGCGTATCCAGCAACCGATTGTTGTCCCGTTGATGCAGCCCGATGCTAGGCTCATCCAGAATGTAGAGCACCCCCACCAAACCAGAGCCAATCTGCGTAGCTAAACGAATACGCTGCGCCTCGCCGCCAGAAAGCGTTCCCGCCGCCCGATCCAAGGTCAAGTAATCTAAACCTACATTAACCAAAAAGCCCAAACGAGCGTCAATTTCCTTCAAAATCTGCCTGGCAATGGTCCGCTCTCGTTCTGTCAGCTCCAGTTCTCGGAAGAAAGCCTGCCCTTCGCCAATAGTTAACTGGGTCACTTCATGAATATTTTTACCGCCCACGCGCACAGCCAACGCTTCGTCTTTCAAGCGAGCCCCTTTGCATTTTGGACAAGGCTTGATACTCATGTATTCTTCGATTTCCTCGCGGGACCAATCTGAGGATGTTTCCCGATAACGCCGCTCCAGCATGGGAATAACCCCTTCATAGACGGTATGATACGTCTTCAGCTCGCCGAATAGGTTTTCATATTCAAAGGTATAGCGTTCTTCGCCGCTGCCATGGAGAACCAACTTTTGCAGCGAAGCACTTAAGTCATCCCAGACAACGTCTAGGGACTTGCCCTTGCTTTCCAACACGGCTGCTAGTTGGCACATAAAATAGGAACTAGTATTGCGGCTAAGCGGCGCTAAGGCGCCTTCGGCCAACGTCTTCGCGCCATCTGGAACCACTAGTTCCATATCCACTTCCATGTTATAGCCTAAACCGGTACAAGTTGGACAAGCGCCAAAGGGACTGTTGAAGGAAAAAAGGCGCGGCGCCACTTCCGGCAAGCTAATACCGCAATCCACGCAAGCGAAATTCTCGCTAAAAAACATCTCCTCGCCGCCAGTTACCGCAACTGTTACAAGCCCTTCCCCCAGCTTTAACGACGTCTCCAGCGAATCAGCCAGACGGGAAGCCACTCCCTCACGTACAACCAGACGGTCTACTACTACTTCAATGGTATGCTTTTTGTTTTTTTCTAAAGCCGGCTCGCTGCCAACCTCATAGACTTCGCCGTCAATACGCACGCGCACATAGCCGCCTTTGCGCACCTCCTGGAGAATCTTTTGATGCTCTCCTTTTTTCCCCCGCACCACTGGCGCCAATACCAGCAGCTTGCTTCCTTCAGGCAGAGCGGCTACGCGGTCCACCATCTGCTCCACAGTCTGCTGAGTAATGGGCTCGCCGCAGCAAGGACAATGCGGCCGACCGGCCCGGGCAAAGAGCAAACGCAGATAATCGTAAATCTCTGTAACCGTCCCCACCGTCGATCTAGGATTGCGGCTGGTCGTCTTCTGGTCAATAGAAATAGCCGGCGACAGCCCTTCGATGTAGTCCACATCCGGCTTGTCCATTTGCCCCAAAAACTGCCGCGCGTACGCCGACAGCGATTCCACGTATCGCCGCTGCCCTTCCGCATAGATCGTATCAAATGCTAACGACGACTTGCCGGACCCGGATAAACCGGTTACTACCACCAGCTTGTCTCTCGGAATCGTCACATCCATATTCTTCAAATTATGCTGTCTGGCACCTTTGACCACGATTTGATCCTTCACAAATGAATCCTCCTATTTCGAAAGAAAGATACAGGAATACGTTTTACACAGAGCATTCCTGTAATATCTAAAAACGGTATTTGAAAAAAGAGACGCCCGGCAATACAATAACAATGTGCTGACCCGACAAGATAGGCACAAGTA
>SAAJ01000024.1 GCA_009929485.1 Negativicutes bacterium
CTCGTTGGTGATGGTTGTGTGAGAACTCCATTCTACCATACGAGGAAAAGTCACCATGGACTTTTTTCTTAAGTGTTCAACTTCATTTTACAATCGGCCGATGAAAAAAATTTTAAAAGCAGATTAAATAAGTCTTGTATTTTCAGTATATTGAAATTATAATAAGATTAGCAACGGTTGCGTTAATGTTTTTTAATAAGGAGGAGTTTGATTAAATGATGATAGGGATTGAGGACTTGATTGACCAAACCAAAGCAGATGTGATCACTTGGCGCAGACAACTACACAAGTATCCGGAATTATCCTTTCAAGAAGAAAAAACAGCTCAATTTGTTTATGATAAATTGTGTACATTGAAAAAATTGGAAGTGTCTCGTCCTACTAAGACAAGCGTAATGGCTCGTCTAATTGGTAGTCTGCCGGGAAACGTTTTGGCAATACGTGCTGATATGGATGCCTTGCCAATGCAAGAAGAAAACAGTTTTGAGTTTACATCACAAAATCCTGGAGTTATGCATGCATGCGGTCATGATGCCCATACGGCCATGCTACTGGGAACAGCAACAATTCTTTCCCAAATACAGGATCAAATCCAAGGCGAAGTGCGATTTATATTCCAACACGCTGAAGAGCTGTTTCCTGGTGGCTCCCGTGAAATGATCCAGGCGGGGGCAATGGCTGGTGTGGATAAAATATTAGGACTCCATGTAATGAACCATATTCCCACCGGAAAAATCGGCATTGTCTATGGTCCGGCGATGGCAGCGTCTGATACCTTTGATGTCACTATCCAAGGCAAAGGGGGGCATGCTTCCCAGCCACATCTTACCATTGACCCCGTGGCTATCGGTGCCCAAGTCGTAACCAATTTGCAGCAGATTGTTGCCAGAAACCTTGACCCTTTGGAAAAGTTAGTTATCTCTGTAACGACCTTTCACGGCGGTACAGCGAATAATATCATTCCCGATACTGTTACACTGCAAGGCTCGGTTCGCAGCTTCACTAAGGACGTCCGCCAGCAGGCAACTGAACAAATCAAAAGAGTCCTTGACGGCATCACAGCCGCTCATGGTGCAACCTACACATTAGATTATCATTATGGCTATGATTCGGTGGAGAATAATGTAGCGATAACTAGGATTGTTGAAGAAACAGTGGAAAATCTCTGGGGTAAGCAGGCTATAGAGGATATGACGCCGCTTATGGGCGGCGAAGACTTTGCTTTTTATCTCAATGAAGCACCAGGTTGTTTCATATTTATTGGCACTGGCAATCCAGGGGGACGGACCCTGTACCCAATACATCATCCCAAATTTACCATAGACGAAGAATCTCTGGCAATTGGTGTTAAGCTATCTGTTCATGCCGCGTTGAAACTTTTGGAATCATAAGAGATATTCATTACAAAGAAAATTCAAGAAAGGGGATTTAATGATGGAAGTTAAGACAACAGTAGGGCCTAATTATAAGTATCTGGTGCTTTTTATTCTGTTCCTTGGATGGATATTAGGAGGGATAGATCGTACGGTTATCAGCTTTGCGGCGATGCCCATCGCCCAAGAATTTGGTATCGATCCAGTGGGTGTAGGGCAGATTTTCAGTATCTTCTTTTTGGGATATATGGCGATGCAGATCCCAGGAGGAATTCTCGTTGACAAGTATGGACCCACAAAAGTGTTGCTAATCATCGTTTTCTGCTGGTCGGTCTTCACCGCAGCTACTGGCTTGGTGGGAGGCTTGACTTCCATGCTAGCGGTCCGCTTCCTCTTTGGTGCTGCAGAGGCTCCATTTTCTGCCTGCGCCGCTGTAGCAGTCGCTCAGATATTTGACACTAAAGATCGGGCCAAAGCAATGTCGTTGTATTTGTCCTCTAGTGGCTTCGTTATGATATTTGCTCCGATTATAGCAGCCCAGCTAATTGAGAGCCTAGGTTGGAGACAATTGTTTTTTATCCTCGGCGGAGTCGGCCTTGTCATCATCATAATTTACTACGCGACCTTTAGTGGGAATAGAATGCAGGCTGCTCGAGCGCTCGTTACTGACGCAGTGGAAAAAAGCACCAAACAGGTGGCTAAAGTTGACATTCCCTTGCTTACTATCTTGAAAATTCCTATGGTCTGGTACCTGATGGTGGCCTATTTTATGACATATACCTTAATGTGGGGCTTAGGCAACTGGATGCCCACCTATCTCGTTACGGTATTCAACATCAATATCAAGGCGGCGGGCAACCTTCAAGCCATACCCGGCTTTGGTTCCCTTGCCGGGTGTGTAATTAGTGGCTTTATTATGGACCGATTGACAGATAAACAAAACAAAATGGTCGCTATCAGCATTTCAGCTATTAGTACCGTTGTCTTATACTTCATGTATCAGGGAACGATGTCAGTAACCGGTGTTATTGCAGTCCAAACCATTGTTAACTTTGCTGCGGGATTCGTAGCCATTTATCTGCCAGTCCTCATAATTAAAAAGTTGCCGGTGGAAGTAGTCGGCAGAACCAACGGAATTGGGCTGTTCTGCGCTTACCTTGGCAGCACAATCGCCCCTACGGTCATGGGCGCGATCACCAAGGCAGCTGGTGGCAATATGGCTACCTCCTTCGTTTATATCTTCGCTGCCGGAGCTTTACTCACCGCATCTTTATTGTTCATGAAGATTAGTAGGGAAGAACAGTCAGATTAAATCATTGTTTGGTAAAAAAGTTGATCACCAGACTATAATTAAGGATCAAAAATTTAGGGAAATATGGAACCCTAGATCATGCTCTAATAACAAGGAGGTATATACATGAAAAAGAAAATTTCTAGTGCCTCGTATTCGTGTTTGGTCTGGGAATTGCAAGCGTTTCTTTCGCCGCACCGACCTCGAATTTGGTTGATGTTCCGGTAAAACACTGGTCTTATGACGCGGTGAAATACCTTGGAGAACAAGGTATTATTGACGGTTACGGAGACGGCACCTTCCGTGGCGACAAGAACATGAGTCGCTACGAGATGGCTCAAATTGTCTACAAAGCGATGCTCAATCAGCAAAAAGCTAATATTGCTCAGAAGGCTCTGATCGACAAGCTGGCAGTTGAATACGCTTTGGAGATCAACAAGGTCAATACTATGGATCAGCGTCTGGCGGCCATAGAAAAGAAAACCGACAATTTGCAGTTTAGCGGACAGGCCAGAATGCGTTACAGTGTTTTCTCTGAAACGAGTGGCAATCCTGGAGTTGCATCATCAGTTAGCTCTACCTATCGGCTGAGGTTAGATGGCGTTGCCAGAGTGGATGATAATACCACTTTTGATTTTCGCTTTGTAAATCGCGCGCCTGACAAAGCCAGCTTATCCAACTCAACCTTTCAAACCTTTGGTGGAAATGGGCAAAGTGGCAGCAATTATAACAATATTGATCGCGCTGCCATCAACGCTAAGTTCGGCAAGACAAAGGTATTGATAGGGCGCCAAGCCTTTTTGGTTGATCCTTTGGGGGCTTGGGTTGACTCAGGTGCATATAGCTTTGACGGCGTCAAGGTAAGTGGCAAAAGCGGTGTTATTAACCTTTCAGCAGCATATGGTCGTTTCATCTCTGGTGCTACCTGGGCAGACAATTCGATTAACCCTGCAATGACTACTGCCGCTGGCAATCTGGATGTTAGCAGCTTGACTGCAGAAACCGCCTCTGGCAAACTCAAGTACTCTGCTGGTTATCATGAACTGAAGAATTTTGCTACGGGGAAAATACCATTCAAGTGGACAGCCTTCGATGCCAACTACCGGTTTAATAAAGACTACATCCTCTACGCTGGCTATTTGACAAACAGCGGCCAAGAAATCTATGGTGGTAAGGATAAAACTGGCTACTATACGTCCCTTATGATCGGTGATACGGCTCTGTCAAAACGTGGTGCCCAAAAACTGGCGATCTCCTATATGAAACATGGCGCCAATATGACTCTAGCTTTCCTTAGCGGTTGGGGCACACCATTGAAAACCCAATCTCAAGATTTCCACAACTTTGACGTTCAATACTATTACGCTTTTAGCAAGAACTTTAATGCCGGTTTGCAGTACAGCCCTGTAGTTGCGTCTGACAAGTACAATGGGGCAAACAACACCTTATACCGTGTACTGACCAACGTTAAGTTTTAATTTTAGTAGGACGGATAGGACAGATTCACTGTCCCAAAGAAGGATGTTCCTCATTCCCACGAACTGGCACTTTGCAGATTGCTACGGCTAATTTGCAAAGTGCTTTTGTGCAAAAAAATCACCCAAACAACTTTTTTGTTGCAGGGTGATTCAAAAAAACATCTTCATTAATGGTCTCAAGCTTTCGTGTGCAGCCCAAAAGCAGGCAGTTAGTCTTCAGATTGTTAATAAGCCGTGGAAAGCCGTGCGAGCGGGAGGCAATAGATTCAACGGTCTGGAGCCATGGAGGCCACAGAAAATTTTGTGTAAATAAGAATGAAAGATCTTCCTAAATGGTAAGAATAGGAATAAAACTATTTGAGTCGGAAAGGAAGATTTTTTATGTCAGCTATACCTAAGGAAGTCGTCAAAGAATTAATCAGAGACCAAAAATTCAGTAGTACCACAGAAGTAATGAATGCCTAAAAGAAATGTTTAAGGACGGTGTCTATTCAATGATCATTCAGGAACGCTTAACGGAAGCTTGTCAGCAGTTTGGCTTAGTGGATCGGCTATACTTAACTAGACAGATTTGATAAGGTCATGTAAAAATATAAGAAAAGCAAAAGGGAGAATATGTTCTGTAATTTCAAAAGGTTTTTCTCTGACAATCTGAAGCATGAAATCATATGCCTTGGCATGACCAATTGCTTCTAAGCTGTCTTTTAATGGTATACCACCAGCCGTCAGTCCATCCTCTAATAGTATTTTGGTTTCAGAAATGGTAAGGGTATTTCCTTCTATGGCGTTACTGCTATAGGTTAAGCCAACTTTGAAGTAGGCATCTAATTCTTTTACTTCTGCGGGTTTTAATGGACGTGCCGCTTGGATAATTTTTTTATACTCATCTGCTTTATTAAATATTTCTTGTTTGGTCATAAAATTTTGTCGAGCAGATAACTCGACGCTCCTTTCTGAGATAGTATTTACCATATCTGCAGGAAATATAGTTGATATAGAGTAGAGGATTCAATGAGTTATGGCGACAACGTATCTAAGCATGTCTTGCGCTGACTTTTTGCCAAGGGTCACGTTCGCTAATTCTGATAAAAATTATATCATGAAAATCCAGGCGAAGGAAGTTGTCTTATTACTATCAAAAAATAAGCAAGAGAAGAAGTCTTAAATGCCTTCTCTTGCTTATTTTAGTCTTTAAAAGAATTTTGGATACTGGAAACCAATTCTAGTTTTTGTTCCTTAGGGCAGGGGAGCTTTGCAATGTACTTCAAAACCGCTTCGGCATGAACCGCCGCAACTCTTTTGTGTAAGTTGAGTAATCCTTCTGGGCTTTTGGGTAAGTGGACGATGACATTCAAATGCATCCCCTCCTTTCTGTGGATGATAAATTTTATGTGGTGGACGGTTGTCTATATTCCATCACATTCTTAATAGAATATATAATTGATAATGTCATATATCTCATTGCTCGCGGCCACGATTTTGAATAGCGGCAGCTACATCATAAACGGAAACGCCATTTTTTGATAAAAATTCCATTATCTCATTAGGAATATCTTCAACACACTGCGGAAGAACTACCCTCGGCTGATTGGCGAATTTATCTGCAATAAGATTCATCTTAAACAGTTCATCCAGCACCCCAACGGCTCGGTTGCCCATATGGAAGTGTTGCATGATGGGGTAGGCCGCAATATCCGTGCGACCCAAAGTCCAGAGAATAATGTTGACCATTTCTTTGTTGTTGTTCTCCAATCTGGACGTTTTTTTATCCAAGGCTCCGGTTTCCCATGTTGGGGAGGGCGACGTTTCCAAGTCAAGGATCACAAACTTGTTGCTGAGATCGTGGGGTGTCGAGGTTATGCGGATTATTAGTTGTTCAATATCTTTAGTGGATATAAACGCTCCTTGCAGGCATAGGGGCTTGGGGTGTTCAGGTGACTTAAACAGCATTGTGCCGTTACCGGGCAATTTGTCAGCGCCACCCTCACCAAGTAAAGATAAGGAGTTATATAAATTCGAGCATGTAAAAGCAATTCGTGCGTTGACGTTATTTAGATTGATTTGGCCGATTGTAAAATGAAGTTGAACACCTAAGAAAAAGTCCACAGTGACGTTTTCCTCAATGGTAAAATGGAGTTCTCACACCACCATTAACCAACGAGGAGGCAATCACCATGGACTGCCATGATTATATCACAGTAGAGCCGGAACGCAAACGCGGTCAACATTTGGGCCAAGAAGAACGCGGAGCGATTCAACAGTTAAGAAAACTTGGATACTCACTCCGAGCGATTGCTACGAAAATCAATTGCTCAGCAAGCACGGTTTTAAATGAACTACGCCGTGGAACACCAACACGCAAAAGTAGTCGAGGACGTGCTCCAGAGTACAGTGCAAAGCGCGGACTAGCCGTATATAAAGCAAACCGGATGCAAAGCAGAAGACATCATCGTATTTTGTATTGCGCTGATTTTATTAACTGGGTAGTCGATCAAGTACGGACGCAAAAGTGGTCCTTGGACGTTTGCGTAGGCCATGCACGTTTACATCGCCAATTCGCTGAAAACAATATAGTGTGCACAAAAACGCTCTATAATGAGCTGGCAGCCGGAAACTTACCGTTATCTGTTTTTGAAGTTCCGGAACTCCTCAAGCGTAGAGCTAGCCGTAAAAGAGGCCGTGAACATAAGCGTTTAAAAGGTCGAAGTATTGATGAACGTCCTGCCATTGTAGATGAACGCGTGGAAATTGGACACTGGGAAGCCGACACGGTGATCGGCTGCAAAAGTGGCAAGGAAGCCGTTGTTTTGACGCTTGTTGAACGAGTGACCAATAATTACTTAGCAATCCGCATTCCCGGAAAAAACAGTGAATCGGTAATCGAAGCAATGGAAGAATTGCGTGCTGAATATGGTGATCGATTCAGTTCGGTTTTCAAGAGCATTACGACTGATAATGGATCTGAATTCGAAAAGTTTTCAACGGTTGAAAATTGGGGTTCTTCAATCTATTTCGCCCATCCCTATTCATCTTGGGAACGTCCTGTAAACGAAAGACACAACGGGCTTTTACGACAGTATATCCCCAAAGGTGTTTCAATTGAAAAATACACCCCGGCCGATGTACTTCGTTTTGCAGATGAGCTAAATAGCCGCTCGCGTAAACGACTTGGCTATCAAACCCCAGAAGAACTTTTTGATGCATTTCTCGACAGCCTTTATGCTGCTTGAGTTTGCTACCATTTTACCGAAGTGTTCAACTTGCAGTTGCAATTTAGGAGAAAATACAGGAGAAAAGATTGCCATCTATTCTCGTAAATCCAAATTTACTGGTAAAGGTGAAAGTATAGAAAATCAAATCGAGCTTTGCAAACAGTATATCCGTGCCCATTACCCTAATTGCAAAGATGATGGTATCTTAATATATGAAGATGAAGGGTTTTCGGGAAAAAATACAGAACGTCCAGAATTTAAGAGGATGATGGCTGAAGCACAGGCAAAAAAGTTTTCAGTTATTGTCTGTTATCGCCTTGATCGCATAAGTCGTAACATAGGTGACTTTGCTAAGTTGATTGAGGAATTAGACGGTTTGAATGTTTCCTTTATTTCGATTAAGGAAACATTTGATACTGTTTCTCCTATGGGCAGAGCGATGATGTATATTTCCTCTGTATTTTCCCAACTGGAACGTGAAACGATTGCTGAGCGTATACGTGATAATATGCATGAGCTATCGAAAACCGGCCGCTGGCTTGGCGGTATATCGCCCACAGGGTATAAGTCTGAACAAGTGGAGAAGATAACAGTAGACGGAAAAATAAAAAAAGCTTGTAAGTTAGAACTTATTTCCGAAGAAGCAGATATTATTAAACAAATTTACAAGGTGTTCTTAGAAACGAATTCATTAACAAAAACAGAAACGTACTTCATTCAAAATGGCTATAAAACGAAAAACCAAAAATTGTTTACTCGCTTTGCTCTTCGTAATATCCTTACTAATCCTGTATATATGATTGCTGATGAAGATGCGTATAGTTACTTGAATGAAAACGAAGTAGATTTATTTGCTGAAAAAAAGGATTTTGACGGTGAGCATGGCGTTATGGCATATAATCGTACTATTCAAAAATCAGGCAAGTCTAATCAAATACGGCCAATGCAAGAATGGATTGTAGCGGTGGGGAAGCATACTGGTCTGATTAAAGGTGTCGAATGGATTCAGGTACAGGAATATTTAGAGAAGAATCGGTCTAAGTCCTTCCGTAAACCGAGAAGCAACGTCGCACTGCTTTCCGGTCTGTTATTTTGCACCTGCGGTGACTATATGCGCCCTAAACTAAGTAAACGGCTAGATTCACAAGGCGAATTTATTTATTCTTATCTTTGTGCTATGAAGGAAAAGAGCCGCTGTCATGTTTGTAATATGAAGAATGCTAACGGAAATATGCTGGATCGAGTTGTATGTGAAGAAATAAAAAGACTTGGCTCAGATAGTTCAGAATTTATCCGTCAGCTTGAGCTAGGCAAAACACAACTGGACGGCAATTTTGAAGGATGTGATGATCTAGACCAGTTGCACAGTGCACTTGAGAAAAATGAAAAGAAAATTTCCAGGTTGGTATCATCACTTGCTGAATTGGAGGATACAGCAACTAAGGGAAGTATCGTTAAAGGGATTGACGAGTTGCACAGTGAAGGGGAACTGTTGAAAAGCCGCATTGCTGAATTAGAGAGCCTTACCGCCAGTCATACCCTTTCTAATATTGAGTTTGATATTATTCGTCAGATGCTCACAACTTTTAAAGATACGATGGACGACATGAGCGTTGAACAAAAACGCGCCGCCCTACGCACTTTTGTGAAAAAGGTGGTTTGGGACGGCGAGAATGTGCATGTATATTTATTTGGTTCTGATGATAATAGTGGTATTGAGTTACCACCAGAAGACTTCGGTCATCGTGATGGCAGTGAATTTACTGAAACTGATGGGAATACTATAGCGCCGCTAGGTGAGAATAGCAAAGCCTATGTGTATGTCTGGCCTGCGGGGAAGGCCTTGCCTAAGAAGGCAAGCATTCTGCTTGACGGACGCTGGCCGGCTAAAAGATGAATTCCGCGTCAGCCAGCATGCCTGGTCTGAAGAGCGTTTGGGTTTCGGTGGGTAAAGAAACTTTGATGGGCTGGCGCTGGCCGGTCGCGCCTGCAGCAGCTGTTTCCAGAACCTCACCAGTAAATGTTTGTCCCGGCAGATCACGCAGGACGAAATTTACGTTTTGACCTGTTTGCAGTCTGGGGGCGTCGCTTGTGTCCACTCGGACGGTGAGCCATAGTTCGGTATTGGAGATGACCGCCAGCAACGGCTGCCCGGCGGCAACGCTATCGCCAGCGCGAACGCTTAGTAAAGAAACGGTGCCGCTAGTCGGGGCGGTAACGATTTTTTGCTGTTCCAAGGTTTGCAGGGCAGCTAGTTTTTGTTCGGCTTGCTGGATCTGTTGCTGTGCCATGCGAACTTCGTTGGGATCAGGCGGTTGATTGGGAGTTGTGGTCATGATTGGAGTCGCGCTGGCTGCCTGACGGGCTTGTTCGTAGGCGCTGGCGGCGCGATCACGCGCGGCGGCGCTGATGCCGCCTAGTGCATACAATTCTTGCATTTTTTGGTAATGCTGGGCGGCTTGCTCCAGGCGCGCTACAGCGCCGCTGTCAATACTGCCGCCTGTTTGCAGCGGTTGACCTCGGCGGCCTTGGCTGACCTGTGCGTAAAGCGCCCGGGCGGCAATAAGCGCGGCTGAAGCGTCTTCTTTTTGCTTATCTAACTCAGGAAAGTGCAGTGTGAGCAAGGGGGTTCCCTTTTCGACGACGTCGCCGTCTTTTACGAGAACTTCTAAAATTTGACCGGAAGCCCGAGCTGTTTGGCTATAGAGAGCTCCTTGAATACGGGCGTCCGAACTTTTTAGGGTAGAGGTGTTTTGGTACCAGAAGTACACTCCCAAGGCCAACCCGATGGCTAAGAGAACAACCGTAAGCACCCGCAAAGCGAAAGCGGCGCGTGGTGATAATAGATCATCGCTATTGGTATCTGACATGTAGATGCTCCTTTACTTATGCTGATTCAATGAGTATAGATTAGTGCAGTCTATCCCGTAATTTGATTTCGGCGTAGCTTAGTCAGTTCCTGCAGGCATAGCAAAAAAGTCATCATTTCGACACAATGCGGCGAAAGTCTGCTAAAGCAGAGGCTCTCTGGCAGGGTTCATGCTATAATGAAATGGAAAAGAAAGCGTAAGCGGTACACCACACAGTGCTTGATTTTGCAGGCGTGCATGCGGAAATGAGGCGATAGCTGCCATGTGGTTGAAAGTGCAAGGAGACGTGGAGGCGGTTATGAAGCAAGCCCGAAAAATTCTTGAAGCTCTGACCCAGGAAGGTTGGCAAGCCTATATGGTAGGAGGTGCAGTGCGGGATTTGTTCCTCGGCGTTAACCATATTGACGTTGATATCTGCACGAATGCCAAGCCGGACGATATTCGCGCTATGGCTATCCGGCGGGGCTGGAAGACCAGCGACGTGGGCGCGAGATTCGGCAGTGTACTGGTTGTAATAGCAGGCATTCCTTATGATGTTACCACTTTCCGCCGGGAAGAGTATGGTGAAGACAGCCACAGACCGAAAAAAGTGGAGTGGGGCGACTCCTTGTTGGAAGATTTAAGCCGCCGGGATTTTACGATCAATACCTTGTGCCTGGATGTGAACGGCGATTTATATGATCCTTTTGGCGGTTTGAGCGATTTGCGTTTAGGACGTATTCGGGCGGTAGGCGAGGCTACGGTTCGTTTTGCCGAAGATGGTTTGCGCATGTTTCGAGCCGCCCGATTTATGGCGCAGTTGGGTTTTTCCTTCGATACGGATATTTTTCCGGCCATTGTAGCCAACCGGGAGCGGGTGCGGGGGTTATCGGTGGAACGGGTGCGCAATGAATTGGAGAAGACTCTCCTGGCTAGGCATGCAGCGAAGGGAATTCATGTTTTGCGCATGACCGGGCTGCTTGCCGAAACTTGTCGGGCAAAAGACGAGGGCGTGGCGCAGAACGTGCCTATTTTGCCGGAACTTATGCATCTATATCAACTGCCGCAAAATCCGAAGCATCATCGTTTGAATGCATGGCGTCATGTATTGGATACAGTGGAACGGATTGAGCCGCAGTTGGCGTTGCGTTGGGCGGCGCTGCTTCATGATGTGGCGAAGGGATTGCCAGGAGTGCGGGGGGTAAACGCGCAGGGCGAGTGGACGGACCATCGTCATGACGTGGTAGGCACGGAACTTGCAGAAAATATACTAAGCCGCCTGCGTGTAGATCCGCAAGTGGCTAAACGTGCAGTGTGGCTGGTTAGAAACCATATGCACGCGCCGGATTTGTCGCGTAAATCCGTGGTGCGCTGGCTGCGCAAACGCGCGGTCGCGTTCCGTGACGTAGAGGAGTTACGGCAAGCAGTAATGCAGCTTTTTGCTTTATATTGGGCGGATGCGACAGCGACGCGCACGAAGCCGAACGATTCGTTAGAGCAGTTGTTGCAGAAGGTGGAGCCCATTTTGCAACAGACGCCCTTTTTTGTCTCGCAGCTGGCCATTTCCGGCGGCGACATTGCGGCGGAGTTAGGCAGAGGACCGCAAGTTGGGGCGTTTCAGAAAAATTTGCTGCAGCGCATTCAAAGCGGAA
Organism: Negativicutes bacterium; assembly: GCA_009929485.1. Lineage (GTDB taxonomy): Bacteria > Bacillota > Negativicutes > Anaeromusales > Anaeromusaceae > Anaeromusa. The sequence goes on from SAAJ01000024.1 coordinate 11,856, forward strand.
TGCTAAAAAATGAAGCAGACGTTTTGCGGCAGGCCTTGTTGTTGCGCAAGGAACGGCAAAAGCAATTGCAGTGACCTCCAGAGATTGCTATAATATAAGAATGAGATTTGTCAAAGAACAAAGACAGTGATGTTTAGGTTTAGGAAGGACAGGTGCGAAGCATGGAGACAGCCTGGCTGCAGGACGGAGTCGCCTTTTTTCAAACATATGGTTTATGGGGGCTGCTGGCCGTGGCATTCCTGGAGTCTTTTATTTCTCCCATTTTACCGGATTTACTGCTGATCCCCATGGCGCTGGCTAATCCAGAACAAGCGATCTGGTATGCCGTCTGGACGACCCTTACTTCGGTTTTGGGCGGTTTTATCGGCTATTACGGCGGCCATCGCTTTGGTGAACCCGCATTGCGGCGTATTGTTCCAGAGCGGCATTTAGAGACAATCCGCTGTTGGATGGAAAAGTATGGCGCCTTGGCGGTGTTTTTGGCGGCTATGTCGCCGATTCCTTATAAGTTTGTTTCTATTAGCGCTGGCGCTTTTCGTGTGAATTTGGGCCTTTTCTTTGTCTTTTCTTTTTTGGGACGCGCGAAACGGTTTTTGGTGGAAGGGCTGTTGATTTACTATTATGGCTCCCAAGCGTTGGCCATGTTTGAAAAGTATAAGACCGAAGCAATTATCGGCTTTGTACTTGTAAGCGTTTTGATGGTCCTTGGAGTCTACCTATTTCGCCGGCATAAAATGCAGGCTCGTGTGGCAGTATCCGCAGAAGCTAGGAGGCAGGAGCTATGAAGATAGAAGCAGACGAAAACGCGCTGCAGGGGCGTGAATTGGATGAGGCGGCAGCAGTGGCTAGCGGCGCTTATTGCTGGGTTACGCATACCTTGCAGTTTAGTGCGGAAATGGCGGTAAAATGGCTGATGGCGAAAGAAACGCTGGCTGCCTTTAAGGGCATGTATCGTCCCATGCGCGAAGAAGAATGGGACGATCTAAAGCACCGCCAAGACTATGCGGAAGAAGTGCCTTGCTTTTCCACTGACGAGGCGGCTGCAGAGAAATTGTACGCTCTTTTGCAGCAACAAGGGCGGCAGATAGAAAGAAAGAACATGCCTGCGGGCGTGGCTGCTGTTTGCGGGGAAGCAGAAGCGTTTGCGGCTGCTTGGCCGGAAGCGCTGACTCGCTTAACGTTGCTTTTAAAAAGTTGCTGATTAATTTAATAAGGGAATATTGACGCAATTCAAGTCTTTTGCTAATGTTTAAATGAAAGAGTTGGACAAGCAGAGCTGTTTAATGACGGTTCGGCTTGAAAGACTACCTTCCTTGCTTGGGCGTTTTTAAGACGAACCAATGAGGAAGAGGCGGCGCAAGGCAGCTGTTTTGGCAGGTTAACCTGTTCTTAGTGACGTGTTGTGCAGCACCTGAGCCAGGCAGGACTGCAACTGAGACGTTAGCATGGCTGCGCGGGGTCGCGAAAAAAGCATTCGCAGAAGATGAGGTTCTGCGAATGCTTTTTTTTAGCAAGGGAGAAGGAAAGGACAGGGGGCCAAAAATGGACGTCAGCGCAACAAAATTGGATGCGAAAATGCTCGACTCGATCGTGAAACGAACGGTAGAAGCGATTGAGGAAAGCAAAAGCGAGATATAGATGTGTATGAAGCCGCTTGCGGCGAGGTGGAAAAGCTGCGCCGGGATTTGCTGCGCCTGAAAGAAGAGGCGGCAACTACCATTGATCGGGTAGACAAGCTGGAAATCAAGGAGAAGCAAGCTCGCATTAACTTGATGGAGGTAAGCAAATGCTTTCGTCAGTTTAGTGAAGAGGACGTTCGCAAAGCCTATGATATGGCGCGAGATTTACAGGTGGAGCTGGCGGTAGCCAGAGAATGCGAGCTGAATCTGCGCTTGCGCCGGGATGAAATGGAGCTTCGTTTGCGAACGCTGGAGCTGACGGCGCACAAGGCGCAGCGTCTGGTTTCGCAGGTAGGGGCTGTTCTGGGCTATCTGGGGACGCAAATGGATGATGTAGTGGTGCATATCGAATCCTTGCAGCAGACCCAGCGCCTGGGGGCGCAGATTATTCACGCCCAGGAAGAGGAACGGCGTCGCGTGGCCCGGGAAATTCACGACGGTCCGGCGCAGACTATGGCGAATTTGGTATTTCGCACGGAAATTTGCGAACGTATGGTAGATCGCGATAGTCAGCGAGCAAAAGCGGAGCTGGCGGATTTGCGCGAGCAGGTACGAGGCTGTTTGCGGGAGGTGCGCAAAATTATCTGCGACTTACGCCCGATGTCCTTAGACGATTTAGGCTTGGTAGCGACCTTGAAAGGGCTTTGCCAGAGCTGCCGGGAGCAAAGCGGCATAGAAGCGCAGCTGCGTGTGATTGGCAAAGAAGTAAGCATGGACGCCTATCGGGAGACGGCTGTTTTTCGTATTGTACAGGAGGCCTTGCATAATGTGGAAAAACATGCCAAAGCGAAACAGGTTCAGGTGGTCATGGAATATCGTCCGAAAACATTGCAGGTCTTGATTCAGGACGACGGGATAGGTTTTTCTTTGGATGAAAAGATTTCCGACGAATGCTTCGGGTTACTGGGGATGCGAGAGCGCGCTAACATTTTAAAAGGGGATTTGCGTGTTCAGTCTGAGCCAGGAGCGGGAACACAGCTGTTTTTGAAAATCCCCTTGGAAGAAACGGACGAGTTAGAGTAAGGGTAGTGCATCAGGACGGTCCTGGAAGAGGCATTCTTTCTGCAGGCCGTCCTTTGCTATTGTAGAACTTGGTTTTATCAGTCTCCAAAGGAAATGCCCAGATTTTTAGCAGTTTGCACAAGCTCGCCGTGAATGGGGACGGTTTTAAGTGCGCCGACCGCGCTTGCTAAGGGGACAGAGACGATCTCGGAGCCGTGCAGGGCGGTCATGCAGCCGAATTTTCCGTCTAGCAGGCATTGGACGGCCGCTGTTCCATAGCGGGAGGCCAAAAGACGGTCAAAAGCAGTGGGAGAGCCGCCTCGTTGCAGGTGGCCTAGGATAGTAACCCGCGTTTCCAAGGTAGTAAGCGCTTCGATATCATTGGCCAGATGGTGGCTGACGCCTCCTAAACGCTGCGGATCGGGGCTGCCTTCTACCAAACGTTGGATGGTATAGCTGCCGCCCAGCGCTTTGGCTCCTTCCGCAACGACAATGATACTGAAGCTTTTTCCTAAAGAGCGCCGTTTTTTGATGGCCGTGATGATTTTTTTGATGTCATAAGGAATTTCCGGGATCACAATCACATCCGCGCCGCCGGCAATGCCGGCCTGTAAGGCAATCCAGCCTGTGTAGCGTCCCATTACTTCCAAAAGCATGACCCGATGATGGGATTCGGCGGTAGTATGTAATTTATCAAGGGCGTCTACGGCGGTAGTGACAGCAGACTCGAAGCCAAAGGTGTAGTCTGTGGCGGATAAATCATTGTCAATGGTTTTGGGAACGCCGACAATGGGGACCCCTAAAGCGGCAAATTGGTTGGCGATATGCAAAGAGCCGTCGCCGCCGACGACGATAAGGCCGTCGATTTCCCATTGTTTCAAATGATCCAGAACGTCCTGGCTTTTATCGACATAGATGCATGCTTCGCCGCTTTTGCAGGCATAGGAAAACGGGTTGTCGCGGTTGGTTGTGCCTAAAATGGTGCCGCCGCGATGTAAAAGACCGCTGACGCTTTGGAGATTCAAGCGTAGGGTTTTGCCATGAATTAAACCGGAAAAGCCATTTTTTATGCCAGTGACTTTAATGTTATGCTGTGAGGCCATTTTGACAACGCTGCGGATGACGGCGTTAAGGCCAGGGCAATCGCCGCCGCCGGTAAGAATCGCTATATGCTTCATACAGATGCTCCTTTTAGTGGTATACTGAACATGAAGTTCTGCATAATTGTGCAGATTTCCTCTGTTTGTGTCAAGTCTGATGAAGTGCAAGGAGAATACATGGATCAAAGTCGCTTGCCTTTGGTAAAGGCGTTGGAACAGTATATCGGGGAGAACGCGCTGCGCCAGCATATGCCGGGACATAAAGGCGGCCTGGGAGCGCCGCAGCCGGCGCAGGATCTGCTGGGCGTTAAGCTGTGGCAGGCGGATGTGACGGAGATTGCCGGTCTGGATGATTTACAGGAGCCGGAGGGTTGCATTGCCGAAGCGCAAAGTCTGTTGGCCGATCTTTACGGAGCGGCGGCTTCTTTTTTTCTGATCAATGGCAGCAGCGTTGGAATTGCAGCGTCGCTTTTAGCCTGTCTGCAGCCGGGAGATGAAATTTTGGTGCCGCGCAATGCGCATCGCGCTGTATTGTCAGGGTTGATCTTGTCCGGGGCTAAGCCGATCTTTGTGCAGGTGCGGCAAGACGAACCCAGCAGCATGCCGCTGGGGCTGGATGCCGCTGATTTTTTACAAGCTGTAAAGAAGCATCCCCAAGCCAAAGCGGCTTTTTTTGTCAGTCCGACGTACCAAGGCGTGACCGGCGATTTAGCGGCGTTGATTCGAATTTGCCGCACGCACGGACTGCTGGCCCTTGTCGATGAAGCCCATGGCGTTCATTTTCCTTGGCTGCCGGATGGCTCTTTACCTACGGCTTTGCTCTGCGGCGCAGACGCTTGCGTGCAAAGCGCACATAAACTGGCCGGATCACTGACGCAAAGCTCCTGGCTTCATGTGGGGCAAGATAGTGCGCTGGATGTGGGACGGCTGAAAAGCGCCTTGCAGTGGCTGCAGTCTTCCAGTCCCAGCTATCTTCTGATGGCCTCTTTAGATGCGGCGCGCTGGCAACTGGCCCAAGAGGGTAAAAAAAGGCTCCGCCAGCTTTGGGAGCAGGCGGAGCAGCTGCGCCGCCGCTGGCAAGCCTTGGCGGGCGTAGATATAGTTGGCGGCGTGGCGGGGACGCTTGCGGCGCCGTTTCAAATGGATATTACGAAGATTACGCTGGCCGTGCGAGGCTGGTCGGGGCACGCTGCGGCCGCTCAATTGCGACGTCAGGGCATTGCTGTGGAATGGGCGGATGAAACGCGGCTGTTGCTGCTGCTGTCCCTGGCTGATGTCGAACAGGACTGGGAGCGTTTGGGACAAGGGCTGCCTCAGTTATTGCAGCTGCCGGCTCCCGGATATTTTTCAAAAGAAACAATGGCGTTGCCGCCGGTTCCGCCGCAACGGATGACGCCGCGAGAGGCGGCTCTGACGGACTATCGCAGTGTGTTGCTGCAAGAGGCGCAAGGGCTGATCGCCGGGGAAGCAATCACTCCTTATCCGCCGGGGATTCCCCTTGTTTTACCGGGGGAAGAATTAACGGCGGAAGTGCTTGCTTGGATTACAGCCTGTAAGCGTCAAGGGCAGCATATGTCAGGTATGGCTGATACTACTTTGGAGACGATAAGGGTGGTATGGAAATGAGAAAAGGAAAACTTCTGATTTTAGAAGCAGGCGATGGTTGCGGTAAAGCTACGCAGACGCGCTTATTAGTGGAGGCGCTGATCAAAGCGGGGCATAAGGTGCGCAAGGTGTCTTTCCCTAATTATGACAGTCCTGCGGCTGGGGCCATCAAGATGTATCTGGCAGGGGAGTTCGGACAACGTGCGGCTGATGTCAATCCATATGCGGCTGCTTCGTTTTATGCCGTTGACCGCTTTGCTTCCTATCATACGGATTGGGGCGAATTTTATCGGCAAGGCGGTATTGTTATCGCCGATCGTTACGCAACGTCCAATATGGTGCATCAAGCGGTCAAAGTGCAGCCAGGGGAGCAAAGAGAGGCTTTTTTAAAGTGGCTGTGGGAATTGGAATTTGAAAAATTTTCCCTCCCTGTGCCGGATGCGGTTTTCTTTTTGGATGTTCCCCCTGCGCTCAGTGCAGCATTGATCGCCGCTCGAGAAAGTGAACAGCGCAAGCGGGACATTCATGAGCAAGATACGGCGTATTTGGACGCCTGCTACTCCTTATACCGGCAATTGGCCGTACAATACGGTTGGCAGCAAGTGAACTGTGCGCCCCAAGGAAAACTGCGCTGCATTGAAGAGATTCACAAGGACATTCTCAATAGAGCCTTAGAGCTCTGCGCTTGGGACGGCTAAAAAGAGCGAGGGCCCATCCGGGGATGCTGCACCGGACGTAAAGAAAGGCGGGCTGCCAAACGGGCTGCTTCTTCTAAAGAAAGGTCCTGGTAAGATTCGTGAGATTCAAAAATGCAGACGCCAGGTTCGCTGCCTACTTCTCCCGCGGGCAAATAAACGTATTCTTGATTCGTCGTATCTCCATAAATAATGCCGGCCAAGAGTTCGCCGGCAATCATGCGGCTCATAAAAAGCCTCCTTTTTTTGCATAATCGGACTAATTATAGCATAACTTGTTTAGTAGGCATATTTTCTCCGGCGAGATCATCCGATATAATATAAAAGTGTAACAAACTGGCTGCTGTTCATGGAATCGCTTGCCAGTGGTTCCATAAGGAGGATGAACGATGAAAATTGATCCGAGAGGCATTTCCTCCATTCCCTTGCCCAAAGAAAAAGAAAGCGGCCAGCGCGCCGAAAAAAGCGGGCGGAGTTTTTCCGCCAGTTTGAGCAAAGCCAATGATGATGGCTATATGGAACGCATGGGAAAACTGCTGGACGATATCACGGCGCAAGGAGAGCAGTTAGGGCAAGTGCCGACCTACGGGGAACTAAAAAAGTACCGTCAATTGGTGCAGCGCTTTGTGGGCGAAGCCGTAGGACGTATGTACAACCTGCAATCGCAGACAGGGTGGGACCGTTTTGGACGCCGGAAAGTATACACGCTGGTAAAGCAGATTGACGAAAGCTTGTCCGGTTTGACGGAAGATGTGCGGCAGGGGCAGTCGCAGCAATTGGAGATCATGGGGAAACTGGATGCCATCCGCGGCATGCTGGTAGATCTTTATACATGATGCTGCGCTGGGAATCCTTAAAGGGACAAGATGCTGCCGTTACAGCCTTGCAGCAGATGCTGCGTCAGGAACAATCGCCCCATGCTTTTTTATTCACTGGTATTGACGGAGTCGGCAAACGGTTGGCGGCCAAGACGCTCATCGCGGCATTATTGTGCCAGGAGCAAGACCACCCTTGCGGCGTTTGTTCCTCCTGTCGGCAGGTGGAACTGGAGGAGCACGCCCAAATGCAGGTGCTGCGGCCGGAAGGAACAGCCATAAAAATCAGCCAAATACGCGCCCTGTTGCCGCGTTTGTTGCTGAGCGGCGGCCAGGCGCGTTTTTTTGTGCTTATTGACGGCGCCGAACTGATGAATCAGGAAGCCGCCAATAGCTTACTGAAAATGTTGGAAGAACCTCCGGCAGGAGTTTATTTTATGCTATTGGCGCAACGGGTGGAACAATTGCTGCCGACAGTGCGATCGCGTTGTTGCCTGGTGCCGTTGCAAAAGTTAGCGGCGCCGCTTCTTAAGAATATGCTGCAGAGCAGGGGCTTTGCGCCGGAAGCAGCCGCCTTGGCTTCTAGCGTAGCTTCTGGCAGCCTGGGGGAGGCCTTGCTCTTTTTAGAAGAAGGCCGGCAGACCTTGCGGGATGAGGTATGGCAGGCGCTGCAGGCCGGCGGTAGGGCGGCTTGGCGTCTTGGTGAGCTTTGGGGCAAGGAGGAGCGGTCGCAGGTTCAACTGCGATTACGCTATCTTTCCTTGCTGTTACGTGATATGCTGGTACTGCGGCAACAGGCGGCGATACCATTATTTCATCCGGACCTGGAGCAAGAGTTGCATCAGGAGTCTCAGCAGTGGACTGATAAGGGATTGACGCAGGCCTTGCATGCCGTTGAGGAAACACGCAGAAATATACGGTTTCACGCCGTGCTGCGGCTGGCCTTAGAGGCATTGTGGCTTGCCGTGAGTGAAGCGAAGGAGGGTTCGGGTTTTTATGCCGAAGGTAATAGGCGTTCGTTTTAAAAAAGCGGGCAAGATTTATTATTTTGCTCCTAGCGAGGGAACATTGGCGTTAGGTGACGCTGTCATTGTGGAAACAGCCAGAGGACTGGAATTTGGCGAGGTGGTCATACCGGTACGGGACGTGGAAGACGAAAGCGTAGTGCAGCCGTTGAAGTCGGTGCTGCGCAAAGCCAACCACAAGGATAAGGAAAAAATCAAACAAAACAAGGCGAAGGAAGAGGAAGCCTTCAAGGTTTGTGAAAAAAAGATTGAAGAGCACAAACTGCCAATGAAATTGGTGGATGTAGAATATACTTTTGATGTTAATAAGATTATCTTCTATTTTACCGCCGACGGACGGATTGATTTCCGGGAACTTGTTAAGGATTTGGCGGCCGTATTCCGCACGCGGATCGAACTACGTCAGATTGGTGTTCGGGATGAAGCCAAAATGATGGGCGGTATAGGCTGCTGCGGGCGGCCCTTGTGCTGCGCTACGTTCTTGGGTGATTTTGAGCCGGTATCTATTCGCATGGCTAAGGAACAGAATCTTTCTTTAAATCCTACGAAAATTTCCGGCATTTGCGGACGATTGATGTGTTGCTTGAAGTATGAGAGCGATGGATATCGCAAATGCTGCAAGAAGGCTCAGCCGCCGAAGATAGGCAGTACTGTGATGACGCCGCAAGGCGAAGGCAAAGTGACCATTGTCAGCAATAACAAGCATATGGCGACGGTGGAATTGGCGGATCAGGGCGGTACCGTGCAGCTGTCCTGGGAAGAAGTGGCGGAAAAAGCATGATCGGAGTACGTCTGCGCCGCCCAGAGCGGGTAGACGACTTAGGCCTGGGAGGGCTGCGCATTATTCAGCATCCCAGGTCTTTTTGCTTTTCCCTGGATGCGGTGTTGCTGGCTCATTTTGTACGGCTGCGTCCGCAAGATCAGGTAGTGGATCTGGGAGCGGGAAACGGCGCTATTTCTTTGTTGCTGGCTGCGCGAGGCGCCAGAGCGGTAGCCGCGGTGGAATTAGATGAGGCAGCGGCCAGCCGGGCGGCGCGGAGCATTCAACTGAGCCGGCGCAACGGTCAAATTCAAGTGCATTGCGGCGATTATCGCCAGGCGCTGCCACAGCTGCCGGGCGGTATTTGGGATGTTGTTGTTGCCAATCCTCCTTATTTTCAGCCCGCAAGAGGGCGGGGCAGCGTACAAAAGGGTCTGGCCCGTCAGGAAGTAACGGCGACGTTGGCGGATGTGCTGAAAGCGGCACGGCGTTTGGTGCGGTTTCGGGGCCGTGTGGCCTTGGTGCATCGGGCGGACCGAATGGTGGATGTACTGGCTGTGATGCGGGAAGTGAATTTGGAGCCTAAACGCTTACAGCTAGTGCAGCCCCGAGAGGGAGCGCCGGCTAACTTGCTGTTGGTAGAAGGCATACATGGCGGGAAGCCGGGGCTGGAGGTAATGCCGCCTCTGGTGGTATATGAAGCCGACGGCTCCTATACGGCGCAATTGCGGATCTGCTATGAGGCTGCGCCGGCGCAGCTTTAATGAGAATGAGGAGGATTAGTCATGCATCCGGGAATGTTGTATTTATGCCCGACTCCTATTGGCAATCTGGAAGATATTACTTTGCGCGTGTTGCGCGTGTTGCGGGAAGCGGATGTGGTAGCGGCGGAAGATACGCGCCATTCCCGTAAACTGCTCACTCATTTTGAAATTCATAAACCGCTAGTAAGTTATCACGAACACAATAAAGCGGAGCGCGGTCCGGAACTGCTGCAGCGTCTGTTGGCTGGCGAAAGCATTGCTCTTGTTAGTGATGCAGGTATGCCGGGTATTGCTGATCCAGGAGCGGATCTTGTCAGGCTGGCGCTTGACGCAGGTGTGCCGGTGGTGCCGTTGCCAGGCGCCAATGCGGCGTTGACCTCGTTGATTGCGTCCGGGCTGCCAAGCGAGCAGTTTCAGTTTTTGGGTTTTTTGCCCAAAACAACTAAAAAAAGAAGAGCTCTTTTGGAAGAAGCCGCCTCGTATCCTGGGACGCTGATCTTTTACGAAGCGCCCCACCGGTTGTTGGCTACCTTGAAGGAACTGCAAAGCGCCTTTGGTAATCGCCAGGCGGTAGCGGTGCGGGAGCTGACCAAAAAATTTGAGGAATTTGTACGAGGCGACTTAGCTTCCATAGAGGCGCATTTTCAGACCGTTGCGCCGCGGGGTGAGTTTACTTTGCTTTGCGCTGGCGCAGAACCTAAAGCAGCAGATGCGGCGCTTGAGGCGGACCCCTCCGCCCAAATCGCGGAGGCTGTGGCGGAAGTGGAGCGCTTGGTGGCGGCAGGAGAACATAAAAAAGACGCTATCCGTAAGATAGCGTCTCAAAAAAAACTGGGCCGTCGTGATTTGTACCAAGCCGTCATCAAAGAGGCTGTAGAATCTTAAATGGCCTCTCCTACGGAAAGGGCACACTGTTTGCAGACATTTTTACCGCGGAAATTAGTAATGCCATCCGCGCTGCCGCAAAAGATGCAAGCTGGTTCGTATTTGCGCAAAACAATGCGGTCACTGTCAACGTAAATTTCCAAAGCGTCTTTTTCGGCGATGTCGAGGGTTCTGCGCAATTCGATGGGCAGAACCACGCGACCGAGTTCATCCACCTTACGAACGATACCTGTAGATTTCATGAGATAAATCCTCCTTGCTTAATCTGAGAAAATCGACAAATGGGAGAATGTCTTTTATAATAGAAAAGGTCATTCTCTCAACCTGGAATCAGCGTAACAAAAATGAAAAATCCTGTCAAATAAGGGAAATGTCACAAAAGGCTTGTCAAGAGTTATTTTTCTTCTTTTCTTATATGTACGAAATGACGTCTAAATGCTTAAAAATAGAGAAAAAGTGTTTTGAAAACGGCAAGTAATATGGAAATATACTGGAAAAGTAGGTATAGAGTACTTCTGTGGGAGAATATGGCAAAGTTGGTTGCTGTGAAAAAAGGAAGAAGATTACAAAAGAGAAAGGTTGGATTACCATGGGAAACAGTTCTAAGTATTATATTTCTACTCCCATTTATTACCCGAGTGATCGGTTGCATATTGGTCATGCTTACTGCACGACCATTGCGGACAGCTTAGCAAGATACCAGCGCTTGGAAGGCAAAGAAGTATTTTTTCTGACAGGTTCTGACGAGCATGGTCAGAAAATCCAGCGTAAAGCAGAAGAAAAAGGCGTAACACCTATTGGTTATGTTGACGGCATTGTTGCTTCTTTTCAACAGCTGTGGCGCAAATTAGGCATTTCTAACGACGATTTCATCCGCACGACCCAGGAACGCCACTATAAAGTTGTACAGCACATTTTCCAGACCATTTACGAACAGGGCGATATTTATAAGTCCGCCTATGAGGGCTGGTATTGCACGCCTTGCGAAACGTTCTGGCTGGAGCGGCAATTGCAGGACGGCAAATGCCCGGATTGCGGACGACCGGTGGAGGTCGTGCAGGAGGAAAGCTATTTCTTCCGTATGTCCAAATACCAGGACCGTCTTTTAAAGCATATTGAAGAGAATCCAGACTTTATTCAACCTGCTTCTAGGCGCAATGAAATGATTAATTTCATCAAAAGCGGTCTGGAAGACTTGTGCGTATCCCGGACAACCTTTGACTGGGGCATTCCGGTGCCTTTTGACAAAAAACATGTGGTTTACGTTTGGTTTGACGCTTTGTCCAACTATTTGACCGCAGCCGGTTATCTGGATAATCCGGAGAAATTTGCGAAGTTTTGGCCGGCGGATGTTCATTTGGTCGGCAAGGAAATTGTCCGTTTTCATTCGATTATTTGGCCGATTATTCTCATGGCCTTGGATTTGCCCTTGCCGAAGAAAGTCTATGGTCATGGCTGGCTGGTGGTGGACGGAGATAAAATGTCCAAGTCTAAAGGAAATGTCATTGATCCGGTGGCATTGATTGATGAATTTGGCCCTGATGCCATCCGTTACTTCTTGTTACGGGAAATTGCCCTGGGTAATGACGGGAATTTTTCAAGAGACGCTCTTATTGGACGGATTAACGCCGATTTGGCCAATGACTTGGGGAATTTGCTTCACCGCACGCTCAGCATGATCGAACGCTTTCAGGGCGGCAAGATCTTGCAGGGGCGTACAGAAGAGGCTGTAGATGCTTCCTTGCGGCAACTGACCGAGAAAACACTGGCGGATTATCGCGTCGCCATGGAAAAAATGGATTTAACCGAAGCTTTGAAATGTGTTTGGGCTTTAATTGGCCGCAGCAATAAATACATTGACGAGACGGCTCCGTGGGCGCTGGCGAAGAAGCCGGAGCAGGCGGATCGGCTGGCGGCGGTATTATATCATTTAGCGGAGACCTTGCGTCAGACGGCGGTCTTGATTGCTCCTTTCCTGCCGCACACGGCGCCGCGCATTTGGGCGCAGCTGGGGTTGACCTGGGACTGGGCTTCTGTTCAAATGGCGGATATGGCCTGGGGCGGACTGCCGGAGGGAACGCAGGTAGCAGCGGCGGAACCATTGTTCCCGCGTATTGAAATCGAGAAGGAAGAAACTGCGGCTGCAGAAATCCCTGCCAAGGCAAAGCAGGCGGCAGCGCCGCAGAAGGCGGCTCCTGCTGCGGAGAACGGTGAAATTTCCATTGATGACTTTGGCCGCATGGATTTGCGGGTAGCCAAAGTCATTGCCGCGGAAAAAGTACCCAAGGCGGACAAACTGCTCAAACTGACGGTGGATTTGGGAGAGGAAACCCGTACGGTAGTTTCCGGTATTGCCCAGCATTATGAGCCGGAAGCGCTTGTGGGCAAGCAAGTGGTGTTGGTGGCCAACTTGAAAGCCGCTAAAATTCGCGGCGTTGAATCTAGAGGCATGGTGTTGGCTGCGTCTTGCGATGGCGCGCTGCAGGTTGTAGAAGTTCCCGGCATGGCTCCTGGAAGCAAGGTGAAGTAAGCATGCTTTTTGACTCGCATGCTCATTTGGATGATGAAGCCTTTGATGCTGACCGTGACGAAGTAATAGCCAGGGCGCTGTCGAATGGCCTGGCCGGCATGGTAAATCCAGGGTCTTGCATGAAAAGCTCCGCCGCCGCTTTGGCGCTGGCGGAGCAGCATGCGGCGATTTACGCAGCCGTCGGCATTCATCCGCATGACGCTGATTCGGCGGATGAGGCGGCTTACGAACAATTGCTTCAATGGTCGCGGCATCCTAAAGTAGTTGCGATTGGCGAGATTGGGTTGGATTATCATTATGACTTTTCGCCTCGTTCGGTGCAGCAAGAGGTATTTGTCAAACAGCTGGCCTTGGCCAAGGAATGTGATTTGCCGGTGATTCTTCATGACCGGGAGGCGCATGGCGATATATTGCGTTTGGTCAAAGAAGCGGGCCGCGGCGTGCGCGGCGTGTTCCACTGCTTTTCCGGCAGCCTGGAGATGGCAAGAGAAGTGCTAAAGCTGGGCTTTTATCTTTCCGTGGGCGGGACACTGACTTTTAAAAATGCAGCTAAACTGCCGGAGGTTGTTAAAGAAGTTCCTTTTGAGCGATTATTGCTCGAAACGGACAGCCCGTATTTGACGCCGGCGCCTTATCGCGGACGGCGCAATGAACCGCTGCATGTGCGGCTGGTAGCGGAGAAAGTGGCGGAACTGCGGGGACTGAGCGTGGAAGAAGTGGCCAGGCAGACGACGGCCAATACCTATCGATGTTTTGGTATTGCTCAATAAGAGTGCTGCTGTATGAATGGAAAAGAGGGCGCGCCTTGAGGCTGCGCCCTCTTTTTGTCAGTATAATGCAACTTTTTTCAACGCTCTTGACGATGTCCTTCTAGGTAAGAGACAATGTGAGTGGAAGATAATTCGCAGGAGGAATTCTTATGACAATGCTGGAACAGGTTCTGGCGGCTAATGAACAGTTTATACATAGCCTGCCGCAGGCGTATTGCGAGTGTCATACCAATGAAGTAGGCTGTCCCTGCGGTGCCGGAGAGGTCAGTAAATATCCAAATCGGCAATTAGCGATTTTTACTTGCATGGATACGCGTCTGGTGGATTTTTTAGAACCGGCCTTGGGCATCGAACGTGGTCAAGCTAAGGTAATTAAAACTGCTGGCAATACAGTGACAGGACCTTTTGGGGCCGTTGTGCGCAGCTTGTTGATTGCTATTTATGAACTGGGTGTGCAGGAAATCATGGTGATTGGTCATGAGGACTGTGGTATGGCTCATAGTACGTCACAAGACTTAAAGGCTAAGATGATTGCCAGAGGCGTTCATCCCAGCGCAATCAAGATGATTGAAGGCGATTTGGAACATTGGGTGGATCAATTTCATCATCCGGTGGAGAATGTAAAGCAGACGGTTGCTGCGATCCGCAGTAATCCATTGGTGCCTGTCGATGTGCCGATTCACGGCCTGCTTTTTGATCCGAAGACCGGCAAAGTGGCGGTTCTAGTAGACGGTTACGAGGAAATAAGCAAATAAGCAAGAAAAAAGCGCCTCTGGCGAGGCGCTTGGCAGCTTAGGAGTTACTTTCTCGAGCGGCTGAGAAATTTGATGAACTTTGTACTGGTATCTTTGACCCGGCGCAGCGGATTGCCTAACGTGCGCGTTTTCGGTTTCATGTCGCTGATCGAGCCGAAATCGCCGCGGCGGATATTGGTGGTTTTGAGTTTGGTCGGTTTAAACTGTCGGCGCAATGTTTGCAGCGCTTTGGTGGGCAAGGCTGCTTCACTGAAGGTGAAAATGTCGACAGCCGCGTAGCCTAAATGCGGATAGGTATGTACGCTGATGTGGCTTTCCGTCAAAAGCGCAATGGCTGCGACTCCCTGAGGCGTCAGAGGATGATCGGTGTATTGCAGAAGTGTTAATTGGCCTTCGGCAATAGCGGCTAAAACGGCTTGCTTGATATAGTCCCGATCATCAAGCAACTCAAATTTGCAGCCGTACATATCGGCTGTGATGTGCTTACCGATGACAGTCATTCGACTTCACTCACTTTCCCTTTGCAACGTTTGGCTTTGCCACTGAAAAAACAAGACCTGCTGAAAAGATATCCGAGAAAATAGCGTTAGTATGCACCTATGCATGATTTTTCATTATAGAGACGATATATGCGCTTGTAAAGCTTTTTTCAAAGGGTAAATAATTTTTTAACATGTTTGTTGATTTGCTGCTTAGTATGCAGGAATTTTGCAATCAATCGTGAAATTGAAGTAAGAAAATATTAAAATAATGGTTCCATGAGCCAAAGGAGAGTCTGAAGATGACAACAAGATTGACGCAACTATTAGGTATCCAATACCCGATTTTACAAGGCGGTATGGCTTGGGTTTCGGAAGCTCGTTTGGCGGCTGCCGTTTCGGAAGCTGGCGGAGCGGGAATTATTGCTTCTGGAGGTCGTTCAGCCGAGTGGTTGGAGGAGCAGATTAGCGAAGCTAGGCGGTTGACTAATAAGCCCTTCGGCGTAAATGTGCAGCTTATGGCTGCCAATAAAGATGAGTTAGTAGAGGTTGTCTGCCGGGAAAAAGTTGCTTTTGTGACTCTTGGCGCCGGCAATCCGGTACCTTTCTTTGAGCGCCTGAAAGAAGCTGGCGTTAAGAAGATTCCTGTAGTGCCGAATGTGAAATTGGCTAAACGCGTGGAAGCGGCTGGCGCTGATGCTGTTGTTGTAGAAGGTATGGAAGCTGGCGGTCATATCGGCGTCCTGACGACGATGGCTTTAATGACGCAAGTTATTCCTGAGGTTTCTTTGCCGGTAATCGTAGCCGGCGGCTTTGCCGACGGGCGGGGCTTGGCGGCGGCTTTAGTGATGGGCGCTGCGGGCGTACAGATTGGCACTCGCTTTATGTTGGCGGAAGAATGCGCGGTGCATCCGAATTTCAAACAGCGCTTGATCGAAGCGGCTGATACGGATTCGGTAGTAACGGGACAAACGATTGGCCATGCGGTGCGAGGCGTTCGTAATCAGTTTACAGATATGTTTATTTCGATGGAATATAAACATCATCCGAAAGAAGAACTGGAAAAACTGGCCACAGGCACTAACCGTAAAGCGGCGGTAGACGGCGATGTGGAACAGGGTATGGTCCAAGCTGGCCAGAGCCTGTTGCCCTTGAAGAGGGTTCAGCCTGCCGCGGAAATTGTCAATGAAATTATGGAAGACGCTAAAGCAGCCTTGCAGCAGGCTCCGTCGCTGCTGTAAGTTATTTAGCTGCTGTGCTGCAAGGAGGAAAAGGGAATGTTAAATCAAATCGAAATTGCTCGTGGCGTATATTATGTGGGTGCTGTAGACTGGAATTTGCGTGATTTTCATGGCTATAACACGCCGCGGGGCGTAACATACAACTCCTACTTGATTGTGGATGAAAAGATTTGCCTGATTGACAATGTCAAAGCTCCCTATAGTGAAGAATTGCTGGAACGTGTCAGTCAAATCGTTGATCCTGCTAAGATTGATTATGTGATTACCAATCATGTGGAACCAGACCATTCCGGTTCACTCCCTAAGCTGATGGAGCGGGCGCCTCAGACAAAAGTGGTGCTTACCAATCAAGGGCGGGACGAAGTCATTAAATACTATGGCAAGGAATACGACTTTATGACGGTCAAGCAAGGCGATGTGCTGGACATTGGCCGCAATAAGCTGCATTTCGTGCCGCTGCCGATGCTGCATTGGCCGGATTCCATGGCTACCTTCATGGAAGGGGAGAATATCCTTTTTTCCAATGATGCCTTTGGGCAGCATTTTTGCACAAGCAAACGCTTTGATGACGAAAACGAATTGCCTGTGGCTTTGTATGAGGCGGCCAAATACTACGCTAATATTCTGATGCCTTTCGGCAAATTGGTCGTGCGGGCGCTGGACAAAGTGAGCAGCTTGCCTTTGAGCATGATTGCTCCTAGTCATGGCTTGATTTGGCGCAGTCACATCAAGGATATTTTGTCGGCATATAAGCGCTGGGGCAGCGGTGAAAACCGCGAACGCGTAGTAATTGTCTATGATACGATGTGGGGCAGTACGGAGCAAATGGCCCGGCGCATTTTGGACGGCGTGGCTTCGACTGGCGTGGAAGTGCGGCTGATGCGCATTTCTACTACGGAATTAAGCGATGTTGCGTTGGCTGTCTTAGAGGCTGGGGGCATTCTTTTGGGTTCTTCTGCGCATAACAGCGGACCTTTGGCGACGATGGCAGCTGCTTCGTCCTATCTGCAAGGCTTGAAGCCTCAAAACAAGCTGGGCGGTGCATTCGGCGCTTTTGGCTGGAATGGCGGCGCCCAGGAACGACTGGAAGCAGGTTTGGCTGCCAGCGGCATTACAGCGGCTTTACCTAGCCTTTTCTTGAAATGGACTGCTGATAAGGCGGAGCTGCAGCAGTGCTTTGAGTTTGGACAACAATTCGGTGAAAAAGTGAAAGAAGCTAACCGCAAAGACTGAGTGTAAAAGAGGGCGCAAGCCCTCTTTTTTATTTGCTCAGTTTTGCGTTGCGTAGTTTGAATCGGAACGACAAATAGATGTTCGTGCTTTTCGCGCTTTTTGCGGTTGGAAAAATGGAGCGATATTGATACCGAACCGCGAAATACACGAAAGACGCGAAAGGGTTTTATAAAAAACGAAGTTGCAGCTGATAATGGCAGCCCTCCTTCGTGCCCTCCCTCTACTCCGATTACTCCTGTTCAATCTTCGTAAACTCTCTGCGTTCGTTCTCCAAGGTAGCAGCAGCTCAAAAATTACTTGCGCAAAGTCAAAAAGTCAAATACAATAAAGTCAAAAGATGAAACGGCACTTTTGTGAAAAGAAGCGCATGTTTTAGGAAAAAGGAGGCGCTGCAGCATGGGGAATTTGGCAGATGCTATTGAACGTTTTATTTTGCGGAAATTGGCTGCGGGCAGCGGCGGTATCATTGTCGTGCGGCGCAGTGAAATAGCGGAAGAAATTGCTTGCGCTCCTTCGCAGGTTACGTATGTGCTGGGCACTCGCTTTACCATGGAACGAGGCTTTATTGTAGAATCTCGCCGCGGTTCCGGCGGTTTTGTGCGTATTGCCAAATTAGCCCTGCCGGTGCTGGCGGAGTTGCCGGCGCCGCCGGAAGAGGCTTGGTCCCAAGAGGAAGTGCAGTGGCGTATTCGTCAATGGGAGCAGCATCAGCTTTTGAGTGAACGGGAAGCGGCTATTGTACGCTATTTTATGATGCAATTTGCCGAACGATTAGAGGATGAAGAACGAGGTCGTTTGTTGCGGAATGTGCTGCAACGCTTGGCGGATTTGCCTCGTGAGGAGGGAATGTAATGTTGTGCGAGAATTGCGGCAAACGTCCGGCAACAATTCGCATTGTGCAGATGATGGGTTCGGAGAAAGAAGAACATCATTTTTGTGAAATTTGCGCTCAGGGGCAGCCAGCTCTTTCGGTTTTGGCTTTAAACGACCCGGCGGGGGCGGAGGATTTTCTCAAGTTGCTCTTGGCGGCGTCACAACCGGAGGAAGTGCAGGAAGAAACATTGCGCTGTCTTGACTGCGGTTTGACGTATGAGGAATTTAGCCACAAGGGGACCTTTGGCTGCAGCGGCTGCTTTGAAGCTTTTGAAGAAAAGCTGGGGCCAATGGTGCGACGCATTCACGGCACGGCCCAGCATAACGGCAAAGTGCCTAGGCATACAGGAGCTGCCGTGCAAATGCGACGGCGTATTCAGGGACTGAGGCAGCAACTGGAACAGCATGTGCGACAGGAAGAATATGAAGAAGCGGCTCGCTTACGGGATGAAATACGCAGTCTTGAGATGCAGAGCCAGCGTGGATAAGGTGGTGCAAGGCATGAATTGGCAGGAATTATTGCGCAGTCCTCGCAGCGCCTGGGGGACCCTTGCAGGGCCGGAGGGCGATATCGCTTTATCCAGCCGGGTACGGCTGGCGAGGAATTTTCAGCGCTTTGCGTTTCCTACCCGCGCCGATGAGGCGATACTGCAGCAGGTGTTAAACGTGGTAAAAGAAGCGCTGCCGCAGCTGAATCAGGCGGACGAGGCGGCATACGTATTTGTGCCGCTGGAGAATTTGTCGAAATTGGAGCGGAAAATTTTAGTGGAAAAGCATCTGGCAAGTCCGGATTTTGCCCAGTGTCCTGTAGGGCGAGCCTTGGTGGTAGGACGAGAAGGCGCCGTAAGTATTATGGTGAATGAAGAGGATCATTTGCGCATTCAAGCGGTGGCGCCGGGGTTGGATTTGGAACAGTGCCTAGCTCAGGCTAACGAGGTAGATGATCTGCTGGAAAGTCGTGAAGAGGTAGCATTTCGTGAAGATCTGGGCTATCTGTCTTCCTGCCCGACCAATTTAGGCACTGGCTTGCGTGCTTCAGTTATGCTGCATCTGCCGGCATTGGTTATGACGAAGCAGGCCAGCCGGGTGATTTCGGCGGCTACGCAGTTGGGACTGGCGGTGCGCGGCCTTTACGGCGAAGGAACGGAAGCGGCTGGGAATTTGTTTCAAGTTTCCAATCAACTGACGCTGGGACCGAAAGAAGAAGAGATTATCGCTAATTTGAACGGCGTGGTGCAGCATATGGTGCACCATGAGCGTCAGGCTCGTCTGCGGCTCTTAGAGCAGGCGGAAGATTCTTTGGCTGATCGCGTTTGGAGGGCCTATGGCGTTATGTGTCATGCGCGCAGTATGAAGGGCGAAGAAGCGCTGCGGTTGCTCAGTGATGTATCGCTAGGCGTAGATCTGGGCATCGTAACCGGTGTGGAAAAAGCAGTGCTGCACAGTTTGCTTGTTAAGACTCGTCCGGGATTCCTGCACTCTTTGGCAGGAAAGGAAACGATGACGGCTCAGGAACGAGCGGCGCTGCGGGCGGAAGTTATCCGTCATACGCTGGCGCAGGAGCCGGAGAGCGGGCAGTAGAAAAAGGAGTTTATTTTTAAGGAGGTATTTACAATGTTGAGTCGTTTTACAGAGCGCGCCAGGCGGGTACTGATGCTGGCGCAGCAGGAAGCCATTCGCTTGGGCCACGATTACATTGGCACAGAGCATTTGCTGTTGGGTCTGCTGCATGAAGGGGAAGGCGTGGCTTCACGAGCATTGACCTCCCTAAATATCAATTTGGAGCGCATTCGCCGCCAGGTGGAAGAAACCATAGGGCGCGGCGACGGTACGAGCCGGGATATCAGCTATACGCCGCGCGCCAAAAAAGTTATCGAGCTATCGGTGGAAGAGGCCTTGCGTCTGGGACATCAGTATGTCGGCACCGAACATATTCTTTTAGGCTTGATTCGCGAAGGCGAAGGCGTGGCGGCTCAGGTTCTTACCGCCTTAGGAGCGGATTTGGGACAGGTTCGGCAGCGGGTGATGGAACTTTTGGGCGGCGGTTTTTACGCTTCCGGCAACGCTCATGCCCAGGCGGTGGAAGACGAGGAAACAGATACGCCGCTGCTTGATGAATTCGGGCGGGATTTAAATCAACTGGCGAAAAACGGGAAGATTGACCCCGTTATTGGTCGCAGCGGTGAGATTGAGCGGGTTTTGCAGATTCTTAGTCGGCGCACTAAAAACAACCCCGTGTTGATTGGCGAGCCTGGCGTAGGCAAGACAGCGGTGGCGGAAGGCTTGGCGCAGCGGATTGTTGACGCCAAGGTGCCGGAGACGTTGCGGGCCAAACGGCTCATCTCTTTGGATATGGCGGCCATGGTGGCCGGTACGAAATATCGCGGTGAATTTGAAGACCGGGTGCGCAAAGTGGTGGACGAAGTCCGCGAAGCCGGCAATGTTCTTTTGTTTATTGACGAATTGCATACGTTGGTAGGCGCTGGCGGCGCTGAAGGCGCCATTGACGCCGCTAATATTTTAAAACCAGCTTTGGCTCGCGGCGAGATTCAGGTGATCGGTGCGACAACCTTGTCGGAATATAAAAAGCATATTGAGAAGGATGCAGCGTTGGAACGGCGCTTTCAGCCGGTGAATGTCGGCGAACCCAGCGTAGAGGACGCCATTGCCATTTTGAAGGGAATTCGGGATCGGTATGAAGCGTTTCATCGAGCTAAAATCACGGATGAAGCCATTGAGGCGGCGGTAAAACTGTCTCATCGTTATATCTCTGACCGATATCTGCCGGATAAGGCGATTGATTTGATGGACGAGGCGGCCTCGCGGGTGCGCTTAGGAGCGTTTTCCAAGCCGGAAGATGTGAAAGGCTTAGAGAAGGAACTAGGGTGCATTCAAGCGGAAAAAGAAGCGGCCATTATTGCCCAAGAATTCGAGCAGGCCGCCAAGCTGCGGGACCAAGAACAAACTTTAAAAATGCAGCTGGAAGAAAAACAGCGCACGTGGAAGCAGGGCGGTGGCGAGCGAATTGTGGTTTCAGCGGATGATATCGCCCAAGTTGTGGCAGGCTGGACTGGCATTCCCGTCAGAAAGCTAGCGGAAGAAGAGTCCGAGCGGCTGTTGAAGCTGGAAGAAATTTTGCATAAACGAGTTATCGGTCAGAACGAGGCGGTACAGGCTGTGGCTCGTGCCGTGCGCCGCGCCCGGGCGGGGTTGAAGGACCCGAAGCGTCCTATTGGCTCTTTTGTTTTCCTGGGGCCTACCGGCGTGGGCAAAACCGAGTTGGCTCGGGCTTTGGCGGAAGCGCTTTTTGGCGATGAAAACGCCATGATTCGCCTGGACATGTCCGAATACATGGAAAAACACACGGTGTCCCGTCTGGTGGGAGCGCCTCCTGGCTATGTGGGCTATGAAGAAGGCGGTCAGGTGACGGAAAAAATACGGCGTAAACCCTATGCCGTGCTGTTGCTGGATGAGATCGAAAAAGCCCACCCGGATGTGTTTAACATGTTGCTGCAAGTACTGGAAGACGGCCGACTGACCGATGGTCAGGGGCGGACGGTTGATTTTAAGAATACCGTGATTATCATGACCTCCAATGTAGGCGCTAAACATTTGCAGCGCCAAGGCGGCGGGACGATGGGCTTTATTACAGGCAATGAGAAAAAGAAAGACGATAGCGAAGGCAAGAAACGCGTGCTGGAAGAAGTGAAAAAACTATTCCGACCGGAATTTTTGAACCGCATCGACGAGTTGATTGTATTCTCCAGCCTGAACGATGAAGAGCTTAAGCAGATTGTTGCAATCATGCTTGCCGATGTGTCTAAACGCTTGGGAGAAAATGAGATCGCCTTGGAAGTCAGCGAAAAGGCGAAAGAGGAGCTCATCAAGGAAGGCCTGGACATCACCTACGGAGCCAGGCCGCTGCGGCGGGCTATTCAGAAACTGGTCGAGGATGAAATCGCGGAGATGATGCTGCGCCGGGGTATCGGGGCGGGAGATACGGTGTCTATTGACGCCGACGAAGCAGGGAAGCTGACTTTCGCGAAAAAAAACTAAAAAAGGTATTTACTCGGGTTTTGTAGCAGGAAATGACGCCGGGCGGCGCGAAAGCACTTTGGGTATGCCTTATCCAAAGTGCTTTCGGCATTTTGGGGCAGGCGTCAGGGAGGCAATTGAAAGTAATGGCAAAAGATAAAATTCGTTATGTATGCCAGTCTTGCGGCTATGATTCAAGCAAGTGGCTGGGGAAATGTCCAGAATGCGGCGCATGGAACTCCTTTAGCGAAGAAGTGCTTCGCAAAGAGGCCAGTCGTCCTGGCTTGGGGAGCGCCACAGCGGCAGTATCTAGGCCATGTCCCATTACCGAAGTTGATATTAGCGCGCTGCCTCGCATGTCTACAGGCAGCGGTGAAATGGATCGGGTTTTAGGCGGTGGTTTGGTGCCTGGTTCGCTGCTGCTTGTGGGCGGCGATCCGGGAATCGGCAAATCGACGCTGCTGTTGCAGGTGGCCTCGCATTTAAGCCAAGGTCAGGCGCCGGTGCTCTATGTTTCCGGCGAGGAGTCGGCGGCGCAAACCCGCATGCGGGCCGAGCGCTTGGGGCGTCTGCAGCCGCGCTTATGGGTGCAGAACGAGACTCGGCTGGATGATATTTTGCGCACAGCGCAGGAGTGCAAACCGGCTTTGTTGGTGATAGACTCCATTCAGACCATGTATTGTCCGGAACTGCCCAGCGCGCCCGGCAGCGTCGGACAAGTGCGCGAATGCACAGGCAGGCTGCTGCGGCTGGCTAAAGAGGAAGGCATTTCCATCGCTATTATTGGCCATGTAACCAAGGACGGTCAAATTGCCGGGCCGCGTTTATTGGAGCATATGGTGGATGTGGTTTTGTATTTTGAAGGGGAGCGCAGTTACACCTTCCGCGTGCTGCGAGCCATTAAAAATCGTTTTGGCTCTACCCAGGAAAGCGGTCTTTTTGCCATGGAAGAAGACGGGCTGGTCGAAGTGGAAAACCCATCAGCGGTGCTGCTGGCGGAACGGCCGGTGAATTCGCCGGGGTCCGTCGTCTTGGCGCATCTGGAGGGAGTACGGCCCTTGTTGCTTGAAGTGCAGGCTCTTGTCAGCACTACCTGCTTCGGTATGCCGAGGCGGACAGCGGCGGGCTTTGATTACAATCGAACGCTGCTTTTGTTGGCAGTGCTGGAAAAACGAGTCGGTTTGGTGCTGGGCGATCAGGATGTATATGTTAACACGATCGGAGGCATCCGCATGGCGGAGCCTGCGGCGGACTTGGCGGTAGCGGTGGCCATTGCTTCAAGCTTTCGCAATCGACCGGTTGATCCTCATACGGTGGTCATGGGTGAAGTTGGTTTAACCGGAGAAATACGTATGGTCCCCCGGGCGGAATTGCGTATTCAAGAGGCTTGGAAAATGGGATTTCGCCGCTTTGTTTTGCCTGCAGGCAATCTGACGGCGCTAAAGCAGCGCAAAGCGGAAGCGGAGTATATTGGCGTTAGGCAGGTAGCGGAAGCGTTGGCCGCTGTGTTACAATAAACCGGTATGGCGGTATTTTAACAAGCCAAAGGAGGGCGTTCTATTGTTATGGCAACATGGCATAAGAAATAGATACAATAAACGCGAAAGGAGGCGAAAGCATGCTGGATAGGGTATTGCGCTTTGTAATTACTGGCTTGGGTGTGATCGCGGGCCTTTTGACTATGGCGGAATGGATTAATCAGGTGCTGGCGGTGTTGGTGAGCGCGGAAGTGCTGCGCATGGGCTTGTTCGGCAGTACGCTGGCTACCATTTTATCCTTGCTTGCGGGCGCTTTTGTGGGCGGGTTGCTGGGCTTTCTACTATCTCCGCTTTTTGTGCGTTATTTGTGGCGCATTAATGACTGGGTAGAAGCGCGGTTGAACAAGATGCCGTTAAACGACGTATTGGCGGGAGCGGCTGGTTTATCTATCGGACTTATACTTTCTAATTTAATTAGTTCTTCTTTTTTACCGATTCCGATTATTGGGAAATACATTCCTATTGTTTTGAGTATTTTTCTGGGCTATTTAGGGATGAATATTGCCGTGCGCAAGCGGGATGAGCTTGGTTTTTTGGTGTCCTATCTGCCGTGGCTGAGTAAAGGAGAAAAGGCGTCCAAGCAGCAGGTGCCGCAAGCGGATGTCTGCGCGCCGAAGATTCTCGATACAAGTGTTATTATTGACGGACGTATTGCAGATATCTGTCAAAGCGGCTTTGTAGAAGGTCGGCTAGTGGTACCGATTTTTGTCTTGGAAGAGCTGCAGCATATTGCGGATTCTTCAGATCCCCTGAAACGCAATCGGGGGCGCAGAGGACTTGATATTTTAAATCGCATGCAGAAGGAACTGGGCCTGGCTGTGCAGATTGACAACCGCAATTATGAAGAAATTGCAGAAGTGGATTCACGGCTAATTCAACTGGCTAAGGAAACAAGCGGCAAGATTTTGACCAATGACTTTAATTTGAACAAGGTGGCTGTGCTGCACGGCGTTGCCGTCTTGAACATTAATGAACTGGCCAATGCAGTCAAGCCGGTGGTGCTGCCTGGCGAGGAAATGCATGTGCATTTGGTGAAGGACGGCAAAGAATTCGGCCAGGGAGTGGCGTATCTCGACGACGGTACGATGATTGTTGTCGACGGCGGGAAAAAGTATGTAGGCGAGCACCTGGAAGTCTTGGTAACGTCGGTGCTGCAAACTGCGGCGGGACGCATGATTTTTGCTAAGTTGAAGAATGGAGAAAGAGGCGCTTAAGGCATGAATATAGCTGTTTTGGCTGCGGCAGGACAGGGACGGCGCATGGGCGGGGGGAGCAATAAGGCTTTTCTCCCGCTTCTTTCACGTCCCATGCTTTTGCGCAGCGCCCAGGCTTTGTCGGCCAGCAATAAAATTGATGAAATGATTATCGTAGCAGCGCCGGAAGAAGCAGCTGAGGTCAGACGCATTCTGTCGCAGGATGGAACGTTAAAGCCTTGGCAGGTAGTGGCTGGCGGCAGCGAAAGGCAATACTCCATTGCCAATGCCCTCAAGGCTCTTCCGGCTGGAACTGACTATGTGGCGGTGCATGACGCGGCGCGGCCGCTGGTACTGCCGGAATCGGTCACGGCCGTGGTGGAAGTGGCGCAGCGACAGCGGGCGGCCGGCTTGGCGGTGCCGGTCAAGGACACGATCAAAGAAAGCAATGCAGATGGTTGTGTAGTGGCTACTCCGCCGAGGGAACGCCTCTGGGCCATACAGACGCCCCAAGTATTTGAAGCGGCGCTGTTGCGTCAAGCCTACGATCAGGCCGCCGCGGAGGGCTTTTTAGGGACCGACGACGCTTCCTTGGTGGAACGCTTGGGCGTGCCTGTGCATTTGGTTCAGGGCGAGTACAGCAACCTAAAGGTCACGACACCAGAGGATTTGATCGTGGCGGAAGCTATCTTGCAGCAGCGAGGGGAGGAACGGCAAGTGGAGTGGAGAACAGGCATGGGCTATGACGTGCACCGACTGACGCCGGGGCGCAAGCTGATTTTGGGCGGCGTAGACATTCCCCATTCGTTGGGCTTAGAGGGTCACTCTGATGCGGATGTGTTGCTGCATGCCTTGAAGGACGCACTGTTGGGCGCGGCGGGCTTGGGCGATATTGGCCGTCATTTTCCAGATACAGAAGAACAATATCGCGGTATTTCCAGTCTGCTGCTGCTGGATAAGGTGCAGGCCTTGCTGGAACAGGCAGGCTGGATCGTCAATAACGTAGACGTGACGGTGGCGGCGCAGCGGCCCAAGCTGGCGCCGCATATTCCGCAAATGGTTAAAAACGTAGCGGCGGCATTGAAGGTGTCCGAGGAGCGTGTCAATATCAAAGCCACAACAACAGAAAAATTGGGCTTTGTAGGAACCGAGGAAGGCATGTCCGCGTATGCGGTGGCAATGCTTAGAAAATAGAAAAATAGATGCTCCTCAGGAATTGCAGGGAAAAAGGTGAGGAAACGTAGTCGCGGATCCTGAGCAGGAATGACTTTTGCACAAACGAGAGGAATCTGCTATCATAAAAGAATAATTTGGCCTTAAAATGGACGTTGTTGGAGGGAATATTGATGGTAGAGAAAGAAATGCGGTTGCGCTTTGCGCCGAGTCCTACGGGACCGTTTCATATCGGCGGCGCCCGTTCGGCGTTATTTAATTGGCTATTGGCCCGCAAACACGGCGGTAAGCTGGTGTTGCGTATTGAGGATACGGATCTGGAACGGTCCTCCAAAGAATCGGAAGAAAACATCAAAGCAGCTTTGCGCTGGCTGGGTATGGATTGGGATGAGGGACCGGAAGTAGGCGGTCCTTACGGACCCTACTATCAGACGCAGCGTTTGGATATTTATCGCCAGTATACGGAGCAGCTTTTGGCTTCCGGGCAAGCGTACCATTGCTATTGTACGGAAGAAGAGCTGGAAACAGAACGTCAAGCGTTGCTGGCTAAGGGCGAAACACCTCGTTACGGCGGACGCTGTCGTAATCTTTCGGAAGAAGAAAAAGCGGCGCTGGAAGCAGCTGGCCGCAAGCCAGTGGTTCGTTTTCGCGTTCCAGAAGGTCAGGATATTGTTTTTCAAGACATGGTTCGTGAAACGGTGCGTTTTGAGTCGGCTGGCGTAGGCGATTTTGTTATTGTGAAATCGGATGGCATTCCTGTATATAACTATGCCGTGGTAATTGATGACATGCTGATGAAAATCACCCATGTTATTCGAGCGGAAGAGCATCTATCCAATACGCCGCGCCAATGGCTTCTTTACAAAGCTCTTGGGTTTGAAGCGCCGCAGTTTGGACATATTTCCTTGATTTTGGGTAAGGATCGCTCGAAAATGAGTAAGCGTCATGGCGCGACTTCCGTGGAACAGTATCGCCAGTTAGGCTATTTGCCGGAAGCGATTGTGAATTTCTTGGCTCTTCTGGGCTGGGCGCCTCCTGGAGAGGAAGAACTTTTTACCAGCCAGGAACTGATTGAAAAATTCTCTATGGATCGAGTGGCGAAAAATCCGGCTGTGTTCGATGTGGACAAGCTAAATTATATTAATGCTTGCTACTTGAAGAAGCTGACCTTGGCGGAGCTTACCGACTTGGTGCTGCCGCACTTGGTGAAGGCTGGTTATGTACCGGAGTCACTGAATGAGGAGCAGCGAGCCTGGGTCGAGCAGATGGTGGAAGCGCTGCGGGACTATATCAGTTATGGCGCGGAAATTGTCGATCATGCGGGTGTTTTCTTTCAAGATGAGATTGACTTTGAAAACGAAGACGCTCACGAAATTTTGCGTGATGCCGATGTGCCGCCGGTGATGGATTTGTTTAAGACGAAACTGCTGGCGTTGGAGACCGTAGATGCCCCTGCCATAAAAGCCTTGCTGAAAAGCATTACGAAAGAATTGAAGCTGGGCGGTAAAAAGGTATTTATGCCGGTGCGCGTAGCCTTGACCGGGTGTATGCACGGACCGGAGCTCATTCATATTGTGCCGCTGATTGGGCGGGAACGTACACTGGCCCGGATGGAGCGCATGCTGGCAAAAATCTGATTGACAGCGATGCCGGAACGGGATATACTGCAGGCAATACGAATAGATGACGGCGAAGAACGGAAAAAGTACGCAGAAACGTCCTTACAGAGAGTGGATGCCTAGGTTGAGAGCATCTGCAGGCAGCGGTCAGCGGAAATGCGTCCGGGAGCTGGGGAGAGCTAAACTCTTCACGGGTGCGCCCGTTATTGCGCCTAGAGGGATGGCAAGTGCTGTCCAAGCAGAGTGGAACCACGGAACCACCGTCTCTGTCAGGAGATGGTGGTTTTTTTACGTTGTTTTTTAGAGTAAAGAAAGGAAGAGTGTTCATGTTCAAACGCATCAAGCAAGATATCCAGGTTGTTTTTGAACGCGATCCGGCGGCGCGGAGCGTGCTAGAGGTGCTTCTTTGCTACTCCGGTTTGCATGCGATTTGGATGCATCGAATTTCGCATCGCTTGTTTTTGAGCGGCTGGATTTTGGCGGCGCGTCTGATTTCCAATTTGGCCCGGTTTTTGACAGGCATAGAAATTCATCCGGGGGCGACTCTTGGCGAAGGCTTGTTCATTGACCACGGCACAGGCATTGTAATTGGCGAAACCGCCGAAATCGGCGACAATGTCACCTTGTATCAAGGCGTTACTCTTGGCGGGACAGGCAAGGAGAAGGGAAAGCGCCATCCTACGGTGGGGAATAATGTAGTTATTGCCAGCGGCGCTAAAGTGCTGGGATCGTTCAAGGTGGGAGACAATTCTAAAATCGGCGCCGGTTCGGTCGTGCTCAAGGAAGTGCCGCCCAATTCAACCGTGGTGGGCATTCCCGGCCGCATTGTTTGGCATGAAGGGCGTCGCATTGATAATACTCAGACCGTAGACCTCATCGATTTGGACCATAACGACTTGCCGGACCCGATTGTAGAAATGATGATGTGCATGCAGCGCAATATGCATCGCATGGAAAAACGCATTGGTGAATTAGAAGAGGAGTTGAAGAAAAAATGAATTTGCGTGTATACAATACGTTGACTAAACAAAAAGAGGCCTTTGTTCCATTAGAAGAAGGAAAAGTTAAAATGTATGTTTGCGGCGTTACTCCGTACAATCATCCCCATATCGGCAACGCCAGGCCGTTTGTGACCTGGGATGTCATTCGCCGCTATTTGGAGCAGCAAGGCTGGGAAGTGATGCATGTGCAAAACTTCACCGATGTGGATGATAAAATTATTCGGACTGCCAATGAGGAGCAAGTGCCGTGGCATGCTATTTCCGAGCGCTATATTGCCAGCTATTTTGAAGTGATGGACAAGCTGAATGTGCGCCGGGCGGCGATCTACCCCAAAGTATCTACACATATGCAGGAAATCATCGATATGGTGGCTAAGCTGGTCAAAGACGGCTTTGCCTATGTCGTTGACGGCGATGTGTATTATGCGGTGGAAAAGTTTGCAGACTATGGCAAGCTGAGCGGACGCTCGCTGGACGACATGAAAGCCGGCGCAAGGGTAGAAGTGGACGAGCGCAAAAACCATCCTATGGACTTTGCTTTGTGGAAAAGCGCCAAGCCAGGAGAACCTTCATGGGAAAGCCCCTGGGGCGCAGGACGGCCTGGTTGGCATATTGAATGCTCGGCCATGTCGCATAAATACTTGGGTGAACAGTTTGATTTTCATGGCGGCGGCAGTGATTTGATTTTCCCGCATCATGAAAATGAAGTGGCCCAGTCGGAGGCCTTTACGGGGGTAACCCCTTTTGTGCGCTACTGGCTTCATAACGGCTTTATTACGGTAAATCAGGAAAAAATGAGCAAGTCCCTGGGGAACTTCTTTTTGGTTCAGGATATTTTGGCGCATTATGCCCCGGAAGTGCTGCGCTTCTTCATTCTGTCCACTCATTACCGCAGTCCCTTGGATTTCAGCGATGAACGTCTGACTGAAGCGGAGCGGGCCTTGGAGCGACTAGCTACAGTGAAACGAAACCTGGCGGAGCTGGCGGCGGCTGCTGCGACGGACTGTGGCGGCGCTGGCGCTGAGCAGTTGTTGGCGGCGGCGCAGAAAGCCAGCGAAGAGTTTTACGCGGCCATGGATGATGATTTTAATACGGCTTTGGCCATTAGTACGTTTTTTACCTTCGGTAAAGAGGTCAATTCCTATCAGGCGCTGGTGGCGTCCGGCAAGGAAGCGGCTTCCGTCAAAGCAGTAAACGAAGCAGTGGCTCTGTTTGCTCTGCTGGAGGACGTGTTGGGCATTGTGCCTGCGGCGACGGAAAGCGCGGCCGAAGATAACGGTCTGGTAGACGGCTTGATGGAATTGGTGCTGGAACTGCGCCAGCAGGCCCGGCAGAATAAGGATTGGGGTACGGCTGATCGAATTCGGGACGCTTTGCAGGCCTTGGAGGTTGTCATTGAAGATTCTCCGCAGGGAACGCGGTGGAAGCGCAAATGAGATTTTCGCAGTTTCAGTTTTTAAAAGAGCGCTTGCTTCAAGACGCCGGGGGGGAACCGACATTGACTGAGGCGGCCCATCCTTTGGTCTTGGCGTATGTGGGGGACGCGTATTACACTCTTTATGTAAGACTGCGTCTGTTGGAAAAAGAGCAGCGCCAGGTGCGGGTGGTTCACGAAGCAGGCATGCGGCTGGTTTCGGCTGTATATCAGTCTAAAGCCTATGAGGCGCTGAAAGAGGACTTAACAGAAGCGGAAGGCGCCGTGGCAAGACGAGGGCGGAACACGAAAGCCTCCGTGCCGAAAAGCGCCAGTGTCAAGGAATACCGCCAAAGCACGGCGTTAGAGGCCTTATTTGGTTATTTGCTGCTTTCCGGGCAGGAGGAACGTCTGGAGCAATTGGCGGAGCAGTCTTTTGCGATTGCTTTTGCCGCCTTGCAGGCAGGGAAGAAAGGAAAAGGCGAATGAAAGTAAAATTGATGCAATATACGCCGGAACCGGAGCGAACGGTGGCCATGGCGGCCCGCTTGTGCTACTCGGCTGTCGGTGCGGAGGAACTTGCGGAGAAAATGAGCCAGTCTCAAGTGGCAGGCCTTGTGAGCAAGATTGTCGAGCTGGGGCATTTGTCGACGTTGGAACACGTAAACTTTACCTTTGCAGTGGAGGGGATCTCAAGGGTCTTGAGCCACCAGCTGGTGCGGCACCGCATTGCCTCGTATTCGCAGCAGTCGCAGCGTTATGTGGGCGAACATGACTTTGAGGCCATTGTACCGCCGTCGATTGCTGCGCGTCCGGAAGCTGCGGCGAAGTTTGCGGCCTTGATGGCGCAGATACGCACGGCTTATGAAGAATTGACCGACTTGGGGATTCCTAAAGAGGACGCACGGTATGTGCTGGCCAATGCGACGGAAACCAAAGTGGTTATTACCATGAACGCTCGTACGTTGTTGCATTTTTTTTCGCTGCGCTGCTGTATGCGGGCGCAGTGGGAGATTCGGGCGATGGCGGAAGCCATGCTGAAAGAAGCGCGTCAGGCGGCGCCGCTGCTTTTTGCTAAAGCAGGTCCTACCTGCCTGTCTGCCGGTTATTGCAGTGAGGGCAAAATGAGCTGCGGCCGGGCCAAACCGTTGCCGACGCAAAGCTGAGGGGGATGAGCAATGGGAACTGTGGCTGTATTTGGTACCGTATTTGTTGACTGTAAAGGCTTTGCGCAAAAAGCTTATAATCCCCAGGGGCGCAACTTGGGACACATAGAGTTTTTTCATGGCGGCGTGGCGCGCAATGTCGCGGAAAACTTAGCGCATTTGGGAGTGGGCGTACGTTTTGTCAGTACTGTTGACGAAAGCGCTCTGGCGGAAGACGTTTGCAGCCGTCTGCGAGAGGCGGGGGTGGACATGCAATGCGTGCCGGCAGTAGGCCGGGGCATGGGGATGTGGCTGGCTGTTCTTGGCGCGGACGGCGAACTTTTGGGCTCTATTTCGCAGATGCCGGACCTAACTGCTTTGAGCGAACTGGTACAGGAGCAGGGAACGGCGCTGCTAGAAAAGACACAGCATGTGGTTTTGGAATTGGATTTGAATGCAGCCTTGACGCTGCGCGTGCTGGAATTGGCGGCAGAGCAGGGGGTGCCGGTACATGGCATACCGGGAAATCTGTCTGTGATTTTGGAAAAGCCCGATATTTTACCGCGCTTAGCCTCGTTTATCTGCAATGATGTGGAAGCAGGCCGGTTGTTGAAACGCGAATTATCTGTGTTGGCGCCGGAAGAGATTGCCGAAGCGCTTCGGATATACGCAGATGCCCAGGGCCTGCGGTCTATGGTCATCACGCTGGGCGCTCGCGGGGCCGTCTATTATGATGCGGTTCATCAAGAAATGGGGTATCAGCCGGTATTTAAGACCGATGTGGTTGATTCAACCGGCGCAGGAGACGCCTTTTTTTCCGGCGCCGTCTATGGCTTGGCTGCAGGAAAAACACTAGGACAGGCGGTTGTCTGCGGCACCCAGGTTGCGGCTTGGACCATTGCGTGTGCAGAAAATACCTGCCCTGATTTGCCGAAAAGAAAAGGATATTCGGCGCTTTTTAGAAAGTGAGGAGTACGATGGAAGATGTGATTGCCGGACGTAACAGCGTTGGCGAAGCGCTAAAAAGCGGCCGCCCCTTAAATAAACTGTTCATCGCCAAAGGCGAGCGGCAGGGTTCTCTTAGAGAATTGGCGGGAATTGCCAAAGATAAAGGCATTCTGGTACAGGAAGTCGAGCCGCAGCGGCTGGCTCAACTGGCTCCCGGACAACGGCATCAAGGCGTAGTGGCGATGGCCTCGCCAGTAGAGTATGCGGAAGTGGAGGACATTTTAGCAGCGGCTGAAGCAAAGGGAGAAGCGCCCTTGCTTGTGGTGCTGGATGAACTAGAGGACCCCCATAATTTAGGGGCTGTTTTGCGCAGCGTCGACGCCGCTGGAGCCCATGGCGTCATTATTCCCAAACGGCGCAGCTGTCCTTTGTCGACGACGGTAGCCAAAACGTCCGCCGGTGCGGTGGAATATGTGCCTGTTGCCAGGGTGTCTAATTTAGCGCAGACTCTGGATAAATTGAAAAAAGCCGGCATTTGGGTAGCGGGCTGCGACATGGACGGCACGGAAAATTATTTTGAAGCATCTCTTAAGGGGCCGTTGGCCTTGGTAATCGGGGGCGAAGGAAGAGGGCTGGGGCGTCTCGTGAAAGAACATTGCGATTTTTTAGTACGTATTCCCATGCAGGGACATGTTAATTCACTAAATGCGTCGGTAGCCTGCTCTCTTGTTTTGTATGAAGCTGTGCGGCAGCGTCTGCAAAACGTCTGATTCACAAATGCAGTCTTGCTTGACGCTGGCCGCAGGAATACGGTATAATTTTTTTACTGGTAGAAGTTCGGTTATTGATGAGGGATTATTGTCTGACACGCCCTCGAAACACCTTGAGCAGTCGTCGCCAGAAATACCGTTAGGTTAGATGGGAAGGCTCGAATGAAGGAACAAGGAAAAACTGGGGGGCGATCGCATGCGGTTTCATTCGCAAAATGATTTGTACGGCGTATTCGAAAATATGACCGACGAAGAAATCGTCACCGATGCAAAAGAAAAAGAAAATTCCATTGCACTTGACTTTCTAATCAATAAATACCGGAACTTCGTAAGAGCCAAGGCTAGATCCTATTTTCTGATTGGCGCAGACCGCGAGGATATTATTCAGGAAGGCATGATTGGTCTATATAAGGCCATTCGTGATTTTCGTGGTGATAAGCTATCTTCGTTCCGGGCTTTTGCAGAGCTTTGCGTTACTCGCCAAATTATTACGGCGATTAAGACGGCTACGCGGCAAAAGCATATTCCATTGAACTCCTATGTTTCCCTAAATAAACCAATCTATGACGAAGATTCCGACCGGACGCTGCTGGATGTGCTTTCGGGTTCGAAAATTTCAGATCCGGAAGAACTTGTAATCAGCCGGGAAGAGTTCAGCGACATTGAAGAAAAAATGGGACAAATTCTCAGTGACTTGGAATGGAAGGTTCTCATGGCGTACTTGGACGGCAAGTCCTATCAGGAAATCGCCGTGGAGCTGGACCGTCATGTGAAATCGATCGACAACGCCTTGCAGCGGGTCAAACGGAAACTGGAACGATATTTGGACAATCGAGGTGAAGACGGGGATGCCATAAGCCGCACCCTTCCGACGCGGGAGTTGGGCGTGGAATTTTTGGGACCTGATTTTCGAGATAAGACATGAAACTGGCTCCCCCGTAGGGGAGCTTTTGCTTTGCACTTCTTCCGGCAGGGAGGAAAGGGTTTTCTGACGAAGTTGTCGAATCTAAATCCTTGAAAGTATAAACGGCAATTTTTCATTCCGGAAAATTCACGCTAGAGATTTTTAGCGGCAAGAGAAGACCGAATCGAAAGAGCAGTGTAGTAAAGAATCGTTGAATAGGTCGGCGGATTTAAAAAAAGGGGGAAATAAGATGGCCATTGTACAGCAAATTGTGGAATGTGTTCATGATGCAGCCCAAACCACGGATAAAATGGTGTTGCTCATCGGCGCCCCTGGAAGCGGGAAAAGCAAGATTTTGCGAGAGTTAGCCAGCATGCGCGGTTGGAAATATGTTGAAGGTAAAGAGGTATTGCCGAAGGAATGGCGGCCGACGGCTCATGTGTCACGGCAGGCGGAAGCGGCTCGGGCGATAACCAAGGCGTTGGCGGCGCTAGGCGCCGACGTAGTGCTGCTGGATAATATGCGGAATTTTTTCGCAGCCGAGCTGGAATTGCAACCGGTAGAATTGCTGCGGACTATTAGCAAAAAACAGACGCTGTTGGTGGCTTGGCCCGGAGAATATCACGAGGGCGTAATTTCACACTTGCGGGGAGCGACTGGCGAGCGTCTGGAATATCCATTGACCGATATTACGGTTATTCAAATCGACTAAAAAAACGCGGCGTAAGCCGCGCTTTTTTATTATGCTTCGTTGACGGTCTAGGCGATGAAGGGTAATATAAGGAGGTATTCTTACAACGAGGAGGCCTTTTTGTGGAGAACTTGCTTATTGCAGTAATTATTGGCGTGGTGGAAGGAGTTACTGAATTTTTACCGGTTTCATCGACTGGACATATGATTTTAGCCGGGCATCTAATGGGGTTTGAAGGGGAAGTTGCCAGCGTATTTGAAGTGTTTATCCAATTGGGAGCTATTTTGTCGGTATTGTTCCTCTATCGGGATAAGTTTGCAGCTATGATGCCGCGAAATGGTCGGAAGACAGGTTTTCGCTCGGCCTTGCAGTGGCAGCACGTAGCGGTAGGTATTATTCCGGTTATGGGCGTGGGGTATTTGCTGCACAAAGCGATTAAGACGTACTTGTTTTCTCCCTTTACGGTTATTGTTGGGTTAGTAATAGGCGCTGTTTTGATGTTGGCTGCAGAAAAGTGGGCCCAAATGCGACGCCCCAGAACGTGCGATGTGGATGAAATAACCTTAAAACAGGCATTTTGGGTAGGTTTGTTCCAAATTTTGTCTTTGTGGCCTGGCTTTTCACGTTCTGGCTCTACTATTTCAGGAGGCTTGTTCGTCGGACTTAGCCGCAAAGCTGCGGCCGACTTTTCTTTTATTATTTCCGTGCCGTTGATGTTTGTAGCGTGTTTTTATGACTTGCTAAAAGTGTGGGGACAATTAAACGCTGACCATTTGTTTATGATTGGCGTCGGGTTTGTTACCGCTTTTATTGTAGCGTATGCCTCGGTGATATGGTTTTTGCGCTTCTTGAATCAATCTACCTTGGCTTCGTTTGCATATTATCGGTTTGTCTTGGCGGCAGTCAGTTACTACTTCTTTTACGGTATTTAAAATTAGTGCGAAATTAAGTCTTTACAAGTCGCGGAGGACGTGATAATATACATAAGCGTCGAGCAGGTGACACTCCTGAACTTCGAAACCGCAGCAAAAAAAGCGGTTGACAGGGAAAAGGAAATGATGTACAATCAATTTCGTCACTGAGGGGCGCGGCAGAAACGCTGGCGTAGCTCAATTGGCAGAGCAGCTGATTTGTAATCAGCAGGTTGGGGGTTCGATTCCTCTCGCCAGCTCCAAAACTCAATATTGTACCGTGGAGAGGTTCCCGAGTGGTTAAAGGGAGCAGACTGTAAATCTGCCGGCTCTGCCTTCGAAGGTTCGAATCCTTCCCTCTCCACCACTAATGACGCGGGGTGGAGCAGTTGGTAGCTCGTCGGGCTCATAACCCGAAGGCCGCAGGTTCAAGTCCTGCCCCCGCAACCAATGGTTTGATGCTGATGTAGCTCAGTCGGTAGAGCGTATCCTTGGTAAGGATAAGGTCACCGGTTCAAATCCGGTCATCAGCTCCATAATATTAGGCGGCGTAGCTCAGTTGGCTAGAGCATGCGGTTCATACCCGCAGTGTCCGGGGTTCGAGTCCCTGCGCCGCCACCAGTACTGGCATGAAACCGCGATTACGCGGTTTTTTCTTTTTTCTCAAAGGCAGCAGGATTTTCCACCGCCAGAGCGAAAAGAATAATCGTACATTCGCTAAGCAAGCTGGCGAAAACTCTTTTTAAAGGAGAGAAGTAGAAGAATGGCAAAACAGAAGTTTGAAAGAAACAAGCCCCATGTGAACATTGGTACCATCGGTCACGTTGACCATGGCAAAACGACTCTGACCGCAGCCATCACGAAAGTATTATCCAAAACAGGTGGCGCTCAGTTTATGGGTTACGACATGATCGACAAGGCGCCGGAAGAGCGCGAACGCGGCATCACCATCAACACCGCTCACGTTGAGTACGAGACGGCTAACCGTCACTATGCTCACGTGGACTGCCCTGGTCATGCTGACTATGTTAAAAACATGATTACCGGTGCTGCGCAGATG
>SAAJ01000098.1 GCA_009929485.1 Negativicutes bacterium
ATCGAAAGGCTCAAGCAAGAAAAGCTGTTCAGCCCGCTTGAATTGAGATGGGAAGCAGGACAAACGGCATGAAGTCACTATTTGTTAAAAACAGCCAAAGAATTATCTAATCCCTAGATATAACTGAGACGGGAATTTGAGGGTTTATGATACCATAAACCACAATAAAAGTCTATGATAATTGCATACTTTACAACGATAATTGCATACTTTTCAACGATATACATCAACTGAAAGATGAATCTAAGAGGTGGTAGAGGGGAGTAGTTTAAGCTCTGATGTATGACACCTGAGCACTTACGGTGTCTTAGACAAAGTATCACTTTATATAGTATGATGTTGGCATCATAAGAAAGGAGAGGGGAGCAGCCTCCAACCAAAGATGCCTGCTCCCCAAACTATAAACATAGTACTGTATTATCATGTGGAACTGAAAGAATTGCAAGCTCAAGGGAAAGCCTACCGCTGGGAACGCCCCAGCCATTGTCCTGGTTGCAATGGCCTTCGGTTGTGGGGCCATGGATATGTATTGAGATATTTCCAGGGCTTCCTACATGGGCTTTGGCTCAAGCGCTGGCGTTGTAGCGACTGCACACAAGTCCATACCCTCAGGCCTTTTGGCTGGCAGAGCCGGCTGCTTCATCCTCTGTCACTCATGCGAAAGGCAATGCTGCACAAGATTCGTCACGGTCGCTTCAGCCATTCATTGGCAAGCCGGCAGGTGCAACAGTACTGGTGGGAAAACCTGAAACGCTGGGCCATCAGCCAGTCGCTGAGCCTTTCCATGCTCATGCTTGAAGATCACGTAGCCAAGGGTTTTTCCTTGGCAGTGGGCAGGATCTGCACTTCGAGACTCCTGCCATTTCGTGCTGGTAGCAGACCCTACCTGCCTTTTGCGCTGAACACGTCAGTCCCCTTCATATAGGGTTAAACCCAAATCATAGAAGGAGAATTGCCGTGACAGACAAAGAAAAAGAACAGGTTGCAATCTTTCGCTTCGGCGTAATCTTCCCTCTTCTGGAGAAGACGTGCCTTGCATGGGGTGAGCAGAAGAAGCTGTTGCAACAGCTGAGCCAGCGCCAATGGGAGATTCCATTCAGCGACCGTACTGCCATTGGAGGGGCCACCATCCTCAACTGGCTTCGCCGCTACCGTGAGGGAGGGCAGCGGATTGAGGCTCTGTTTCCCTCGGACCGCAGCGATTGCGGGCGCCAAAGAAGCATAAACGATGAGACGCTTGCCGCTTTATTGCAGCTCCGTAAGGAAAAGCCCTCCTTTACCATCAAGAAGGTGGTAGAGGAGGCCTGCAGGCGCAACATTATCACCAAGGCTGACCGTATCGCCCTTCCCACTGTCTACCGCCTTTTCAGGCTCCATGCAGAAGAGACACAGAAAAAGCAGGAGGATAAGAGGAGGTTCGAAGTGGAATTGAGCAATGATATGTGGCAAGCGGATGCCTTGCATGCAGTACGGGTAACCCATGAGGGCAGGCTTCGCAAGAGTTACCTCTTCGTGATCCTTGATGACAAGAGTCGCCTAATTGTGGGAAGCGGCTTTTATGTGCGTGAGAATGCCGATTCCTTTGTAGACTGCCTGTCAAAAGCACTTAAAAGCAGGGGGGTCCCCCGTATTTTATATGTGGATAATGGGAGCCCATTTCGAAACCACAGGCTCAGCATAGGCTGCGCATCCCTGCAAATATCCCTTCGTTATGCAACTGCTACAGGCCAGAGGGCTCTGGCAAGGTCGAACGTTTTAATAGAACGGTAAGGATGCAATTCCTGCCTGATATTGCCGAGGGTATAGCCTTGGAAGAGCTGAACGAGCGGTGGCAGAAGTATCTGGATGAGCAGTATCACCAGAGAAAGCATGGCAGCACAGGCCAAACCCCATTACAACGGTATCTGGATGATGCCCACCTGCTTAGGGGGGCCCCAAACCAGCTGCCTGACTACTTCCGCTATCGCGAACAGCGCACAGTCAGCAACGACCGTACCGTCAGGCTTGCCGGAAGGCTCTATCAGG
Organism: Negativicutes bacterium; assembly: GCA_009929485.1. Classification (GTDB taxonomy): domain Bacteria; phylum Bacillota; class Negativicutes; order Anaeromusales; family Anaeromusaceae; genus Anaeromusa. The sequence continues at coordinate 2,026 of SAAJ01000098.1, forward strand.
TTCCCCTTGGCCTTGCCGGCAGGCGCGTGGAGCTGCGCTACGAGACTCTGGACAGGGTCGAGCTGTTTGTAGACGGAGCTTCAAAAGGGTTTGTTTCAGAGGTTCCCCTGCATGCCAACAGCCGCATCGGCAGGATCGGCGGGGAAACAAGGCAGCCGGCCACTGCCAAGAGCGGCAGCCTCTTTTCGG
>SAAJ01000063.1 GCA_009929485.1 Negativicutes bacterium
AGAGGAAAGCTGAATTGCATTCTTGAGAACCTGGCGGAGCATCTTTCGGCGTATTATGTCGCGTTGTTTTTTAAAAATACTAGTTATGCAAAAGACTCACACAATACGGACACCAAGTAGCAAAGAAATTGAGCACCAGAATCTTATCCTTCTCCGGCGCCAGCGTCACCGGCGTCCCGTCCAACAGCGGCAGATCACGCGGAGTCCACTTATCGCCCGCATTCGCGCCGCCAGCCGCACAGGCAGTCGTCAAAGCCACCAAGAAACAACACGTCAAAAAAAGCATTTTAACCATTGCGCTTCGTGTTTTCATCTTCCTACTTCACGCTCCTGTTCTATCTATATTCATAGTTTAGAAACTTCTTGATTCCTATCGCAAATCCTGCTCCGAATACGCCGCCTGCAGGATTTGCGTTTTAATAAAATTTTTCAGACAACCGCTTTTGAGGAGGCACTACGAAATGAACATCTCGCTGCCCTATTCATTTTCCACGCTTCTTTGCTATAGCGTTCTCTATCTTGCCGTCGCCTGCCTGTGGCTTCCAGCTTCTATATGGGGCCAACCTCTTTGGCTTATCCTTGCCGCTTCCGCAGGCTTTATCGCACTTATAAGCGGCCAGCTGACTCCGCTCGGCCTGGGACTAGCCGTTTTATATCTTTTTATCGCTTACCTCTTTTCACGGACGACGGGAGCCAAGAAAAAATGGCTCACACTTCTACTCGCCGCCTTGTCCCTACTCTTAGGCGCTCATTTATTGCCGGGCTTTCAAAATCTCAAAGTTCTTGATGCCATGGCCGTCAGCGCCGACGGGCTTCCGTTCACCATGTATCTAAATTTGGATAAAACCCTCGTCGCTTTAGGTCTTCTTGGCTGGTGTGTTCCCAGACTTTCCAGACGCCAAGAATGGCGTCAACTCTTGCAGGTTTTGCTCTCCCGCAGTCTTCTTTTTTTACTCCTTATTTTTATTTTGGCTCTTGCCTCCGGCAAAGTCCACTGGGACCCTAAGCTGCCATCTTATACTTTATTATGGATGCTCACGAACCTGCTCTTTGTCTGCACTGCAGAAGAGGCCTTTTTCCGCGGCTTCTTGCAGCAACAGCTCGCCCTTCTTTGGAAAAACCGTCCCTTGCAACAAGAACTTCCCCTTGCGCTGGCTTCCTTAGTCTATGGTCTCTCTCATTTTGCCGGCGGACCGCTGTATGTAGCCTTCGTCACCCTTGCGGGCCTAGGTTACGGCTGGGTCTATCAAAAAACAGGCTGTATCGAAGCTTCTATCTTACTGCATTTTGCGTTAAATACCGCTCATTTCCTGCTTTTCACCTATCCGTCACTGTCCTAACAAGCAGCAGTAACCGCTATGATAAAGAATACAAAAAGAAGAAGAACCGTTGCGCCAAATTCAGCCAACGATTCTTCTTTTTACATTTTGGGCTTATATGTCCAAACGTCAAAATGAGTTGTTCGCTCTTCTAAGCGATAGTTCTGTAAAAAAGCTTGCACAAAGGCCTCTTCTCTAATCCAAGGAAATGGCTCTTGTCCCGCAGGAATCAACCAGACCTGGATATATCCGTCCTGCAACGCCTGTACCGTAGCGGCAGGAATAGGGACTTTCACCGCCAGCATATCGCCCAAGGCAACCTTTTCAATCAACAACGGCTGCCCGCGAAACACTAACAGTGGGATACAATCTGTAATTACGCGATTCCCTTTTTCACCATAACCGATTTCCATCGTCTGACCGGCGTATCTTTTTTCAATTTCCGCCAGCTCTTGTTGAATCGGCGCGCGGTCATCGGTCAACGCCATTTTCAACAACGTTAGTTCTTTGTGGGCGCCCCCTAAGGTAACCAGTAAAAACAACATTCCTAAAACAATGCCGCAAATTCTGCGTTTCCAGATCCATCCCGTACTTGCCGCCGCATCTGCCGCAGGTTTTTCCTGGCTCAACCGCAGGAGCAAGTAACAATAAAAGGGAATGAGGGGCATGAGATGATTGGTGCCGCTTCCCGGCTTAGAACCAATAATAGAAGCGGCTAAAATGCCCAACAGCAACGCCGCCAACACCACCCTATTGTGTCGGCAATAGCTGCGCAAGCTAATACCCCGCACTGCCGCAAAGCAATACGGAAGCAAAGCCAAAATCAAAATCGCCGCCAATTTAGGCATAAAGTTGCGTAAAGTAGACACTGGGTCACTCGCAGCCAGCTGCACGGATGTCTGAATCCAAAAAATATAATTGCCCAAAGAAACCTGATGCAGCAAAAAAGGAAGCCCTCCCACAAAAGCCGTCAATAAAGAGGCTGCCAAAAACCGTTTGACTGTTAGAAATTTAGTTAAAAGCACCAGCAGCGGCAGCAAATAAATAACACCGTGAATTTTAAGATTGATGATTACGCCAAACGCAACGGCGCAAATTGCCAACATAAGCGTCTTGTTTCGAATACAGGTAATGGCATACAAACTTACCAGCATGCAAACCACCAGCATAGCATCCGGCCGAATATAACAAGAGTTGTGCCAGTGAAACAAGAGCCAGGCTTCTAGGCCTGTAAAAATCAAAGCTTTTCTTCTGCCGCCAGCTCTCTTGAACATAACAAAAGACAGCCCCAAAATCAGCCAAAACATGACCACGCCGGACAATTTAGCCGTAACATAGCTTGGCCCCAGCAGTTGCATAATACCGCCGATCAACAAATAGACAATCGGGCCATGCTGCAAACTATATCGTTCGGCTGCATCCACGTCCGTATAAAGTGGCTGCCCGTTGCTGACCAGCCAGGCCACTGACGCAAAGTTGACCTCTCCTTGCTCGCCAAAGCCCGGCCAAAGCAAATACATCGCAGAGGTTACCAGCGCTAAAATAATGCCGGCAACAGCCCACGCCAGCAGCAGTTTTTCCAGAAAAAATCGGTTTTTTATCTGCATGAAAAGCACTCCATAAATCGAAATATCTCGATGACGTATATTAGTATAACAACATTTTCCCATGCAGCAAACAATCTTTCTAAAATAACCAAAAACCCGCCAGCCAGCAGGCCAGCGGATTTTTAACTTACAGCAAGCTATCTACATATTGCACGGCGTCAGCCAAGGTTTTCAGACCGCCTACTTTTTCCAAAGAAATTTTCACCTTAAATTCATCTTCCGCCATAACCAGCAGTTCCGCCATGTCGAGCGAATCCATATGCAAATCCTTTGCCAATTCCGCCGAAGGCTGCAGCATATCCTCCGTAACCTTGCCCTTCTTCAAGTCCAAAATGATCTTGTTTACCTTTTCCATCGTTGTCATAGTATCTTCCTCCTTCTTTTATCTTTTTTCGGCATGTATCCTTTGTACGGCTTTCCTGTCTGCGCGAATAAAAGAACAAAGTTCTTTCGCCTGCTGAGAGTATAGCCGGATGCCTGCAAAGTCCGGTTCTTTATGAAATACCTTTTGCACTATGATCCCGTCGCTGCCAAACCAACGAGGCGCCAAACCGCCAAAGAAGAAACCCTGTTGCCGAAGCTCCTCTACCGCAGCTCCCGCGGCAGCTCGATGCGCATTAATAATAAAACGCAAACTAATTACCTGCTGCCGTTGCGCCTGTGCTACTAGTTCTTGCAAACACTGCGGCCAATCGGCGCCAACTTCCCGGACGGCCACGCTCCAACTGCCAGCTTCCGGCAACCCTGGAGCTTCCAGCACGGTTTTCCCCTCTGCAGGCAAACATCCGACGGCTTCTTTAAAAACACGTTTTTGTAAAGGCGCCGCCAGCTCCCGCAGCATTTCAGCATATACGTCCGGCAGGTACATGGGTTCAGAAGGCGCCGTGTACTCGGAAAAATTCAACAAACAAGCCACGCGTCCCTGTCCCGCTTGGCGCTCCTTGAAAATACTTCCCTCCACTAGATCCAGGCACAAAGCGACATCGCTGCGGCCATGCTTCACACAGGCCAGCTGCGAAAAATACTGATAGCATACAGGAAAGCTAAACACACCACTGCCGCTGATAAAACCCGCTTCCTGCATCCGATTCATCAGCTCCAGCCCCACGGACGTCTGCTTATAGTCCGGCACTACCACCAGCCCTTTTTCTTCCCAAAGATTCGGATTCGGGGCTGTTTTCTCCCTCGCAAAATAACCTACAGGCCGGCCGTCAGGCGCACTGGCCAGCAGCGCTTGCACATCCTTCTTGTCAATCCGTTTTTGCAATACTTCAGGGCGGTACATCTCAGCGTGAGGATATTTATCGCCATAGGTTTCCCGAAATAAGCTGACAATTAACTCTGCATCCTCCGCTATAGCTCTCCGTATGGCATAACTATTTTCCTCCACCCGTTCTCCTCCCTAGTAAAGCAATGGTTCTAATACCATTTCAGCACGCACGAACCCCACGTAAGACCCGCGCCAAAGCCCACAAGAGCCAGGCGCTGATCTCGCGCCAAGTGGCCCTGGGCTTTCATTTCGCTAAGGGCGATCGGAATAGAGGCGGCGGCAGTATTGCCATAGCGCTCTAGATTGATAAAGGTTTTTTCCATGGGAAATTGCAAGCGCTGCACTGCTGATTCAATAATGCGCAGGTTCGCTTGATGCGGTACTAAGAGATCCACATCCGCCACGTCCAACCCGGCAGCCTCCAAGGACCGCTTCACCGAAGCCCCCAACGTCCGCAGCGCAAAAATAAACACGCGCTGCCCGTCCATGGCTGTATAATGCAGGCCTTTAGCAACGGTTTCCGCCGACGCCGGCAACCGGCTGCCTCCTGCTGGAATCTGCAGCACTTCCGCTTCGGTTCCATCCGTGCCTAAATCCGAACCCAAAAGGCCATAGCCGTCCGGAACTTCGCCCAAAACCGCCGCTCCGGCTCCATCGCCAAACAAGATAGATGTGTTCGCATCCTGCCAATCGACAAATTTCGACACCGTCTCCGCGCCAATGACCAGCACCTTTTTATATAAGCCGCTTTTAATCAACTGGCAGCCCATCACCAAACCATATACAAAACCGGAACAAGCCGCCAACAAATCAAACGCCGCTGCTTTCGTTGCGCCAAGGCCCGCCTGTACGGAGACCGCAGACCCCGGCGAAAGGCGATCCGAAGTAGACGTCGCTACAATGATCAAATTCAATTCGCTGGCCTCTACCCCCGCGTCCGCCAAGGCTTTGCGGGCCGCCTGCAGCGCCAAATCCGAAGTAGCCTCCTCCGGCGCGGCTATATGACGCTGACGGATGCCGCAGCGCTCTAAAATAACTTCCGCCGGCATTTGCAGGCGCTGCTCCAGCTCTTTATTTGTCACGATTCTTTGGGGCGCATAATGTCCCAACCCAATAATTCCCGCACCTGCCATGCACGCACCTCCGCATTTTCTAGTCATATTGGATGGATATTCTTGTAAAAACCAAAAAATCCTGCCGCCAAAAGTCGCGATCTTGTTCTCTCCTGCCGTTTAGAAAAACACAGCCAGCAGGAACTCTTCCCAGCCATGCAGAACTTTTATAAATTATATCTACTTACGAAGAAGGAGAACCGATGAACAAGTACTTACAAAACCTCGCAGCCCTCCTAGCGATCGCTTTACTTGGCTGGGGTGCTTATTATGTGATGGTCCCCGCTCCTCAAACAGAAACGAATAGAAACTTGACGCTTTCCACGCCTGTAATTGCTGACAAGACGGTTAAAAGCGAAGAAACTGCGCTGCCGCTTATAACCGCCAGCAAGCAAAAAACAGCCGGCTCCACTTCCCCTGCGCCGTCCGGCGAGATGCACCTCTCACAACCGCACAGCCTCAACGGCAAAATACCAGTACCAGAGTCCGAACCCGTCGACTTGTCCACTCAAAACATGTCCATAAAAAAAGAAGAAACCAAAAGCAAGGAAATACTTCCCGGCGTCACCATTAAAGGCGGCGGCGTCAACGTCAACCTGGATAAGGACGATTCACGCACCTTGGAGGTTCGCCCCCGCAGTCAAACGCAGCTGACGCTGAAACAGAAATTCTAACTGCTATGCATCGAAAAACCCAGCCGAAAGCGCTAGTATCGCGCTTCTGGCTGGGTTTTGCTTATGGGTTTTTGCCGCCGCTCGTATTGGAATTCGTATTTGTAGTGGTCGTCGAAGCTCCCGTCGTGCTCTTAGGCTTCTCGATCGGCGTCTTTGTATCTGCCGCTGGCTCCTTTGTCTTTTTCGCAGCAGCGTCAGCTGCCGGTGTTTTCGTAGCAGCAGGCGGCGTTTTTTCCGCAACCGGCGCCTTTGTCTCGACAGTCGGCGTATATTCCGCCTTTGCGTCTGCAGGAATCGCCTGCTTATATTCCCGCGCTAATTGCTCGCTTTTCTTCATATAACTTTCATCGTTCGTAAAGCCCTGAATCTGAGCTACTTTCAAGCGCAGCTCCGCGATATTCGGCTGCCAATAACTGACTTCCTTAATCCACAGAGGCGCGCCAGGAACCGTAGCCGTAGCTAACCCAGACGAGGCCGCTTCTTGCACCGCCGGAAGAAGTTTCAAGATTTTCGACAAAGGCATGTCGGTTTTCACAGCCCCATAAAATTCTTTTGCCAGTTCCGGCAGACGCACCACCGTTTGCGGCGATGCCAGCTCCTTCAATAGGGCTTTCAAGAATTTCTGCTGCCTGGCTACACGGCCAATATCGCCTTCTTCGTCGCGGTAGCGCACATACTTGATGGCTTCTTTACCGCTCAAACGCTGCACCCCTGGATACAAGTCAATTACCAGGCCGCCGTCATCGTCATAGGGATCGGAGTAACGCATCCGCTTTTCTACGTCAATCGTAATCCCGCCCAGGGCGTCAATCATCCGCATAAAGCCTTTGAAATCAATGGTAACTGTATATTGAATGGAAACGCCCAGTAAGTTCTCCGCTGTACTTTTAGAAAGCGGCAGTCCGCCAAAAGCAAAAGCATGATTAAACTTATCCCAACCATGTCCGGCAATCTTCACCCGCGAATCACGAGGAATAGATAAAACAGTTATCTTTTTGGCTTCCGTATCCAAGGTTACCACAAAACTCGTATCCGAACGCCCTACATCGTCCGCCCGCTCGTCCACGCCCAGCACCAAAATATTTATGCGATTTTTCGCCACTACATCCAACAGCGAAGTCCCGCCATTCCAAACTGCAAATACAACTCCAACAAGCAAAAAAATAGCTCCCAAGAGCATGGCCACTCGCAGCTTGCGGATACGCCTCTTGGGTTTTCTTCTGGTAAGTCTTGGTTCTTCGCTGTAACTCATGCTTCGTCCTTTCCTACGGCTAAACTTCTTTTCTTGGCACTGTAAATTTCCATTTTCGTTCCTTGCTTAGAATAGTACTCGCCACACCATCTGTCAATGCAACGCCTAGTTTCATAAGAAAAAAATAAGCAACCATCCGATCAAGGAATGGCTGCTTGGTCACACATCTCATAAAACTTCAAATTCATCACAACAGCAGGAAACAACATCCACGCCGCCTATGTACACGCTATAAACCGGTTCTTGAATTTGACCGAAAAAGATTCGTTCCACAACTTCGCCTATTTCTCCACAATAATTACCACGAAGAATGCGCACCTTTTTCCCAACCACGTTCTCACTCCTATTCTTTCTTCTGCTCTAGTAGCAACTACTCTTATTAGCAATTGCAAGTTCATTATACCGCTCATTTTATTCTATTATATCACTCACTTTATTGCATTATAGCACTCACTTCGCCAATAGAAAAGTCCTATTGTGACAAGAAAGCGCAGCATACATTCCCCGGTCACCAAAGATGTCCCGGCAAGATAACTGTCACTGTTTAATTTTCTGCACGCACGCATGATTTTTTCAGAATTTTAGAGAGGATTTTCTCCTTGGATATTGAAATATAAAAAAATTGAATTACAACCTACCCCATCTAAAAAGGAGGCTTGTATCATGCTTTTTTTAATCACTTATGATTTCAACCAACCACAGCAAGAATACCCCGATTTTTTTAACGCCATTGAAAATCTCGGCGACACGCACCAACTGATGAGCTCTGTTTGGCTTCTAAATACCGACAAATCCGCCTCAACCGTTCACTTGACCCTGGCCCGGCACATCCAGCACAGCGATTATCTGTTGATTGACCGCGTTACCCGCAATACCAAAGGAAACTTCAACCAAGCCGCCATCAATTGGCTAAATCAACAAAGCATGGAGCCCTAAGCCCATGCGGCGCAGACCGAATGCATTCATTTTACTGCTGCTTTTACTATTGGGCCTTTACTGGGGCTATCAGCACTATCAAACCAAACAATATAGCGCTGCCATTTTACCTGCCTACCAGACAATGAACGCCCTACAGGAAAATTTAGAAGCGATTTATGACTTAGGCGATAGCGATGAACAGCTTCTGCCAGGGCAAATCGCCGAATGCGAGCGCATTCAAAACACCCTCAGCGAACTAGAAACGCAATTATCCGAAACAATTCCGCCCACGTCCGGCGCCGCAAAAATTAAAGAGACGCTAACTATTGCTCTTAGTGAATTACACGCATACAGTGCCGCCCAGGCCCAGTACCTAAACGCTTGCATGGCTGCCTCTCAAAAACTGAAAGCACTCGCATCTTTAGGCAAACAGCTGGATTCTTCCCATGCCAGCTATTCCTCTTTAGCGGAATATACAGCGGCGTTCAAGCAGGCTAAAGCCATCACCAGTCAATTAGAAGAAAAAAAAGAAGCCGTTTCCCTAATCAGAACCGCCTTTCTAAGCAAGACAAAAAAAGAACTTGACGCACTTTGGCCGTAAACCGAAAAGAAAACCGCACAGGAAAATTTTCCTGCGCGGTTTTTTCTATTCTTTATTACAGCCGGAAACGGTTCACTGCTTCTTGCAAATCTTGCGCCAAATTCGCCAGCGCCCGGCTGGAAGAAGCGATTTCCTCCATCGATGCCGACTGCTCCTCGGTTGCCGCCGAAACCGTCTGCGCTTCGCCCATGGCCGCTTCGCTCAAATTGGAAACCGTATGGACCGAAGTGACGATTTTCTCGCTGCCTTGAGACATGCGCTGCATTACTTGGGAAATATCCTGGACCTGTTCCGAAACGTGCGCTACCAACTCGGTAATCTCCGCAAATGCCTGACCGGCCGCGGTTACTACTTCGCTGCCTACCTTCACTTCGCGCGTCCCTTCGCTCATAGCGACCACCGCCTGATCCGTATCGCCTTGAATTTCTCCGATCAGTTCCGCAATGCGCTGCGCCGCTTCTTGCGACTGCTCCGCCAGCTTGCGAACTTCGTCCGCGACTACGGCAAAACCGCGACCTTGCTCGCCGGCTCTGGCCGCCTCGATGGCCGCATTCAACGCCAGCAAGTTCGTCTGCCCGGCAATACCGGAAATAACACTGACAATCTGCCCGATTTCTTTGGAACGCTCGCCCAGTTTCGCCACCACCTGGGCCGAATTGTTCACGGTCCTTTCAATGGACGCCATCTGCGTCACCGCCCGGCCTACGGCCAAATCGCCTTCTTTGGCTTTCCGCGCTGCCTGCGTAGAGTGCTCCGCTGCCTGCGCGGAACCTGCCGCCGCCTGCTGCATGCCGGAAGAGATATGCTCCACCGCACTGGACGTCTCAGTGACCGCCCGCATCTGTTTTTCCGCCCCTTGGGCCACTTCATTAATCGACTCCGCTACCTGGGTCACTACGTGCGCTGACTGTTCCGCCCCGGCCGTCAGCTGTTCACTGGCCGCCGCTACCTGGCTGGAGGAATTGGCAATGCCGCGAATGAGCTCTTTTAAATGCTGCTTCATTTCATTGACGGAATACGCCAATTGGCCAATTTCGTCCTTCGATCCCACTTCGAGGTCCGCAATTCCCAAATCACCGGCGGCAATCTGCTTCACGCCCTCCGCCACCTTGACCACCGGCTCGGAAATTTTGCGGCTAATGTACATAGCGAAAGCGCTGACCAAGCCCAAAGCAATCAAGGCAATTACTACCGTTAACGTGATATCATAACTTACTTGACGTTTATTTTCTTCTACTTTGACCTGCACGTCTTTTTCAATATGATCTACCCAGTTTCCGGTACCAATCACCCAGTTATAGGGCTTAAACAGCAACGAATAGCTGCGTTTAGGCAAAGATTCTGTTTCGTTCGGCTTGGGGAAAGAAAAGTCGGCATAACCGCCGCCCTCTTTCAGGCCGCTGGCAATAATCTCCTGGATGAACTTTTTGCCGTTTGGGTCCACGATATTAAGCCGGTTCTTGCCTTCCACATCACGCCCCAACAAAACAACATTCACGCCTTCAGCCGTATCAATCCAAAAATAGTTGCCATTATCAAAACGCAAGTCGCGCACCAAATCGGCCGCCTGTTTTTTGGCATCCGCTTCAGAAAGAAGCCCCTTTTGTTGCTGATTATAAACACGCTGCACCAGGCTGTGGACTGTTTCCACCTCCAACTTGATGCTCCGGTCAAACTGATCATACAGCATAGTCCGGTATTCTTTCGTACCCTGCTCGTTTTTCTGAATGGTATTGATAATTGAAAAACAAGAGAGAATCAGAATACAAGCAAAACTTGTGGCCACCATCGCGGCAATCAAACGATACTTCAATTTTGTCATAACATACCTTCACTCCATTTCCGACCAACTCAGTACCTTTTACCAAACAACCCCCAAAATATGAGTTACACCGTAGCGGTATAAAAAAGCACCTGCGCAAGAAGCAGGTGTTACGTAACGCTCCTCTGAAAAGCGGCAGCCCGGCGATCATAGGCTCTACCGTTAGATCCGTAGCTTTGCGTCCTCGCTTTTCAGCGAGTTTGCTTTTATGTAATTGTTATAATCATACAGTATTTTTCTATAATTCTATCATATCGATGCTCTTCCAGCAAATTATTTATTTTTTTATTGTTCGTAAATTGCAAGTGCAAGTTGAACACTTTGGTAAAGTAGAACAGTAGTTTAAATCAAGCAGCATAAGCAGAGTCGAGAAAGTCTTCGAAAAGCTCC